>CAWFFS010000015.1:0-523436 GCA_963815145.1 uncultured delta proteobacterium
TGGTGACAGCGCTGGCGGGCATCTATGTGCTGCTGCCGTAGACATGGCAGACAAAATCGGTAATGGCGGATTCGGTAAAACACCGGGTGTTTTTGAATTTATGCCCTCATATATTCCCAAAGGCAGGAGCGTTGAGTATGTGAGAAACGAAATCATGTCTTCAGTTAAGGCTGTGGCACCCAGCTATGGTGTTTTTGGCGGCGATTTTCTGAAAACCTATTCTGATGATCCCGGGGCGGACGAAACATGAAAAGATGCAATATCACCGATAAAAAACATACCGGATGCAAAGGTACGCGCAATTCCTCACTATCTTACCCGCGGAAGCAGAGATCCATTAATCACGGATGACTCCGTAAAGGCATATATGGATGCGCTTGTAAAGGCAGGCCAGAGGGTCGAGTATGTGCAGGTCGGGGGTGCAAGCCACGCATTCTTTGACTGGAAGCCCGATGAGGCAACAAAGGCCACATTTAAGAAATATGGTGTTTATCAATGCAGGCAGATGGAGCTCTTCTTTGATTCGGTTTTTGAGGGAGTTAAGTAGGCAGGGATTTATGACTGATTCGAAGTCATAGACCTCCGGCTTTGCTGGGGATCTATGACTTAAAAGCCTGCTTCATTTAAGCTATAAAAATTAAAAACCCATTTTTTCAGGAGGTCTCCTTTCCGGGACATATGCGTGGGGGATTTTACCTTCATTCCAGTCCTTTGTTACATATAGGTTGCAGTAACAGCTTCCGAATTCCTTTACATCCTCTTCCCTGTATGCGCAGGGGCAGATGATATCGGCGTCCTGTTCCCTGTTACCGGATGAAAGCCTGCAGGGGCAGCACATGTAGCCATAACGATCCTTGTTTGCAATCAGGGCATCCATCAGTTCCATTACCCTTGTCATGTCATTGCTGAAATAATAACCCTTGGCCTCCTGTGCCTTTTTCAGCATATTATAGAGCTCTTCCTTTGTCATAATCCCAGCGCCTCCTTTATTTCATCTTCCTTAAAACCGACTATTACCCTGTCGCCGATTATAATAGTCGGAAATGAACATTTTGGATTTATCTTTCTTATGTCATCCAAAACCGCTTTTCTTTCCTCTCCCTGAAGTACATCCACATCCGTAAAGTCATACTTTATCTTGCATTCGTTCAGAAACTGCTTGGTAGCTTTACAATGACTGCATGTACTGAGTGTATATAGTTTTACGGGATCGTGATTTTCCATATTGCTTCTCCTTTGGGTTTGAAATTATTTCTCGTTATCTTTTTCTGACTCCAGCCAGTCTATCATATCCTGAACTTTACATACAAACACAGATTGTTAGCTGGTGATGTACCTTAAACTAATCCTTTTCTATACGAATAAGTGCCTCCTGTGCAAGGTCTTTTACCCGTGTATCAATGATGTTATCTCCATGAAATATCCGGATGGCAGATTCATCCGCGTTCAACTGCTCAAGCACGGGCCTTGATTCCTCTGCCTTCAGACATCCCATGACCCGTGCGGCGAGCCCGCGGACATGGGCGTCAGCCGAACCCAGGAACGGCATAATATGTTTTGCTGCAGTATCTCCCGGCATCTCCGGTCGTACCTGGCAAAGCCTGCCAATAGCCCAGAGGACCCCCCGCTGCATCTGTTCATTTTCCTGAAAATTACCATCTTCCCGTGCATAGGAAAGCAGAATGGGCCAGTATTCCCTGGCAAGCGCAGGGTTTTTTGCAAGTATATCACCCATGGCTTCAACGCTTCCCCAGCCGATACCGCCCGATTCATCATTGAGATTCCACATTAGCCTTCTGATGATATTTCGCGCCGACTCAATATCTGTATCAGCCAGGCTTGAAACCGCCGACCCGAACGCAGTTACCGCATTCCATTTTATAACGGGATTTTTATGATACAGAAAAGAGCAGAGGGCATTGATTATCCGCAGCAAAGACCAGCCTGATAAAACCAATAGATCATGATAGCCACCTGAAGATTCAAGAATCGCAAGGGTTTGTTTTTTCAGTGACCGGAGAGAGTCTTTTTTTGTTTCAACCATGATTTCCTGTGATCAGATTTCCTCCCAGCTTATGCAGTCTGCGGGACAGATACTGATAACCTGATCAACGAGTTCCTCAGGATAACCAGGGAGATCCTCTACCTCTATCAATCCTGTTTCTTTATTTTTCCTGAATACCTCAGGGCACATTGCAAGGCATGACTCACAGTCCGTACATTTTCCAATATCAATTACAGGTATTTTTTTCATTACAATGTGTTTTTCGCCATTCCTCATACTCACCGAATGTGAATGCCGATCCCAGCTCTGATTTCCTGCATCGGGTCTTCGTGTTTCTGCACAGCCTGCAACGGCTTTCACTGCACATCTGGCAGTAATCACAATCAGGGCATTTTTGTTTTTTTTGGGTTTCAGGCATTAAAAAATTTATCGCGGCAGTTTCTCCGCTATCTTTTTACCCAGTGCATAACAGGCGCTGAGTGCATCTTCATCCGGCACATAGTTTGACCTGATGCCGGGGTCAACAATATCCAGCTTCATTTCTTCAAAGACATTGTTTATGAGTTTTACCGCTTCACCGCTCCACCCAAAGGAACCAAAGGCTGCTACGACTTTATTCTTCGGTTTAAGCCCTTTAAAATAAGCCAGGAAATCCCCCAGGGTAGGGAAGATATTATTATTAAGGGTAGGCGAACCTACAATTACCGCTCCGGCATCAAGAACTTCGGTCATTATGTCACTGCGATGCCATTTCCTCAGGTGCATGGGTTTGGTATCAACACCTTCTTCGCCAAGGCTGTCAGTTATTGCCAACGCCATTTTTTCGGTTGAATGCCACATACTGTCATATACAACAACCGCTTTTCTTTTAGGCTCCTGATTACACCATTGGGCGTATGCATTTACAATTTTTAACGGATCTTTTCTCCAGATAATACCATGATCCGGGCAGATCATTTTTATCTGAAGACCGGATTCCTTTACCGTTTCCAAAAGTTTAAGAATAAGGGGGGCATACAGTAAAAGGATATTTGCAAAATATTTTTTCGCATGGGGCATGATTATGTCATCAGAAACCTGGTCATCAAACATATTTATCCCGGCATAATGCTGGCCGAAACCGTCACTGGAAAAAAGTATCTGATCCTCAACTGCATATGTAAACATGCTGTCAGGCCAGTGGATCATGCGCGTTTCCATAAAGGAAAGGGTCCTCTTGCCCAGTTTAAGTTCGCCGCCGTTTTCAACCGGCCGGTAATTCCACGTGTTGGGATAATGCATGGCAAGGTTTTTATGCCCGACCTTGGAACAAAAGAGGGGCTTGTCCTCTCCTATAGCGTGCATGACCCTTGGAAGTCCTCCGGAGTGATCCATTTCAGTATGATTGCTTATGACATAGTCTATCTTTTTGGGGTCTATTATCTGCTTTATCTTGTTTAAAAGTTCCGGCGCAAATTCTTTTTTTACAGCATCTATCAGGGTTACCTTTTCATCCAATATCAGGTAGGCGTTGTATGTAGTTCCGTCGTAGGTGGAATAACCGTGAAAATCACGTATGTTCCAGTCCTTGGCGCCTACCCAGTAAATATCTTTTGCTATTTCCAGGGGTTTCATGACAATTCCTTTTTAGACAATAAAATATCATTTCCCAGCCCCCTGAAAACAGGGAGCTGTTTGAAATGATCATTGAGAGGGGTTTATCTAGGCCTTCTCGAACTGACTTTTTGAAGCACCGCATACAGGGCAGGTCCAGTCGTCCGGAAGACTTTCAAATGATGTTCCGGGGTCTATCCCATTATCAGGGTCTCCATCTGCAGGATCATATATATAACCGCATACCGTACACTCATATTTATCCATTTACTCTTCCTCCTTATTTATGTTTTCCATAGATTTTATGTTGTAACAACCATTATATCAACTGTATTTTTACCCGTCTTACGCCGCTGAATCCAGCTTCTGTCTGTCGGCCATATCCATGAGTACCCTGTCCCTTGCCTTGTCGATCCCAAGTGCCTTTCGCTTTTTATCTATATGGTCGATCATCATATGGGCCATTTCATAGGGATCTACTGCAAAGCCCCATTTCCCGAAGCCCATCTCCTCAAGACCGCCGAAAAGCAGTTTATGAAACTTGGTTTCTTCAATGATGGGATAGGTTACACCAAAAATGGTGTATACGCCGGAGGCTACAAAATACTGTCCGATGGAGATAGCCTTTTCACTCATCCATTCGGGAGCAGCACCGGCAACAGGAAGATCAGCTATACTTTCACCAAGTCCTCCTACCTTTACCATTTCGGAACACGCGATAAGTATACGGCTGTTGTCAACACATGAACCAAGCCCTAGTACCGGCGGCATACCTACCGTTTCACATACCTCGCTTAATCCCGGTCCGGCAAGATGGGCGGCCTCGGGCGTGTATAATCCGGCCTTTGCCAGGGCAATCTGAGAACAACCGGTCTGTACAACCAGGACGTCATTTTTTATCAGTTCCTTGACAAGCTCAACATGCACATAATCCTGCTTCACCCTGGGATTGGTGCAGCCCACGACTCCTGCCACACCCCTTATCCTTCCGTTTATGATATTGTCATTAAGCGGTGTATATGACCCCCTGAAGGTGCCGCCGAGCATGTAATTGATATACTCATGTGAAAAACCGTGTATGCCGGTATTCCTGATATTGGGGATCTCAATGGGCATATTGCGGTTTTTATATCTGATGATAGCACTTTCCACTATGCTGTCAGTACACCCCCTTGGTGAATGCTCATGAAATTCTATGTGTTCGACGCCTTCTATATGACATCTCGGATTTGTGGTGAAGAGCTTAGTCCCATAACACTCAGCAACCCTGGCAAGCCCCTGTTTTATGCACTGTACATCTACTCCCATCGCGTCAACAGCACCTGTTACAAGTATAGCCTCTGTTGACATGAAGTTACCCGCATGGGGAATGCCATGCCGTGAAAGCATTTCTGCGCCTGAACAGCACATACCCACAAGGTTGATGCCTTCGGCCCCTGCATCTTTTGCTGCCTGGATGAGGCCGGGATCGCTTACTGAAGCAAGCATGGATTCAAAAAGATTGGGTTCATGCCCGTGTATTATTATATTTACCTCGTTCTCCTTGAGGCATCCCATATTGACTTCAGCTCTTACCGGCGTAGGTGTCCCGAACAGGATATCGGATATTTCTGTTGCAACCATTGAACCGCCCCATCCGTCCGAAAGTGCTGTCCGGCTGCATTGCTTGGTTATGTTCTCATAATCCTGGTCCACACCCATGTGAGTCCGATGCATAAGTTCCATTATTTCCCTCATCGCACCTCTGGGCACGACGCCGTGCTTTCTCCATGTTTCGAGGGTCTTTGCAGGAACTCTTTTGGCAAAGGGGATTTCACCTTCAACCTGTGTGTAGGTTCTTTCAAGCTCCTTGTAAAGGTCCATAGCAATATCCTCGACATTTCTGCCTTTTACATCAATGCCTATTTCCTCTGCGACAGCCTCAAGTTTGAAAGAATCTTTTATTGTGTATTCTTTGATTTTTCCACTGACAACTTCTCTGAAAAGATCCAGCATACTCATCCCATGATCTGTATGGGCAGCGGCTCCGCTTGCCACCATTCTGCCAAAATTTCTGGCCTGTATGGTGTCAATTGTTGCACCGCATACACCGACTTTTCCATAGGGATCCTTTGATACCAGCCTGCAGGGTCCCATGGAGCAGTGCTTGCAGCAGGCAGAGTCAGCGCCAATGGGACAGGCCCTCATTGATGCAGCCCTGTGGAAGGCTGTTTCAACTCCGTCTCTCTCGGCTTTTCTTAACATCTGTGCAGTTGCTTCACAGGATGTTGCATCCTTTATATTCAATATTACCTGCTTGTTAATTTCTTTTTTTTTCATTATCCATGTACCATGTTCTCCTTAGCGTTAAGATTGCCCCCCTTTTTCCGGACCCCTTACACTCTACATAATCCGGTTTTATACCATCTCCCTTTTCCAAAAGGCTATAACCCCGTCACTGCCGAAACTCAATTGCACAAGCTCCCATCCCCGGGCGCCGTTTTCATTGAGTACGCTGCCAAGGGCGGAAAGCTGATCGTCGGGTAACTGCTCAATATTGCATTCCCCGTGATCTGTACAGAAAAAACCTATGTGTTTAAAATTATCTGCCGGGTGTTTTGTAATCCTGTATTCAAATTTCATCATTCTATCACCATTTGCTTAAAAATCAGGCTTCTGATTCGAGGGTGCACTTGGTAAAATCTATTTCCTTCTTGCACTCCGAACAGATATGAGTCCTGTTGAATTCATCGGAAAATATTTCCTTTTCCTTTCCGCAATCGGGACACTTGCAGATAAATGACTTGAGATTTTTTATATCATTAAACCCGGGACAATGTTGTGGTGTGGTCATAACAGATCTCCTCTTTTCTGTGTTATTCATTTAGAGTTTTTTACCAATATCACGGCCATAATCCTGTGCCATCTGTCTGCCTCCGCCAAGTGAGCCGGATTTCAGGCGCAGGGGTATCTTGACCATATCCATCTTGAAAATATGCTTCATAGTATCAAAGATACGATCAGGGGCCTCCCCGCTCCATCCGAACGCGCCGAAGGCACCGCCGACCTTCCCTTCGAGGTCTGCCTTTTCCGCCAGAAAAAGCATGGTTTTCATGCTCTGCATCATGTCGCCATGGTAGGTAGCCGAACCGAACAGATAACCGTCATACCCATTAAGATCGGTTTCTTTTTTAATCTCCGAAACATCGACGATTTTTACTTCAGCTCCGGTAAATCTTATTCCTTCTGCAACAAGTTTTGCAATTTCGGCGGTTTCACCGCTTCGAGTGGCATATACTATAAGGACTTTTGCCATGTAAGTCTACCTCCACGCGCTTAGCCAGTGCTTATCCATAAACTATTTTCGGAAACTAAATTTATTTGTTATGCCTTCCATAATCCATGCAAATTGCAGTATTCCCTGGCAGTAACCTTGGCTGCGTCAATCATGAATACGGCCTCCGGTGAATCGCCCGGACTCAGGAACTGCCTGTATGCCTTACCGTCCGCTATAATTTCTATCCATTCTATATAATGTTTTGCTTCCATGGGATGCGCCACGCTTCCCACACGCACCTTGTATCCGCCATCGACTTTCTCTATTACTGGTACATGTTTTTCCTTTGCTGCATCAACCGTGTTCTCCACGTACAGCTTCATCGGCTCACCGCAGCAAACCAACTCGCCGCCACCACCGGTCAATACCTCAACTATATTTCCGCATGCCTCACATTTATAAATTTCATATCTTTGTGCCATTGTCTTTTCTCCTTTTAATATAGTTTTTGTTTGTTGATGTTTTATATCAAACCAGCTTTTTTATTTCTTCAATCACCTTTGCATAATCGGGCTCTTTTGACAATTCATTCACGATCTGAATGTATCTGACGATGCCTTTGCGATCCAGTACATAAACAGCCCTTGCAAGCAGGCGAAGTTCCTTTATCAGCATCCCGTATGCATTACCGAATGATGCATCCCTGTGATCGGATAACGTAATTACCCTGTCCACTCCCGCAGCACCGCACCACCTTTTCTGGGCAAAGGGGAGATCCATGCTTACTGTCAGGATGATCACGTCCTTTCCAAGTTCTTCCGCCTCCTTGTTGAACCTTCTGGTCTCAATATCACAGACAGGGGTATCAAGGGATGGAACTGATGAAATTACGCATACCTTGCCCCTGTATGATGAAATCTTAACCGGGTTTAAATCATTATCAAGGAGTGTTGCATCCGGTGCAGCATCCCCTGTCTTTATCTCACTTCCCAGGAGAGTAAGCGGATTACCATGCATTGTAATAATTCCGGTGCGCTCAGGCATTTTATATTCCTTTCAATGAATAATATTAATAATTTTCACCAAGCAGCTCAAAGTGGGCCCTGGGATGTGCGCATGCAGGACATTCTTCAGGGGCTTCGGTTCCGGTGTACAGGAATCCGCAGTTTCTGCAGCGCCAGACAACTTCTTCATCTTTTTTAAAGACCCTGTCGTTTTCAATATTCGCAATAAGATCATTATAGCGTTTCTCATGCTGTTTTTCCGCTATTGCAATATTGCTAAAGACCTCGGCAATTTCACCAAAGCCTTCTTCTTGGGCTATTTTTGCGAATCCGGGGTACATTTCCGTATACTCATAATTTTCACCGGCAGCAGCGGCCTTAAGGTTATCAAGTGTGCTGCCTATTACACCTGCCGGGAAAGCTGCCGTGATTTCAACTTCGCCGCCTTCAAGGAACTTGAAAAGCCTTTTTGCATGTTCCTTTTCCTGATTTGCAGTTTCTTCAAAAATGAACATCATCTGCTCATAACCGTCTTTTTTAGCCTGACTGGCAAAATATGTATACCGGTTTCTGGCCTGCGATTCCCCGGCAAAGGCGGTAAGCAGATTTTTTTCAGTCCTTGTCCCTCTCAAACTTCCCATATTACCCTCCATAGATTTGTTACCTGATTTATGTTTAATGAAAATAAGAATCGATATTAATAAATAAAACTAGTAATCATATAATGGTTAGTGTCAAGAAATACCATTGTTAAAATATTGTTAACATGCTTCATCAATCACAGATCCTTCTCCGGCCAAAGGCTTAAAGCATTTTTTACTCGCGCCGCAGACAGGACATTTCCAGTCGTCAGGAAGATCTTCAAACCTTGTGCCTTTCTGGATCTTTCCTTTTCTGTCACCCCTGTCAGGATCGTAAATATATCCGCAATTAGTTGTCTGGCATTGCCACATATCTTCCGGTTCAGACATTCACTCCTCCTGTAATCTATTCTATTTCCACCAGCCCTTTTTTATATGGGCATTCCTTTCCGTTTCTGCCATTTTTTTTATCCTGAAGGCAGAATCCCTTACCACCCCGTAAAGAACCCCGCAGTTAGTATCCTCT
Organism: uncultured delta proteobacterium; assembly: GCA_963815145.1. Taxonomy (GTDB): domain Bacteria; phylum Desulfobacterota; class DSM-4660; order Desulfatiglandales; family HGW-15; genus JAAZBV01. The sequence continues at coordinate 8,966 of CAWFFS010000015.1, forward strand.
CTCACAGCATCACCCTCATCCGAAATAATCAGCATTTCGTCTGCCAGTTCTATTACTTTTTGAATACTTTCATCACATGGCTTCATAAATGGCACCTTATGGTTTTATTTCCCTTTATAACATCAATATGTGTGCCAAAACCCGGTAATATCTGATTGAATTAATAATCGGTATAAAATCAGCATGTTGAGGCCTAACAAAAAATCGAGCCTTTTAAATGTGAAAAACAAACCTGAGACACATTTAATCCCAAAACTGATCAATTAAGCGGAATCCCTGCCGGGGACTTAGGGGAGATCAGTTACGGCCTTATAAATACCGCGCATTACGTTTTAAAAAAACTTTAAAAAAACAGCATATTAACAAGATACAGACATCTGGTGAGAATAGAAATCAGGTGGATAATTTATTTTTGAAATAAAATTAAGTATTTTTTATCAAGCCTGACATGACTCAAATATTAATATGAGACAGTATTGTATCATGAGACACCGGGAAAATCCATGAGGAAACGATAAAGGGTTGCCCGGCCGACACCCAGAATCCTGGCTGCCCTGGCCTTGTTTCCTCCGCTTTTTTCCAAGGCATCCCTGACACTGTCTATGTCCAGTATTTTTGAAGGGCCTCTGGATGGGCGTTCATCCTGCCATTCCTGAAGCTCGTTGGGAAGATGGTGGGGATGGATTCTTCTTCCCCTTGATTTCACAAGGGCAAAACGTATGGCGCTTTGAAGTTCTCTGATATTCCCGGGCCATGGATAATCCATCATTCGGGCAATGGTCCTGTCCGAAATGCCTGCTTTATAGGTTCTGCCATCCTCTGTGAAGAGATTGAGAAAATGATCTATAAGCAGGGGAATATCTTCCTTTCGTTTTTTAAGGGGCGGAAGGAAAACAGGGACAACGGCCAGACGATAGTAAAGATCCTGCCTGAAATTACCTTTTTTTATTTCCATCTTGAGATCGCTGTTTGTGGCGCTGATGATCCGGACATCGACCTTTTTGGATCTTTCTGCCCCAACCCTTTCAAACCGGCCTTCCTGCAGCACCCTCAACAGCTTTGCCTGTACTGTTTTCGGAAGTTCGCCTATTTCATCAAGGAAAAGTGTTCCGCCGTCAGCAAGTTCAAATCTGCCCTTTTTGTCCTTTATGGCGCCTGTAAAAGCGCCTTTAACATGGCCGAAGAGTTCGCTTTCGAGTATGCCTTCGGGAAGTGCCGCACAATTGACAGGAACAAATGGTTTGCCTGAGCGGGCTCCTTCACTGTGTATTGCTGAGGCAACCAGCTCTTTTCCCGTACCGCTTTCACCCTGAATAAGTACCGGCACATTTACGTCCGCAACATCACTGATTGTCCTGAAAAGATCATTCATGACCGCATCACGGCTTATAATCCCGGCAAAACTTGTTTCGGCCTTTAATCGCTTTTTTAATTCATTGAGTTCTGTAATATCTTCAAGAATGACTATGGCAAGGCGTTCGCCGTCATGCTCCAGGGGTGCTGCACTCACAAGGAAATCAAGGTTAGTTTCAACGCCATTGATATAAAGATTCGTCCTGGCCCTGGTTCTTTCTATTTTCCTTCCTGAAACAGCTTCGAGAGCGGTCTGACGTATTTTGCATTCACTGCATTCATCGGAATATCCGCAGCCCTGTTCCGTGTTGAAGGCATTGACACAATTCAGTATCTCCCCGCCTCGCCTGTTGACAACTTCGGACAGCCTGATCCCGAATGTCCTCTCAATAGTATTGTTGACGGCGTGAACTCTTCGTTCCTTATCCATTATCAAAACGCCGCACGGAAGTGATTCAAAAAGGTTTTTCAAGAAATCATTATGATTAAGAAGTTCGATAACCGGTCGCATATTGTTCTGCCGCTTTCTGTTTACGTTCTGTTTTTCTCAATTTTTCGATATATATAGCATCGCAGCTTAAACACGTCAATTTTCAGGTATGCGGCGTCGTTCCGGTGATGCCTCTTTCCAGTTCGGCTTATCTATCTCTCTGAACGGTTGCTGCTGGCTATTCCTCTTTTTAAGTTTATTACTTTCATCGATCACATCATCATCTGATTGTATTCTTGCGTCACTTCTTATGTGCAGAGTTTTTACTCCATTATCAGCAAGTACTCTGCCGATTAAAAGCATTCGATGGCAGTTTGCGGGATTTTCTTCACTGCACATTAATGCAATACGATATGCCTTGACACCTTTTACTAATCTCTTTATTCCTTCCTTAAACGATAGAGAGTCAGCGATCTTTGAATATAAGACATAACCCCTGGAATCATAATATTCCCGGCCCGATGGTTTTCCACCCAGTTCTTTTCCAAAAAAGAGGTACTTTATAGATTTTGTTTCCATGGCATCCTGTATGTTGTTTTTACTGAATTGAGGAGCATATCTGGAATAAGGATTAGACCGCACATCAACAACTATATCGATGTAATTGCCCTTTAATAATCTAATAAAAGACTCCATATCCAGGCTTGAGTGCCCTATTGTAAAAATTGTACTGGCCTCTATCTGTTTGAAGTGAACCATATCCGTATAATCAATCCTTTCCAGACCTGATAGCCTGCCATAACCTTTTGGCTGTGAAGGCAGTCTCTATTAACCTTCCGTCTAAAAATTACATCAAAGACTGTCCCATTTTTCGCGTTTCAGAATTTCAAACTGTAGGGATCTATTCGAAGCGAGGCATGTGACACTATATCTCCTGTTCTTGGATTATTAAACATGTCCCTCTCTACGAGTCTTGTTTTTCATCTTTTTCTCCGCTTTTCACTGCGGACCCTGTAAAGCCTTTCTGTAAAGCCACCTTCATTTTCAAAATCCAGGGCCAACCGTTCCACCTGCCGGTCAAGGAGAGAACATGCCACAGTAATTAACACCAGTGCAGCATTTGCCGAAAGTCCAGGAAATACTCTGGTTGACAAAGTGGACACCGAGGACTTTGTGGATAATAAACTCTCCTTCGGAGCAAGTCCACTTTGCCCACTTCGTCCATATTGTCCACACTTTTTAGAAACCTCCCAGACCCACGATGCCACTTCATCTGCAACCAGTTGGGCTATCTGAAAGCTCTTCAATTTTCGATAGCCCCCATGTTTTGGGATTAAGACAGACATTGGGAACCTGCTCCGATCATTTTAAAGCCGCTGATTCAAGTAATTATACACCAATATGGCAACTCAATTGATATTTTGAAATACGACCCCTATTTCAATGAAGCCTGTCCAGTGTGATACTGGTCGGCACCACAAAACGCCGCCAGATTTCCGGTTCGATATGAAGCATATGTATTTTCAAAAGATAATATCGTTCAATCATTTCCAAATCTCCTGGTTCTAATCCATTCGACTGATTGCGGAGGTTCCCAAACCCTTGGTTTTTGTCCTGGTGCGTACCAGCCCGGTTGAGTCATCCGGATTTCCGATAAAACTATTTTAAAATCATGTAATTGAGTAAGTATATCGGCCGGTCCTTTTGGATTTTTCATATTTTCACGCCAAGCCTTTTTTTCAACCGTCCCGATAATCAGGTACTCATTTCCAATAGAATCCGGATCTAATTGCATAAACATCCTTGTCAATATATGTTCAACATCATGTTTATGGGCAATAAGTAAATCACAATGCTTACAGTATCGACATCAGTGCCTGGGTCAGCCATATAGTTTCATTCTGGAAAATAGTATCCACCTTTATCCGGCTGTCGTCGGTTTTATAGAGGATGATTTCAGAATGATTATTTTCTTCTTTCATGATTTCTATTCCCTATATTCAAAGCACCTAAAACCTATCCATATAAGCTTATATAAAATACATTCACAGGCACAACCCAATCGATATTTTGAAGTGCGACCGCTATTTCACAGATCTGTCAAATGTCAAGATTTATCCTGTCAAACCCGTTTTGTGTTTGATTAACCGGGACGCGACACCTTTGCTTTTATATTCTTTAAGAATTTTGGACACAGTTGCTTTCATTCCTCTTCTTTCATTATTCATCACTATCATTACTATTCTCAGTTTGCTCAAGATTCTCTTTAAATGTGTCAATATCCGTTTCTGAAAACAAATCCTTCTTTTCACGTGGAGGTTGACAACCTATGTACAGGAAAAAGGTTGATAACAATGCATATATTATCCAGAAAAACCCTATTTTCACTCCACTCCCAAGAGCTACTATGACTAAAGATAAGAATAACGCACCGACAAATGTAAAAATACCCCGATCAAAAGAGAATGGTGGAAAAGGAGGTGTAAATGACCGGGCCACCAGAACCACTCCGATAATAATGAAATTCTCAAACATAGAGTGGCCTCTACTATGTATAAGCTCAAGAATGGCTGTTGCTATAAAAATAAAGCCGATTATAACCCCACCTTTATTAAACTTGGATATTGATCCATTATCTCTATCATTATATTGTTTTTTTTCATGCCGATTGTCCTTTTTATGTTGTTCAATTTTTATTTTGAAGTACAATCCATAGCGTTCTTCCTTATTTAAAAGAAGCATTATTTTTTAATATTTCTTCTAATTCAGCAGGAGATAAATTCCGGATTGTATATCAAGTTGTAGACAAAAAAGAGATACAGATAGTTGCACTTGGACCAAGGGCCTGCATCTATGAAGAAACATACAGGCTGTTAAAAAAGGAAGAAAAATCCGGGGGATAATTTTTTGTAGCTTAAACATATCCATTTTTTCTTATTTTTTGGGCATGCCTTGATAATTTTCAACATGCACTACTCCAGTGCATGTTTTTAAAATATGCACTTTTTTTGCTAAAATCAGTGCATATCAGGTGTGTTTTAATAAATGAAACAATCCGATGTTTTTCCATATTAGCAGAAGATACAAAAACAAAAGGTCTTTTCGTGTTACAATTGCCAAGATTAAAGTTGACAAAAGTTGACAAATTCATTATTTTTAAACATGGGAATTTTTTGGGGGAAGAAAAAATGCTCAACCTAAAAAACATTGAGCAAAAGATTGAAACGCTTGGCCTGTCTCAAGCCGAGATAGCTAAAGCATTGGATGTTTCGAGAGAGACAGTATCACAATGGTTTAAAAATAATAAATTCCCGCGGCCTGGTAAATTATTAAAACTTGCTCAACTTTTAAAACTTTCTTTTAATGAGTTAGTTATCAAAGAAGACACATCTAACGAGCCTGTTGTCGCATTCAGAAAAAAAGGCAGACATAACATATCAGAAGATTACATCGAAGAAGCAAAGGATAAAGGCTATCTTTTGAACAGCCTTGTACCATATCTACCTTTTGATAATTTATCACTACCACCATCTTTAAAAGAACCTAATTTGGATTATGAGTATGTGCAGGATGCTGCAAGGGCTGTAAGAAAAGAAATATGTAAATCAAGTGATACAAAAATTGAATTTACCGATTTGATCGATTTCTTTAATAAACATCATGCTGTTTTAATCCCCGTATTCTGGGGAAATAAGAAAAATCATGAAAATGCTCTGCATATATTTTTACCAAGATCAATGACAACATGGATTTACTTGAATCTTGACAGTAAAATACATGATTTTAAATTCTGGATGTCCCATGAACTTGGTCATGTGAAATCACCCGATTTAAAAGGTGATGAGGCGGAAGATTTTGCAGATTTGTTCGCAGGAGCTCTACTCTTCAATTCAGAACTTGCAGAGGAAGAATACATTCAATTAAGGAGGTTAACAAGCGAGCCTTCACAATTGAGTAGAATAATTGAATTGGCAGAGCATTTGGTTGTGTCACCATTAACTGTTTATTATGAGATTAACAAGTATGCCAAGAATGAAGGAAAGCAAAAAATCAATCTTGAAACAGATAACTTAATCTATAAAGCCAATACAAATTTTCAGAATAATTACTCTACTATTGCGAATGTCTTATTTACTACTTTGCCTGCGCCATCAAAGGAATATTTTTCCGTTGCAACCGAGGCATTTAAAAGCCCCTTTTTTAAAGCTTTAAAAGAATTTCTGATTGCTGAAAGAAAATCTGTTGGATTTGTGCAGACCATTTTAAACCTTTCACCAGTTGATGCCCAGACATTATATGAAGACATATTCCAATGGCCTGCAATATCCTCGTAGATTCCTGTTCATATTTCCGTCTTGCTCATAGCATACATCCCTTACTAAATGTTGAGTTCGGTGAAGAAAAACATAAACTGGGCGTTATTCAGGAACTAAAAAGAATATAAGAAAAGCACAACACTTTAAAACGTGTCGATAAAATCACAAAATATCGACACGTTTTAATAATATGTCGTCAACATCGACATATTATTTTGAAAGAATGTCATATAGTTTTTTATTGAGATAAAGATTTTCTCTTCCTATTTTATGTGAGTTTAGAATACCGATATCTTCCAGTCGTTTAAGGTAATCTGCGGCAGCCTGCCTCTGAACAAGGCCTGCATCCACCAGAAACTGCGCTTTAGTGTATGGCTGATGTAAAAGCAGCTCAATAAAGTCTTTTGAATATACCCGTGCAGGGAGGTTTGCTTTTCATAACATATCCGTTGTCTTATTACACCATCCCAAGTTCCAGCTTATGCTTTATCTTTTCCCAGTCGGGAATTAAGGAATCAAGCAGCCTGTAAAACTCGGCGTTGTGACTATGATATTTTAAATGGCATAATTCATGTGTCACAACATAATCAATACATTCCTTTGGAGCTTTTATAAGTTCTGTATTTAAAGTCATAATTTCTTTTTCTGAAAGGCTTCCCCATCTTTTTTTCATCCTTTTAATTGCAAGATCTGGCTTATCGGAGTCATGATTAAAAAATTTTTGCCAGCATCGATCCATGCTCTCCTTAAATTGAACTTTTGCTTTTTCCAGATACCAGCTGTTTAAAAGCCTTTTTACAGTCTGCGGATCTTTCGTATCTGCGCAGTGAACATAGAAAAAACCTCTCGAGATCTTCACAAAATTCTTTGAATCCTTTTTCAGTTTTAAGCGATACCGCTTTCCGAGGTAAAGGTGAGATTCCCCATTTACATAACAACGCGCCGGTGTCCTGGGATCAAACTGCCTGAAATAATTTATCTGCCTGAGAATCCATCTTGCTCTTTTTTGCAACTTGTTCTCAATCAATGAGATATCAGAGTTTTTGGGTGCCTTTACAATAACAGAGCTGTCAGGGTGGACCGAAATTTCCATGGTTTTCCTATTACCGGAAAAAAGCCTGTAATCGATTTTCCTGCGCCCGTAAAAAATCGAATGTTCGCCATTTATGATTGCAGCTTCCTTCATATAAAGCTCCTGTGTTCTGCAACCTGCATAACCTTCTCTATTATTTCATCCATCTGATCAGGAGATAACTCAACCTTTTTTTCTGTTTTAAGCACATCATAAAAGTAATCGTCGATATCATTGACTGTCTGTTTCTGGGCGTCTTCATCATTCCAGAAATTGATCTTGTTATATTTTTTAAATATATTGCAGATAGCAATTGCAGTATCCGCAGTAACAGCCTCAATATCTTTCACCTTTGAACCGTGCACCTCAAAAAAAGGTTTCAATACGCCATAATAGGCCATGGCATCTTCATTTTCCACAAGAGTATCAGGGACATCATCATGGATCTTGCCCACAACTTTATCCCGGATATTAACCACTCTATTGAGGTATTCCATATCCGATACCCTTTTTGCCCTGAAATCTTCGATTGCCTGCTGAATCAATTTTGAGAATTTCTCATAAAAGGCAGGGTCTTCATCCATCTTTTCTGTAATAACTTTTTTTGTTGCATGGGCTATCATATCCGCTCTGGATGCTGTACTCTGTTTAGTCTGGTAAACCCCCTGTTCCTCTTTTACCTGGTTAAAGGTTTCATCATCAAAGATGTTAACAGGCTCATTAAGCTGGATTACCTCGTTTGCCTGAATATGCGTATCCAGCAGCTTTTTAATTTTAGGTTCATACTCTTTGTAATCAACTGCCTCGGCATAACGCAGTTTTACAGACTTTTTAAGAGAGTGAAATTTTATGAGGTCAGTCTTATATGTGGATAAGGTCTTTTCGTCGGTCTCAGTTAAAAAGGTTTCCGAAGAAAGGGCGATTGCCAGATTTTTACTGTACTGAGAGAGGCGATAATAAAACTCTTCCCGAATATCATCATCAGCAAGCAAAACCTCATATGCCTCTTCATCATAGGAGTGTTTTACTGTTTTAAAAATATCCCAAAGGTCGGAATAGCGTTCCGGCAGTTTATTGATTTCGTTATTGATGGAGGTGATAGTCCCGACCAGGTCCGTCTCGTCAAATCCCTCAAAGGCACTGTACATGGTTAACGCTGTATCCAGTTCACCAAGTACACTCGCATAGTCGATTATATAACCGAACTCTTTTCCCTCATGCAGCCTGTTTACACGGGCAATTGCCTGAAGCAGGGTGTGTTCTCTTAAAACCCTGCACAGATACAGAACTGTATTTCGCGGCGCATCAAAACCGGTTAATAGCTTATCAACCACAATGATGATCTCCGGATCATTCCCGAATTTAAACTGGTTTATAAGCTGCTTTGTGTATTCTTCTTCGCTGCCATAACGTTTCATCATTTTCTGCCAGAATTTGACAACAATATCAGATGATTCATCATCGGTCTCTTCATAGCCTTCACGCATATCCGGAGGAGATATAACAACCTCCGAGCTAACAAAGCCAATCTCATTTAAAAAGTTGTTATATTTGATTGCGGATTCCTTATTAGGGGAAACAAGCTGTCCCTTAAACCCTGTACCCTGCCAGTTAGCCCTGAAATGTTCGCTTATATCAAAGGCCCGCATATAAATAACCTGCTCAGCCTTATTGAGCATTTCTGCCCGGGCATATTTTCGTTTTAAATCCGCCTGCTGTGCCTTGGTCAATCCATTTGTATGCCGCTCAAACCACAGGTCAACAGCTTCCTTATTCTGGGTCATCTCAACATGTCGACCCTCATACAAAAGAGGCACAACCGACCCGTCCTCAACCGCCTGTGATATGGAATAGTGAGGCTCCAGAAGTTTTCCAAATTTTAAAAAATTATTTTTCTCCTTTTTGAGTAAAGGAGTTCCGGTAAAGCCCAGATAACAGGCATTAGGGAACATCTGGCGCATACGTGCGGAGAATGACCCGAACTGTGTTCTATGGCCTTCATCAACAAGGATAAAAATATCCGGAGAATCATCCTGATATTTTTTAAATGTATAGGCCTTGTCAAACTTATGAATAAGGGTGGTGATAATACCGGACTTCTTTTCGGCAACCAGTTCCAGCAGGTTCCGCCCCGATGTCGCCCGATTGGCCTCAAGCCCGCAGGCAGCGAAGGTGTTTCCAAGCTGTTTATCCAGATCATCCCGGTCGGTAACCAGCACGATACGCGGATCAAGTATTTCAGTCCCAAGGGCCAGGTTTCGTGCAAGCATGACCATGGTGAGTGATTTTCCCGATCCCTGTGTATGCCATATAACTCCGCCTTTACGTGATCCATCACTGTTAAGCTGCTTGATCCTGTTGAGGGTGGATTTAACAACAAAATACTGCTGATAACGTGCAATCTTTTTTATTCCGCCATCAAAAAGAGTAAACTTCCATGCAAGTTCCAGGAGTCTTTCCGGGCGGCATAAGGCATAGATGGATTTGTCCTGTTCAGTAACAAGACGAGAATTTTCAACCACGGAAGGCACGGAAGACACGGAAAAATCATTCGGGCTTACTTCGTATTTAAGCGAATCCTGAACAAGTTTTTTAAGGTTTTTAAATTCCGTGCTTTCCGTGTGTTCCGTGGTTAATCCAGGTTCTTTCCACACACTCCAAAACTTTGCTGCAGTTCCGGTTGTTGCATACATTGCGCTGTTCTTGTTAAGTGCCAGAACCATCTGGCTGTATATGAAAAGCTTGGGGATATAATCATCATTCTGGTTTCTAATGGATTGAGAAACTGCCTGTTCAATTTCAATATTGGGTGCCTTGCATTCAATAACACAAAAGGGGATACCATTAACAAACAAGACAATATCCGGCCTGACAGTTTCTGTACTGCGGGATCTTTCAACACTGTATTCAACAGTCATATGAAATTTATTTCTGGATATATTCCGCCAGTCAATATAATTAAGGGTAAAACTTTTAGAGTCGCCCTCAATAGTCTGCTCCATAGCAGTACCAAGGGTAATCAGATCATAAACTGCCTCATTGGTTTTAAGTAGGCCGTCATATTTAATGTTTTTAAGCTTCTGAATAGCAGACTGAACATTTTCTTCACTAAAGAGGTATTCACCACCCTTGTATCTTATCCGGTTTATTTCCTTGATCTGATTGCGAAGAATATTTTCCAGAAGAACATTCGATAATCTGTTTTGTCTTTCCTGAAGAGCTTCGCTAGGCTTCAAATATTCAAAACCCAGACTGATCAAGAGCTGCAAAGCGGGGATTTGAGAAGCATATTTTTCATTTATTTTAAAACTATTCATCAAAGTCTCCCTTTTGTCCCGGCGGTTGGAGTTGTTCCAGATCATGCTCCAGCTCCCGCAGACTCTCTTCATGCTGCTGCTGATTCTGTATCTCTTTATATTTCTCGTATTCCTGTTCTGATTTATCCAGAGCCAGTTGATGGCTGATCTTTCCGGCATGGGAAAGCAGTTCACGGCCATTGAGCTGAATGATAGCATCAAGCCGCTGAATCCAGTCTTTCATGCACATGGGAGTGCGCTGCTGCGCCATGGTTTCAGCAAAGGCCAGATACTGTTCCACAAGCAGACCCAGCAGTTTAATTTCGTCTTCCTGCAGATAGTTTTTTGCAATGCTAACATCGCCTTTCCGCACCGGAGCGCCTTTTTTGTCAAATGACTGCATACCCATCAATGGCAGTTCTGCATCTGCACGGCGATAAACCAGCTCCGCAGCAGTCTGCTCACTGATAGCCCAGAGCAGCTTATTTTGAACAACCTTGAAAAACTCAATGGTTTTTTCATCACCCGGGTCATAATCAATGCTGGTGGCATAGATATCCTTTATCTTCTGATAAAAGAAACGTTCCGCAAGCCGTATTTCACGAATGCGTTCCTGCAGCTCTGAGAAGTAGTTCATGGAGCTGCCGCTTTTAAAACGATCATCGTTTAATAAAAAACCTTTGACGATATACTCCTTTAACCGCTGCGTGGCCCAGATGCGAAATTGGGTACCCTGTTGAGATTTAACGCGATATCCAACAGATATGATCACATCCAGGTTATAGAAATTAGGAGCTTTTTGCTGAAATTCGGAAATTCCGAATTTCTTCATAACATCCGATTCAACAAGCTCACCCTCTGCAAAGATATTTTTAATATGCTCATTGATCGTTGACTTTGCCTTGCCAAACAATTGCGCCATATGCTCCTGTGTTAACCATACAGTTTCATCCTCCAGGCGCACATCAATTTTAATCTGCCCGTCCGGAGCCTGGTAGATAAGGAGTTCAGAATTATTATTTAATTCTCTGTTCATAACTCAACCCCCAGTGCATGCCAGTATGGTTTAAAACCTGATTTAACAACATCAAACATAAGAGATAAAAAAGGTTCATAATCATTTTTAGTATGGGCTCTATCCAGAGATTCATAATACTCAAGGCGTTTTTCCACAGGAACAATAACAGGCGGATACCCATCCTTCATAAGTTCCAGGTTCATAAGTAGACGAGATGTCCTGCCATTACCATCCGCAAAAGGGTGTATCTTAACAAAGTCTGCATGGACACGAGCAGCCCGTTCTACAGGATGAAGATCAACAGCTTCGTTTTTATACCAGTTGATAAATGCCCGCATCTCACTTTCTACATGATCTGAATCAGGAGGAATATGATCAGCACCTGAAATAACCACATTTATTTTCCGGTATACACCTGCATTTGAATCATCTATATTTTTAAGGATAAGCTGGTGAATGGATTTGATCTGCCATTCGGATAGAGGTTCGCCTTTTGTAACAAGCTCTTCAACAAAATAGATAGCTTCACGATGATTGATAGCCTCAAAGTGTTCCCGCATGGTTTTCCCACCGACAGTAATCCCTTCCAGTACGACCTTGGTTTCTTTTAGAGTAAGGGTATTACCTTCAATGGCATTGGAATTATATGTCCAGCGCAGAACAAGATCCTCATGAAGATTTGAAACAATCTCTTTTAGTAGTGGCAGATAAGAATCTAGGGTTTGTTTCAAATGTTCGAGTTTTATAAAGTCAGGCATTATTTTTTCTCCTTTTTGAAGTACGCACTTTATAAAGCCTTTCTGTGAAACCGCCTTCGTTTTCAAAATCCTGAGCAAGACGTTCTACCTGGCGGTTCAGAAGAGAACATGCTACTGCAATTAAAACGAGTGAGGCATTTGCAGAGAGTTCGGGATAAATCCTTGTGGACAGGGTAGACCTTGTTGACTCTGTAGAGAAGGAAATATTTTTTTCGGCGGAATCAGCGAGTCCATTTTGTCCACATTGTCCATATTGTTTTGCAGCCATCATAACCCAGGCTACCACATCATCAGCGGTCTGGCAGCGTTTATCAATAAGCTCCTGCCTTAAAGGATTTTCATGATCCCATTGTTTAAATCCTCGCTGTCTTAAAAAATCTTCATAATCCAGTTTAAGCTCTTCAAGACTAGCACGTGCAACCTGGGTTAGTTTTAACTCTGTTTTTTTTGAAGTGGCGGAGGCTTGTGAACCTTCTGCTATGTTCTGAACGCCGGAACGGGCTGCCTGAACCATTTGATCACGGGTGCGGCTGAATTTATCAATATACTTATCGCAAAAGCGCACTGTAATATCATATACCAGTTGAGCAATCTGAAAGCTTTTAAGTTTGCGGTAGCCGCCATGTTTTGGAATCAGATCAGACATTGTCTTCCTTGTATTTATTGATGATTTCAGGGTTTACTCGCCATCGGCCAGTAAGCAGTTTCTGCATAAGACCCCGCTTCTGAGCTTTGTATTTTTCTCCTAGTTGTTTTAATAGACTGATCTTGATCTGAACGGAATTTAACAATTCTGCAATTCGTTCTTGTTCTTTTACAGGGGGTACAGGAATTTTGATTCTCATAAAATCGGGAATACTTATTTGTTTCCCGTCACGAATTCCAATGACTGCTTGTTTTAAATATTTCTCAATAAAAATATAAGTTTTAAAAAAAATCCGGAAGAACTCACAGTTTATTTCAATTTTAGGACGCAATACTGTATATGCGGGGCTAATAATTCCCCGGTAATTTGAGTATTCGATACCGCCTTGAAATGAACGGAGACTGATTGCAAAATCACCTTGTTTGATGAGTTTATAACTTGAAGTGGTTCCACCTGGAGACATAACTCGACCTTCCAGCATTCTGCGAGGAATAACTCCACGATCTTGGGTAACTGAAAGTAACTCTTCATCAGGAAAATTTTTTTCTGTTATGGTGTCGAAAATTTTCTTTGGCTTAATATGTGTCCATGAATCACATTTATGATTTATTATTTTTTGACAATAGGCTTTAAATAATTTTGCCTTCGCCTGAATCATTCTTTCGTTTTTTTCAATAGCCTTATCCCAAATTAAAAGATAATCAGCGATGGCTTTTTGTTCAGCAATTGACGGTACGGGAAAGAATATTTTATTTATATTTTTAACTGAAAGACCAGGCTGAGCTGCACCTGTAGCATATCTATTTAGGTCGGTAAAAATAAGTTGATATGTTAGCCAATTAACATTGATGTCAGAATTAGGTTTTGCAACAACAGCATGTTCTGTTGCATAAAATTTCCCGGATACTTTGTTTATATTGCCACATAGTGCTCCTTGTCTACCAATTAAAGGGTAAGTCCCATTATGAGAGAACTCTTTAACATAACCACGTATTCCATTCCCACCATAACACGGATAAAAATGATCATTATTAGTGGCAGATATTTCAGAAGCTGAAATAAATTTACCAGCTTGTAATTCGCATATATTTGAGAGTTTTTCTATCTTCCAACTCTTTGGGTATTTATTAGGTCTATCCATCACAATTTCCTTTTTATTACCCTAGACCTCTTTCTCGCACCAATAGCGAGAGTTTTAATTTTCGATCCAAAAATCGCATACCTTTATTTGACTTATTTGTTATCCGAGTAATTCGTGCCTATTCGTGTTCATTAGTGGTTTCTCCTAATTGCTTCACTGATCTATCTTCAACCAGCAACCGCATCTGCTGAATAGCAGTCTGATTCAATCTTTCCAGACGTTCCGGCTGACTCAAACCCTCCTGAATAAAATGAGCATTAAGATTTTCAAGATTTGCCAGGCATACCAGTTGTGATACATTGGCAAAGTCGCGGATATTCCCTTTTTCCTCCGGATTTTCATCTCTCCACTGTTTTGCAGTTTTCCCGAAAAGAGCCATATTCAGGATATCCGCTTCGGAGGCATAAACCAGATTAATTTGAGCTTTGGTCAATTCCTGTGGAATCAGGTGCTCTTTTATGGCATCAGTATGAATTTGGTAATTTATTTTGGTGAGGTTGCGGCGAATATCCCAGCCGAGCTGCCTGAGTTCTTCATCTTTGAGTCTCTGGAATTCTTTAATCAAATACAATTTAAATTTTGGTGAAATCCAGGACGCAAATTCAAAGGCAATATCCTTGTGGGCAAATGTACCGCCGTATCGCCCTGCTTTCGCAATAACACCAATAGAGTTTGTTTTCTCTGTCCACTGCTTGACGGATAGAATGAAACGATTCAGTCCGGCTTCATTTTTAATTCCCTCGAATTCGGGGGAATTAAAATTGGGATTATGCATCTGCTCCCAGATACCAAGAAACTCGATGGTATTCTTGTTGCGAAGCCATTTTTCAATGAGTGCTAAACCGTTCTCAATATTACGTACCATGTCGGTCATGGATATGTAATCCTGATCGTTGTTTGTAGCCACAGCAATCTCGCTGCCATCCACATTTAATTTTCTGTTCTTAACCATTTCTATCCCCCTGAGAGAATATAACGAGATACTCCTCGAAATAGTATTTCATGTACCTGACTGCTATGACACATTCTCCAAATTAATCACGGATAAATTTAACAGAACCATTTCGTGCATATTCACGAGCTGGTTAAAAGCTGTTGAGCTCTATTCAAAAACCATTTTTCCCAACTGGTGAAAATGGTTAACAATATCACCACTAAATAATTCACAAATTTTTTTCCGTGTAATTCAGTGTCTTCCGTGGTTACCTCTGAATCTCCTTAAGCTTTTCAGCCATCTTTACTCTCACTTCAGCCAGCTCTTTTTCCAGCACTTCAATCTCCTGCTGTACCGCATCAATATCTATTTCCTCTTCCTCCTCAAATGTATCCACATATCGGGGAATATTGAGGTTGAAATCGTTTTCTTTAATCTCCGAAAAGGCTGCTACATGGGCATATTTTTCTACATCCGATCTTTCTTTATAGGTCTGCATGATTTTTAAAATATGCTCTTCCGAAAGATTGTTCTGGTTTTTGCCTGATACAAACTCCCTGCTGGCATCAACAAAGAGAACATTTTTACATTCTTCCCTTGTTCCGCCTTTTTCACGAGACCTGTCAAATACAAGGATTGCTACCGGGATATTTGTAGTTGGGAAGAGGTTTCCGGGAAGACCAATCACCGCATCAAGGATATTTTCTTCAATCATCTTCTGGCGGATACGTCCTTCTGCTGCACCCCGGAACAGGACACCATGGGGGACAACCACTGCCACACGCCCCTGTTTTTCAAGCGCAACCTCTATCATATGACTGATAAAGGCCCAGTCGCCTTTGCTTTTTGGTGGAACGCCTCTCCAGAAGCGGTTGTACTGGTCACTGTCTGCATCTTCCGCACCCCATTTATCCAGAGAGAAAGGAGGGTTAGCCACAACACAGTTGAATTTCATCAGACGGTCATTTTCTACAAGCAGAGGGCTGTTAAGTGTATCGCACCACTCTATTCGTGCGCTGTCAAAACTGTGCAGAAACATATTCATGCGGCATAATGCCCAGGTGCTTCCATTTGATTCCTGTCCGAACAGGGCAAAATTCCTGTCTCCCACTTCTTTTGCTGCCTGAATTAAAAGACCGCCGGAACCGCATGCCGGATCGCATATTCTATCTCCGGATTTTGGTCCGGCAAGCTTGGCTACAAGCTCTGTGACCTTAAGAGGTGTAAAGAACTCTCCGGCCTTTTTACCGGAGTCAGAGGCAAATCTCTCAATAAGATAGATATATGTGTTACCGATAACATCTTCGGATACCCGACTGGGGCGCATATTCGAGCTGTGGCTTATGGAAATCTTCCAGAAGGGCTTTGAGGCGTCTGTTACGATCTTTTGTTTTGCCCAGGTTTGCCTCGCTGTTAAAGTCTATGTTTCTGAAAACACCTTCCAGCTTGCTTTTATTGCTTTCTTCAATATGGTCGAGAACAATATTGATCAGCTCACCAATATTGGCAGCTGCCCTTCTATCATAAAGGCTGTAATAGGTGGCGGGGAATTCATCCAGAACAGTTTCTTCTCCTGTGTCTTCATTCTTTTCGGTGAGTTTTACAACCGGGAGAACAAAACGTTCACGCTCAAGCTTGCGGCGTATGCGAACATCATCATTGCCATACTGCTTTTGATACTCAGTATAATGATCCTGCCAGATATCGGAGATATATTTTAAAAACAGCATTACAAGGATGTAGTCTTTGTACTGCGCCGGATCAACAACCCCTCTAAAGGTGTCACAGGCTGCCCATGCTGCATTATTGATGTCTTTCTGGTCTATCTTACTCATTCAAATTCTCCTTATTTTAACCACGGAAGTCACGGAAGACACGGAAGATTAAAACGCAAAGCGTTCAATCTGGACCTTTGGGTGACTACCAAAATTTATTAATAATCCCAACTGCAGGTTTGTTGCTTTTAGATAATTTATTATTTGAGCTTTATGTTCCGGAGCGATATTTTTTACCGCTTTAATTTCAAGAACTATTTTTTCATAACAAATAAAATCCGGTCTATAGGTTTGTTGAAGAATTTCCCCTTTATAGCACAGCTTTAATTCCGGTTGAGCTGCAAAAGGAACTTTTCTGATTGTAAATTCTTTCTCCAGGCACTCCTGATAAACTGCTTCAAGGAAACCGCTACCCATCTCTTTATACACATCAAAGACAGCACCACGAATCATATAAGTCTCATCTTCAAGCATTAGACTCATTTTCCGTGTCCTTCCGTGTTTTCCGTGGTTGCCAATTGCATTAGTATTGTCGAAATATATTGTTCCCGCTTCGTTGCAATTTCTTTAAGCAGAGTTTGTTCTTTTTCTGATAGAGATGTAATTTCCAATATGGATTTTTGTTTTTCCAGGCTAGGCAAAGATACTTCGAGTTCTTCTATTGCCTGCTTGCTGATCATCTTCTGGACAGTCCCTTTTGCCCTGCTGTTAAAAAATGCCTGTGCATCACGCTGACTGATATACCAGTTCAGGTACTCAGGTATAATAATGTCCCGTCTGGTTATCCTGATTCTTAATAAAGGAGCCGCAACAACTGCGTTTCCCGGGTCATTAAGTAAAATAGCAGATGTATTTTGCAATCCACGAGATCTGAAAATAAGGTCACCTTTTTTAGCGAGGTGATGATCTTTTACGTTCTCCATATCAATTTTTACCAAATTACTGCGATCAACTGTATTGTCTTCCAGAAGATCCTTCATTTGAATAACAGCGGTTTCACCGCTCCCGATAACCTCAAGACGAGACCTGAATGAGTAGCCCGTTTGAACCGATGTCAGATTTTTTAATTTCACTTTCATGCAACTAATCCCCAAAGTGCTGAATTAACATTTTTGCATTTTCTATTTTTTGAAGTGTAAGTAAAAAACGTTTACTTGTCAAGGGTAAATAATGCAGAAACTCAATTACTGTAAAATTTATTACTGCTTTAAGGGTAGTAAATAATAGTATTTATTTGGCTATAGGGATGATAAGCTAATTATATTAAGAAAAATTAATGTAATAAAAAATGGCCAGATTGGCTAAAACTAAATAAATTCGAAGTGCTTTTTTTCATTCAATTGGTTAACCTATTGTTTCTGCAAAATAGGCATCGTCCCAGATTGAATCATTTTCAAATGATTCTTCTAACTCCGGGCATTCCCTGAGTAATCCCTTGCCTGTATGTTCTTTTATCCTTCTTATCAGCTCATCAACTGATAATTCCCCATTTGACTCAACCAATACATGGACATGGTCCGAGGCAAGGGATATTAAACTGACAAAATCATTAACAACCAGGCTGCTTTCACAAAAAATTTTATATGCTGCCTCTACAATTTTTTCATCTGATTTGAATACAGGTTTCCGGGCCCTCACATTCCATGCAAAATGATATTTTAAAGGCACTGCACTTGAAACAGTTTTCATCCTGTACTGCTCTATTAAGATCACAAAATAGTTCTTCCTCTATTTCAAGATGTTGACATAGATCGCAATGCCTCTGATACCTTATTGAATCAGGCTTTGAGCACTCTTTACATTTGTTTGGGATCATATTAGTCGGCATATGAATCCTTCTTCATCTTTTTCGCGGCCTCTATAATCTGCGCTGCTGCTGTCTCTATCTGCTCCCTGTCATTGAGCCGCCCAAGGGTCAGCCTTAACGTGCCCATCCCCACCTCCGGTTTAACCCCCATGGCAGATAGCACGTGTGACAATTTCACACTCCTGTCATGGCATGCGGCACCCGTGGACGCGACAACATTATCAAGCATTCCCAGCAGCTTTCCCCCATCTACACTTGGAACTGAAACATTTAATGTATTGGGAAGTCTTTTTTCAGGATGCCCGTTAAGCACAAGGTCATCAATGCCATTAAAAAGCAGCTCCTGAAGGAGATCTCTTAATTTTTTTATTTTCCCTGCATCTCCTGTCAGTTTGTCTTTTGCCACCCTGCATGCAGCCCCGAGCCCTGTAACCAGAATGACGTTTTCCGTTCCAGCCCTTTTTCCCATTTCCTGTCCTGCACCATGCACAAGCGGTGTAAGTTCTTTACCATCCCTGATATAAAGTGCGCCCACACCCTTGGGCCCCGTAGAGCTTGTGCCCGGCAATACTCATGAAATCCACACCGAGATCTCTTACATCAACCTTTATCTTGCCCACTGCCTGGGCCGCATCCGTATGGAAGGGTATGGAATATTCTTTTGCTATTTCTGAAATTTCCTTTACGGGCTGGAGAGTTCCTGTTTCATTGTTCGCAAGCATAATGGATATGAGTACGGTTTTACGATTAATCGCTTTCTTCACATCATCAGGGCTTACCCTGCCATAGTTATCCACCGGCAGGAAGGTGACATCTGCTCCAAGCTCCATAAGATACATGGCAGGATTGACAATAGCCGGGTGTTCAATAACGCTTGTAATAATATGTTTTCCTTTAAAGCGGCCCAACGCGGAAATACCCTTAAGTACCATATTGTTTGATTCACTTCCGCCTGATGTAAAAATCAACTCACCGGCCTTGCAGTTAATAAGGTCGGCAACCTCCTGCCTGGCCTTTTCCACACCTTCTTTGGCCCTTACACCAAGTTCATATCCGCTTGAAGGGTTCCCGAATTCATAAATCATATACCTTTTCATTATTTCTACAGCATTTTCATCAATCGGTGTAGTAGCATTATGATCGAGGTATATCAGTTTACCGTCATACCCATTCATTTCATACCCCCGGGGCCCCGTACAGGCCGGTATCAAAAATATTAAAATTCTTTAACTCAGTAAACGAAAGATTTTTCATCTTCTGCCTATAGTATAATTGCGGGATACAATTGTATACTCTCCCGGCATCTTATCAAATAAAAACTTTTATATTATACTGATTTAATATAATAAAGCGCTTTGCCCTTTGAGATTATCATTATCTTTTATATAATTGTAATGTTTTATCAGAAAACGAAAAACAGGAGAAAGCATTATGCCAAAGTATGTTTATTCATTCGGAAGTGCAAAAACAGATGGAAGTGCAGATATGAAAAACCTTCTTGGTGGAAAGGGCGCCAACCTGGCAGAGATGAGCAGGCTTAAGATCCCTGTTCCGGCCGGGTTTACCATTACTACAGAATGCTGTAATGATTTTTTCAAGAATCAGGGCGAGTTTCCTAATGGCATGAAAACCCAGGTAAAAAAAGCATTAAAAATTATTGAAAAGGAAATGGGAATGGAGTTTGGCAGTGCTGACAATCCTCTTCTTGTTTCATCAAGATCAGGGGCCCGGCAGTCCATGCCAGGTATGATGGAAACAGTCCTCAATGTAGGGCTATGCACAAAGACAATCCCGGGGCTCATTAAAAATACCGGAAATGAACGGTTTGTATATGATTCCTATAGAAGGCTCATAACAATGTATTCGGATGTGGTTATGGAAAAAGCCGAGGGTATTGAGCCCGAAGAAGGTAAAGGTATCAGGGCCCAGCTCGAAGGCATCATGGGCAGGCTGAAGGCGGACAGGGGATATACAACTGATATTGAACTTGATGCGGATGATCTGAAATATCTCTGTAAAGAATATAAAAAGCGGGTGAAGAAGGTCCTCAGGCACCCGTTCCCGGATGACCCGATGGAACAGCTTTGGGGAGGAATTGGTGCAGTCTTCAAGAGCTGGAACGGGAAACGTGCTGTTGCATATCGCCGTATAGAAAAAATCCCTGATGACTGGGGGACGGCTACTACTGTCCAGGCCATGGTTTTCGGGAATATGGGTGAAACATCCGCCACCGGAGTTGCATTTACCAGAAATCCCGCCACCGGTGAAAACAGGTTTTATGGCGAATGGCTCCCAAACGCACAGGGAGAAGATGTTGTAGCAGGTATAAGGACACCTAACCCAATAAATGAAGATACAAAGAATAATCAGAATAAACACCTTCACTCTCTCCAGATAGCAATGCCTCAAATTTATAAACAGCTCTTCGATATCCGGCGTAAACTGGAGAAGCATTATCGGGATATGCAGGATATTGAGTTTACAATACAGGAAGGCACCCTTTATATGCTGCAGACAAGGGTCGGGAAACGCACAGGTACAGCAGCGTTAAATATGGCCACGGATATGCTGAAAGAAAAGCTTATAACCGAGGATATTGCCATAACGAGGATACATCCGGAGCAGCTTGATGAACTCCTTCACCCGATTGTCGACCCTGCAGCAGAGAAAAGAGCCAGGGAGATCGCCAGGGGCCTTCCGGCAGGCCCCGGCGGTGCAGCAGGCCAGATAGTATTTATGCAGAGGAAGCAGTGGACTGGGCCGCAAGAGGTAAAAAGGTCATTCTTGTCCGGGAAGAGACTAATCCCGAAGATGTCGCCGGTATGAGGGCGGCTAAAGGAATCCTTACATCCAGGGGCGGAATGACAAGTCATGCCTCTCTCGTAGCCAGAGGCTGGGGGAAATGCTGTATCGTGGGTGCAGGTATGATACAGGTTGACCCTAATGCCGGAAGAATGACCATAGATGGGAAGGTTTACAAGAGAGGCGATCTTATAACCCTTAATGGAACCAAGGGACATGTGTATGAAGGCGAACTGGATATGATAGACGCCACTGAAAATCCCCACTTTAAGAATTACATGAAGATTGTTGATAAATACTGCAACATGGGTGTAAGGGCAAATGCCGAAACGCCCAGGGATGCACAGATTGCATTGAATTTTGGGGCAGAGGGGATCGGGCTTTTCAGAACAGAACATATGTTCTATGGCGATAAAAGCGATAAACCACGTTTTTACCTACGCCAGATGATTCTAAGTAATACAGCAGAGGAAAGAAAAAGGGCACTGAAGAAACTCTTTGGTTTTGTAAAAAAGGATTTTAAGGCTACCCTGGAGGTAATGAATGGACTGCCTGTTACATTCAGACTTCTGGATCCGCCGCTTCATGAATTTATACCCCAGGGGGCATGGAAGCTTCAGGAAATTGCATCCAGTCTGTTTATAAGCGTAACTGAAATAAGGAAGCGAAAAGAATTTCTTAGTGAAGTAAACCCGATGATGGGTCATCGTGGCGTGAGGCTCGGGATTACCTATCCTGAAGTAACCGAGATGCAGGTCCGCGCAATTTTTGAAGCTGTTGCAGAATTGCAGAAGTCCGGCAGGAAGGCCTTCCCGGAGATCATGGTTCCGGTAACCTGTGACGCGCGTGAACTGAAAGACCAGAAAAAGATAGTAGACAGGGTTTATTCTGCTGTTATTAAAAAATATAAGATAAAGAGTATTGATTATAAATTCGGGACAATGATCGAGATCCCGAGGGCTTGTCTCCTTGCAGATGAGATGGCGGATGTTGCAGAGTTTTTCAGTTTCGGTACAAATGATCTTACTCAGATGGGAATGGGCTTAAGCCGTGATGACATTGGAAGCTTTATTAATGAATATCTTGATAAGAAGATCTTTAAAGCAGATCCTTTCCAGACAATTGACCAGGAAGGGATTGGTCAATTGATTGAAATCGGAATTAAAAAGGGCCGCAAGGCTAATAAAGACCTGAAGGTGGGTATATGTGGAGAACATGGCGGCGACCCGGCATCAATTGATTTTTGTAACAGGGCTGGAATGAGCTATGTAAGCTGTTCGCCGTTCAGGGTGCCTATTGCCAGGCTGGCCGTCGCCCAGTCAGCTTTGAAACAAAACAGACCGGGAATAAAAAACTCTAAAAAAGGAACGCAGGGAAAAAGAAAAAAATAATAATGCATTATTAAGTTAAATTATTCCAAACTTAGCTTGCTCCGAGAGAATAAGCCAGATAAGGGGTATTATGACTTGACACCCTGTTAAAAGCCGTGTTAGTGAATAAATCCTTATTTCAATAATAAAATGATAGTGTTATAGAATTTTATTCAGTCGGTGGCCGGATGTATCAGCCTACCGGTATTACTTTTAGATTCTAGAAAAATAAATGTTAGATTTTCTATCATAGAAACGTTAAAGGAGGAGCAAAGTGAATATTATTGTATGCATAAAACAGGTCCCGGACACTGAAGCGCAGATTAAGGTTGCTCAGGACGGGAAATCCATTTCTGAAAGCGATATTAAATGGATCATGAACCCTTACGATGAATTCGGGGTTGAAGAAGCATTAAAATTAAAGGAAAAATTTGGAGGCGAAGTCACGGTTGTCGGACTCGGACCAAAGAGAGTTACCGAATCAATACGTACCGCCCTGGCAATGGGGGCTGACAAGGGAGTGCTTATTTCTGACCCTGCCCTGGATGGAAGTGATTCCATTGCAGTAGCAAAGGCCCTTGCGGCAGCTATTAAAGGCCTTGAGTATGATGTTGTTTTTACCGGTCAAAGGGGCGTTGATGATGACAGCGGTCTTGTTGGTGCCGCGCTGGCTGAGTATCTTGATATCCCGCAGATATCAGTTATTACAAAGCTCGAAGCATCGGATGATGGAAAGACTTTAAAGGCAAACAGGCCTGTTGAAGGTGAAACCCTTGTTGTCGAGGCAAACACACCTGTCCTGCTGACAACGCAGAAAGGGCTTAATGAACCCAGATACGCTTCTCTTCCTGGCATTATGAAGGCAAAGAAAAAACCTCTCGAAGAAAAGAGTCTTGCTGATCTTGGCCTCAATACCGCTGAATTCGGTAAGGATGCCAGAAAGCTCAAGATTGTTGAACTCACCCCGCCACCCGAAAGGGCTGCCGGCAGGATTATCGATGGTGATTCACCTCAGGCAAAGGCAGCCGAACTGGCAAAGCTTTTACACGAAGAGGCGAAGGTTATTTAGTCTAACTGCCTGATAACATAATAAACAGGATATAAATAAAGAAGGAGATATAACTATGGCTCAAGGAGTAATGATCATCGCTGAACAGAGAGATGGAGACATAAGAAAGATATCATATGAATTGGTAAGTGAAGGAAAAAGGCTTGCCGATTCCTCCGGTCAGGAACTGACAGCGATATTACTTGGTTCAAATATTAAAGATAAAGCAGCAGAGCTTGGTAAATACGGTGCAGCAAAAGTGCTGGTCGCCGATGATCCAAGACTTGAAAAATATACAACAGACGCATATGCGGCAGTAATAGCTGAAATCGTCAAGGCCAATGACCCGGCTATACTTTTACTTGGCGCCTCGTCTCAGGGAAAAGACCTTGCAGGACGTCTGGCAGCCAAACTTGGTGTTGGTATGGCGCAGGATTGTACACAGTTTGCAGTAGAAGGCGGCAAACTCGTGGCAACAAGACCTATTTACGCTGGCAAGGTATACGCAAAGGTTACCTATGATGACAGTTTTCCGAATATGGCCACTGCCAGGCCCAATGTCATGCCAATAAACGAACCCGGTGATTCATCCGCAGAAGTAGCCGACGCAGCATTCACACTTGATGACAGCGCAATAAAAACGAAGGTTTCCGAGGCGGTAAAGGATACAAGCGGAAAGGTTGACCTTACCGAAGCTGATAAAATAGTATCCGGTGGTCGCGGCATGAAAGGTCCTGAAGGTTTTAATGTGCTTGAAAAGCTGGCCGAAGTTATGGGCGCCTCGGTTGGGGCATCACGTTCGGCCGTTGACGCGGGGTGGAGAAGCCAGGTCGATCAGGTCGGCCAGACAGGAAAGGTCGTTTCACCCAACCTCTATATTGCATGTGGTATCTCGGGCGCTATCCAGCATCTTGCAGGTATGTCAACTTCAAAATATATAGTTGCCATCAATAAAGATCCGGAAGCACCCATATTCCAGAAGGCGGATTATGGTATAGTGGATGATCTGTTTAATGTGGTCCCGGCACTTACAGAAGAAATCAAAAAGGTTATGTAGCTGATTTAAACAAAAAAGCCGGGGATTATTTTATCCCCGGCTTTTTTATTCCCCTAAAAAAACCCCGGCAGGCTTGATGCCGGGGCAGTACCGAATGTGCCGTTACTTTGTTTTTTTATTGCTTCCCCCTAGAAGGAAGGCCTTGAAATGCAACGGGCACCCCAGTGATTTTTATATATTGCAATATATATGCCTGTAAAACGTGGTAAAATTAAACATAATTTAGCATAAGATTAGCTGTATTATGCCAACATATGTTGCAATCAAAACACATCGTGTAGAAAAACTTACACAGTATTTAACCCGGACTAAAACCCAATAGATCGTCTTCACATAAAAAACAAGAAAAGAAATCCTGAAATTTCCATAAAACAGGCTATTATTTAATTGACAAAAACAAAGATTTGGATAAATTAGGGGATTCATTGGCGATGTAGCTCAGATGGTCAGAGCATACGGCTCATATCCGTAGGGTCACTGGTTCAACTCCAGTCATCGCCACTAAAAAAGTCAAAAGGTATTGACATTCTTGAAATCCGGTTTAATTTCTCGGTGTGAAATTTGTCAAGAGAGTTTTGTAATGACCTATTTGGCATTTAAGGATGATAATATCGATACGATCAGCGAGGCTCTTCTAATAGCTGAGGATAAGATCGGTGATTATTATAAGTTTTCTTCGAAGCAATGGAGGCGGCATCAGTATGATGTAAAGACCCTTGCTTCCCTTGAAGAAGACGAAATAACCTCCTTCGCCTTTGCTTTGCTGAATAAACGCTCAAGGGTCATTGAAGGTTTTGATTCGAGCACAAAAAAGCGCGATTTCTACTTTATATGCCTTCAGGATCATCGAATATTAAATGCCCTTCAAAGAGATAAAAATCTGACCTTGTTACCACTCCTTGTATATATTTTCACACACGAACTGGTTCATATTGTCAGGTTTTGTAATTTTTTTCAGAGGTATGAAATCACGGGAAAAAACAAGGAATATGAGGAATGTGTGGTCCATGAGACCACATTTAATATCCTAAAAAAAGCTTCCTTGCGAAATATGGGCTATATACTGGACTCATACAAACAGTGCAGGCCATTTGAGCTGGCTGTAAATATTTTTTAGATGAGAGGTGAGAGTTAAAATGCCTTTTTACGAATATGAATGTACAAAATGTAATCACCATACTGAAGTGTTGCAGAAGATAAGCGATCCACCGATCACCAAATGTGAAAAATGTAATGGGAAGATGAAGAAACTTATATCCCAGAGCACTTTTCATTTAAAGGGGTCGGGATGGTATGTAACTGATTATGCTTCCAAATCAGGCGGATATGATGGAAAGGCTGGCTCCGGCGAAAGCGGCGCTAATAGTTCTGAGCCCGCCAAAGAGGCTAAAAGCAGCAGTGCAGATACCCCTGCGAAGAAGACAGAGGCAAAGGCTGCGAAGGCAAAGGATAAATAATCAGCCTGAATATTTTTTTTAACGGCCAGAGGCCCCTTAATTAAATGGAAATATGAAACATCTAAATACCGGTAAAGAGCAGGATAAACTAATCAACAGACTGGATCGGCAGGAAAAAAAGCAGTCTCTGCAGCGTGACAGATTCCTTAAATTCAAACTGAATGAGATCCATTCAGGCCTGACCCAGGAATTGCTGATGCAGGAGATTGTTGAAACTGACAATACAGGGGCTTTTTCTGACCTTATTTTGAAGGGCCTGAAAAAACTTTCAAGGACCAATGAGTTTGATTATAAATATTACATCGCACCCATCAGGGGCCTGGTTCCCAGGCCCAATCCCATTTCTTTATACATGACCCAGTATATATTGGAAGATGTTCTGAATGATCCATGCGTTATTGACATTTTCGGCACGGATGTCGATATCTACAAGACGGTAAATAAAGTCGTTTCCAATATTAACTTAAAATTTGAAAAGGCTGAAGAAAAGATCTTACAGCAGCTTGCAAACAACAAATCCATTACTCCCGGCTCAAGAGACTATGATATTGCCCTTGAACAGATGTTTCGTAAAGCAATGGGTGATCCCCAGAGCGGCAACAACCCGCAATAAGATTCAATAATTAAATATAAAAAAATGCAACCCCTTTCCTTAAAAGGGGTTGCTAATTTAAGGAGTAATACATGTACGATAAAATCGCTTTTTTATTCCCTGGACAGAATTCGCAGACAATAGGCATGGGGCAGGACCTTGCAAACGAGTACCCGGAGGCCAGAGAAATATTCAGGCAGCTCGATGAAATTTGTGAAAAACCCATGTCAAAACTATGCTTTGAGGGACCCGGCGAAGAGCTTATCCTTACAGTGAACCAGCAGCCTGCCATTACTGCTGTTAATCTTGTCTGTTTAAAGGTGCTGAACCTTAAGGGGATCAGGGCTGCAGTATCAGCCGGCCACAGTCTGGGCGAATTCGCTGCGCTTGTATCTTCCGGAG
Source organism: uncultured delta proteobacterium (assembly GCA_963815145.1). Taxonomy (GTDB): domain Bacteria; phylum Desulfobacterota; class DSM-4660; order Desulfatiglandales; family HGW-15; genus JAAZBV01. The sequence goes on from CAWFFS010000015.1 coordinate 36,240, forward strand.
TGCTCACGGAATACGATGCCATGAGGATCGTAAAAAAGCGCGGAGAACTTATGCACAGGGAGTCTCTCTCTCATCCCGGAGTTATGGCCGCGATTATGAAGCTGACAATAGACAAGGTTTCGGAAATCGTTGACAGGGCAAAGGAGAAAGGTCTTCTTGCCGTTGCCAATCACAACTCGGAGGCACAGGTCGTAATTACCGGTGAGTCCGAACCTATGGAATATGCCATATCCCTTGTACAGGCAGAAAAGGGAAAGGCAATACCATTAAAGGTGAGCGGCGCGTGGCATTGCGATCTTATGAAGGGAGCAGTTGATGAATTCCGTGAATACATGGAAAATGTAACCTTTTCAAAACCGACATCTGACATTCTTTTTAACGCGACAGCAGGCATGGAAGATGATCCGGAAAAAATAAAGGATATAATGGCCAATCAGCTGACAAGCCCTGTCAGGTGGTATGACATCATCCTTCGCATGATTGAAGACAGGGTGGATGCCATGATAGATGTTGGCCCCCAGAAACAGATGATGGGGCTTGCAGGAAGAACACTGCCAAAAGACAGCAACATAGCGGTTTTAAGCGTTGAAGATGTGGCCAGCCTCAACGAGTTTCTCAAGATAAAGGGATAATCTTTTGGTGGAGATTGATTGTTAATCGCCTTTGCTGTCTGCCGGTTTGGGGATGATGACAAAACCGGCAGACAGCAAGAGAAAAAAATGCATAACCGGATCTTTCCGGTTCAACCATCGTTTTATTCTATTTCAAATTCTTTGCTCCCCAGGAGATTCCCATCCGCAGACTCAATATCAACCCTCCATTTTCCTTTCCACGCAGGCAATATTTTTTTTGACGACCATGTCCTCCAGATTTTTGCCTTTACAGGTAAAGGTATCCTTGCCATAACGTGGTTATTGTAAAGCCATACGTGAAAAATGGAGGCTTCATCCTGATTGCTTACTAACTTTGTAAAGCAATAGAGTTTCCCAACATCTCCTGAAAAACTGGTATTTACTCCTGCAGGTGTTCTGTTTTCAATAGATGTACAAATCTGAATATCTTCAACGCTGATTTCCGGGGCCTGCTGGGCAAATGATACGACAGATACTAATAAAACAGCCAACACGATAAAATATAACTTTATTTTCATAATATCTCCTCCTGCTGCATGTATTTATTCTTATTTCACAAGCTTAGCACTAAAAAATAAAAGAGCAAGAATAATAAAACTATTTATTCGCATTAATACATAACCGCAAACAGTATTTCGGGCTTCCGAAAATGCCCGGCTTTTTTATTAAATCAGGGACTGCACAAGAGAATTCGGGGGACTTGAATAATGCAGCCGCGTGCTTATTTATATTATATAAGTAAAGTAAAATGAAATCCTGTCGGGATTTTAAAAACTTTACCCTAGTGTACAGAAAAGGAGGTGATGGTTATGGATACCACATTGGCAAAAAGAGGCGGAAGACCTTGGTGGATGACACCTTTTGGCCGTGAACCCCTTGGTGATATATTTTTTGACAGACTCTGGCCTGAATGGAAAAGAGATATGGGAGAGGAGATAAATCCCAGTGTTGATCTGGTGGAAAAGGATAATAAATATTTACTTACAGCAGAACTGCCCGGACTTAAAAAGGATGATATTACGATATCGGTTGAGGATGGTTTTGTCACTATCAGCGGTAGCAGAGAAGATACAAGCGAAAAGGAGGAAGGCGAATATCATGTCAGGGAGATGAGGTATGGCTCGTTTAGAAGGAGCTTCAGGTTAAATAAGAGGGTTATGGAAGACAAGGTAGATGCCACCTATAAAAACGGGATATTGACTCTAACAATGCCGCTGGCAGAGGAAGAAAAAACCAGGAAGATTACAATTCACTAAGATCTATAACATTACATTTACCTATAATGTGAGAGATCTGAAACTGGAAATCTAAATCTCCGAAAATTGAGGAGGTGATATTATGGATGATAAAACAAAAAAGAAACGGACTGCAAAAAAGAACCGCGGTAAACGTCAGGATGTGGAATGCTATAATCTGTGTGATCCGTGCATAGACTACTACATTGTTGATAGTTGCGGCTGCATGCAATATGTTGATCCATGCGGATGCTAAAAGCATGAAGAAATAACAATTAAAAGGGCCGGATTGAGAAATGCCGGCCCTTTCAATTGTTATTCCTTAAATCAAAAGATATTCAATGACTGATTCTGTAAGACTTATTATTCCCATTATCGCTCTCCTCTTTTTGAAGCGCGAGTATCTCATTCCTGAGTTTTTCAAATTCTGATCTGTTGAGTTTTTCGGCACCAAATAGAGTGCTGGCAAGTTGCAAAGATGATCCGCCGAATGCTTTCCTCAAAAGATCGTCTACCAGGCGTTTTTGAGTTTTCCGTTGCGAACAGTTTGGTATGTAAACATGGGCATGGTTAGATTCATCCCGTTTGACCAGTTTTTTCTGGATCATAATCTGGAGTATTTTCAATACGGTTGTGTATCCGACTTTTCGTGACTTATTAATAATATTGTACACCTCACGTACAGTACTTGGACCTATTTTCCATAGCACATTCAATATAGCCAGCTCAAATTCTGTAGGTATTGGTGTTTCTGTTTTTTTCATGTCTTTACCTTAACTACCTGTCATTTTGTGCCAACCTGGATCTAAGGCTGGCACACGAACGAAAATTTTAAAATATACTTTCTATCACTTGGAATTAAGTATTTGCTTCCTGATTTCGTTTGCCTGTGCATTGTCCTTAAGTTTATACATTTTCTGAATAACATATTGTTGAGGACCGCCTGAGTTCTCAACAAGTATAGTATCATATCCGGGTCTTACCTCATTAACTGTTATAGTAGCCCCTATATTTTCACTGCTAGCCAGGTTTGGTGCCGGTTGCTGCAATATAAGCAGGTAATAATCATTGTCGTCTGTTCTTATGATAAGTGACTGATAATCTATAGATTCCCAGCTGTCTATCTTGTAGCTGGTTATCCCTTTAGCTACCTGAAGCTTATTGTCAAAATTATATTTATCTGGAAGCTTAAGCGGCGCTGTTGCACATGCCGTTGCAAGAAGCGATACAATAAAAACTCCAATAAGTCCTATACGTTTAGTTAATGTGTTCATTTTGTATTCTCCTCGAATTAAATGGTTTATTCATACTGAAATTGACCCTCAGGATACAATTTCCATATCACTTGATGCCAACAAAATACGAACTATTTCGTATTTGTCAACGAACTATTTCGTAGAATTTATTTTTGTGGGATACTGTTGTAGGCGTTGAATATTTCCTGATTATTCTTTTTTACGGCGACTTATCTGCTTCACCTGGCTGACCGCTATCTATCTAAATCTATTTTTTCTTTCGCATTTATAATCGTTTTCAGCCCCCCGGAAGAATTTCCCCCTGCCATAATCGTAAAATCATCCGGTTCAACAATTCGATGCATATTATCATCGTACAATCCGAAATCATCGGGCTTGAGATTAAAGGTTACTCTCTCCTTCTGTCCTGCCTTGAGATGGATTTTTTTAAAGGCCTTTAATGACTTCAATGGAACAGGGAACGGGGCCTTATTATCTGTTATGTATACCTGGACAACTTCACCTCCATCTCTGTTCGAGGTATTCGTGACAGAGACTGAAACAGAAATATCATTTCCTTTTTTAATTGTTTCCGGGGTTACCCTGAGATCACTGTACTCAAAATCGGAATAGCTCAACCCATAACCAAACGGGTATAAAACCTCACCCTTAAAATATCGGTATGTATGCCCAGCCATGCCATAATCTTCAAAATCGGGCAGTTGATCTACTGATTTATAGAAAGTAACAGGCAGGCGGCCTGCGGGATTATAATTACCAAAGATGACATCAGCAATGGCCTCGCCCCCTGCCTGTCCGGGATACCATGCCTGTAATATCGCCGGAACATGATCCTTCTCCCAGTTCATTGCCATTGCGCCTCCGCTCATATTAACAAAGACCAGCGGTTTGTTTAATTTTGCCAGGTCCTTCAAAAGCCCGGTCTGGGAAACAGGCAGCGAGATTTTGGTTCTATCACCGCGATAGAACCCGTCAAATTTGACCTGTTCCCCCATTTCTTCACCCTCCAGGCGCGGGGTAATGCCTCCCACAAATATTATGGCATCGGCATCAGAGGCTATTCGGATGGCCTCATCATGCAAATTGTATCCCGGCTCATGCCAGCCGAACATTACCTGTGCACTGTTCCTGCCGTCATAATATTCAAGTTTAAACGGATACAGTTTTCCTTCCACAAGATCTACCTCAACCGCTGCTGTCTTTTTGCCCCACCCCTGCCATGAATCAATGACAAGCTTGTCTCCAAGGTAAAGGCGGAAACCGTCATCACCGGTTACGCCGAGATAATACTTCCCCGTTTTATCCGGCTTTATACTTCCTTCCCAGCGTATTGAAAAGTTGTCCTGCGGCATGCCGGCAAGAGGTGCCCCATAGGCCCATTCATGATTGATTTGTTTATCAACCGCGATTTTAAAGGGCTTGCCTTCAAGCCTGTCGTTCGTAAAATAACTTACTCTGATGCCATTTTTTCCATTATCATAGAATGCCTGATCAGGGATGGCTGTCAGCTTATACTTTTCTCCAAGATAATTGACGCCCAGGGTGTATTCCACATCAGTTGATTCCGGAAGGACTTTTTTAATTCCTGTGAGGACAGTGGAGTACTCTACCGGGGTACCGTTGTAATTTCCCAGCAGAACATCATAATCATCCGCATTCGGGCCGATAACCGCTACCTTTTTCAGGTCTTTTGACAAAGGTAAAACGGAGTTTTCATTTTTCAGAAGGACGATCGCTTGTCTGGCTGTTTCCAGAGCAAGTCTGCCATGCTCAGGGGCATCATTCATTTCATATGGGATCTGTGCGTATTTTACCATTTCAGGCGGATCAAACATTCCCAGCTTAAACCTGGTATTTAATAAATGTCTCAATGCCTTATTGATATCTTCCTCGGTTATCAGTCCCTCTTTGACAGCCTCATTTAATGCGGAATCACCCCATCCGCACCTGACATTGGTACCGCTTTTCAGGGCAAGGGCAGCGGCTTCAGGCGCAGTTTTCACTATCTTATGGTTTCTGTAAATATCCTCGACAGCACCGCAATCGGAAACAATGTACCCGTCGAAACCCCATTTATTTCTCAGTATGGTGCGAAGCAGCCTGTTGCTGCCGCAGCACGCTTTGCCATCATATCGGTTATAGGCACACATGACCCCTTCCACTTTTGCCTCTTTTACAAGGGCCTCAAAGGCCGGCAGGTATGTTTCCCACAAGTCTCTGTCACTTACAGTAACATCAAATTCATGGCGCAGATGTTCAGGCCCGTTGTGAACAGCAAAGTGTTTAGCGCATGCTGCAGCCTTCAGGTACTCAGGATCGTTTCCCTGGAGGCCCTTTACAAAGGCAACCCCGATTCGGGAGGTCAGGTAGGGGTCTTCTCCATAGGTCTCCTGGCCTCTTCCCCACCTGGGGTCACGAAAGATATTAATATTCGGGGACCAGAAGGTTAGTCCCTTATAACGGCCGTGGTCGCCATTTCGCAGGGCCTCATGATATTTGGCACGGGCCTCTGTAGATATTACATCGGCAACGTCATGTATCAGGTCAGTATTCCATGTAGCCGCCAGGCCGATGGCCTGTGGAAATACAGTTGCATTACCAGCACGCGCTACGCCGTGCAGGGCTTCATTCCACCAGTCATATGCAGGGATGCCTAATCTTTTTATTGCAGGAGAACTGTTTGTCAGTTGAGAAATCTTTTCATCCAGCGTCATCCGGCTTATCAGGTCATTGATCCTGGCCTTTCTGGGAAGTCTGGGATCTTGAAAATCAAATTTGTATGTTGTCTGTTCACCTGCTTCCCTGTCTGCGCATGAAAAAACAATAAAAGAAAGCATAAAAATTATCATGAGTCTGGAATAATAGGCCTTCATAGGTATCCCTCTTTTCTTGGATTACTGATCCTGGAAAGACTTTGAGACCATTATTGATTTTTAATCCCCAAATATCAATTTTTTTATATTTGTTTTCATTCATTCTCAGTAGTATATTTATCTTTTGATGAAACAATCTTGTCTCCTGTTATCCGGAGGAAAGCATGGCAAAAAAATCGAGCACTGCGAAGTATATATCCCGGATTTCTGCCGGGATTGTTATCTTTGCACTGGCAATAACTGTAATTTTACAGAACAGGCGCATCAATTCATTGGTCATGGGAGCAAACAATTCTTACCCGAAGGAGAAATCTGAAAACTTTAAAGCCGAAATTGACAGGCTTAAATCCCAGGTTACCGATATGCAGTCATGGCAGGATTATCTGGAAAATGCCCTGAAGGAAAAGAATATAGACTCAACCTCAACCTCTACTCAGGAGAACAGACCGGCTGAGAACAGGTTCGTACAAAATAGACCGGATATCACCAACAATCCGGCCCTCAGAAATAATCTGAGATCATCCATTTCCTTTCGATATGATTCTCTGGCAGAAGAGATCGACCTTTCAGGAGAAACAAAATCAAAGCTAATAGACCTGCTTGCTGAAATGCAGCTCGAAATTATGAACAAGATGCCGGGAAGGAGAGGTTTATTCCCGGAAATGATAGACAGGGAAGCTCTAAGAAAGCAGATTGTGGACATAAACTCAAAATATAATGAAAAAATATCCGAACTCTTGTCCCCGAACGAGCTTTATGCGTTCAGGGAATACCAGAATTCGGAATCGGAAAGGATGCTGATAACGGGTTTTAACCGCGGTATCATTGAAAATAATAATCTGCTTGATAAAGAAAAGGAAAAGGAACTTGTTGCTGCAATGTACAGTGCAAGACAGACTGATCCGGATACAAAAAGAGAAGACAACTCTCTGCTTTTATCGGGAAGGCCCTTCGGACCGGCTCAGATGAATGGAGGTCGTGAGAATGTGGAAAAGTTAAACAGCATATATCTCGAATCCGCAAGAAATATACTGTCTGAAGATCAAATGAAAAAATTTGAAGAATATTTAAACACAAGACAATCAGTGTTTAATATGAGAAGCGGTTTCAGGCCTGGCAGGTTTAAAGGTGGCGAATAGGAAAAATAAAGATTGGTGTGCACCATCCAACTTCGCGGAATCGGTTTGCATAATAAAAAACATAAACTTTCTGGCAAAGACAACACTATTTTAAAATAATTAACCTTTCCGCTCATATTTTCACTTTTTGCGCCTTATTTGCGCTGTTTTTAAAATACATTTCTTGACAAAGATATAAAGCTAAAATATCATTCCAGTCAGCATTTCTATCGTACAGTTATATTTTAAATCTCAACAACCGGTCTCAAATTAACCCTATTTAAAGAAGGAGGAAAGAGCATGCGTTTGAAAATGATGATAATTGCATTGTCAGCACTGTTTCTTATGGCGGGTTCTGCAATAGCAGCCAATCTAACCGGAACATGGGTGGCCGAGATGGCAGCCCCTAAACTTGGTGGTGGACCTGGTGGTGGACCCGGCGGAGGGGGACCCGGTGCAGGACAGCAGGGACCAAGGGAATTTATCTTCAACCTCAAGGAAGATGGCACAAAGCTAAGCGGAACAGTGAAAGGCCCCCGGGGAAATGAAAATGAAATCATAGAGGGAAAGATTGACGGCGACAAGGTTTCATTTGCAGTTAAAGTACAGGGTTTTCAGGGAAACGAGATGAAAATCAAATATGAAGGTTCGGTTTCCGGGGATGAACTTACCCTTAACATGTCCTTTGAAGGCGGTATGGGCGGAGGCCCTGGAGGCGGCGGAATGCGAATGCCTCCACTGGTTGCAAAAAGGCAGAAATAAATCTTTTAAAACTGATACAGGGTTAATAGCCGAAGATATTTTTTTAGCCCTGTAATCGGTTCAATAACTATGGGGGCGAACGCCCTGTCCGCCCCTGAGAAATTACTCCATCCCTTTATTTGTTCTTACCGGTTTAAAAATAATAGTTCCTGATTGTGATCGTTTATATCAAAAAAAGTAAAAAGCGTGACCAAAAATGTCTTATTTTAATTTAAAATGAACATTGACAAAGGCCTGTACCTTAAATTATATAAAATCCAGTAATCAGGGATAAAAATCACAACAATTTATGACGGAGGTTTTGGTATGAAGAAAAGTTTATCTGTTGTTCTTACCGCAGCACTTTTCCTGGGGCTTTTTATCTGCTTCCAGGTTCAGGCCGCACCATCTGCAGAGAAGTTGACTGTTCTAACTCCTCTTGGCCATCCACCAAATATCCAGTTGAAAAAAATGGCGCCTCGTCTGAACACCCTCGACGGCAAGACCATCTATTTCGTTGATGACGGGTTTATTGGCGGAGATAATCTTCTGTATGAAATGATCGACTGGTTCAAGGCAAACTACCCCAAAACCAATGTCATATACAAAAGAAAAGGCGGTATGGGTTTTGAGGCAGAAGATCCTGCCCTATGGGCCGAGATGAAGGAAAAGGCGGATGGCATAATCATCGCCCTTGGCCACTGAAGCCAGTGCGCGCCGGCAGTTGTCGAGCACTCAATCAATTTTGAAACAAAAATGGGCATCCCTTCTGTTCCTGTCGTTATTTCGGACTTTTATGAGCAGGAGACTGACAAGGCATTGCAATGTGGTCTGCCGGGAATCCGGATACAGTGGATCCAGGGTCCGGTCTGGGCAAAGACCAGAGAGCAGTTAAAGAGAGACGTCATAAACGGCAAAAATCCGATTACAGGCCGCCCTGTAATGCAGGAAATCGTTGAAAAATTTACAAAACCTCTGACCGCAGAAGAAACACGATCAGGTGAAATTAAAAGGGACAGGGGGCCGGAGACCTTTACAGGTACTGCTGAAGAACTCAAAAAATTATTCCTTGATAAAAGATTTACCGACTTTCTGCCTGTTGTTCTTCCGACCAAAGAGAGAGTTGATGAAATGTTGACAGGCACAAGCCACGATCCTGATGAAGTCGTTGGTAAAATGTCACCCACCAATACCGGACATTACTTTGAATTCTGGACCTTTACAGTGAGAGACGTTGCAGTGAATGCGGTAATGGCAGGATGCAAGCCGGAGTATTTGCCGGTTCTTCTGGCTATTTTATCTCCCGATCCCAGGACCGGTATTTCAAAAGAGGCCATTTCCATTTCGGATAATGGTTTTATGGGAGCCGTCGTGATCAATGGAAACATCCGCGACGAGATCGGGTTGAATTACGGTGTTGGCGCCGTAGGCCCATATGCCCTTGCAAATACGACTATCGGAAGAGCATGGAGTCTTGCATCCATAAACCTCGGAAATTGCGGTAAAGTGGGCACAACCTATATGGGCGTTATTGGAAACCAGGGAAACCTGATCAACATGATCATCGCTGAAAACGAGGAAAAATCCCCGTTCAAACCCTTTTCCGTTCAACTGGGTTACAAAAAAGGCGAGAATATAGCCACACTCTTTGAAGGGTGGGGAATTCTTTCCGCAGCAAACTGGGCGGCAAACTCCTGGGGCAAGGAGATGGATTATCCCGGGATTATGAAAAAAATTGCGAGTGAGCAGGGATTTTTATTTGGAACAGTCTTTGTCCTGAGTCCTCCTATCGCCAATTTTGTGAAACAAAAATACAATACAATAGCAGATCTGGAAAAGTTTATAGCACCGCCTGTGCGTTTTCCCTTTGGCGGAAACGCGAAGATGAAACCGAAACCGGGAGCTAAACCCAATACACCTGCACCGAAGATGGGGCCAACGAGTAACAGGCCCATGATTCCGGTTATTGTTACCGGTGGAACCAATAACAACTACTGGAGCGCGGGCGGTATGCGTTACAGCCGCAGTGTTAAAATCGATGACTGGCGATAAGATGCCGATATAATCGGTATCAGCAGCACTCCGCTGTTTTTGATTAAAAAAACGACCGTGGATATGCGTGGGAATAAAAGGATTAAATCCGCGCATATCCGCGGTTTTATTTTCTAAAGGTTTTTTGTATAGTACAGTTATTCTTAAATAATAATTTCACAGGAGGTAAGCATTATGCGAAGATTTCGTATCTTAAGGGTGCTGAGGATCTCGATACTGGTAGCAGCCCTGTTACCGTTGCAGGCAGGTATGCTGCTTGCAAAAGATTCCTCAAAAATCCTTTATAAAGCCCTAAGCCCCTGGGGGGAGACAGACCCCAGGCCGCTGAAAGGTATCTCACCCAGAATAGACAGTCTTTCAGGAAAAAAAATAGGCCTGTTTGCCAATTACAAACGAGCTTCCATTCCGATTGCATTATCACTTAAGGCGCAGCTGGAAAAGGCATATCCTGACTCACAATTCAGTGTTTATCACTCTGATCAGTGGAATGTCACGGAGATAAAAACCGAAAACAGCGCGACCTTTAAAAAATGGGTGGAAGGAAACGATGCCATTATCCTTATGGTAGGGGATTGAGGCTCCTGCACAAAGTTCCTCGTCTACAACGGTATGTCGATTGAGGAGCTTGGCAAACCAGTCGTGTTACTGGTAAATCCCGGTTTTATAAGAGATGCTCAGTCTGCTTCATCCAATAAAGGAATGCCCGTTCTTCGCGTTCTTCCGTTGCATGTTGCATGTGAATCAACTGTTCCTGAAGACATAGATGCAGGTACCAAAGAGGCCATGCCCTCCATAGTCGAAGCATTGACCAAACCTTTGACCACTCATGAAAAGGCACCAAAATGGGCAGTGGAACCGCCCCCCAGGATTGCTTTTAAAGGCAATTACCAGGACGTAAACAGATTTTTTTACAGGCACGGATGGACAGACGGTCTTCCCATTGTACCTCCGACCGAAGAGGCAGTTAAGGAGATGATGCAGGGTACTGACCTTCCGCCCGATCATGTTGTCGCAAAGGTGATCCCGAGGCAGGGCAAGGCAACCATAGAAAAGATTGCAGTCAATGCAGTTATGGCAGGGGCGCTTCCAACTCATCTGCCTGTAATAATAGCGGCTATTGAGGCCTTTGCAGACCATAAAACAAGGTTTGACACCTTCGAGGTCAGCACAGGATCCTGGGCTCCGTTCTTTGCCATCAACGGGCCTATACGCCATCAGATCCATATCAATTGCAGTTCGGGAGCGCTCAGCCCCGGTGATATCGCGAACGCTGCGATAGGCCGCGCCATAGGGCTGATTGTCAAAAATATCGGCGGCGCCCGCAAGGGCATCGAAGACATGGGCGTAATAGGTGATCCGTTGAAATATTCTCTGGTTATCGGCGAGGATGAAGAGCACAGCCCGTGGGAGCCCTTCAGCGTGGAGCGGGGATTCAAGAGGGGAGAGAACACTCTTTCAGTCTTTTTCCCGAACAGCTACATGCAGACCGTACCAAAGGGAACCGATGCACAGGGTATTGCGGAATCCATGAAGGCCATGAATCCATGGAGTATGTCCTGCCTTATAGTAATCCCGTCACATGCGCAAATACTGGCAGACGCAGGATGGTCAAAGAAGAGCCTCAAGGAATACCTGATGAAAGGATCGATGGCCTTCACGGGGTCGTCCGGGAAGAGTCCGGTTGAAAAGACAGACACAAAGGACATCCTTTCAAAACCGCCTGCGGCCGTAAATCCGGACAGCCTGATGGTCCTGGTTGCAGGAGGTCCCGGGGCCTGGACAGGCCTTCTTAGAAGTGTCGGGGGAATAAAGAACGACTTTGTTACCAAAAAAATAAATCTTCCCAAAAACTGGGACAAGCTTGTGAAAAAGTACAGCAATATTGTTCCCAATTATGCGAGATACTAACCTGCTTTGAAATTTGAAAGGAATGAAAATTTTTTCATTCCTTTCAAACACTTTCCTGTTGACATCCCCCTGCCTTAGATGCCATTAAAAAGTGTTTTCAGCATCTTTTTCTCCAGTATATTCAAAGTAAGTATGGCTCATCAAAATCCTTTTATCCAGGGAGGACGTTAAATGAAGCGTATTATAAGATATATAGTACTTGCATCATTGGCTATTATGCCTGCTGTTGTTCATTCCCACCCCACTGTCTTCCCCCTTGGGACAACTGTCTACAAGCCTGGTAAATGCTGGAACGGTTTTACCATACTTTCCTGTGATAAAGGCCTGCTGATCGATATGAACGGAAACCTGGTTCACTTATGGAAAGGGAAACTGCATCATCCCAACAAGGTATATCCCGGCGGGTATCTCTTGTCTGCCACTTCGTCATGGAAATATGGCTGGCAGGACGCCATTCAAATACAGATCAGGGATTTCAACGACAATGTCCTCTGGAAGTTTGACCACTGGATGGAGGGAAAGGCCAATGAAGGGAATGGAACCATGTGGATTTCAAGACAGCATCATGACCTTCAGTTAAAAGGAAATCCCGGATATTACATACCGGATGCCCCGCCTGTGAATCTTTCAAAGGGCACTTTGCTTGCCCTGGCGCAGTACAATGTAAAAAATGAAAAAATAAATAGGAATATTCAGCTTATTGATGATGCACTCTATGAGGTGGACATTGCCACAGGTAAAATAACCTGGACCTGGAAGGCCTCCGAACATCTGGACGAAATGGGTTTTGATGAAGCTGCCATTTCTGCTATGCATAACTTCAACAGGAAACAGAGAAGTGAGGGTGGCGGTTTCGACTGGTTTCATGAGAACTGCGCATCGTATCTTGGACCCAACAAGTGGTATGATCAGGGAGATAAGAGATTCAACCCGGATAATATCATTATAGACAGCCGTGAAGCCGGTCTCCTTGCAATTATAGACCATAAAACCGGTAAGATTGTATGGCGTGCCGGTCCTTATTATCGTGACGGGGATGATAAAAAGCTAGGGTGGATGATAGGCCAGCACAATACACACATGATTCCCAGGGGTCTTCCCGGTGAAGGAAATATTATGGTATTTGATAACGGCGGGAGCTCCGGATACGGGCCCCCGACTGATTTTGCACCGGACGGTATAGGTGTAATGCGCCGCGACTATTCCAGGGTAGTCGAATTCAACCCGGTCACAAAGGAGATCGTCTGGCAATATGCCCCCAATATCTCCGGAAAGCCGAATCCTGCTTACGGCAATAAATTATACAGCGTCAATGTATCATCTGCCCAGCGGCTTCCCAACGGCAATACCCTTATAACCGAGGGAGCACAGGGGCGCATCATTGAAATCACAAAGGATTATGAGATTGTCTGGGAATATATGAGCCCGTACCTCTGGGATTCGGATATGCCCGCGGTCCGGAACCTGATTTACCGCGCATACCGTGTGCCCTATGACTGGGTACCGCAACTTGAAAAACCAGAGGAATCGGCAGTGGATGCCGGACCGGATTACCAGTTTACAATCCCTGCAGCCGATGGATCACGCCCCGATTTCGGTGTCGGTAAGGCGGCAATATGGACACAGGGAGGCACACAGGGAACAGAAAAAAAAGGAGAGAAATAAAATGAGCGAAACAAAGTATGGGAAATATATCGTAACCGAACTTAAAGTCCCGGAAGAAAAGAAAAGCATAGAGGCCGATTATTCAAAGTATGCGAAGAGGATACTGTGGCTGGACAAGAACGTTGTGGAGGGTGCGTTTCATATGAATACCGCCTGGTACCTGAAGGCTGCAGAAACCCTGGAGGATGTTCCGCATGTTCATGATTCGGATGAAATCATCGGGTTTTTCGGAAGCAATCCGGAAGACCCTTATGACCTGGGAGGCGAAATAGAAATATGGCTTGAGGATGAAAAGCATACTATTACAAAAAGCGCCCTGCTTTTCGTGCCTGCGCACATGAAACACTGCCCTTTAATACTTAAACGTGTGGACAGACCGATATTCCATTTCACAACAGTGCCTGGAAAACTGTATATAAAGGATGAAGATAAGTAATGGTTTAAATCTAATAAAAAGAAAGGAGAATTATTATGAAAATCTCAATGTTTTTATGTCTTTTGATTGCTCTTTCCGTTTCCCTGACAGTCTATGCCGGTGAGTTTAAAAAGATAAACAAAACCGATGCAAAAAAAATCCGGGGAGTGTGGACCCTTAAATCCATGGATGTAGGGATAGGTAAAAATAGAAGAACCAGGGAAGACGCGCAGTTTATGATTTATATAATGAAAAAGCACTACAGCGCAATCCGCGATTTTACACCTAAACCGGCACCTGGGGAAGCAGGCCCTCCAGCCAACCGTTCATTCATGGCTGATGCCGGGACCTATGACTTTGACGGTAAAGAACTGGTTGTTCATCATAAGATAGCCATGTTTCCAGCCCTGGGATCCATGACCTTCAAGTGTCATATGGAAGGCAACGATACCCTGATACTGAAGCCGCAGTACGATAAAATGGTCATGCCGGGGATGGAGAAGATAAAACCTTCAGCCGACGGCAAGATGGGTTATGGCGACATGGCGGTAAAATATGTTTTTAAACGGCTGGAGTAATCATACACTTCTTTCGAAGTGTTTTAATAGATATAAAGACAGGTATCTGTCAGGATTTTGAGGTGATAGCCGGGTATTTTTTCGTATGGTGGGGTTTTATACCCCACCAGTTTAACCTTTTAATATTATTGCCAAATATAGTGGTCGGGAATAAATCCCGACCCTACTTTTAGCTTTTACAGATGGGGTTGCTTCTACTAATCTGGCAATTAGGACACAGCCTGCTCGCGGGAATGACGGCTTTTTTGACTTTTTACGACTGCATCAAGAATAAAGTCTCTATGTTTTTCCCTGACTATTCCGATACGACGTTACTTTATCGAATAATGTGTATCGTGCCCCCTTTACGAACAGGCACGGCCGATGCCTTGCCTATAAAACCAACAGCCGCTGAAGAGCAGATCGTATGCTCCTTTGGAATGCCCAATTCAAACAGATACGCGCGAACACCCGGATCATCCCGAAGCCAGTGAAGCTGGTTTATATAACAGCTTCCCAGCCCCATGGACTGGGCCGCAAGGAAAATATTCTGGAGAGCCAGGGCACAATCTGCCATTGCATTTTCGTAATTCGGTTTATTGGAGGCAATAATGAGCGTTGGCGCCTTGTGATAGAAGTTAAAGCCTTCCTTTTGTGAAAGCTTCTTCATAGCCAGCTTTCCGGGGTAATCGTCATCGGGAATCCAGTGTTGAAAGCCTTCACGGACAAGCTCGTTCAAATGGGTAAGTGCATCTTTCTTCTGAATAGCTGTAAACAGCCAGCTTTGGTTGTTACCTCCGCTGGGCGCCCATATTGCGGCATCAAGCATAGCATTCAGTTGTTCAGATGATATTTGCCGGTCAGTAAACAGGCGCGTACTCCTTCGTTCATGAATGCAATTTAAGACTTCGTTATTCATACTCATATCATTTCCTCCTGCCAAATATAATTGTTTCAGGTATAAATGCTTCTGTGCATTCTATTCTTAGCGGTCGTGACATACGTGAAATTGTATAAAAGTCATCCTGTAAGCTCAATAGGTAATCGCAAACTTGACCAGTTTGGTAACTACCAAAATTGGTAGATCGATCTACTAATTTTGAAGACGCCGCAGGCTCAGTTTTGTCAACTGTAACCGAAGGAAATCTGTATTATTGGAGAGAGAAGGCAAGTATGAAGTGTATTATGTTAAAATAAAGTTTATACAGCATCAAATGTATCTTGATCATTCCATTTGAAACAAATTCGCTATCCGGAAAGTTTCAATCCTTAGCAAACTAAAGAAAAAAGCCCGTCAACAAAATTGTTGACGGGCTTATTAAGTGAAGAGCTAATTTAATTTAGCTTTTAAAACCAAACTTTTGCTGCCAGGTAGAATCTGCGACCAAGAATATCTTCACTGGGCCCAGCACTGCCTTTATTGTTGTTAGTTGAACTTGCGCCAACAGCATTCGGTTCAGTGTAAAGCAGGTTATCGATGCCACCGCGTACTTCTATGCTGTCACTGATGATATAGCGGGCAAATAGATCAAATTGATCATAGGAGTCTACGCCTTTAACATCGGAGGCACTACCGGGCGCTGGATCCAGCTCTGGCAAATGCATCCAGCGTAAACCACCAGAGAATCTACCGACGCCGTAGGTAAAGGTGGTAAGCGTTCGGTAATCGAAGGATGAATTGGTTACGGTTCCCGTGTAGTCAACAACTTTTGCTCCCGGGAATGGCGTTACCGCATATTTTTCGAGTATACTATACAGCACATTCACACCCACGCGCCCGGGAATTGAATCAAGTCCGATGTCAGAGAAATCTGAACTCCAATCGAATTGAACATCGTAGCCCTTAGAGAACAGTGCCCCCTGGTTAATGTAGGCTGCCTGGAATTTTCGGTCGGCACCATAAACATTCATCCCATCGTCTATGTACTCCCGGTTAATGAGAGCGCAATAGGGGCTGCCGGCTGCCAATTCTTCGCCGGTGTAGGTGCCGGGAGCTGAGCCTATTAAGGGGTTGTACTGGGCATCCAGACATTGCTGATATACCGTATTATGCGCGGGGGCGCCAATCGCACCATCAACTTCAATATCGTAATAGTCAACAGAAAGCCGCATAGCTTTCAACGCCGGCGCCGAAAAAGGCGAGTCGATAACGATCCCAAGGGTCTTGGTGTCGGCTGTCTCAGATTCCAGGTCCGGATTACCCCCCGTTACTCCTAAGCAAAGGGAAAGTAAAACGACCCGACCAAAGACGTTATACGCCCAGTCATTCGCACTGGCCCCAGGCACGTACAGGTGAAAGTTAGCTGGCGCGCCATCGCGAACCATCAAGTATTGACACAGCGGTCTGCACATTTAAGCGGTTGGGGTTTTCAGGTTTATTGCCCCAATCCGGTACTTGTGACCCAGTTACCACAGGCATCCGCGCCGACGTCAATTGTACTGGCGCCTATTGGCATAAACAGCTCGGCGATATTAGGCGCGCGGTTTGCACGCTGCACGCCCCCGCGGAAACGAACCCAATCAGTGACGGCCCAATCCGCCATTACCTTATAGGTCTCCACTTTTTCCCCGATACTGTAATCCGAATAGCGCCAGCCCGGTTCCAGGGTCAAACTTTTTATGAAAGGCAGGTCCTTGAGGAGCGGGATTAAAAGTTCCCCATAAACCTCAGATACATCGGTATTCCCGTTTACAGCCACTGGTAACGCAATATTACCAACGACATCGGGGAATAGTCTTGGTTGGCGTTAAAACCGGTGTCGGGATTAAATTGAAAATTTTCTTCGCGATAATCAACACCTGCCGCAAACTGAAGCTTCCCGGCGGGCAATTCAAAAATACTGCCCTGCATGTTGGCTTCAAAAACATTTTGTTCCAGGGTAGTGATGTGAGTTCATGCGAAGGGTCATGTAATCGGCACAATCTTGACTGACGTAGGACGAAGTGTTGATACTACCATCTTCGTTAAATACCGGAATTCCACTTTCGCAGGTACCGATAACGGATATTGCATACCCATCCGAAAAGCCCTTGCCATACTGGTCAGCTTCAAATATTGCCTGGGATCTTGGTAAATATGTAAACCCTTCGAGTTGCTGAGCGTTGACCGTTGACTTGCCGTGAGAATAATACAATTCCCAAGTCCAATCATCGGTGAACTCAAATCCAAATCCAAACTTGCCACGCAGACCACCGCTGATCTGATATACGTTACTTGTCGTAATTGTCTGTATAAGGCGGAAAGTAACGCATAGACTTCGAAATTCCAGGGCGCATCCGGATCAGGCCGCGAATTTAACAAATCGGCCAACGCGGCAGGCACTGGATGTTGAGCCACACCAGGCAGGCGCTTGACCGAATTGCGGCGAATTGGGATCGTCATACAGCTGGTTATAGGGCATTTTTATGCCCCAAATGTTAAAAAATTGCTGTTGGTTAGCCGATCGCTATAGCCTTGGTTCTCCGAATGGCGCAGATCCATATAAAACTCGATGTTATCAGTCAAATCAAACGTTGAAGATCCAAAAAGCGAATATCGCTTCATGGGCAATTGCAAATAGCTAATGGTCTTTATTGAAATAGGTAAGCTTACCGTCCGGATTAATTTTAAAACCGGAGTCATAACTGATATTGGACCTGTATAAGGGTGGGCCGGATTTAACGGATCGGCTTGGTCAAATACGTTGCCGTTTTGATCGATGTAGGTATGAAGCAGCGCACCCAAACCTGCGGTTGGCAGATTAGTGGAACCCGGATTAAAGGCGACCAGATGGGGAGTCGCCTAAAGCTTGTTACCGGAAGAAACGGTACCGGGGTCTTTCCAACCATCGGTAACATAATCGCGATCTTTACTCTAGGACAGTGCTTTCGATCTGCATAGCTAAAACCCAACATGACATGGCCGCGACTATTGGCGATCCCGGACACCCAATAGACCGTTGAATTGAAATTCTTCGCCGTCACCTTCCTGGGTAATTCCATATTGAGCATCGAATGTCGCGCCTTCGAAATCTTTCTTCAGTTTTAAGTTCACAACACCGGCAATAGCATCAGCGCCATAAACTGCGGCGGCGCCACCGGTAATGACTTCAACTGATTCGACGGCGGCGGAGGGAATGGTATTGAGGTCGACCACCAACATAGCATTAATAGGTTGGACACGTTTACCATCAACCAAAACCAGGGTTCTATTCGTTCCCAAACCTCTCAGGTTTACCGTTGCGGCGCCCGGTGCAGCCGTCGCTGCAGGAAATGGCGTGCCGGCAGCACTGCTCATTAATTGAGTACCGGCCGGAGTGAATTGCGGCAATTGGTTCAGCGCCGATTCCAAACCAATATTGGATCGATCTTCGAATGTATCGGCTTTGATTGTGACGATTGGGCTGGATGACTCGTAATCGCGACGAACAATTCGTGAACCGGTGACTACAATTTCTTCCAGCTGGAACTCTTTTTCATCCGACGTTTTATCCTTCTCCTCCTGCGCGGTCGCTATCCCGCATGTGAGTGCTACACTGATAATTAGCATGAATTTTAAACCGTTTGTAAACCGAGTAAATCGCTTTAACATTTTCATTACCTCCCCCTTTTATTAAGTTAATAAATTACTACTCTTCAATCGTCTCCTCTTTGAGACAGTTGATCCACCTCGTTTTAGTAAAAAATTTATTAATTCTGTGCAGCCTGATAAAATTTGCTGTAAAAAGCCAAGGGAAAAATACGTATGGCAAGGATTCCGGGATACCGAAGGTGGGTAAAGGCCTGTAAAACAGCCATTTCCAGGAGCAATTTGCAGTAGAAAGCAGTGCAGCAAGAGACTGAAATTATCGCTGGAAAAGTATCCGCATTCCAAATTAACAGGATATGACATGTATCGGCCCGGAGGATAACTTAATAGTTAAAGATATAACTTCTTGTAATTATTTGGTTAAACCATCAGCAAACGATAATCGTTTTTATAAAACCTATGATCACAGATCTATATTTAAGGCGCTTTTCAATAAGACAGGCTTTGCTTAATACTTGATTTAATAAACAATGTTAAAATCATAGAAAACAAGACGTCGTCTGTATGACATTCTTTTTCTTTAAATCAATTGACTCTACCGACTTCATTTGCAGGATCAGAAGCAGCAGAGAATTAAAGCATTTTTTGGATAAATAATTCTCTACGCAAGTGACGCTAAGACAAGATTAAAAACAGTAATACATTATAAATAATTGATACATTGATTGGAGATTAAAATTATATCTTGTAAAAATCAAGTATATTTTATGTAAAAGATGTTATGAAGTTTTGTGGTATTCGGATTTAAGTAATGAATACTCTACATGATCAACAAAGTGATCATATAACCATTGATTTTGTCGTAAAATGCCGTCCGATTTAAAACCCAGCCGCTCTGCCACTGATCTGCTTTTTTTATTCTCTGTGGCACAATGAATAATAATTTTATTTAATCCAAGATTATCAAATCCCATTTGTATGATTTTTTCATTCACTCTCGTCATGATACAGTGACCTTCGGCATCCTTGCTTAACCAGTATCCAATCTCTCCGATGCGATTTATTTTATTTACAGGGAGAAATCCTGAAATACCTGCAAGTTGGTTATTGTAAAATATCCCGACCTGAAAACCCAGGTCATCAGCATATTGCTTCATCGTCCTTTGAATAAAATCATCAATTTCCTTTATACTTTTTGTATCATCAACCCATTGCAGCCACTTCCTGAGATGTTCCCGGTTTCTATCAACCAGTGCAAACAAATCCTTTGAATGCAGGAGATGCAAAAGTTCAATGTGGAGATCTGTTTCTATTTCTATTCTGAACATTTTTCACTCATTTCTCTCATAATCGTATGCGTAACCGGCAAGGCGGAAGCCTTACCTTGGTCAATGCCTTTGCTTTTTATGGGTAATTCAACTTAAATGCCCGGATAAACCCTTCACGCTTTTTTAAATTTTCCAAATAAGATATACAGTTCGATGGCACAATCAAGGGGATATATTGTTTGAGTTTTATAGCTGATTCAATACATGTACCCAGAAGGATATCTGCTACGGAAAAATTCTCACCAAGTATAAATTCCCGACCATCTTTCAATTCGTTTTCTATTTTGGCGATCTGTGTTTCGAACCCTTCTTTTGCCGTACGGACAGCCACATCGGATTCACCATATATTTCTTTTAATGGCCCGCCATGTTTATTCATTACATACAAGGTATGTGCATCCAGTTCTGACATCGCAAAAAAACACCACTGATATAACCTGGCCCTTTCGGTTGAGCCTAAAGCAGGGACAATGTTTTTTTCACCAAAACGTTCTGAAAGGAAAAGACAGATAGCAGCACTTTCAAATAGATATGTTCCATCTATATACAATGTTGGTATTTTGCCGGTTGAATTAATTTTTTTATATTCATTACTATTGGAATATTCACTGCCAGGGAGAAAATCTACAGATCGATATGGAAGTGACAATTCATTAAGTATCCAATGCACTCTTAGTGTCCTTGACGTTCCACATCCATATAGTATAATTTTATTTTCCATTTTTTATCCTTTATTTTAAGCGAACGCCTTGATAATGTGCCGGACGTTTAGTCGCGCGGCTGGGTTTATTAAGAGGTTAAAAGCCGATTTTGATTGCTATTTACCGGCAATGTATTTTTGATAACCTCCTATTAATACGAATGTTTTTTGATTTTATTTTTCTATTTACCGAAATTGCTACTGATGGCATTTCCGGTAAATAGCGATTAATTTACACTGCTTTCTACTTATCCACTGCTATTTATCACATGCCTAAATTGGATAACTGCCTTTTATTACACATGATTTTTACTCATTTTTTTCTAATTATCGTATTTGCCAACATTAGCATTTCCGATAAATAGAGATTATTTCACTCCAGTGTTTGATTCCCTTTCAGCTTTTAACTGCTTGACAACAAGCCCGGCTAGCTTTTTGCCAGGCCTGCGCTTATTAAATTGTTGTGTTTTTTATGTTCCAAATTCAGAATCAATTTTATTTAGTATGTACTTATGATGAGTATCTTTAATTTCGTCTGTACGTAGAAATCCCAATTTCTTTATAAATTTCTTGCTCCTTATATTTTCTGTATGGATGAAGGTATTAATATTAGATAACCCCATAACATTAAAACAAAATGTTATCAAAGGAACCATTGCCTCTTTCATATATCCTTTGCCCCAATAACTTTTTGATAGGTCGAAGCCTATTTCGGCTTCAGGTTTTTTCTCATTTCGGAGCCAACAATGATAACCACAAGTTCCGATAAGTTTAATTGGTTTTTCTTTTAAAAATATCCCCCATCTGCAACCAGTGTCATTTATATGGAAAGTTATAATATCTTCTGCGCTTTCATTTGGTCCAATGTCTACAAAATGGGATACTTCTATATCTGAAAAGTGCTCGGCTACAGATTCAGCGTCTTCTAATGTAAGTGTTCTTAAAAATAACCTTTCTGTTTCTATTTTCGGGAATATCATTTTATTTTTTTGATACGCAACTGCGTTGCTCAGGGGCAGCTTGATTTTTACGCTGTCACCTGCCTCAGTTTGCTGGCCACCTAATAAATGCAGGCATCCAGTATAGCCAAGACTTCAGAAAGCAATTCATCATTGATATGCTGCTCAATTCGTTTGGCACTACGAGCCCGGAAGTCAACTGATTTAACCTGCTCAACCATAATGAAACCTGTTAACTTGCTGCCCTTTGGTATAGGGACATGAAATGGAAAACCTCGTTCTGTATTGGTAATCGGACACACAATGGCTAAACCTGTACTTCGATTGAACAACTCCTTACTGACAACTAAAGCAGGACGTCGCTCTTTTTGTTCGTGACCGGATTGGGGATCAAAAGTGATTGCGATAATGTCCCCTTGTTTTGGGACATAAGGAGCCATCTACCATGCCTCCTTGCCAACCGGTTCCCCCCAGTCCATTTCTCCGGTTTGGATATTTTTCGGAATACGTGCAACAAGATCCTTGAGATTATACTTGCCACGAATCATTTTGGCAGGTGTGACAACCATAACGCCGTCTTTTACACTGATATCCACATCATCACCTACATCAAGCTGTGCATCAATGAGCAGATTTTTAGGAAGACGAAGACCCTGGCTGTTTCCCCATTTCTGAATTTTTGTAAGCATTTGATCGCCTCCGAATGTATATCCTAAGTATATACATTACGCATGGTATGTTCAAGGATTGATTGGTTCGAGTACGATTTGTCAGGAAGTCTCTTTAAGCCTCTCGGCAATCCAGATTTTAATCAATGACTGTCGCGGAACACCAAGCCGCCTGGCCTCTTTATCAAGATCATGGATCATCCAAACCGGAAAATCTACATTAACTCTTTTCTGTTCCTGCCCAGGTCTTCTGGCGTTTTTCATATCAAGGAATTCAGTAATATCTTCGCCTGAATCAAACTTTTTATCTAAATCTTTAGCTTTCATATATCTCTACCTCTTCTTTCCGTGATCGGCGTACTGAAATGATTCTGACTCTTTCACCTCGATAGGTTATGATAGCTGACCAGTATTTATCAGATATCCGGCCGATTAAAAGATAGCGTTCTTCATCAATGGTCTTTGCAGGGATTTCTATTCGATTTGTATCTTCCCATAAAACCTGCGCTTCAATAAAATCAATTCCGTGTTTATTTTTATTGGTTTGGCTTTTTCGTTTATCAAATTCGAATTCAATCATGGTATAAATCCTATACCTTAATTATACCTAATGTCAATTATCTTTATTTTTTCAACTACTCTAACAATAAAGCTGAATAATCAACCATCAAAAAGAGACCGATTGACAACCTCCCCATTTATTATTGAAAATATACAATTGCATCTTATTTTAATAAAAAATAGATTTAGTGTATAAAGCCGGTTCATTACAGGGATAACCAGCGTAATTTACTGGGAGGCAATTATGAAATTGTATGGCCTGCCTGGATATTTTCGGTTTTCTAAAAAAAAGAAAATATGGATGATTCTGTGCGCTTTTTGCTTCCTGGGTGCTATTTCAGGCTGTGCGTCTATTCCTATCTCAGGGATTAAACCTGTTCCTGTTGACAGGTTTCAGGCTTATGAGATGCGTGATGGAACAAAGATATTTCCTGCATCCGTTGATAAAACCATTCCTGATGCGGATATCCTTGCGATTAATAATGATATAAAATCCCTTCTGGATGAAAAGGTCGTAAACATAAAAAATCCTCAAAACCGGCTGACAACGCTCACGGATATCCTTACGGGTAAAATCTCTTATGATACTGTGAATGACGCTTATGGTGTAAAAACAGCTCAGGAAACATTTAATACAGGGACCGGTAACTGTCTGTCCTTCAGCAATCTGTTTATCGCTGTGTCAAGATATGTGGGATTGAAATCAAGATTCGCTGAAATCCCGACCATGCCAAACTGGACAAGAGAGGGTGAAATGCTCTTTTTTACCATGCATATAGGAGTTTCTGTAGATATTCGTGATCTCAATACCCAGGTAATACAACTGAAGATAACAGATAAGGCCTCCAGGATTGTCCGAATAGATTCTTCTCTCAGATACTATTTCTATCCTTCCGCGCTTAAACCTGATGAATCTGCAGCGGGTACCTTCAGCTTACAGCCTATTCCGGACAACCGGGCCTTTGCACAGCATTATAATAATATCGGAAGTAAATATATGGCAGAAGGAAATAACCGGGATGCATTCCGCTATTTTGTGAAGGCCATCAGGACAGATCCCAGGCTGAGTTTCGCATGGTCAAACCTGGGGGTGGTCTACAGGCGGAACAGGCAATTTGACGCTGCCGAAGCAGCATATTACCAGGGGCTTGCAGTCACTCATGGCTTCAAGGATACCAGCATGCTAACCATTATGAACAACCTTGCAAAACTCTATGACATAACAGGTAACGCAGAAAAGGCAGCTTTTTTTAAAGACCGTGTGGCATCATTCAGAGAAAAGAATCCCTATTACCAGTATGCCGAAGGTAAAAGGGCCTATGATGAATCATCATATGAAAAGTCAGAGGATTTTTTTAAAAAGGCGATCAGATTAAAGGATGACGAGCATCTGTTCTATTATTCCCTTGCCCTTGCCTATTCCAAGACAGGAGATTTAAAAAAGGCAGAAGAAAATATTAACCGTGCAATAAAGTACTCTCAGGATAAGCAGCAAAGGGAGTATTACGAAAAGGTTCGTGATGACTTAAAATAATAAAATCTGCAAACTTGACAAAGGATTTCAGCCCAAATACTATGTGATCTCGAATTTCTCATCAGTTGTTTTTTTACGCAGTCACCAATACAGGCAGTTCTCAAAAAATAATAAAATACAGGAGGCTACAATGGAAAAATCTTGGGAACAAATGAATGCGGACGAAAAGCAGGAAGCACAGTTTGAAAAACTGCTTTCAATGAAAGATGCAACCGGTAATGAAATCAAGTTTCAAAGCCCGGAAGCAAAGGAGAAGTACAGGGCACGCATTACCCGGATAAAAGATGCAATACAGATGAAGAAGACACCGGACAGGGTGCCTATCTCAATTTTCCCCAGCATGTTCGCATTTCTTCATGCCGGAATTACTCCCTATGATGCGATGTATGATTATGAAAAATGTGTAACTGCCTTCAGGAACTTCATTGTGGAAATGGACCCTGACATGCATATCGGCGCGGCACAGGCAGGTCCGGGGAAATTTTTCGAGATGATGGACTACAAACTCTATGCGTGGCCCGGTCATGGAGTCGCAAAGGAGCACTGCTATCAGATGCTTGAGGGCGAATACATGAAACCCGAAGAGTATGATATCCTGATATCCGATCCCACCTATTTTTTCATGAGATACTACCTGCCCCGCATATTCGGCATCATGGACGGGTTCCCGATGCTGCCGCATTTTCCGGGTATCCAGGAAATGTATGGTGTAGCCTTTGATTTTATACCCTTTGGCCTGCCTCCTGTAAAAGAGACCTTCAGCAAACTTGCCGCAGCAGCCGAAGAAGCAATGAAATGGGCAGGGTATATAGGAGGCCTCAACGCCGAACTGACCACGCTGGGATATGCCAATATCCTCGCGGGTTACAGCAAGGCACCCTTCGATACACTGGGTGATACCCTGAGGGGAACCAGACAGATCGTGATGGATATATTCCGCAGGCCCGACAAGGTCCTCAAGGCAATGGATGCACTGGTCCCGGTTATGATCGAAGTCGGCCTGGGCTCAGCCAGGGCAACAGGCAACCCCATGATATTCATGCCCCTTCACAAGGGGGCTGACGGCATGATGTCCGAAGACCAGTTTAAAAAATTCTACTGGCCCACACTTCAAAAGGTAATGACAGGTCTGATCGAAGGCGGATGCATCCCGTTTCCGGCCCTTGAAGGACACTGGAATACCCGCCTGGATATCATGAAGGATATCCCAAAGGGCAAGACTGTCTGGATGGTTGATCAGTCGGATATCAGGAAGGTAAAGGATACCATAGGCCAAAATGCATGCATCGCGGGGAACATACCCTCTTCCATGCTCGGGCTAGTACCTGTTGAGGAAGTGAAGGAATATACTAAAAAGATAATCGATTACTGTGCCAAAGATGGCGGCTACATAATGTGCAACGGTGCATTCTTTGATGAAGCCAAGGCCGAGAACGTAAAGGCCTTTATTGATGTAACCAAGGAATACGGGGTTTATTAATATTTTTAAGAAGATCGGGGGAATGACTGCCCTTACCCTTATTCGTTTATGGGTCATTCCCCGACTTGATGGGGAATCCAGTAATAGGGTATTAAATAGGAATGAATCTATTATTCTTCTCTGTAATACAAAGAAGATAACCGCGAAACTTTAGTAATTATATTAAGTCTGACCAGTACGGTGAAATCAGGTTTTCCACCTAATGTTGTTGACTTAAACGTTGTGCTAAAACTCCTCCCCCTTGATGGGGGAGGTTGGGTGGGGGTGAAAAAGAGAACCAATGCAAATTTACTCTTTAATATTAGCTGCCTTCTCCCCCTCCCCCGGCCCCTCCCGCAAAGGGGAGGGGGGCTTCGAATGGAGAATGCCTTATCTCAACAGTATTGGTCTTATACCAGATTATGTTGTCTTTAAGAGCGCTGTTATTCAGTTTGGGAGGTTAAATGAAAGCCATTAAATCTTTATTTTTATTACCGCTTGTAATTATATGTTCCCTGTCTGCCCTGTCGGCCAGGGCTGATGACGGCTACAAAAACTTTAAGACCTCGGTTTATGCGCGGGTCTTTGAGGTTATAAAAATGAAGGACCCTGAATGGTTGAAAACTACCTTCGAACAGATGAACCGGCACCTGAAAATAGACAAGATCTATCTTGAAACCCACCGGGATATGACAGTAATCGATGAAGACTCCCTGGAACCCATAATCAAATTCTTTAAGGACAGGGGCATAAAGACAGCGGGCGGCATAACCGCAACTGTGAGCGAACCGAACAATTTCCAGACATACTGCTATACCAACCCGAAGCTTCGGAAAAAACTGAAACAGGTTGTCGAAATGACAGCCAGGCATTTTGATGAACTGATACTGGACGATTTCTTTTATACGAGCTGCAAGTGCGAGAAGTGTATTGCCGCGAAAGGTAATAAAAGCTGGTCGCAGTTCAGGATGGACCTGCTTACCGAGGCTGCAAAATCACTCATTGTAGGACCGGCAAAGGCGGTAAATCCAAAAATAAAGGTCGTTATAAAATATCCCAACTGGTATGAGCATTTTCAGGGCATGGGCTTTGACCTTGAACGGGGGCCGAAGATCTTTGACGGTATCTACACTGGAACTGAAACACGCGACAGTGTAATGACCGATCAGCACCTGCAGGAATACGAGAGCTACGAGATCTTCAGGTATTTTGAAAACATTGCCCCGAAAAGAAACGGCGGCGGCTGGGTTGATACATATGGATCCAATACTGCCGACAGATATGCGGAACAGATATGGCTGACACTCCTGGCAAAGGCCCCTGAAATAACCATGTTCGATTACATGCAGATGGGCCTGCCCGTTACAAGACGGCTGCGCGGAAGCTGGCAGGGGACAGGCACCAGCCTTGATTTCGATGCCATGATCAAGCCCTATCTTGATGGCGATAAATATAAGAAAGGGGCCAACATGGCCCTGGTAGCAGCAACAGCCCTTAACCGGATAGACAAGGTCCTCGGTTATCTGGGCAACCCTGTAGGCTTAAAAAGCTATAAACCGTTTAATTCGACCGGCGAAGATTTTCTGCATAATTTTATCGGTATGATCGGTGTACCGGTTGATCTGCGCCCTGAATTCTCCGCAGGAGAAGACCTTATTCTCCTTACCGAATCAGCCAAATTCGACCCTGATATTATCGGCAAGATCAAGAAACAACTGGTAGCTGGAAAGGATGTTATTATCACATCAGGCCTGCTTCGGGTGTTACAGAAGAAAGGCCTGGATGATATTGTTGAACTCCGGTACACGGACCGGAAGGCCCTGGTTAAGGACTACAAGGCCGGATGGGGAGGCCTGATCAAAGGAGAAAAGGAAATCCTCATCCCGCAGATTCAATACATAACCAATGATTCCTGGGAGCAGGTATCGGCGCTTGCCGGCGGCCTTGGCTGGCCCCTTCTTCTCAGGGCGAACTATGCAAACGGCAATCTTTATGTCCTGACCATACCTGATAATTTTGCAGATCTCTATAACCTGCCTGAAGAGGTATTGAACAAACTCCGTGACACGCTTTCCGGACATCATATTGTGCGCCTGCACGGCCCGGCAAAGGTATCAATCTTTTTATACGACAACAATACCGCAGTGGTGCATTCCTTCAGGGATGAGCCTGCAAATATTCAACTGGTTACGGCAAAAGAAAAGGTAATCAAGGACATCCTGTCCGGGGAAGCGCTGAAGGGCGGGGGCATTCCCGGTTTCTGGGGCAGGCCCTCAACTGAAAGGGCCTGTGAGCTTACAATAAAACCGCATTCATATCGTGTTTTTAAAATCGAATAATTTATTATAAAATAAACCGGGACTATCATCAGAAATTTGATGATCAGGTTATAATTTCTTTTTATCCAAAACCTCCCTGATCGTTTTTGCAATCTCATTTCTGATGATAGGCTTCATGATGAAGGCATTAATACTCAATTTTTCTGTTTTCTCCCCGCTTATCTGATCACTGAATCCTGTGCAAAGTATTATCGGTATATCGGGCCTCAATATTTTTAACTCATTTACAAGATCCTTTCCGGTCAGATTAGGCATTGTCATGTCTGTGATAACAAGGTCGAATGTTCCCGGATCATTTATAAAGGCCTCAAGGGCTTCTACGCTGCTTGTTCGGGCTGTTATTTTATACCCAAGTCTTTCAAGGGTTTCCCGCATGGAATCAACTGCCGATTTTTCATCATCAACAATAAGTATATGCTCAGATCCCAGTGGGATTTTCAGTTTTTCTACATTCGTTTTAATATCACCCGCATTGATTGTGGGGAGATAAACATAAAAGGATGTTCCTTTTTCCATTTCACTTTCTACTGTTATGGAATCCGCCATAATTCTTGACAATTCCATGAATGGTGGATAAGCCCAGGCCTGTCCCTTCCCCGGATTTTTTTGTGGTAAAATATGGTTCAAAAATCCTGTCAACGACATCAGGTGATATGCCGGTTCCGCTATCCCTTACAGTTAATTTTAGATATCTGCCAGGCCTGACAATAAATAAACCGGTTGTCTTTTCATGGGAAACATCTTCATTTTCAAGGAAAACCTCTAACATTCCCCCATGTTCTCTCATTGCATAGGCGGAATTTGTACAAAGATTCATCACTATTCGATTTAACTGTGTCGGATCGGCAAGGATCATATCGTGTTCTGCGTTATTAATATACCGGATATCAATAGTTGTAGGAATTGTTGAACGCAAAAAGCTCATAGCCTCTTTAACTATCAGGGATGATTTTAATACTATTTTTTCTTCCGCTCTTTTCCGTGCAAAGGTTAAAATCTGTTTTACCAGCTCCCTTGCCCGTTCAGCTGCCTTATATATTTCTTTCATGTTAATCCGCAGGTGACTATCAGGAGAGAGGTCATCCATAACCATTTCGGAATGTAACATAATAGGAGAAAGAATATTGTTAAAATCGTGTGCAATCCCGCCGGCCAGGGTGCCAATTGCTTCCAGTCTCTGAGCCTGCTGAAGCTGTATTTCAAGAGTCTTCTGGTGGGTTACATCCCTGATAATACCCTGATAGCCCAATATCTCCCCGCCATCAGCCTTACGTATACTCAGGGTAAGAAGGCAGTCCAAAGGTGCAGCATCTTTTTTCCGGAGTCTTACCTCCCTGTCCCTTACATATTTGTCATGTCCTATAAATCTTTTTATATTCACTAATTCACTGGGTTGTAAAAACAGGGTATCCAATCCTCTCCCTGTTATTTCATCCCGTGAATAACCGAAAAGCTCCATCGCCGCATGGTTTGCATCTATAAATTTATCCAGGGTATCAGTTATAAATATAACGTCACTTGACTCCTCAAACAGAGCCCGGTACTTTGCCTCGCTCTCCTTTATTTCCTGCTCTCTCCATCTAATGGATTCAGTCATATTATTAAAGGCATTTGCCAGTTTGCCTATTTCATCCTTTGTCTCTACATGGATCTTGTCTACTGCTTCACCGGCGCCGACAGTCTTTACTGCAACGGTTAACCTGTCGAGAGGTTTTGTCAATCTCTTCATAATGGAGAAGATCAAAACAGAACCGGCAATGAAAAAAATAACAGCAATAATTACACTTCTGATAAAAAGGTTATTAAGCTGTTCATTCAGTTTTTCTTTTCCCATGGTTATTTGTACATATCCTATAAGACGATCTTTTTCCGGGTGAATGGATTCCTCGGTAAAGACTGTCCCGTTCAGAGAAGTGTCGTCTCTTGAAAAAACCGGAGCCCAGAATATCTGGTTTCCATGATCTTCATAATTTATGTAAGATTTGGATTTTATGAGCTTTTTTAAAATATTGCCTGTTCCAACTTTTTCAGATTTTGTCTGGGCTTTTGTTCCTGCTCTTATTTCATTTTTCAACAACCGGCCATCCTGGTTGTATATTGAAATATCCATAATATCTTTTCTTTGAAAAATCGAGTCAACCGGATCCCTTCAACAGCTCTTCGTTTTCCGAAAATACGCCTATTCTTATGTTCTGAGCTAATATTCTGGCGAGTAACCTGCCATCTCTGATAAGCGAATCATTTAAGGATTTTCCTTCGAGGTGTATAAATACTGCTGTGAACGAAAAGAAAAACAATGAAAACAAAAAAAGCAAAAAGCACAAAGAGTTTTATACTGAATTTTTCATTCAGGTGTTTAAAAATATTAAAATTCACGGGTTTAAACCTTACTTATCTATCTCTGTATGTGGTTCCACGTCCTGGTTCAGTTTAATGCCCAGTTTTTCGGCTACTTTAATATTAAAAGTTATTACTCCTTTTCTTGCGTATATTGTCCTGTCTTGTCCCGCAATATCTCCTGCCATTATTTTTCTGGCTAATTCCCCTGCCTGCATGCCCATATCCTGAGGATTTACAGCGACAGACATTAATGCCCCAATTTCGACGTATTTGTTTGAAAACGTGAGGATCGGAATTTTCTTTTCTATTGAAGTGAGGAGTAGAAGTTCTACTGATTCCGGAGTCATTAAAGTAATATCCGGGAGCATCCAGAACGCGTCAATTTTATCAGTCATATCTTTAAGCACGGTTGGGACATCGCTGGCCCTTACCGCCTTCCGGAGAATAAGGTTAATACCTTCTTTTTCTGCGGCTTCAACAGCTTTCCTGGAAAATATACCTGTATTATCCGGGTTATAAATCAATCCTACATTATTAAGATCAGGAATAGCCTTTTTAAATATTTCCAGTTGTGTTGCAGGAAGAACATCCATACAAATCCCATAGAAGTTTTCATTATGAGTAAGTATGGATTGAGGGGTCAGAACCATTATATAGACAACCGGGATATCCCTGACTTCTCTGACATTCATGAGGGCATCACGTCCGATTGCAAGGATCAACGGAGGGCGGGTTCGCTCAATTTCAGCGATCAGGTTAAATGATTTTTGCTCCTTCAGGACAACACGTTTTATTTTGAGCATTGAGGCGCTTAAAAATCCGTTGAGGGCCTCCTCATATGGAGTGATCCTGACACTCTGAATCACAAGAATTTTACCATCCGCAAAGACAGGTAATGAAAAAGAGATCAGGAGTAGTATTATTAATAAAGCTTTTTTTACCACAGTTACCGGATTAAGGGTTTTATCGTTAAAGTAATAGAAAAATCAGGAAGTTAAATTATATTTAAAAGCTGATTTGTATTAAAATAATATTATATGCTAGACAATTACCGATTAAACAAGTAAAAAAAACGGCACAAGGAAACATACAAAGTATATTGATTGAACCCTATCACAACAATGCTGCCAGTAAAAGCATTATTTCCAATTTAAAAAGATTTGAATGAAAACTATCCCCTGTAAAAATATCATAATTGTCCTGCTCTTTATTTCTATAATTATACCTTTTTCTTCTCTATGTTTCGGTCAATCTGAAGAGGAAATGCGAGCACTCAGGCTATTCTATGATGAGAATGAACTTGTCGTTTCTGCTACAAGGCATCCCAAACCCGTATCACAGGTGGCTGAGAATATCACTGTGATATCTTCGGATGATATTGAGGCCATGAACGCCCATACAGTGGCGGACGTCCTGAACAGGATCCCGGGTCTTTTTCTAAGTTACAATCAGGATTTCGGAGGCAATGCCTTAATCAATCTTCAGGGCTCCGAACCCAGGCATACACTTGTTCTTGTGGATAATATCCCCTGGAACTCTATCAATGAGCGATCTGCAGAGACTATAAATATACCGGTGGGTATCATAGACAGGATAGAGATAATAAAGGGTCCTGCATCGTCTGCCTGGGGATCATCGCTTGGCGGAGTAATCAATATTATAACCAGGCCGGTGGGGGATACAAAAAAGCCAAAGGGTTCAATTCAAGCTTCCGATGGAAAGAAAAACAGCCAGGATTACCGGGCTGACTTATCAGGAAAAATAGGAAAGGCCCGCTATTATCTTTATGCAGGCACCCTGAACTCCGACGGCCTGGTACAGTCAAGGTTCTCTGATGATGAAAGCCTGTATTCCAAGATAGAAATTCCTTTTTCAGCGGATATCAATACGGGGTTGAGTCTGGGATACAGTGATACAAGTACCGGTTTTGGTGATTACCCGGATTCGGATATTAATGTTAAAGCGAGTATTCGATCTTTTTTTGCTTCCCCTTATTTTACAGCCAGGGTTGCCAAGGGGCTTGATATAAATTTCTCAGCCTACTATTTAAGGCAGGATTTCGGTCAAAAGAGTAACAGCCTGGGCCTTGGCATTACAGGAGAGCCCGGAGACCTTTATTTTGGTAATGAAGTTAAAGAGGAGTCCTGGGGTGCCAAATGGCAGGCGGTCTGGAAAAGGGACATCAGCACCCTTGTGCTCGGTATGGATTTTGAAAAGGGTGAGTATGATCAATATATTAATGCAGGGGAGCTGCTTCAGAGTTTTGGAGCCCCACCTGTTTCAATGGTTTCACCGGGTAATACAAAGTGGGCAGTCTATGCAAATGATACATTAATATGGGGTAAATGGTCTGTTATACCGGGCATAAGATATGACCACGAAAGCATCACTGGGTCTTTTGTAAGTCCGAGCCTGGGGATAACCTACGTAACAGAAAAGAACACTATTTTAAGAGGGACCATAGCAAGGGGGTTTTCCTTCCCTGCTTTAGCGTCAACTTCAGGTGGAGGACTATTTCTATCCCCCAATCCATCCCTGAAATCCGAAGAGGTATGGTCTTACCAGGCCGGAGTAGAATCCGCTTTCTCTTATTTTTGGATCAAGGCAAATGTCTTTTTTCATAATATGAGAAACGCTACAACGAGAGAGCCATATGGAGCAGGGCCACCTACATTTAATGATCTTAACATTAACAATGGAAAAGTCAGGCGCAGGGGATTTGAGGCCGAGGCGGAAACCCTGAAGGTATATAACGTTTCCTTTAAAGCCGGGGTTTCATATGTGGATATCGACCCGCCCAATACCTCGGGGGCATCTGAAATATATTCCTATTTAATCGGTGTCAAATATGATGGCAATTTTTTGAGTGCCCAGCTTTTCGGTTATTATAACTGGTATGATCTGAAGAACATTTCAGGGGCAAGCTATGATGATTTTATCTGGGACTTGAATATCAATAAAGAAATACTCCTGGATCAGCATTCGGCAATAAAACTGTTTGTAACTGCTCATAATCTCTTCAACGGTTCTCAGTATACATACAGTGAAAATATAAATCCAAGAAGATGGCTCGAGGCTGGGATAAAATTAAGGTTTTAGGTTTTCATTGGGCAGTCTTTTTTCCAGGAATCAGGCAGGTATTGATTCCTGATCACGATACCTGAAACACTACCATTCCGAAAATGATCCGGAATATCTGATCCTTTTTTAAACCTGGCATCTTTCAAAGATACAGATAAAAAAAGATACCTTCAAGGCTATCCAACGAGATGAAATATCTCCTGAAAACCAGGAATTACTTGCCGGGCTGGGGATGCTTGTCCCTGACAGGGAGGAGGAAAAGAAATCTGTTCTTGCACTTTTTGACCGGATTAATAAATACAGTTATGACGGCGCTTTATACAAATACCCGGGATTCATCGGGATGGAAGAGTTTAAATGCGGAGATATAAAAGAGGGAGTTACTGATTATACAGGCTCTTATAATCTGGGCATATGGAAAAATGAGGAATGTACTGACTGCATATACCTTCCTCTTTGTTATGGCGGCTGCCGGTATATGACATTCCTGCGTGATGGTAATGTGAAGGCCCTTGACTGTCAGAGGGAATATCTGGATGCCACACTTGAAGAAATGATCAAACAGGAAATAAGATACGGGCTCAAGGTGGAAGCGTAACAGGCTTAATGGGTTTTCCCCTTTTCATCCACCATGGGCACGAATAATACGGGCAGAACATCCCTTCGATGAAGCTTTCCATTTTTTTTGACCATATAAACCAGTTCCTGCACATATTTTTCCCCTACGGGTATGATCATTCTACCTCCCTCGGACAACTGCTCCTTAAGGGGCTCAGGAATATGGGTAGGTGAGCAGGTCACTATAATAGCATCAAAGGGCGCGTATTCCGGCCATCCTTTGTATCCGTCGCCTGTCCTGATTACAATATTTTCATATCCTGAAGATTTCAGTATTGATTCAGCACGCTTTGCCAGTTGCGGTACTATTTCTATGGTATATACAAGTTTACAGATCTCGGCCAGTACCGCGGCCTGGTAGCCGGAACCCGTACCGATCTCAAGTACCTTTTCATCGGGCTTCAGGTTCAGTATTTCGGTCATATAGGCCACTATATAAGGCTGTGATATGGTCTGACCATAACCTATGGGCAGGGGGCTGTCCCATATAGGCATGGCTGGCATTCTCGTCTGGTACAAACATATGCCGTTTTACATTTTTCATCGCCCTGATAACCTTTGGATCGGTTATGCCGCGGGCGACGATTTGTTTCCTGACCATCCGGTCACGTTCAGCTTTATAAGGGTCTCCGGCAAGGGCATTGGTAAATGCGGAAATTGGGCATAGAAGGGCTGTCAGGAGAAACAGGCAAGTATATCTTTTCATGGATCTGCCTCCTCACATCATTATGGTTTTTCTGATAAGGATATTTTATTATTTGTTCCTGTCATATGCAATATAGTCAATTACGAAAAATTACGAGATCACGAATAAACAGAAAAAACATTTTAAACTGTCTTTGGAATTACGCTCCACAAAATATTCCCGGCGACTGAAAATAGAAATAAGAAGAAAAATAGAAGAGTGTAATTACCAGGAAAAGATTACTTTCTCAAAATCCAGGACCGGATGACAGAAATTGTCGGAAATGCAAATATTTGCAATATCGACACTTTACATTTAAAAGACTTGATTTTATGCTTATCGGCATATTGTCGCAGTCTTCGAAGGCCTTTTAAAGTGTTTCATAGCTTTTCGCAAGTACCTTTATTAAAGTTGGCTAAGGCTTCTTTAGCTATTGAATTAAGTTTGCCTGACAATGCATCCTCCTCAAATTGCCGATCCCATTGTAAGGCGTCAAACTCCTCAAACCATTCTCTGAAACGAGCCAGATCGTTAGGCGGAAGATTTGCTACTGCTTTTTCAATCTCATTTATACGTTCCATAATGAAGCCCTCCAAATTTAATATTACCAAGTATAATCAAATTTTTTGTAAAAATCTACCAATTCAATTGAACCAAATATAAAATTATTGAGCATGCTAAATAATTTTTAGTTGCGTTAAACTATATCTTTCTTATACCACACCAAAATAATAAAAACTTGACTCAATGATATTAGGCATATGTATTGGTGATTATCATGATAATTGACAGAATAAGTATCAGATGTTTATTTGTTTTCCGCATCTCAATATTTTTAATTTGCCTTAACAAATATAAATGCTTTTTTTGCGTACTTCGTGACACTGCGTAGCCTTTGGTGAAGACGGTTACGTCTTTGTTTACCCAGTGAAACCTTTTTTCACTTTTGTTTCACCAGGGCGGTTCATATTTGTTGTTTTTTATTTAGTCTTTCCCTGAACCTTGCACCTTGCGCCTTCACCCTGTTAAATACCTTGAGAATTAATGTGATGTATTTTCATTTAGTATCTATTGTTCCAAAGATAAAATATTTATCACTAAGCATACTTATTTTCTCAAGGTAAGATTTGAGTAGTAAAACACTCAAATCTTATTTAACAGGGTAAACCTTTCTTTATTATTCATACCTCAAAGAATGAATCGGGTTTTTCCTTGCAGCACGCCTTGTATTACTCGCGACAGTAAACCATGCAATAGCCAGTGCAATTAAACCTGACACCAGACAAATGGGAATCAAAAACAATATATTGAAGCGATATGCAAATTGTTCCAGCCAGTATTGCATGGCGAATATGGCAACAGGCCACGCGATAATATTGGCTATTAAGACAGGCTTTGAAAACTGCCATAGAAGTAAACATACAATGTTTTTTACTTTTGCCCCCATTACCTTACGCAGGCCTATCTCCTTTGTGCGCCGTTCCACTGTAAATGAAGCCGACCCGAATAACCCCATGCAGGCAATGAGAATCGCCAGAATGGAAAAGCTTATAAGGATTTTTTCTTCCGACTGTTCCTGTTGAAATTCCTTTGCAATCAACTGATCCACAAAGACAGTGGAAATCTCCTCATTACCCACTACTTTTTTCCAGACTGTATTAACCTCCTTTAATATCTTTTTGGGAGAACCTTTAAAACGGATTGTCATAACAGCAGGCCCATCCGTTGGTCTAAGGAGATATACCTCCGCTCTTGGCGGCGCCTTTATACTGAAAATATGATTATCAGCCACCACACCGATAATAGTGTATCTCATATTGTTGATGGTTGTTGAATTAAGGATTTTACCAACAGCTTCTTTCGGGCTGGTAAAACCGAATTCCCGGACGGCGCTTTCATTAATGATTGCGCTTCTTTCAATAAGTTTTTTTGATTCATTTCCACCTATTTTTGCTTTCATCATATCCAATTTCGGTTCGGGGATATCGCGATCTATAGAATAATCCCTACCTGTGACAAAGGGGATCTGATAGGTTTTAAAGTAATCATATCCAATATATGTTGTGGGTTTGAGATAGGTAGTTTCCGGATGCCCGGGGCGCGTATAAGCAAGGTTGCTCTGATGCTGCTGGCTGGGCTGAACCTCTGATAATCCGACATTTGAAACATCTGCAAGAGATAACAATTCCTGTTTAAGAGGTGTGATTTTACTCCAAATCTTTTCATCCGAACCCAACCTGTTTATAACCAGTAAATTATCCTTATCATAACCGGGATCACGATTCATGCTGTATTGCATCTGTGCATATATCACACCGGTGGAAATAATAAGTATTATAGAGATGCTGAACTGAAATATCACAAGTATATTCCTCAGAGACATGGAACCCCTGGTTTCCTTTGACTGGTTTGCCTTGAGGGTGTCACCTGGCCTGAAACCGGAAAGAATAAATGCAGGATACAGGCCGCCGCTTATACCCACAATAATAAGCAGGGCCAATAATGGAAGAAAAGTTGATGGAGAGGCGTAGTTCAGTGAAAAGGTCTTACCCACTATTGATTCAAACACAGGGAGCATTATCTCGACAACGCCCATGGATAAAATCATGGAGATCAGCACAATAAATGTTGACTCACCAAGGAACTGTACGACTAATTGTTTTCGCTTTGCACCCACGACCTTTCTCATTGCGACTTCTCTTGCACGCTGCGTAGCCTTTGCAGTAGTAAGAATCGTGAAGTTAATGCAGCCTATCAATAGAACGAGAAGGGATATCCCTGCAAAAGACATTACTACTGTTTTGTTTCCACCTGCCCTATACACATCCCAGGGTGATTCAAGATACGCATTTTCCAGTTTTTGAAAATCCATTGATATGACATCACTTGCCTTCAGGCTGGGATCGGATATGCTTTTTGAAATATCTACATTCCGGTCAATCAGCGCTGGAAGGAGAGGCTTCATGGTTTCAATATCAACCCCTCCCTTTAGTTTAAAAAATGTTTCGCAAGTAAAATTGTACCAGCTTTTATAAGCTGTGGGGAGAAGAGTATCATCAAGAAGACATAAGATCGGTATATCATCAAGAATTGTATTGCCCGGAATGCAATATACTGCTGTTACCTTGTAATCGATCTTGATATTTTCGAGAATCACTGTTATCACTTTCCCAATCGGGTTTTGATTTCCGAAGTGGCGCCTGGCAGTTTCTTCGCTTAATGCGACATTGGTATTGCTCGTGAGTGTATTTTTAAGACTTCCCCCAACGACTTTTAATTGGAACATATCAATAAAGGCTGGATCAACATCTGCGACTTTACTATTAAACCTTTTGGTTCCTGTATCAATCGTCAGAGTTCCTGTGAAGACTCTGGCACTCTGTTCAATTTTGTCTTTGAAATATTCGTCAATCGTCTGCATTGCCGGTAATGGGCAGAAAGAATACTCCGCGCGCGGTTTCCCCGGTAATGTTGCCAAACAATTCAACCTGTATATTCTGCCGGCATCTTTCCATTGTTTGTCATAGGAAGTTTGATCCCTGACATAAAGACCTATGATAATGCACGCCGCCAGGCCGATTGCCAGACCCGCGATATTGATTGCACTGTAGAGTTTGTTTTTTATCAGATTGTTTACTGCTATGGTAATGTAGTTTTTTAGCATTTTAAATTTTCCTTACGCTTGATAAAAAATTAACCGCCCGGTCGCTTCGCTCTCTCAAGACGCTAAGTGCGCTAAGAGATAAGTTTATTTTTCAGGATTTTAAGAAAACATAAATCCTGAAAATGATCACGCTTTTAGGCTGGATAGAATATGCATATATCTTTCTTAACCCAGGCTTGGATTTCCCTTCCTTATGGATTTTCTAAAAAAACATAATTCTCTTAGCGTACTTTGCGTCTTTGTTTACCCTGTGAAACCTTTTTTTGCTTTTGTTTCACCAGGGCGGTTCATGTTTGTTTTTATTCATATCTCAACGCCTTAATCGGTTTACTCTTAGCCACCCGTGTTGTATTGCTGGCCACAGTAAACCACGCAATAACCAGTGCAATAAATCCCGAACCCAGGCAAATAGGAATCATGAACAAAGGATCAAACCTGTAAGGAAAACGTTCCAGCCAGTATTGCATCGCGAATATGGCGACAGGCCAGGCGATAATGTTAGCAATCAAGACAGGTTTTAAAAAATTCCATCCAAGGAGACTCACTATATCCTTAACTTTTGCCCCCATCACCTTTCTCAGGCCAATTTCTTTGACACGCCTTTCCACAGTGAATGCTGCCATGCCGAACAGACCCATGCACGCAATAAAAATCGCTAAAAGTGTAAATGCGATTAACGCTTTGTTTTCACGCTCTTCCTGAGCAAAGGTTACAGCCAGGTTCTGCTTTACATTACTGACTCTGAACGGGATCTCTCCAACCACTTTACGCCAGACACTTTCAATTTCTTTAAGTACAGTTTTATATTCTCCCCTGTATTTAACAGTAAGAAAATGAGTAGTATCCGGAACCAATCGATATACTTCAGGTTCAGGTTTTTTACGTAGATCCCTGTATTGAGAGTTTTTTACTACTCCAACAATTTTCATTTCAAAATATCCGGGGGTTCCGGGTTCTCCGGATTCGAGTATTTCCTCAATTGCTTCATTGGCAGAGGCATAACCTAACTGCCTGGCTGCTGCTAAATTGATTATTATTCGACCATCCATTATTTTCGGAGATGTAAATGTGCCAGCAGGTTCCTCCGGATCCATGCCCTGGGTAAAATATCTACCGGAAAGTAATGGTATGTCATAGGTTTTAAAAAAATTGTAATCCACGAACATGCAATTAAAATTATTATCTTGAGGTGTATTTAAGTGTTCTGCTTTTTTTCGAAGATCCACAATATAGAGTGACCCCCCGGCAACTAACCTGGGCTGTATGGTGGATAAAGCAACATTGGTGACAGAAGGTAATTTCAACATTTCATGTTGAAGAGTTTTAATTCTTTTATTGCCAATGGCTTCTACAACAAGAAGTTTATTTGGATTGAATCCAGGATCGTGTTTGTTTGTGTACATTAATTGGAAATAGGCAACAATCGTTGAAATAATCAGGACAATAGAAGCCGTGAATTGAAAAATAATCAGTACATTTCTGAGTTTAAGCGAATCACCGGTTTTTGTTGTTTGGTTTGCTTTTAAAGCACTGGATGGTGAAAATCTTGATAGTATCAATGCCGGATAAAGTCCGCTCAACAGCCCAACTATTATAAGTATTGAAATAATAAATATATAACTGCCGGTCGATGAATAAGGAACGCTCAACTCCCTGTTTACTAATGACTCAAAAAATGGCAATGCTAATTCAGTCATAGCTACAGCAAAGAGAAATGCAATTAAGGTAAGCAGCATTGACTCAAAAAGAAACTGTATAAGCAGTTGTTTAAAACGCGCCCCAACCACTTTCCTCATGGCTATTTCACGAGCACGTTGTGTTGCTTTTGCCGTGTTCAAAATTATAAAATTGATGCAGCCGATAATAAGAATTATCACTGAAATAACGATAAATACAGTTATAACGGCCTTATTCCCTATCTTTTGAGGCAGATTTTCCGGGAAATTTAAAGGAGTAAAATATATGTCACTTAGTTTTTGCAATGAGTAAGTCCTTACCTCGCTCAATTTTTGGCCAGGTTGAAGCCAATTCATCAGGGAAGGAACGGACATATTTTTATCAACAAAATCCGGGAATCGATCAACAATCTTTTTGATATTTGCTGTTTCACTAAACCGAACATAGGTTACATGATCTATAAAATTCCACATTGGTATTATCTTAGTTTCATCCAGCAATGAGAAACTCTGCACATTCAATACCGTGTTTGGTGAAATAAACCGGTAAACAGCAGTAACCTTATACAATTCCTTTTCTCCTCCTCTTTCAGGTATTAAGGTAACTGTTTCACCAACAGGATCCTTATCACCAAAATATTTGGTAGAAGAAAATTCACTCAATGCGATATTCCCGGGATTTTTTAGGGTGTTTGCCAGACTTCCTTTAATTACTTTAACCTGAA
Source organism: uncultured delta proteobacterium (assembly GCA_963815145.1). Lineage (GTDB taxonomy): Bacteria > Desulfobacterota > DSM-4660 > Desulfatiglandales > HGW-15 > JAAZBV01. The sequence goes on from CAWFFS010000015.1 coordinate 77,536, forward strand.
ATATGTCAGCAAATTCTTTATCAACAAAAGAAATGTCTCCAGGAAAACGCTTATTACCAATTTGAATATCTACGTTTCGCGTCTTAATACGGGTGCCTAATTTTATATCTTCAGGAAAGAATTTTTTCAGGGCAGGCAAGGCCAGTGGAGAAATGGCCGGAGATATGTTCCATGGCCCATCTCCGTAAACCGAACCAAGATTGACTCAATAAATAAGATCAGCCTTTTCCCATTGTTTATCATAGGAAAATTCACCCTGAACATAGAGTGTTATCAGGAGGCAGGCAGTGAGTCCAATTGCCAGTCCTAAGATATTGATGACGCTGTAAAGTTTGTTTTTAAGCAGGTTGTTTATGGCTATTGTGAAGTAGTTTTTCAGCATATTAGCTGCTCCTAACTGAGCGGTTCAACGTTCAAGGTTCATAGTTCAAAGGTTAAAGTTTTGGGTTTTTTGACCCGGAACCAATAAACCGAATATACTGTCCTTTAAAAATTTATTTTTTTGTCATTTACACACTTTCCAATTTCGATAACCGCTTATTATTACAGATTATATTTGGAATTATTTTACTATTTACAACTTTTGGCAACATTGCCAAAAGTTGTAAATACGCATTAATCCAGCTTGATTCCTCGGTAGGGCCATATAAGCTACCATGTTATTCCGCGACTTGCTTGTCACGGCGGAGCCTTGGCGAAGACTGAATCGCGGAATGACGTTGTATTGAGCTTTTCACCCGAACCCTCGACCCCTTGAATCCTCGAACCCTGATCATCGATAGATGATCCATCACTCATACCCCAAGGAATGAACAAATCATTTCATTCCTCGTGTAATAGTTATTGCCGGCATATACCATTAAAAGTCATTTTGAGCCTTTTCCTGGACTATCCTGACTATTGTTGAAATCAAGCGAAAACAGTTCACCCATTTTAAGAATATGCAGCTCCATATTTTCCGGTTTCATCTGATCCCACGCGTATTGAAGTCTGCGTGGAGGATCAAGAATATGTTCATAGCTCATGATCCATGTGCCCCAGCCCCAGGGGATGAAAACCTTGCATCCAAGGTCCTGTGCCGCGCAGATCGCATCTTCCGGTGCAAAGTGCCAGTTTCGCTGAAACCATGCTGAAACAGGCATAAGGCAGATATCTATTTTGCCATAACGTCTACGTATTTCTTTAAAGAGATCACTGTAGCCTGTATCGCCTGCAAAATAGATTTTTTTATTTTTATATTCAAATAACCATCCTCCCCATAAATCAGGCATGACTGTTATCAAACCTCGTCCCGAACGGTGGTTGGCAGGAAGGAAGTTTACAGTTAAATCTCCTACCATCTTTTTACCATACCAGTTCATCCCTGTTACTTTTGAATAACGTGAAGGAAAGTCTTCATTGATATTTTTGGGTACAAAATAATTAATATCTGATGGCAATTGTTTTATGGTGTTCCAGTTCAGGTGATCATAATGGTCGTGAGAAATAGCAACAAGATTAACCATTTCCATGTTATTAAAGGGCAGGTCTTTAATTTTAACAGGTGGTTGTGCCTGTAATTTGAAGGTATCAAAAAGGCCCATAAACCATCCCACAAAACCATCGATAGGAGCAAGGACAGGGTCGGTAAGTATCTGGTATTTTCCGCCCAGTTGAATAAGAAAAGATGAATGATAGATCCATGTAATCTGTATGTCTTGTTCCGGATTATTAATTCTGACAAAATCAGGTGCTACAGTATATTCGGCAGGATCATAACCTTTTGTTCTGTCAATATCCCCATCAGGATCACTTAATAATCTATAGGTACGAGAACCTATCTCGTACGGTTTCCTAAAATCAATATTGTCAAACTCGGTTTTTTCATTACCGTGATATTTAGGCGGAAATAAAATGACATCTTTATTCATTACCAATTCATTCCTTACAGGGTTACTGCATCCAAATATAACTACAAGTGAGATCAGGAATATGAATATAATTGATTTATTGTACATGATTGTTCCTTAACTGAACGATTCAAGGTTCCAGATTCAAAGTTTAGGGTTTTTAAAACCCTGCACCTTGCGCCTTGAGTCCAGCGCCTTTCTTTATTCATACCTCAACGAATGAATCGGATTTTTCCTGGCAGCACGCCTTGTATTACTCGCGACTGTAAACCATGCAATAACCAGTGCAATAAATCCCGAACCCAGACAAATAGGAATCAATAGCAATGGATTGAAACGATATGAAAAATTTTCCAGCCAGCGCTGCATTGCTATTACAGCAATCGGCCATGCGATAATATTTGCGATTAAAACAGGCTTCGAAAACTGCCAGAGAAGCAGGCTGACAATGTTTTTTACTTTTGCACCCATTACCTTGCGCAGCCCTATCTCCTTTGTACGTTTTTCAACTGTAAAGGAGGTTGATCCGTATAGCCCCATGCAGGCAATGAGAATCGCCAGTATGGAAAAGCTGATAATGATTTTTTCTTCCGTCTTTTCCTGCTGAAATTCCTTTGCAATCAACTGGTCCACAAAGGCAGTGGAAATCTCATCATCACCTATCACTTTTTTCCAGATTGTATTAACTTGCTTTATTATCTTTTTAGGAGAAGCATTAAAACGAACGGTCATAACATTGGCCTGATCCGGGTTAAGCAGGAATACTTCCGCGCTTGGTGGTGCCTTTACACTGAATATATGATTGTCAGCTACAATACCGATAATCTTGTAATTTATATTATTGATGGTAGTTGAGTGAAGGACCTTTCCCAGAGCTTCTTTCGCGCTGGTAAAACCGAATTCTCTGACCGCGCTTTCATTTATGATTGCATTTCTTTCCAGAAGTTTTTTTGATTCATTTCCGCCTATTGTTGCTTTCATCAGATCAATTTTCGGATCGGGGATATCGCGGTCAATAGAATAATCCCGGCCTGCGACAATGGGAATCTGATAGGTTTTAAAGTAATCATAGCCAATGCATAATGTGGGTTTAATATAGGTGGTTTCCGAGTGTCCGGGGCGTGTATAGGCAGCGTTGTTCTGAAACCGCTGGCTGGGTTGATCCTGTGACAGTCCGACATTTGAAACATCTGCAAGCGATAACAGCTCCTGTTTGAGAACCGGGATTTTTGCTTTAATTTTTTCATCCGAGTTTAACCGGTTAACGACGAGTAAATTATTCTTATTATAACCCGGATCACGATTCATACTGTATTGCATCTGTGTATATATCACACCGGTTGAAACAATAAGTATAATTGAGACACAGAACTGAAATACCACGAGCACATTTCTGAGAGACATGGAGCCCCTTGTCTCTTTCGATTGATTTGCCTTGAGGGTGTCTCCGGGCCTGAAACCAGAGAGAATGAATGCCGGATACAGGCCGCCGCTTATGCCTACAATTATAAGCAGGGCCAGTAATGGCAAAAAAGTAGATGGGGAGGTGTAGTTAAGTGAGAAAGTTTTTCCAACTATCGATTCAAATATCGGGAGCATTATCTCGACAACACCCATGGATATTACCATAGAGAGCAGTACAATAAATGTGGATTCACCAAGAAACTGCGCGATCAGTTGTTTTCGTTTTGCACCCACGATCTTTCGCATGGCAACTTCTCTGGCACGCTGGGTGGCCTTTGCAGTGGTGAGAATCATGAAGTTGATACAGCCAATCAACAGAACAAGCACGGATATAGCTGCAAAAGATAATACCACTGTTTTATTCCCGCCTGCTCTATACGCATCCCATGGTGAATCAAGATATGCATTTTCCAGTCTTTGAAAATCCATTGATAGGATATCACTGGCTTTCAGGCTGGGATCGGATATGACTTTTGAGATATCTACATTCCGGTCAATCAACGCGGGAAGGTAAGGTTTCAGGGTATCAATATTCACACCTGCTTTCAGCTTAATATATGTGCTGCCTAGAAAATTATACCAGGTTTTTATAGATGGAGGGAGAAGCATATCATCAAGCAGACATAAAATTGGCATATCATCAAGGACCGTATTGCCGGGAATGAGATATACTGCGGTTATCTTGTGTTCGGCTTTGAAATTCCCGGTGCCTATTGTTATCACTTTGCCAATGGCGTCCTGACTCCCGAAATAGCGTCTTGCTGTTTCCTCGCTTAATGCAACATTGGTTTTGCTTGTGAGAGTTTCTTTCAGGCTTCCTGCGAGTACTTTGAACTGGAACATATTAATGAAATCGGGATCGACTTCTACAAGCTCGCTATTAAACTTGGCAGTTCCCGTATCGATGACCATGGGCGTCGTGAAGGTCCGGGCGCTTTGCTCTATTTTATCCTTGAAGTATTCTTCCAGTGCCTGCAGCGCAGGTAAAGGGGCTCCAGCATACTCTGCACGGGGTTTCCCGGGTAATGTCGCTGAAAAATTTACCCTGTATATCCTGTCATGATCTTTCCATTGTTTGTCATAGGAAGTTTGATCCCTGACATAAAGACCGATGATAATGCACGCCGCCAGGCCGATTGCCAGACCAGCAATGTTGATTGCACTGTAGAGCTTGTTCTTTATCAAGTTGTTTATGGCTGTTGTAAAATAGTTTTTTAGCATTTTGGCTTTTCCTCATATTGATAAAAAATTAACCGCCCGATCGCTTCACTCTCTCAAGACGCTAAGTCCGCTAAGAGATAAGTTTATTTTTCAGGATTTTAAGAAAACAGAAATCCTGAAAATGATCTGGCCTTCAGGCAGGATATAATAGAATTTGCGTATATGTTTATTACCACTGACTTGAATCCTCTTAAAAAATTTATGCTGGTTCTTTAAAAATAAATTATTCTTGGCGAACTTTGCGTCTTAGCGGTTCATCCTCTGCTCAGCTACTTCCTGATCTATCCGCCTGCTTTGTGTGACGATTGACCCGTCGAACAGGTTGACTGTACGCTTGGCAAAATCAGCATGAGACTGGCTGTGAGTTACCATAATGATTGTGGTCCCTTCGTCATTGAGGTGCTGCAGCATCTCCATTACTTCCTGGCCGTGGGCGGAATCAAGGTTTCCCGTGGGTTCATCTGCAAGTATGAGCGGCTGATCACCCACAACTGCCCGCGCAACCGCGACCCTCTGCTGCTGTCCGCCTGACAACTGGCTTGGCATGTGACTCGCACGATGGGCAATACCAACCCTGTCCATTACTGCCTCTACACGTTCCCTGCGTTCCTTTGAAGGGATGTTATGATATAGCAGGGCAAGCTCGACATTCTGGAAAACTGACAACTCGTCGATGAGGTTGAATGACTGGAAGATAAATCCTATATTATGTTTTCTAATGTCACATAATCTCGATTCATCGTAGCCAGCGATATTTTCTTCGTTGAAAAAATAATCACCTTTGGTAGGGCTATCCAGCATGCCTATGACATTGAGCAGCGTTGACTTGCCGCACCCTGACGGCCCCATAATCGCAACGAATTCTCCGCGTGTCACTTCAAGGTTAATATTGTTGAGTGCCGTGGTTTGAATATCAGTTGTTCTGTATACTTTGGTGATCCCGTGCATTTTTAACATTCTGGTTCTCCTTGTTTTTTATAAAGCCTGTTTGATGTTGTTTTGTATAAGTATTGTTATTTCTCCATTCGTGTCTTTTTCCAGGTGGGGTGTAAAACCCCACCCTACGTTTTTGGTGCTTTCGTAGGGTGGTAATTTATTTGCCACCTCTTGTTTTAAAAGCTTCTGGATTCCCCGGTCAAGCAGTGGAATGACGTCCTGTAAAATTATGTCGTTTTTATTTTTCTGTTTTTAACAATAATAAAGTTTTGTCTTTCTCCGTGCACTCTGTGTTCTCCGTGGTAAATATGCTTTTAGTTTTTTGCCTTTCTGTTTTTCAAACAATAAGTCTTTTTTAGTGTTCTTGGTGTCTCCGTGCGAAACATGTTTTTAAGCTTTTATTTTCTTTTTTTAACAACAAAAAAGGCATTTGTTTTCTCTGCGTTCTCTGCGGCTCTGCGTGATACATGTTTTTAGTTTTTGCCCTTTATCTTCAGCCGATCAATATCTTCAAACCCGCTGTATGATGAAGTCACAACCCTTTCTCCCGGCTTCAGCCCTTCCAGCACTTCTATGTATGAACTGTTACGTCTTCCAAGTACGACATCGCGTTTTACTGCTTCCGATCCGTCCTTGCTGACGACAAAAATCCAGTGTCCTCCGGTATCCTGATAAAATGATCCGTTGGGAATGAGTACTGCTTCGGATTGGTCACCAAGGGTCAGCTTTGCCTGCAACGTTTGGCCGCGCCTTAACTCAGGAGGTTCTTTGTCTATAAAGTCTATGTCTACCTGGAATTTGCCATCATTAACCTGTGGATATATTTTTTTAACTTCCGCCCGGTAGATTTTGCCATCATGCTGATAATTCACTGATTGGCCAGTATCCACACGGTTTATATAAAACTCGTCAATATCGGCCTGCAGTTTGAACTGGTCCGGGATATCCATCTGTCCGAGACGTCCACCCGGAGTGATATTCTGACCTACCTGGGCGTCAAAGCCGGAAAGCTTACCTGAGATTGGTGCCCTGATGTTAAGGTCATCCAGATTTTTTCTGGCTGTAACAAGGTTTTGTTCCAGACGTTCACTGGCAATTCTCTGGGCTTCAAGTTGCTGTTTCTGCAGACGATCATCTGTTTTCTGGCTTTCCCTGGCCAGTTCAAGAAGGTTTTTCTGATAGGTCAGCTCATTTTCTTTATCACGAAGATCTCTTGCGCTGATAAATCCCAGATCTCCGAGCTGGCGGTCCCCTTTCAGGTCGCTCTCAAGTGTTTTTATCCGGTACTCAATATCCACAATTGTCCGGGCATTATTTAACCGGTTCTGTTCCAGAGACAGTTCTATGGTACGCATATTGTTCAATTGCTCTGCCACCTGGGCCTCCGAATTTGTTACCTGTAATTGAAGAGAACTGTTTGACAGGCTTATAATAAGGTCTCCTTCTTTAAGTATATCTCCATCTTCGGCATACACTTTGTCGACTCTGCCTCCGTCAGTTGCATCTAGAAACACGGTTGTCCGAGGGACAATCCTCCCTCTTATGGGGATGTAGTCTTCAAATGTGCCGGTTGTTACTTTGCTTATGGTAATGTTATCTGCGGAGAGCCTGAAACTGCGGTCACCCTTCAGATTCATGAATGACCAGATTGTTCCGACTATAAAGATAACGAGGATGGAGATAAGAAGGATCTTTTTCCATTTCTTTCCGGAACTCTTTATCTTTTCATCCATCGCGGCACCGGAGCCTGCGAGTGTTTTTGTCTGAGATGCAGAAGGAGAATGGTGTTTGTCTTGCTCATTCATGATATTTTTTGTTTGCCTTAACATTTTTATTAATGGCCTCATATAATCTTTAGTAGGGTCGGGATTTATTCCCGACCGGCTTTTTTGTAGAGACAAGGCATGCCTTGTCTCTACATGGTGGAGTATAAAACCCAATACTGTTGACTTAAGACACAATACAGCTCCTCTCCCTTGATGGGAGAGGTTGGGTGAGGGTGGCAATATAGAAGCTCCATACATTGTCACTGTTTTCTCCCCCTCCCTTAATCCCTCCCGCAAGGGGAGGGAAATCTTGCAGACAGATTTATTAAGTCAACAACATTGGGTATAAAACCTCACCCTACGAAAAAAAACCTGCTATAAATTCAAAATGTATTGCGATACATCCTGGCTAATTATTAAAAACAAATGGATACCCGCCTGCGCGGGTATGACTGCATAATGACCTTTTTTCAATTTTTTTCCAATCCCTCAAACCGCCTGGTATTTTCTTTTTCAATGACGATTGTTTCCAGATTTTCAACCCGCTTTTTCAAGCGGTCCAGAAGTATTAACACGTCCCCATCAGTCTTTATCGATTCATTTAAGCTATGATTATTCCGCGATTTAACAAAGTTGCTGATTACACAAATTGCTACTATTAAGAAAATCATTGTCCAGATGTTCATTGTCATACCCTTTCGTTTACCTGCTCAATCTTTCCGCTATTTTTTAAAGCAATGACCATGCCATGTCTTTATCTGTTTGAAATAATGGTGAAAATAGAATATTGACAAAATCAACGGGATTTATTATGTCCGATATTGAACATTTCTTCTGTGCGAAAACGAACATTTTTCAAAGTCAGGAAACAAAAAACCTAAAAGCATATTTACCACTGAGCACGGGGACACAGAGAAAGATTTTTTTCCAGGTAAAACCAAAAGCAAAAACATTATTTAGCCACAGACTCACACAGACAAACACAGATATTTTATAGTTAAAAGTGGAAGGGAAAGACATATTTACCATATAAGGACACGGAAAATCGCGGAGTAAAGATAAAAGCTATAACTCTTACTCATACTCTTAATCTTACTCTGAATTTAAAACATCTTTACCTCGAAACAGACGAAAAAACAAAAACGATTAACTTAAAAACCTATCAATAAATTCTTTATTTGGACACGAGAGATGCAAAAAGAAAAAATACTGGTGGTTGACGATAACCCGGATATACTTATTTCCGTGAAGTATCTTCTGGAACGCCATTATGAGTCGGTTATTACCTGCGAACGTCCGGAAGATATCCCTGCCTTCATGAAAAAAGAGAATTTTGATGTGATCCTGCTGGACATGAATTTTCATCCGGGAGAGTCTGATGGTAAGACGGGAATGCTGTGGCTGGAGAAGATAAAGAAAATAGATCCGGAATCTGTTGTGGTTATGATAACCGCCCACGGCAGCCTGAATGCTGCTGTTGAAGCCATGAAGCTTGGTGCTGCTGATTACGTGGTCAAGCCATGGGATAATCAGCGGCTGCTTGCAACCATTTCCGCGGCATTGCAGTTAAGGCAGAGCCGTAATGAGGCATCCAGACTCAGGCAGAGCAACCGTGTTTTGAGCGAGGTGACCGGTCAGCAGAAACAGACCATTATCGGAAACAGCCCTGTAATGAAAAACCTGCTGACCCTGGTAGGAAGGGCAGCTCCTACGGATGCCAATGTGCTTATCCTTGGAGAAAACGGCACTGGCAAGGAATTGATCGCCCGTGAAATCCATCGCCAGTCAAGACGCAGTGACCAGGTATTTATACCTGTTGACCTGGGATCAATATCCGGGACCCTGTTCGAGTCGGAACTGTTTGGCTATGTAAAAGGGGCCTTCACGGATGCAAAGGAGGATCGCATCGGGTATATACAGGCTGCCAATGGCGGGAGCCTGTTTCTGGATGAGATAGGCAACATACCATTGAACCTCCAGGTAAAATTGCTTTCCGTACTGGAAAAAAGAGAGGTTTCGCAGGTAGGCTCAAGGACGTCGTTCCCGGTTGATGTGCGCACCATAGCAGCGACCAATATGCCAAAGGAAGAATTAAGCGATCCTAAACATTTCAGACAGGATCTTCTTTTCAGGCTTAACACAGTAGAAATTAACCTGCCGCCTCTGAGGAACCGGTCCGGAGATATCCCCGACATTGTAAACCACTATGTTGCCTTTTACTGTAACAAGTATGCGAAACCCAATAAAAAGATCAGCCCGGAAACCATGGACCTGCTTTCGCGCTACCAGTGGCCGGGCAATGTCAGGGCACTGAGGCATGCTGTTGAGCGCGCAGTTATCCTTTCGAGGGAAGACTATCTGAACAGAGAGGATTTTCAGCTTGAAAGCCAGTACCTTAATTCTAATAACTATACTCCACCTGAACCTGAGTCCTCTGAAAATGATGAAGGATCGACCTTAGATTTGCCAGAGGAAAACATGGTATCATCTGAAACTGATTTAAACCTTGAACATATTGAATATAAAACGATCCTGGAGGCCCTTAGAAAGAATCGATATGTGATCAGCAAGGCAGCAAAAGATCTGGGTCTGACCCGTGCCGCCCTGTACCGGAGGATGGAAAAGTATGGCATTTAAACATTTCGGCCTTCTTATTCTCTTTAGACTTGCTGTTCTCTGCCTGTCAATTGCCGCTTTTTTTTATGCTTTTAACAACCCGAGATATCATGCCGTAACATTACTGGCATTTATTATCCTTACAGGGCTGGTTTATGAGTTATGGATTTTTCTTACAAAAACAAATCGTGAAATAGCAAGGTTTCTTTCATCTGCCAGGTATACCGACTTTAACCAGAGTTTTGAGTTTGAAAATGCCGGTGCCGGCTTTAAGGACCTGGGTGAAACCTTCACCAGTATACTGGAACGTTTAAAAACAACGAGAATGACCCAGGAGGCGGAACTCTCTCATCTGCGTGCAGTTGTCAATCATATCCCAGTTCCATTGATGACCATTCGGCATGATGGAAGTCTTTCTCTATTGAACAACGCGGCGCGGCGGTTTTTCGGAACGCCACAACCCACAAAAATTACAGATTTAAAACGGTTTGGTGAAAATTTTTATGAACAACTGATAAGCTGCAGGGCAGGTGAGAAACCTGTTGTAAATATTTCCATGGACGGATTTGATACCCAACTCTCACTCGGGCTCATGGAAGTCACTGGCAATACCGGTACCGAAAGGCTTTTCAGTCTACAGGACATAGGCCAGGAACTGGAGTCAACTCAGTTGAAGGCATGGCAGGATCTGGTGCGGGTACTGACCCATGAGATAATGAATTCCATAACCCCGGTTGCATCCCTTGCACAAACCACAGCAGACATTGCCGAAGATGTAAGGCATGAGCTTCCCGAAAATCATCCGCAAAAAGGAAACATCGAAAAAATCAGTAATGCTGCAAATACCATGTCAAGAAGGGCCGGTAACCTGATGGAGTTTGTAACAAATTTCAGACAACTGACAAAACTGCCAAAACCCAATAAAAAAACAATCAGGATTCAAGAAGCTCTTTGAACACGTAAAACAAATAATCGAAGCAAATAAAATAAGCAGTAACGTCAAACTAATCGCGGAGATTATACCTCCAGGACTCGAACTCAATATTGACCCCGAACAGATAGAACAGGCCCTTATTAATGTGTTACATAATGCCGGGCAGGCCCTGGCAGATAAACCGGATGGGGAGATCAAACTTATAGCCGGTCTCAATCACAGGGGCACGGTTACAATAGAAGTATCTGATAACGGCCCCGGAATTAAGGAAGATATTATGAACAGGATATTTGTCCCATATTTTACTACCAAACCGGAGGGGAGTGGTATAGGACTGGCATTGACCCGCCAGATAATGGCCAATCACGGCGGGTTTATCAGAGCATCGAATCTGGAAAAAGGCGGAGCCAGTTTCAAACTGACGTTTTAGCAATGCGGGCGGACGCAAGGCCCGCTCCTACAGGCAAAATAAAATGAAGGATTCAAAAATCCGTAAACAAATCCGATTGTCGAATTACGATTATTCTGAGAACGGATATTATTTTGTAACCATTTGTTCTGCCAGCAGGCAAAACATTTATGCAAATTACAAAATACCCGTAGGGGCGGGCCTTGCGTCCGCCCGTGACAACTGTCTTGCGTCCACCCGAGGCAATGAAGACACCAGAAACAACAATCTTGTATTATCTATCATTGGCAAGATAATAGACCGGAAATGGAATGATATTCCAAATCAATATGATAACGTCGATTTGGATGAATATGTGATCATGCCTAATCACGTCCATGGTATTATTGTTATCAATGCTAAAAAACGGGCGGACGCAAGGCCCGCCCCTACGGTATCTGATATTATCTGTTCATTTAAATCCAGATGTTCGGTTGAATACCTTCGATATATCAAACAAAACAACCTTAATATTTCAGGCAAAATCTGGCAGAGATCTTTTTATGATCATGTCATTCGCAGCGAACGATCGCTTAATGCTATAAGGGAATATATCACTGGTAATCCGATAAACTGGGAACAGGATATTGAAAATTTATTAAACCTATAACCAGCCTAATGATAAAAAAATGACTGCACACCAGTTTAAAGGAGAAGATGTAATGGAATTTATAAGGCCTGTTGAATGGAAAGATAATATCTTATATGTGTTAAATCAGGTCAAGCTACCTACTGTAACTGAATATAATCCTAAAAAGACAGTAGAAGATGTTTTTTTCGCCATAAAAAACATGGAACTGCGGGGCGCGCCATTGATTGGCATTGCAGCAGGATATGGAATGGTCCTTGGAATCAAAGACCTCGGTGGCCTGGACCATAATGAGTTCATGAAGGTTGTCAAGAGAAGCGGTGAAATGCTGGCAAAGGCACGACCCACCGGTTCAAACCTGTTCGGGACCATTAAGCGTATGACTGAAAGAGCTGAGGCACTGAAGGATGAAACCATCGAATCCAGGAAAAAATATTTTGAAGCGGAGGCCATAAAGATCCACAGAGAAGAGGACGCAATAAACCGGGTTATCGGTGAAAACCTGCTAACCCTCTTAAAAGACGGCATGACGATTCTAACGCACTGCAATGCAGGGAGTCTTGCCACAGGTTATTATGGTACTGCTACGGCACCTGTATACCTTGCAAAGGAAAGGGGATGGAACATCGGGGTATATGCCGATGAAACCAGGCCATATCTTCAGGGCGCACGTCTTACAACCTATGAACTCGCCAGGGCGGGAATCGATGTGACCCTGATATGCGACAATATGTCCGGGATGGTAATGTCACAGGGAAAGATAGATGCAGTGATAGTGGGGACCGACCGTGTAGCTGCAAACGGTGATATCGCAAACAAGATAGGCACAATGTCCGTGGCGGTTCTTGCAAAGCATTTCGGCGTACCTTTTTATATTGCCGCACCATCAACAACCGTGGACATGAATACCCTCAAAGGAGAAGACATCCCCATTGAAGAAAGAAACCCGGACGAAATCACAAACTGGTATGAAAGAAGAATTGCTCCGGATGGTATAAAGGTCTACAACCCGGCCTTTGATGTGACACCTCATGACCTGATTACTGCTATTGTGACTGACAAAGGGATCATATATCCGCCCTTTGATGAGAATATTAAAAAAATTTTTATTGAGCCACGAGATAAATGATTTAAAAGTTTCGTCTCGTTTTACTTCATATTAGATTATCAATTTTTCTAACCGGGGAATAGAAACCGAAACTTGCCATCTTATGAAGAATATTGTTCGCCTCACTTGCGGTTATCCTGCCATCAAGAAGCGAGGCCTTGATTATGCCAATAGTTCCGGTTACTGTTACACCCATTTGCGAACACCGCTTTCTTACAGCCATGTCATCTGTTACAGCAATCAACCTCTGTTCTTTGGCGACTGCTATACTGGATGCTTCTCCTTTTCCAAGCTGTCCGCATAGATCAATGTAAATCTCCCGCTCTTTCCGGTCCATATTGCATATATTGAATACTTTATCGTCAATGAGGTTATCTATTGTTTTAAGAATCGGGTATTTTGTAAATCCTGCCGCAAGTTCATCCAGAACCTGGGTCGTGACTATTGCCTTCTGCCCGTACCTGTTCTTAATTATATAACCGGACTCTGACAGAAGGAAGTTACTGATTGAGACCGTATCGAAAACCCATTTCTTATCATGCATTATTTATGTCGCGTTCAAGAAATGAATTATTCTGGGGAACGTTATGCTCCTTCAGCCATTCCCGTAAATCCCAGACATTCATACCAAATTCTTCTGCAAGTTTACCCAGGCTGATATAATCACCTCTAAAGGCTTCAAGAGCACGGCGCTGTTTTTCACTCAGGTCAAGAAAATCAAATTGATAGCATGATATGACAGCCCTTCTGACCAGTTCTCCTACGGATGTATCTTTTTTTCTAGATAGCTCCTTGAGCCCCTGAGCCAGTTCCGGATTTACTTTTACATGCAATGTAGAATTTTGCATAATTATACCTTTCGTTATATATATGTACAATATCAGGTATATGATATGTCCTTCATTTTGTCTTTTCAATAATAAAGTGACATTAGATTAATCCGGGATATTCGGTAGATAATAATTACTTTGACACAGAAATATCAGCCTCATATACTCACAAAATAAATGACATAAGGAGTGGACTGGCATTAATCTTCTTCATAGGAGGTAGTAATGAAAAGAAAGCTTTTGTTGTCTAATAACCTGTCGGCCTTTCCTATATAACAATCTGACCATTGCGGAAAATGAGGAAAATCTCCCAAAAGGATGGAAACCTTTCCACGTGCAGATGGGCTTTAAACCGGAAGAAAGCACGCTTACAGTATTCTTCGGCTGGAACTTCGTCAACTGTTCCGGGTCAGTCGTAGAGCACTACGCGCCGCAGCTTTTAATGAGGGACTTTACACGTGTGCTGGCTGCAACAGGAGCAGCAACACTCATCATGGACCCCACTGTGGCGGATCTCCTGAAAAACACACAGGGTTTTAAAACAAAGGAGGCATTTGCCGGGTGGCTGTCAAATAACGCGGAGATACCAGCCAGGATGTACTGGGCAAATTCCATTGTTTCCGGGATGCAGGGGCCAAACGCCGTTCAAAGCTGGAAAAATGCCTCGGACGATACCATGATCAAACACCTTAAAAATCCGAAGATGATCAACACTGTTGTTGTGGGCGGGAAAACAGCCAGCGTATGGTTTATTGCGGATTTTATGCCGGCCCGGCCTGTGTCCATTGATGCGTGGAGGTAATAAAAATGTCTGCAAAAAATAAAGGGGGATACACAGCAGGAGATTTCCAGGCGTGTAAATCCGGGCCTTAAATTTGGCGAATGGGCAGAGGTGGGTGACAGCTACAGCACCCAGATTCCGGCAGTAGTATGCTGCGGGCTCGCAGGGGAAAACAAAAGCCGCATGGGTGCCCTGCTCCATGGTCCCGGCTCACAGGCTGCACTCGGAGGCTTTGGCGGGGTATTCGGCTCCAAAAATCTCAAGGCAATAAGCGCGATCGGAACAGGGAGCGTCCCCATAGCAGACCCGAAGGCCTTCATGGACGCCCGCATGTGGTATAAGCAGTTCCAGTGTAATGAGGATATGGCTCCCTCATGGGGGAAAGGGACCTCATGCTCCACGGCATGGCGAACTACCCCCTCCACTGGATGCCCGAGTCCTTCCGCACGGAAGGAAAAGAACCATATCTTCCGGCAGAACAGGCGGTGCAGATCACTGCCGATGCCATGATCCCCTACCAGGGAGACGCCTTCATGCTCAATTACAGTGACGGCCCGACGGGTATTTACTCGGAACACAAGGTAAAACAGGTGGCCGATGTAATGAAAAGAAAAGACCGGCTCGGATAGACTGATGGCGATCACTGAAACTATGTTTTTGGTGATCGCAATGAATTCACGATATCTGTTGTGTCACAGGGTTGACAAGATCGATACTATTATTTTCTCATTTCATTTCTGCATTCATTGAACATTCCAACTATCTTTGAAAATACGAAAGGCTTATCAATAAGATTAGCATGATATTCCGATTGTTCCCTTTCAAGGGCGCCTCGATACCGGTTCATATCTCCACTCATATAAATGATTTTTATCCCGGGATGATTCATTCTAATTTTTTTCACCATTTCCAGACCGTTTTTAACCGGCATTTCAATGTCAGTAAGAATGACATCCGGCCTGAAACTCAGGAATACCTTATAACCGTTCTCACCGTTCGGAGCCGTCTCAACGCTGTATGGCCCTTCTTCTTCCAGCATATCTTTCATGATAGCTGTTAGTCCTTGATTATCATCAACGATTAAAACTCTCATCATACTGAACCTCCGCTTTTTTATCGCCCCTCTGATCCCATGAGGAGAGAGAAAAATCTTCCGCAGAGCGAAAAGATTCACTCTGCGGAAAAAAGGAAGATGGGAGGGGCAAAGTAAAATGCCTGTTCTTCCTTTTTTTCTGTTACTTTGCCATTTTTTACTAAAACCCTGTCACCTGCTTTGAGATCCTGCAAGTATTTTGAATCTTTAATATTAATGGCAAGTATTTCATCATTATCTTTTTTCATTCTGTTGACTCTCAGGTGCCATCAGATTAAATCAGAAACTTCCTCACCCCCTTTCATTTGACTTAAGACTTCTATCCTTATATCAGTCTTGATTCTATGGAAAAGCAGTTGGTAAATATAAAGTGCAAGGTAGATGCCAGAGGAGTGTTTCCTGTGTAACAACCTGTATTTTAAAGGTATTTATTGATTTATATTAATACTGAGAGATGATAATTGTGAATGGATTTTCATGCATTTACGAAAAAAATTAAAGGTTCTACAGCCCTAACAGGCTGAGAACCCTTGATATTTTGAATGAAGAAAATTTCATTCACCTAATCTTCATTTTTAAAAACCGATGGGTCAAGGGCATGTTTTTTCATGAGGGCATACAGGTCACCCCGGTATTTTCCCGCGATTTTTGCAGCCTTGCTTACATTACCGCCGGCAAGGGAAAGTATGTTTGAAAGATAATTCTTTTCGAACAGGTTCTTTGCATCCTTAAAGGATTTAAAATCTTCGGCTTCCCGTGCATTCGTATTGAGTATCAGGTCTTCATCTATAACATCATGTACACTCATGGCAACTGCATACTCTATAGTGTTTTCCAGTTCCCTCACATTACCGGGCCAGGAATATGCTGCAAGTTTCTGCATGGCCGCCATGGAGACCTCTTTTATCTCTCTTTTCATTTTATCATTGAATTTATTGAGAAAATGATTCACAAGAAGAGGAATATCCTCTTTTCTTTCCCGCAGCGGAGGCAGGTTAACCGGTATTACGTGAATACGGTAAAAAAGGTCTTTGCGAAATCTGCAGTTCTTAACCTCCTCTTCCAGATTCCTGTTTGTGGCAGTTAAAATCCTTACATCCACCTCAGTTGATTTTTCCCCGCCCAAAGGATAAAAACACCTCTCCTGAAGCACCCGAAGGAGTTTAACCTGCATGGACTCAGGCATTTCAGAAATCTCATCAAGGAATAACGTTCCCCTGTGGGCCTGGGCAAAAAAGCCTTTTTTGGACTTGACAGCACCGGTAAAGGCACCCTTTTCGTATCCGAACAATTCTCCTTCGTGGAGTCCTTCAGGAATCGCAGCACAGTTTACCGCTACAAATGAATGATCCTTTCGGGAACTCAACAGATGGAGCGATTTGGCGATCAGTTCCTTTCCTGTACCGCTCTCACCATATATGCAGACGTTGGAATCCGTCTCAGCAGCTCGCGCAACCTGCTCCATAACGTCCTGCATTTTTTTACTTTTTCCTATTATGTTTTTGAATCCAAAACGTTCTCCCACAAGGGCCTTGAGCCTTCTGACCTCCCTTGAAAGGCTGCTCCTTTCAAGGCCGTTTTTAATCTGAAGCAGGAGTTCACGCCGATTGAAAGGCTTGGTTATGAAACTGTAGGCTCCCTGCTTCATGGCCTCAACAGCCGTATCGATGGTGCCATAGGCGGTCAGGATTATGACCGGCATCTCGGGAACAGTCTGATGCAACTGCTTCATCAGGTTAATGCCGTTTTCATTTTCTCCCAGCATAAGGTCCACAAGCGCCAGATCGAATAACTCCCTGTTGATCAATTCAAGGGCATTCTCTGCTCCACCGGTTGCCGTGACATTGTAGCCCTCGGCTTCAAGCCTGAGGCTCAAGACCTCAAGCATATTCTTGTCATCATCTACTATCAGTATTTTATCTTCAGACATAACTTTTCACCATTTATTCTTCCGGAGAGTCTTTCCTCTTTTTTTCTTCAATTCCGATATCTATTTCCTTTAAGGCATCAATCTGTTCCTTGTAGGAAATTATTTGTTCCTCAAGGCCCTTAATTTTATTCTCAGAACGTATGAGCCTATCTAAAGTATCGGTCCATGCCCTGGCTTCATCCCTTAAGGGGCTCCGGGGATAATAGTTCAGTATCCTGCGAAAAGATTTTACCGCCTTTTCATAATTCCTTTCAGGGTTATCAGGATAAGCCCATAATATCCCCATGTCAAATAATGCCCTGTCACCCGGTGAATCCCTGGGATATTTTCTGGAAACCTCCTCATACACCTTCAGGGCATTTTTGTAGTTCCCCTTGCTCATCATGTTCGCAGCCTGGTCAAGAGAATCTTCACTCTGAACCTGGGGTTGATTTTGAAAGGTTTTAGCAGTAGCAGCGATTATCTTTTTAGCCGTGTTGACGCATCCGCTGCCCCATACCATTATTAAAAAGAGGCAGGAACCGTAAAAAAGAATGTGCTTCCCGCCTTTCCATTGCTTTCCACCCATATATTTCCTCCATGGGCATTTATAATCTGCCTTGCTATATAAAGGCCCAGACCTGTGCCGTCTTCGTGCAATTTTTTGAATTTATCGAATATATCATGAATGTTTTCTTCAGGTATGCCAGGGCCTGTATCTGAAATCGAAACCTCAATGACCTCTTTTAAATTGTCTCCGGAATAGTCTTGCCTGTTTGCCTGTTTACGCCTTACACTGATTGATATCTTCCCATTTTCAGGGGTAAATTTCAGGGCATTACCCAGGATATTATCAAAAACCTGTCCTATTTTATCTGCATCTATAACTGCATAAAGTGAATCACCGGCAATATTATCTTCAAGAGATATCCGTTTCCTTATTGCAATCGGTCGTATCTTTGTGATGCTGATTGCTATCAGTTGAGACAGATTGTATTTTTCCATATGACAATCAATTATCCCCGCATCCATTCGAGCGAGATTCAACACCTTGTTGACAGATGTGATCAACCGTTCGCATTCTTCCTCTACAATACCGAGAAGTTTATGCTGCTTTTCCTTTGATGCAGTATCAATAGAATCCATAAACAGACTTACAGCTTCCCTGATCACGGCCAAAGGCGTTCGAAACTCATGTGACACCTGGGCAACAAGGTCTGCTTTCATTTCGTCGAGTTCTTTAAGCCTGTCGCACATATGATTGAATGCTCTTGCCAGTTCATCTATTTCCGGAGGAGAGGGTATGTTCAAATGCTTCGTAAATTTTCCCCTGGCAATTTCTTTTGTCTCTCTGATCAAAAGGAGAATGGGACGATGAATTGTTCGAGCATTATAAAATGCAATCAGAATTGACAGGATAACCGAAATTATTGACAGGATCAGAATAACTCTCAGAGCCTGCGACCCGATCTGTTTTGACATGTTAATTTTGCTATTAACTGCCTCTTCTGTTATTTTTTTTAACACATCAAGCTGGTTGATCAACTCATCTATTAAAGCTTCCTTTTTATTTTCAAAGTCCTTTTGTGAATATTCCTTTTTCAGATTTATCAGACCAGCCTCTTCCTGAACTTTTAAGAGGTACCGGGTATATAATTTTTTAATTTTTACTATCCTTTCTGCGTTTTCTGTGGATCCAGAAAAAATATTCAACTGGTTAAGACCCTTTTGTATGGACTTTTCGATTTCTTTAAACTGTCGAAAAAAATCTTTATCTTCCGATACTACATATTTCTTTTCAAATTTTCTCTGAGTAAAGAGGCTTTCTCTAAGGTAGTCGGTGACCCTTATAGTTTCGCTGTCAACAGAACTAATGGAGTAAATAATCTGGTTCAGTTCCCTGAACTTAAAAGCAGCGTACGCACCAAGCGCTACTACGACTACAAGAATTACCAGGAAGCCAGTGACAAGCCTCTTAAATATAGTAAATTTAATCATCTTTTTTATTTTGACAGGAAAAACCGGATGCTTCACCTATAATTTTTGTTATTAGAGGAAGTGATTAATGTTCTTTAACCCAATAAATTCAATCAGTCATTTTAATTAGTGCCCATCCAGAAACGGCCTTTTTGAACAATCTCTGCGTCACACTCAGATTGTAATCCTCAAAATACTTAAATGTATTCCTGTGGTTACAATCTTCGCGTTCCTTGACCTTGTCCAAAATTTCTCGTTTCTGGATGGATACTAATTAGATTTGAAATATTCTATATCATAGAAAACGGGCAGTCAACATCAGCTGATTTGTATTTCAGATGCCTTCGACCTTTGGTCCTGGAAGAAAAAATATCCTTTTTAAATGTACTGTTTTCTGCCCTTATTAACGTGGGCAGAAAGGCTTTCGGTTTTACCCGAGTATCTATTGTAAATATTTGATATGTAAAGTTAATTCAAATATATTCAATATTATTAAAGATCTCCTTTTCAAGTACCGATAACATAATAAATTGATGAATAAGCATTTAAGGGCAAACCATTCGAAAGAATGGGACGCAAAGCTTCCGATCTAAGTCTGCATCAGGCAGATACGACAGCGGGGTTGCAAGGTAAAAAAACAAGCAAACCCGTTTTCTGCAGAGAAAACGGGTTTTTTTATTAACTGAAACATGAAAGAAATGCCTAAAAAAATAATGGGTTATAAAAAAACAAAGTCGACCGTGACTGGCATCATCTTAATTTCCATAATTACAGTCGTCTGGTTATATCATGATGCTGACATCAAATTCGAAAATATTAAAATAAGCAGCATAGCTGGTCTTGAAAAAAGAAATAAACGCGAAAGCACTAACCCGTTAAGAAACTCTCAGGTTGTAATAACAAGTATCCATATGGGGGCGGGGGATCATAATTCATTAGGTTTGGTATTGGCCAGCCCTTATACGACCAAGGATCAGGAGTCCCAACTCTGGAAGTACTCCACCCAGATAAAAAGTGATTTCATATTAAGCGTTGGAGAGGAAAGATTAAAGGAGTGGGTTAAAAACAGAGATTTCCACGACGTCAAAGTTACATTCCGCAAGATAGTTAATAAATATCTGGATGAACCGGTAACCGAAATCTATATAAGCAGTTTTTTTTACGAATAGCTCAATAATCCTGACAGGAGCCAGATCAGACTCTTTGGCAAAAAGTCATCGCTTAGCAGCATAAGGAATGATAGCCCCCTGAAAAACAATCTGCATGTTGTGCTTTATGTGCATGATAATATTGTATGTTGCTTTATTAGTATTAACATGGTTTAATTTTAATATTATTTAGTTCACAAATATGCACCACAGGGAGCATCAGAAAAAATCCTGACATATAAAAATCATATTCTGAAACTGTTGACTTAACTGACGATCAAGCGGTGAAATGCAGATCAGGGACAAAAATCAATCATTTATAAAGGCAAGGAAATCTCAGTTGCATTGGTACAGGGATGTTCGACTTTATGCACAGGTAGATGAATCAAAATTTGTCCTGTACAAGCCTTCCGGGATCACCCTTAGTGAAATGCGACAGGATAAGGGCTTGCATCCGGACAACCTCTTTATTAAAAGTTTGTGCAAATGGGATAATTATAGCATTTTAAAATTGTTGTAATTCTTAATAAAATATAAATAATAGCCTGCTGGCGTCTTCATTCTTAATAAGAGAAAGGAAAATTATGATGTTCGTTAAAAACAGATTTTTTCATTTTTTAACAATTATATTGATGATTTTATTGTTTAATCTCCAAGTTGCCGCGGCAGCAGAAAACACACAAATAACTATAGGCGAAAATCTAAAACCCGGTATGACACTGAAAGATGCAATGCAACTGCTTGGAATACCTGACAGGATAACAGTCAGTAAGAATGACACGGTTCTAATGCCATATAGTGCGCTCGGACTTTCAATCGAGGCCATGAGCGGTGGTACAACAATCGAGGCAATACATGTCCAATCCGCTTTTAAAGGTCGGTTCGCCTCAGGGCTTGAGATAGGTGCTGATTTTCAAAAGGTCCTGTCTTTATACAAGCATCCTGACATGATGACAAAAGAGATTATTAAATATTACGATCCAGCCAGAATATTTAAGATACGGCAGGGAAAACTTGAAGGGGCGGATTTCTACTCCATGAACAGTACGTTGTATCGCCAGGTTCCGGTCAAAGAGAAAGGAAAGTCTGAAGTTAATGACACTGTAGCAAAGGAAGAAACTCAGAAAAAATTACGAGAAGAAGTCCGTAACGAATTACGTGAAGAGGTTCTCAAAGAAGCAAGTGAAGATTTTGATGTTTTAGACCTTTATGGGCTTAAGGTAAGACAGGGGAATGATAGTGTAATCATCACGGAGATCAGGCCCGGTTCTGTTGCCGAAGCCGGAGGTTTAAAAGTAGGGCAGCCTATCAGAAAAGTTTTTTATGATCGCAAAGGATTACGTAATATTTATGGTGTCAGCGGGCTGGAAGCAATATTAAAACGAGCGGTAAACAAATATAAAAAATATGTTTATATTTTACAGAAGGCTCATCGTTATTACAGAGTTGAAGTCCCGGAAAGAAACTAGGCGTCAGATTTATCAGCCCGACAACTGCTTTCAAACGGACCACTCATAAACAGAAACCTTTACGGGGCATCCTATGGTCGACGGATTATATGATGTCCCGTTTTATTATCTAAAACCTGTTGACATCATTATGATTTTTATACATAATTCCGAACGTTTGGAAAGCATATGAATTACTCTGACAACAGGATAATTATTCATTATCCGAATACGGACTCCATACTGGCAGAAGGTTTGTAATTAAATAATTGGTCCGACTTTATATGGGCAATTTATCCGCCATTATCAACAAATTTTCTTTCCGGATGCTATTCCATATCATCCTTATCCTGCTTTTTTTTCCTTTGAATACCTATGCAAATGGAACGGTTGCACTATCCCAGGATGACAGCCTTACTGATGAGGAACTGCAGGAGGCAATGAAAACATATCTTGGAATACGTTATATATATGGCGGATCTACAAAAAGGGGATTCGACTGTTCCGGGTTTGTGAAGAAGATTTACGATAAATATTTCAGTGTTGATCTGCCTCACCAGTCATCCCTGCAGTCTGCATCACCCGAACTGACGACCGTTCCCATTGATAACCTCCGTACAGGTGACCTTATCTTTTTTTCGGTAAACAGGAAAAACAAAGCCATTAATCATGTTGGTATCTATCTTTCGGATGGGGAATTCATACATTCTGCGAGAACCAAAGGTATAATAATATCATCTTTGAACACAACCTACTGGCGTTCAAAGATAGTCCGGGCAAAAAGGATTTCAGGCAGGGATGAAGAAAAAACAGATGAAATTTTTATGAATATGAGCTTTGCCCTTGCCCTGGACAATTACGATCCGCCATCTTTTAAAAAAGCTGGATTAGAGTCGTTTCCATCCATGTACAGTGGATATACAGACTATACCAGTGTCCGAAATTTTTTTAATTCCGTTGAATTCGGCTATTCCGGTACAACTGGCTACGGCCTTACATCCAGCCTCAGCATCTTTAGAAGATCTTTTTTATTGAGTGAAAAGTACACTGATTTATCGATAGTAACGGATAATTATGGTCCGGAAGAGATAAGACCGATTTATGCTCAAGGTGTAAGGCTTTCGGGCAGATTCAACATTTTAGACAACATGTCCTTCGTTCCATCCCTATCCTACCTCAATTACAACCAGGATCCTTATATCAATAATTTCCCCAGGCTGGCCCTGGATATAAGGTACGGCCTGTTCTCTTCGGCGGAACGATGGTCTCTGACCGGCGGGATACATATGCCTATCCAGAAATATGAATACCCGGTCTCAGGAGAGAACACCGGTTATAACAACATAGGCCTGTCATTAACCTATGAACGGCAGTTCTCGGATAATATGTTCTTTAGTTTCAGTGGTAATAACTTTAGTGATATCATAATACACGGATTCAATGAATATCCGTCCCGATTGAACAGTAAAAATCAAAATTTCAGTTTTATGTTTAAGATCTTCTACTGATCTTCATCATCGATTCCTTCATCCCCTGTTTTAACTGCTACAGGTATTGTCAGTTTCATTCTGGCAGTAAGACGGCTGAAATCGATCCCAGGATTATATTTTTTCAGCAGCCAGAAGGGGATTTCAAATTTCTCATTGCACAATGCCCATAAATTATCCCCTCTTTTGATGATATATTTATCTGTTTTTTCGACCCGGTATGCAGCAAAAAAATCCTCTTCCATCTCTTTATGATACTCATACCTTTTTTCCTCGAATATCTTTCCGGAATCATTATCGAGCGGTATCCTGATCTTCTGACCGATACGGATATTGCTTGCATAGGTAAATCCGTTTAATCTCCGTATCTTCTGCGTTTCGATCTGAAGCCAGTCCGCATAATGTCCCAGGGTTTCTTCCGGTTCTACCCGGATTATGCCTGTAACCTTTCCATTGACTTTATAGATCTTTTCTATGGAAAAATCCCCGGTTACTGTTAATGGATTGATCTGCCGGTCTTTTTCCATTGCTACAGGAAGCTCTTTAGTAAAAATTATATTGTTATCCGCTTCTTCGATTTCTGGCGATGAAACGGGTGCGGGTTTATCTGCGCCACTGGTTTGTAAAGGGATCCGCTCTGCCTGTTTTTGAGTTGCCTGTTCTGGAAATGCTTCAACTGTCTCTGTCTTTACCGCAGGACTTTGCCGGGAAGAAACAATGAGATTTTTTTCTCCTGCGCCGGGGATTCTTAAGTTTTGGCCTATATAAACAGTAGCCCGCGGGCTCAGTTGATTTGCAATGATCAGGTCCTTAAGCGTAACATTATTCTCTTTAGCGATTTTGCCAGCAGTATCCCCCCGTTGTACACGATAGAAAAGACTTGGTTTCTGGCTGGCCTTGAACAACTTCGCAGGTATTTCAAGGGAGGCTGATCCGAGACGGGATCGACATTCTTCCGGCAGATATATACTGCAACCCTTCGGAACGAATTTTTGATTTGAATAGACAGGTTCCCGAAAATCCGGGTTTAAATCTTTTATTGTACTTACCGGCAGGTCAAAATATCTTGCCAGGTCATCAATAGCGACATAGCCGCGGCTTTCAATCGCAATTCGTTTAACCGGTTTTTTCAGTTCCAGGTCTCCAAAATAAACGCGGAAATTACCGGCTATTTCCCGGGCAGCCAGAAATTCAGCATAAAAATTATGGGATGCGAAACCAAAGGAACGCCCATTATAATTATTAAATATACTTTCATAGTGTTTATGTGAATTCACGGCCTTCAACATACCCTGTGTTCCGTGATTATAGGCTGTAATTGCAATCGGCCAGCTTCCGAGAATTTCATAGTTTTCCTTTAGAAACCTGGCAGCCGCACGGGTGGCAAGTATCGGATCGCGCCGTTCATCCAGCGTATAATTAATTTTCAGATACCTGCGCCCGGTGTCGTTGGTGAATTGCCAGATGCCGGCAGCTCCGAATTTACTGTATGCCTGATAATCGAAGGAGGACTCCACGTGAGGCAGATAGGCCAGATCCTCCGGAAGGCCGTAACTTTTAAAAATCTTCTGCATCTCTTTTAAATATGCACCGGAACGGATGAGCCCGGCGATGAACCGGTCTTTCTGACCCAACTGCGCACGGATGTTATTATATGAATCCTTAAGCAGGCCTGAGAGGTGATTCTCAGTAAAAAGAGCGTAAATACGTTTTTCTTCGGATGAGACAGGCGCATGTCCTGAAGACAATCTCTTCAGCAGTTTGATGTAATACTTTTTTTTATTATCGACGAGCTCTTTGTTATATTTTTTTGCACCTGGTTCATTTTTGTTTTTTAAAGTAACAATTTCATAGATAATCGTGAGATTTCTGCGGTCATGGAAAATAACCTGAGAGGTTGTATATTCGGAATAAACTTTTTTCCAGAAAGCAACGTTAGGCTTTATGCTCTCATATAAAGGAAAGGAGACAATATTCTTTTCTGTTGCAAAATCGTTATAAGTCAGAAGAAAAATACCCCACACAAAAATATTCAGATATTTTTTTAGCCTTGGATTCATGATATTTCTAGTAAGAATGAATAATATTGCCTTCAATCATCTTGGGCTGGCCTTTCAGGGTACTTTCTTTTTCATCAGATATAATGACTATTTTCCCGCCCTCTGGGTCTACAGACAGGACTTCACCGGGTCATTGACTCCATTTGAGTGGCCTTTTCATCTGTGGCAAAAGTCGTTGAAGTAATTGCAATCATAATGGCAATTGCCAGAAATAATGCATTATCATTGGCTCGGAGGGGATTGTGATAGATTCTATGATCATCTTCATTCAACAGCCAGTCTTACAACTCTCTGGGTTGTACTTGCCAGCCTCTGGATTAAGGACCCTATAAGACTCTTCAGTCTGGGGGAAATGGATTCATATTCTTTCAAGAAAAGCTCTGTATCAAGCACACCAACCTTTACATCAGTCTCCGCAATAACAGATGCTGTCCTGGTGCCTTCGCCTGTCTGCCACAAAATCATTTCACCGAAAATATCTCCCTGCGATAATTTGTCAATCGTGACTATACCTTTTGAAGTCTTTTTCTTTACCTTAACGGTTCCATCAAGAACCAGGTAGGCCCATGTTCCCTTTCTTCCTTCCCTGATGATAACAGTACCTTTATCGTATTCTTCCTCTTGTGATATATAGGGGTATAAAAATTTTTCTATTGCCATAACCGATTTATCCTCTCATCAAGGCATCAGGAAAAAGCCAAGGTTTTTTGCCGAATGCTCTGAAATATCATAAAAGGAAACCCCAAGAATAAGGATGCCTGGAGAGTTGCCTTCTTTCAGGCTGATCAGCCTGCTGGGAAAGTTAACATTGCTTTCATTTGGAAGTGTAGTGTATAAGACAAATTTTTCACCGAACTGGAATGGAAACGACTGATCTTCCAGCAGCCTAATCTTCAGACCAGCCCCGCCGAGACTGATGTTTATGATTTCGCCTGTCACTTTAAATTCTGAGCCAGGGTTCAAAGAGCCGCATGAGCAGGCCAGGTGAACTTTTTTCCGGTAATATCGTCTCCTGGATTCTCTGGGCTCGCCCTGTTTCTGGATTTTTTCTATCTTTCTTTTCTGGTCGGTTAATTTTGCTACAAGTTTATTCGTGCGTATAAGCCGATTTATATTCTGATCAGCCAGGTATTTTATAATAGGGGGCATTTGCTCATATTCTATCCTAAGCAAATTTGGATGCCATACCTCCAGTAAAGTTTCATCTATAGCCCTTGCAGAAGCAGCCCTGCGCTCGACATTTTCATTAAGAAAAATCATTTCTCCTATAACAGCACCCGGTCCGATTGTCGTAAGGGAGATTTCCTTACCTTCCATCTCTGTAAAGATGTCTAACCTTCCTTTTATGACTTTATAAATTGACAGTCCGAAATCGCCTTCTTTTATTACCAAATCACCTTTTTTATATCTCAGTTGAAAAGGTGTTAGATCTATATTATTCTGATTTTCAAGCATATCGGAAACCCTGCCTGTATATGTTTATTTATTCAGTTTAAATGTCTTTTTTTAAATCGACGCTCATGAAGTTAAATAAAATATAGACCAATACTACAATTTTCTGCAACTTATTTATGAAGAATTATCTGTCTCAGATTTTTCGAATCATACTAAAAAATTTTTCCTTAAAAGGAAAGGATTTATAAGGAGAGGTTTTTTCCACAAGCCTGTTTTTTTCTATGGCAACTGCCAATGATCCAACAAGGCTGTTGAGAAGAAACTGGTCCTTTTTACGAAAACCATAGGGTTTTATGGATTCAATATATATTGCCCCGAGAAGTTCGTTGTTGCTTATTATCGGGACGCACATCGCCGATTTGATCTCAAGTGTTTCACCCTTTTCAATATAAGATTGAGGAAGTTCAAATTCGGTATTCGACATCCGAATTGTCTTCTGCTCCATCACAACCTTATTAAGTATTTCTTTTTTATATCTGGAGACCGATTTTTCATGGGGATCAGTGACAATCTCAATCGTTTTTTTCCAGGTATAATCTTTATCCCGGAACAGGAAAACGCTGGCATTATCAATTCTGGGAAACTCCTTCAGTACCAGCTTGAGAAACTCCTTTAAAAAAATCTCGAGATCTATATGTGTTCTTAAAAGCTCGGATACGTTATAAACCATCTCAAGTTCTTTGGCCGATCGCCGTTCCTTTTTCAGTGCATCCTCTAAGGGCGCGTCATTCTCCCCATTTTCAGGTGTCCGGACCGGTTTTTGCATCGCCCCTCTCTCATCCGCATCGATAAACTGCATTACCGTATTACCAACCTCTATAAGGTCGTCTTCATTAATCTGAAATCCTTCCCCGGGTTCAATGGCCTTCCCGTTTACCAGTGTCCCGTGCTTGCTGTTTAAATCTTCAATAAAGAAGTCCCTGCCGATTTTGAAAATTTTAAAATGCTTTCTTGAGACAGCTATTTCCAGTATGGTAACGTCGTTCATTCTCGGGCTTCTTCCGCAGAAAAATATTTCCCTGGAATCCAGCTCAAAGACTGTATTTTTTAAAGGGCCTTTTATTACGACAAGCTTAGGCATTTTAGTCAGACCTTCACGTTTTTCATTTGAAAATATAGGTTAGATTCCCATTAATAAATTCTGATAGCAAGAAAAACAATCAAAAAATTAGTTTCAACCTTATAATACCTTCTTTTCCTGTATTTGAAAATTTTAAAAAAATAATAAGGCAGAATCATTTATGAAGGTGTTTCAGGGTCTATTTTTGCGGAATCGATTTTGCCGAATAAATTTCCCTTAAAATAACACTTTTTCGGGGTGAAGGTAAAGATAAGAAAACAGGAGTAATAAAAAGAGAATTTAGTTTGATATAATTTCCCTTTGTGAAACGGGGAGGCTGAACAAAATAAGGGGTCTGGGGGAGTCGAACCCGTGATGTTTTAATGAAATCAGTGAGATATAAGCCGCCATGGCTTTAGGGGACGTAGGTAAAAAAGTAAATCTATTGAATCTTGATCGTGTATAAGTTCTTTTCCACTATAACCCTGCCCCTTTTAACAGCATAGCTGATAGCAGGCGGAGTCAAGTTTAGGATAAGGGCGAGTTCACGCTGAGTCATTCCTAATTCCTCTTTTGCCCAGTAACATAATATACTCCTCGCATCCGTCCTCTTTTTGTCCCTTTGGCTATCAAATATTTCTTTTATACTCAGGCCTGTAATTTCTGATACTCGTTTTGTCAGCTTTTTCAGATCATACCCTTCTGCCTTTATCTGATATTTCTTTTGCAACTTTTCTTCAGCATTGGCCAGGACTTTCTTCACGAATCCCCCATCCCCCAGTATCCTTTCATCACCTTTCTGGTATTCACCTGTTTCTCTTAATATCTTTACTCCTGTCCACCCTCCATGACTCCGTAATAAACCTCCTCCGGTTAAATCATGCCTGTGACCCTGTTTAATTCCATTGCGCACAAACCTGCTGTATTCGCTCCTTGCTCCTCCTTCTTTCTTTCCAAAGAGTCCGAGTACATACTCAGTATCCTGCCACTCAACTTTTTTGCGCCCCATGATTGCCCCATGACCGCAATATGGATAGCCCGCAATATTTTTATAAGTATCTATTAGTTTTGCCCTTAAGGGATTCAAATGGATATAACGAACAAGTTCCAGCAGGTAGGAATCTTCCTGGCATAGTATTGATTTGTAGCGGTTTTGAAACAAATGGCCGGAACGATTATGGCGTCTGTTAAAAACTACGACATAGCCGGTTAAAAGCCTTTTCATTAGATGAGAGACCGGGATATTTCCGGTCCTGAGCAACAGGTGAAAGTGATTTGGTAATAAGGCCCAGGCATAACATGATGTCTTTGTCTCTATCAACAGGTCGCCAAGACGTTTAATGAAGTCGGAATAATCTTTTTTATCTGTAAAGATATCATGGCGGTCAATACCTCTGGCCATAATATGGTGCAGCGCCCCGGGGGCGTCTATGCGTGATCTTCTCGGCATGGTGTTTTTCTAGTACCATTATGGCCTAAGGTCAATTTATTTTATCTATTTACCTACGTCCCCTAATCCACAAAATATATTAAAATATTATTTTACAGTGGCACATACTCGAAAACCAAAATATGGAAGGCCTTGAGAATGAGCCGCCCAAAAACGATATGAAGACCGAAGTGTATTTGGTTGATGGTAATATGAACCGCCCCGCAATACACGTAATGATGAAATATCGGGTCCCTTCGGGTCCTTACTTGGGCTACTGGCATAATAATTAGAGTTAAATGAGTCATAACACCATTCCCAGATATTTCCATGCATGTCATATAAGTACCACGCATTTGGCTTTAGTGTCCCTACCGGATGGCTACCACAGTCGGAATTTAAAGAAAACCAACCATACTCGGACAACCTATCAGGGTTGTTACCAAAATAGTACTCCGTAGTGCTGCCTGCCCTGCATGCATATTCCCACTGAGCCTCAGTAGGAAGACTAAAGTGAAATTTTGGGGTTTTCGCTGTTAATTTGTTTATAAAGTTTTGGCAGTCATCCCAAGACACCCTATCTACAGGATTTTTAGGGCCTTTAGTCGCACAACGGTTTTTCCCTATTACTGCGTGCCATTGTTCTTGAGTCACTTGATATATACCTAAATAAAATGGGTTCGCAATCGTCACTTTATGCATGGGTTTCTCATTTGCCTCACCTTGCTCTGAACCCATCACAAAAGAACCCGGAGGAATCAATGAAAACTCCATATTAACTCCGTTACCAAGTTCAATGGCCAGTTGTGTGGGTAATTCATTTAAGTTTTTACGAAGTAAGGTTAAAAAGGAGTCCCCAGGGTTGATGGTTTCTAAGGTGGTCAATAGATTTATTGCTCCAGTCTTATCCCGTA
This sequence comes from uncultured delta proteobacterium, assembly GCA_963815145.1. Classification (GTDB taxonomy): domain Bacteria; phylum Desulfobacterota; class DSM-4660; order Desulfatiglandales; family HGW-15; genus JAAZBV01. The sequence goes on from CAWFFS010000015.1 coordinate 108,098, forward strand.
TTGCAATAGCATTTTTAAGCTGAGCCGCAAGGTTTGCAGCCCGAACGTTTTTTTCTTCGAGTTTAGTCAATGCTATAGCTTCTGAAATATTTTCTGACGCCTGCTGATAATATTTTATCGCCAAATCAATCTGGCCTATCATTTTTGCCTTTTTTGCATTTTCTGTTTCGGAAACAGCCAACTGGAATTTAGCAGTCGCAAAATTGGTAAGTAGATCATCTTCGGCAACGGAGAGTTTATCAAGCCAGGTTTTTTGAGAGTCAAAAAAAGTGTTGAATAAAGACGCTGTAGCTGTCGATTCAGTAAAATGTTCAAAAGCAGCGATTGCATGCTTAGTAGCTGTATCAAATTGTCCATCAGAATAAGACTTGTCAGCGTTCGATAATTCTTGCTTCCCATGTGTAAATGACATTGGACGTAGTAGGTGATTGAAGGAAGAATCTGTCGATCCCATTGCGTTGCGAGCTTTGATGAGCAAAGTATACGTTTCTTGTCGATGCTGCTCCTGGAATTCAATTCGATTAGCTGATTGCATGAACCTCTTGTATTCATCAATTGCCAGGGCGTTTTCATGCCGTCTGTCATACTCTAACGCCAATCGGAATTCCCGATTGGCTTGGTCAAGCATTTTGCCAAAATTTTGATCTCGATCCAAATTCTTGATACGTTCCCAAACGATATCCGCTTCTAATTTGCTTGTTGCAACATTTTGAATTGTTACATTATTTTCGATATATCTTGGAATGGTATTTTCATGAATTTCCTGTACATTAGGGTTTTTCGATTGGGTAAGAATTAAATTGATTATCTCAGATAGTTGTTCGAGATGCTGTTCTAATGGGGGCGATACTGCGTCCAACCAATGCAAAGAGCTAATAAAATAATCCATGTCACCAGTCAGTGGAACGTCTTCGATTCGGAAAGGCAAAATTGCAAGCCCCTGCTTCACGGCTTGTTCGATCTCTCGAATAACATGATGAGAGCTATTCGAGTGAGAAGAAAAAATAACAAGCATCACACGGCTTTTGTTTATAGCTTCAACAATTGCTCCGCTCCAAGTGCGACCGGGAAGGACATCGCGAGGAGCGATCCAGCAGGGAATTTTTTTACTTTCCAATGTTGCACATGCAGCGTCGGCCACCAATTTGTCATGGACAGAATAACTGATGAACACTTTGTACGGCATCGTCTTCTTATATCCTTAAAAAAAATTTAAAAGCCATTCCAAAACTTATTTACCACGATCATAATATTGATAGGTTGAAATAAGCTTCGTTTAAAATCTATCAGTCACTCATGCCTTACAACCAAGCAGGGAAAACTAAAAAGACAGGATACTGTTTTCCGAGCCCGTGTGTAGCCAACTAACCGATAGTATGTCAAGAAAAAAACACCCAACTTATTTTATGGGCTTAAATGGAAACTTCAAAACGGGGTAATACTAAAGATTTCTAAATGGAATAAAGATGAAAATATAAATCAAGCATTAAATTCTGAGGGTTTCATACATTCCACTAATGAAAGCAAGCCATTTATTTGCCCTAACCTTTTATCAAAAGGAGCAAGCAATGTATAAGGATATGTTCGAATTATTTAACCACAATACCTGAAATGATATTCACATTAAAGGTCGAGTTTTCCGAATATTCAAAACATTGAAGGACCAATTGATTAACGGCTTTTTGGATAAGTTCAGTTGCTTCCGGGCCATTGATATCAATTTTAGCTAATTGGTCCTGAAGAGACATGGCTTTAGGGGACGTAGGTAAAAAAGTAAATCTATTGAATCTTGATCGTGTATAAGTTCTTTTCCACTATAACCCTGCCCCTTTTAACAGCATAGCTGATAGCAGGCGGAGTCAAGTTTAGGATAAGGGCGAGTTCACGCTGAGTCATTCCTAATTCCTCTTTTGCCCAGTAACATAATATACTCCTCGCATCCGTCCTCTTTTTGTCCCTTTGGCTATCAAATATTTCTTTTATACTCAGGCCTGTAATTTCTGATACTCGTTTTGTCAGCTTTTTCAGATCATACCCTTCTGCCTTTATCTGATATTTCTTTTGCAACTTTTCTTCAGCATTGGCCAGGACTTTCTTCACGAATCCCCCATCCCCCAGTATCCTTTCATCACCTTTCTGGTATTCACCTGTTTCTCTTAATATCTTTACTCCTGTCCACCCTCCATGACTCCGTAATAAACCTCCTCCGGTTAAATCATGCCTGTGACCCTGTTTAATTCCATTGCGCACAAACCTGCTGTATTCGCTCCTTGCTCCTCCTTCTTTCTTTCCAAAGAGTCCGAGTACATACTCAGTATCCTGCCACTCAACTTTTTTGCGCCCCATGATTGCCCCATGACCGCAATATGGATAGCCCGCAATATTTTTATAAGTATCTATTAGTTTTGCCCTTAAGGGATTCAAATGGATATAACGAACAAGTTCCAGCAGGTAGGAATCTTCCTGGCATAGTATTGATTTGTAGCGGTTTTGAAACAAATGGCCGGAACGATTATGGCGTCTGTTAAAAACTACGACATAGCCGGTTAAAAGCCTTTTCATTAGATGAGAGACCGGGATATTTCCGGTCCTGAGCAACAGGTGAAAGTGATTTGGTAATAAGGCCCAGGCATAACATGATGTCTTTGTCTCTATCAACAGGTCGCCAAGACGTTTAATGAAGTCGGAATAATCTTTTTTATCTGTAAAGATATCATGGCGGTCAATACCTCTGGCCATAATATGGTGCAGCGCCCCGGGGGCGTCTATGCGTGATCTTCTCGGCATGGTGTTTTTCTAGTACCATTATGGCCTAAGGTCAATTTATTTTATCTTTTTACCTACGTCCCCTAATCCACATGCATGGAAACGGCCCGCATCATGGAAAACCCCTTTCATTAAATATCATGCTGGCCGGTAATAATATGATTGAACTGGACAGTTTTGCATGTCATCTCCTGGGATATAATCCGGAAGATGTTCTACATATCAATTATGCGAAGGAGATGGGCGCGGGTAATTTTGTTGATTATGCCAGTATCAAGCGGTATTCAGGCTTTTCAGCCCCCGAATTCAAACGGGCGGCTAAAGTCTACAGATTCGGGCGCATGGTGCATGTATATCCGACAAAAAGCTGCTCCAGGTGTATTAATGCTCTCTGGCAGGCGGGAAAAATATTTAAACGGCATCCCATGAGGTTTAGATGCATGTCCTCCTGAGACGAATGATGTTATTTATAGCATTTCAAAATACTTAATCACTTGCCATTATCAATAAATTTAACACTTCTTAAAAACTTTGGGTATCTTCAAGATATATGGATTGGCCAATGTTGCGATTACAACTATCTATAAATCATAATTTTTCTAAGGTCTATTCAGCGTTGATTTTAATAATTAGTCAATAATAATTATCTGAAATTATTCTTAATATCTGAACAATAAGCAACAAATAAAAAGGGGATCAAACTGACAACCGTTTGACCCCCAAAAATGACCAACTACATCCCATTAATTTATTGATATTACTTATTAAAATGGTGCCGAAGGCGGGATTTGATGGGTGAGTATAAGTTATTGATTTTACTAGGGTTGGAAGTTGAAAAGTGTTGATTTTTTGCCTTGTTTTGCACCCCATTGCACCCAATTTCAGCAGTTTTGCAGCGTGGAAGGAATTAAGACATATAATTATATATAAAATTAAAAAATATGATAAAATTAATAATTAATTATTGATATATTAATAAATATGATATATAAGTAAAAACCAGAAAACTTAATAAAAATCTATTTTGAGACGGCCAACTCAAAATAGTGAATCAAAACGGTGCTATGGATGGGTAGATCTCCGCTCCCCCATAGCACCGTTTTTTTTTGGCCGAATCAGGAGAGAAAAAAATGGAACGAGTTAAAAAATCTTTCGCAAAAGCTTTAATGTTTGAAAAGGGGATCCCTCAGAAGGAAGTTGCAAAACGAACAGGGATACCAGCGCCAATTATAAGTATGTATTTGAACGGGAGATATATTTTGGATCAACAGCAGATAAAAAAACTCGCGGATGTGCTCAACTGCCCGATCGACAAGCTATCTTCTCAGGTAAATTAAGGAGTATTTTTGATGTCTCCGGCCTACGGCAATTTACCCTCAGCAGCAAAGTACGCGGGCGTGTGTAAGCGTACGATGCAGAAGTGGCTCCAAGCAGGGTTATCTCATGCAAAGATGCCTACAGGCAAAGTGTTAATAAAATTTGCAGACGTCGATGAATACATCGCAAAGTTCAAAGTTAATGAGAATAAAGTGGACCAGATCGTGAATTCACTTTTGAAGGATTTTTAATATAAGGATGATGAAGGGTTATGGCGGTAGCAGCAAAGCAATATATTTTAGATGAAGATAAAGACCGGGCGAATCATTCTGTGCCCATTAAAGAATTCTGCGAAACGCAGTACGGGTTGAAGTTCGACAGGAACAACAAGGCCCTATGCCCTTTCCCGGATCATCACGACACCGACCCATCTTTCGCGATATATTCCGACACCAACACCTTCAAGTGCTACGGCTGCGGACGATCTGGGGACCTGCTACAGTTAGTCATGGAGATGGAAGGTTGCTCGTTTATTGAAGCGTATGAGCGGATTACCGGCGAAAAGGTCCAGCGCCCGAAGAAATCACAACAACAGCAAGGCGCGGCCAGCAAATCAATGAACCCTTTTTTTGATGGCAGTGCGTTTCTTGTGAATGAAGTCGTCGCGGAAATCCTGAAGAGATTCAAGGTTTTTTACGATGGTAGTTTTTTTTATATGTACTCTCAGGGGTACTGGCAGACAGTCCATCACGACATCCTATCTAAAGTTGTTGCTGATCTATTGGAGGATAGGGCAAAGCCAGCTTATATTCGCGATACGCTGCGTATGCTTGAAATTCAGACGCATGTGAGCCCTGAACAAATCAAAAAAAATCAAAGCGGCAATCTTATAAATGTATTAAATTGTGTCCTTGACATGGACAGCATGGCAGAATTATCGCATTCTCCGGACTTTCTATTTACAACACAGATACCTCATGAATTCGATCGAAAGGCAGAATGTCCCCTCTGGTTACAAAGTTTATCACAATGGTGTTCTGACGATCCCGGAAAAGCCTTGTGTCTGCAAGACTTCTTCGGATACTGCCTTTTGCCAAAAATATTCATACACAACTCACTGTTTTTCATTGGTGCGGGCTGTAATGGAAAATCAGTCATACTTAATATGCTGGCCAGGCTGGTAGGTTATACAAGCGTTTGCTGCCTCGAATTACATCAGCTTTCGGATAAATTTTTATTAGGCGTCCTTCGTGATAAATTGGTCAATATCGCGAGTGATATTGACACAAAGACACGGGCGGAAACAGGAATTTTGAAACAGGTTATATCCGGAGATATTGTACAGGCGGACATAAAATTCAAGGCCCCTGTACTTTTTAGGCCGTTCGCAAAACATATCTTTAGCATGAATGAGACACCCATCATCACCGACAGAACCTTCGGCCTTCAGCGACGGTTATTGATTTTGAGATTTCGACAAACATTTGCCGGAAACGAAAATAATCATCTCGAAGATGAATTGGCTTTAGAGCTCCCTGGTATTTTCAACTGGGCTCTTGTCGGCCTTGCTCGTGTCCTGGACACAAATAAAATTACTGAAACGGAGATCATGAAATTAGATAAAAACGATTTCTTACAACATCTGAATCCTGTCACCACATTTGTGGAAGAAGCATGTATTCTCGATTCAACCGAAATGGAATACCGCACCGACATTTACAATGCATACTCGACCTGGTGTAATGAAAGCGGAGTAAAACGACTAAGTAAGTCCAAATTTTATGAGCAGCTCGCCAGTGATTATCAGCAACTGAGTTCGAAAAAATGTCAAGGCGGCAGATATATCGAGGGCATAAAAATCACCAAATCAAATAAGGAAAAAGATGAAAATAATGACTAAAAAAACTCAAAAGTTCTGCCCCTTATCTGTCCCCAAACTGCCCCTTAATGATAGAAATACCCAGTTTCGTCGCTATGTTGCATCGCTATGTTGCGTAAAAAACAGGGTTGAAGAAAATTTAGGGGCAGATAAGGGCAGTTTAGGTGCAGCTTTTTTAACGGTATTTCTTAGTGATTTCAAATAAATGACAGAAGGGGCAGGTTTTTTTAATTAATTAATAAAAATGAAAAATTATATAAGGGACTAAAGAATATAAGGACAAGATAATGATATTTTATTTTTATATTAAAATAATAGCAAAAATCAGCCCCTTCTGCCCCCTGAATTTTTCAGAAAGGAGTTAAGCTATGAATCATTTACAGAAAATTGAAAAGTTGGGCATCAATCCCGATGATTTCGACTCGACATCATATGTCTCGACAGATACCATAAATGTCATTAATCCGACCGATTACATCAATCGAAAGGTTCAGCAACTTGAAATCAAAGGTGTGCACCCGCGCCCGGTCTTTGGCACCAGGTCGGAACGGGACAAACTATATGCATTGGAAAACAAATTCAAGACACTGGCATTGCAGCCGGGTAAAAATGTCTTATTCTGCAAAACAGTAGATGACTGGGCGGATCTTTTGACCGAATTACACGAGAAACACCAGGACAATTTACCAGAGCCGGATATTTGTCTCACTTATTGCAGGCCGAAATATCCGCTTTCATTCGATGAGCATCAGGAGATCGGAGCAATCCTTAAAAGGCATATTCAGGATTATAATTCAATAATGAATATCCTCGAAGAACGCAACCAGTCTACCGAGTTGAACTTGATACAAAATGAAATATTGCGGCTGATGCTTCGTTTACAGGTGAAGTGCTGCAACAAGGTAGATCCGGAAGATAAGGCGCATGGCCTAAAGGATATAGAGAAGTGTTATTGGGATTAACTATGTGACCCATGCCGCAAGCATGCACGCAAGAACACGGGGGAATTAAAATGGTAGTACAAACATTAGAAAAGACAATTAAGGATCTAGGCCTTACAGTCCGGAATCTATCAAGGCGGTTAAGGGAATCCGGGGAAGTAACTACGACGAAAATGGAGAATTTAAGCCGGCTTACAAACGCCCTGGTGAGGTTAACGCAGCAATTGAAGCTGTTCAAAAACTTGGAGTCAGACCAGGGCGCGGAACCCGAACCGGATCAGGACACGGGGGTAATGAACCCTAATTTATGATAAATAATATATAAATTAGACATAATTAAATATAATTAACGTCTTCAGATTGGCCGATCTGAAGATAATTATTAAACACTTGGATGGAAGTGATTTCTGCCCAAGTGTTTTTTTTTGAAAGGAGATATAAATGTCCACAAATGAAGAGTTACATCTTGGCACTGTTTTTACTGGAAGGGTAGACTCTACTTTCCAGCGTTCGATGAATCAGCTCCGGAATATTGTCCAGGGGCTCACCAGCCTACAGAGGGGTGTAGCCAATCAGACTTCCGGGATGGCTCGATCTAGCAAGGGTCTCAATAATGAGCTGACACAGACGAATAAACAGCTCAGTCATGTGGCCGGAGGATTTCAGAAGCTGAGCGCCGCTATCAAGGTTACTGCTTCATATGGGCTCGCAGCCACCTTCCTGTATGGGGTTATCAATGGCCTGAAACAGGGCGGTAAACAAATCGTTGAGTTTGATCAGGCCCTGAAAAACTTGCAGGCTATTACCGGGGCTACTGATGCAGAGATATCAGTTTTAGGATCGACTATAAAGGATGTTGCGACTGAAACGAAGTATTCTGCTGTTGAGGCAGCTGAAGCTGCTGTTATTCTCGGTCAGGCTGGTTTCTCTGCCGCAGAATCCACCGAGACACTGAATGCTGTTGCGAATCTTGCTACCGGCACGCTTAGCGATATGTCGTCTGCAGCGGATCTCCTGACCACCACTATCAGGGCATTTGGTCTTGAGGCCATGGATTCGAGCAAGGTTTCCGATATCTTTGCCAAGGCTGTCAATAAATCAAAGCTTACCATAGATAAACTGAGAACGGCCTTCAACTATGTCGGTCCGGTTGCTCACAGTGCAGGACTGTCTCTGGAATCAACGACGGCAACTGCTATGCTTCTGGCGAATGCAGGTTTACGGGCTTCTTCCATTGGTACTGGTCTCAGGCAGGTTCTGGCAAGACTTGTTGCGCCTACGTCGAAACTGGAAGTTGCTTTCAAGGCTGCGGGCGCCAACATGGACAAACTGAATCCCAAGACAGCCAGTATGGAAGAGATTATAACAGAGCTTGCCAGGGTTGTTCCGAGTGCTCAGAAGGCATTTGAACTGTTCGGGTTAAGAGGCGCATCGGCGGTCTCTGCCCTTGTAGAGTCCGGTCCTGCAAAGTTCCGTGAAATGATAAAGGAGCTTTATGATGTAGGCGCCGCTTCCAGGATGGCAGAAAAGCAGATGGAAGGTCTCGGGGTAATGAGCAAGAACCTTTTTGACCGGTTGGGACGGCTGGCCATTGCCATAGGCGAGGGTGGTCTGGCGGATGCATTCCGGACAGTTCTTGTGGTTGTAAGGCCCCTGATAAGCGCACTGACCTACTTTGCCGAAAGCCTGGTCGGAAAGATGACTGTAGGCATATTGAGCCTGACGACTGCTCTGACCGGTATAGGTCTGGCCTTTAAATTTGTAGGGCTTCAGCTTTCAGCCATGATTTTAAAGGAAAGCATAGCTGTCATTCAGAAACACATTGCCTTGAACGGTGCCTGGGCAGTCTCTCTTCAGACGCTTGAAACCGGATTTAAAAGATTATGGCTCGTGATGAAGTCTCCCATCGGGGTTATCGGGGTAATATCCGCCATTATTGTAGCCTTCATGACTCTGAAAAATTACCTGGATGGCACCATTCAGAGACTCAAGGAACAGGTAATCAAGACTGAACAGGTGGTTGCTTCTCTTGAGAATTATAAAAAAGCTCTTGGTGAAGCAAAGGTAGGGTCTGACGAATACAGTGCTACCATGAAGCGCCTGATAAAAGACTTTCCGGAACTGGAAAAACACATTGATCTTACTACCATGAAGTTTAAGGACAATGGCAAGGCGCTTGATGAGGCGTGGAATGCCAGTAAGGCTAAAGAGATCAAACAGATTGCGGATGTTATACAAGAATATAACAACAAGATGATACAAAATCAGGCAAATGTTTCCAGTTGGATGACTGGCGGAGGACTTACGGGACTAATGCCTTCGGGACGAACACTTTCTGATATCAGTAAAACAGTAGGGAAATTGAATAATGATAATCTTGAAAAACAGCAGGCACAGATTGAAAAACTAGGCAAAGCCCTGCTTGATTATGGCCTGACAACAAAGTCCATGTTCCCTGAGATATCAAAGGTCCTGAAGGAGCACACTGATTTTTCAGAAAAAGAAATTGCCAAATATGCCATAGCAATTAAAAAGCATTTCAATGAGATAGAAGCGGAAAAGGCGAAAATTAAAAAAGCTGAACCTGTAAACATCCTGAATGATCTCAAAAATGCTGATCCCAATAGTTCCAAGTGGGCTGATTTATATCAGAACCTTGGCACGTCGGGCAATATAAAGGCCCAGGGAGATCTCCGTGCGGCCGTTGACAAGATGCTGTCTGATCTGGACAGGTTAAAGGAAAAGGGGAAAACCCTCAACTGGACGCCCGCAGAACTTACTGCACAGCTCGATGATGCCCGAAAAAAGGCTTACGATAATTTTGTGAAAACGATCAGTGATGAAAAGGTGTTAACAGAAAAACAATTAAAGGAACAGCGAAGATCTATCTTGAAACGCATCGATGATGAAGTTGCAGCGGAAAAGGGCAAGATCAGTGAGATTAAGAATTTAAGAAAAAAAGACTTGGATAATGAAAAAATGTCAGATGCTGATCGTGCTAAGATCAATATGTATTACGATGATCAGATTACCAAGTATCGAAAGGAACAGTCTCAAAAACTGGAAGATCTCGAAGTGGAGGCACTTAAGGTTGAAGGCAAAAAAACAGAGGCATTAAAGCTCGAGATTGCTCATTTAAAGGAGAGAAGAGAAGAACTGATCAAGACGAGTGATCTTATCAGAAAAGACGGATCGCTTAAAGGCCCTGGATGGCTAGGAACAATAAAAGGGAAAGACGGAAAGGATATGACCGAATATTCCATCGGTGTAAAAATGGGTGGAAAAGAGACCGAGATTCCTTCCCTTGTTCCTGGGTTGACCAAAGATGAACTGGACTTAATACGATCCGGCAAACTGAATGACAATATCATACAAAAAGCTGTAGATCATGCAACGACACTTATCAACCAAGGCAAATCTCCTTTCAAGGAAGGTCTTTATTCTGGAGCTAAAACAACTGATAACCCTGAAATATTAAATAACTTACAGACTCTGAACAATAAGATAACAGAGACTGAAAAAGACCTGGAAGACGAGATCACAAAAAAAAAGGTAAAGGCCCTTAATGAGAGGCTCGACAAGACCCAGAAATACTCTGATGAATACCTGAATATCATGGAGCAGATGTATGCGGCCCACAAGATCAAACTTGCTGATCTGGAAGCATACAAGGATCAGGCAGCCAAGCATGACCTCGATAATATCAAGAAAGAATATGAGCAGGGACTGGCTACATGGAAAAAATATTACGCGGCATTAAAAAAGGCACAGGGGCGCAAAGTTATAACGGATGAGGAAGCACGCGAGATTCGTGTCACCGAAAAAGGATCCTTCTTTGACCGGTTCTCCCTGGGCATGCAAAGGGCAAAAAAATCATGGGGAGAATTCATAGTAGAACTCGGGAAACAGGTGCCCGACAGGGTTGCAGATGGTTTAACGAATTCAATCATGGATTTCATTGACGGAACAAAATCAGCCAAAGACTCCTTTTCAGATATGGCCAGGTCTATCATACGATGGCTCGGTGAAATTATCATAAAACAGGAAATTCTTAACGGTATGCAGAAGGCGGGCGACTCAAACGTTTGGGGAAAGATATTCAGTTCTGTCGGTAGTTTTTTTGGTGGCAGTGGGAGTGCAGGCGGCGGAGGGACCGGTGTAAAAGATCTTTCAGCCTCAGTCGCTCATACGGGCGGTGTTTTTGGGAAATCTAACTTCCCCATGAGAAGAATAGGGCAGATGTTTCTTCCTGAATTTCATAAGGGCTACAACAATGACGAAATGCTTGCCGTGGTAAGGAAAAAAGAAACTATCTTTACCGAACCTCAAATGGATGAGCTAGGTAAGAGACTGGAAGCGGTAAGGGCGACACGATTATTTATAACGATGTGAGCAGGGCCACATTCTGGGATATGTCTCAAATGACAGGTATGGTAGAAATATTATCAAAACAGGCTGTGAGCAAGAACGCTTCAAATGTGGTCATGAGAGATTTAGATGATGATCACCCTTTGAGAAAAAGACTTATGAGGAGATAGCACCATGGCATCACCGAATGACCCCTTTATCTGGACACCGGATAATAACATCTTTAAGAAATTTATTCTTGTTAACTTATACACAAAAGTTAACAAGAATATAAATGGTAAAAATACCTGATAAATTAGTATAATCAGTTAGTTAAAGACAGATAGTAAAAAATAAAGAAAAAAAGCCCTTGACAACTTGTTATGTTTTAAAGATAATTTGTTTAAAACTTAACAAGATTAAAGGGGGCGAAAAAATGAGAAAGGGCGAAAATATGAACAGACCAAAACAAGGTGATCAGATCAAGGTTGAACCTATAAAAAGTTTGAAAGATATCCGGTCAATAAAAAAACTGTTGGCAGGAAATCCTCGGGACCTGTGTCTCTTCACCCTGGGGATTAATACGAATCTCAGAGCTTCAGACTTACTCAGGATAAAGGCCGGACAGGTGCGCGGACTTCAACCCTTGGATGAAATAGAAATCAGAGAAAAGAAGACCGGCAAAGTCCGCAGGATATCCTTAAACAGGGCTGTTATTGAGGCCGTCAACTGCTTGCTATCATCCGATGAATATAATGACAAGGATTATCTTTTTAAATCGCAGAGAGGGGCAGTCCTGACTGTGCCTAGCGTTAACAGATTGGTGAAACAATGGTGTCAGAATATAAACCTTAAGGGAAATTATGGTTCACATACATTGAGGAAGACTTTCGGTTATCACATGCGTGTAACTTTTGGCGTTGGACTCCCGGAACTGATGGTCACTTTCAATCATAGCACGCAGCGCCAGACGCTTGAATATCTCTGCATACAACCCGAAGAGATTAAAGGCATCTATGCGAATGAGTTGTAACAGGCTATAAGCAAAGATCAACAGCACTATGTGTATATATGCTATACTATGAGATAATAATATATAATAATATAAAACAAATATAATAATGATTAAACTATATACAGTATACTTAGATTGCAGGATTAAGTTAAATTTAGAAGGGATACCCCACCCCTCGATTTATCTCAGCACACCCCTACCTTGTTCTGCAGGTGGGGTAGTGACCGTAAAATTCTGTATAAAAAATACCGGGTTTATCAGTAGCACAATCGCCTCTGAGCGAAAACGGCAATGGCACAATAGGAATTAACATTTTTTACAATGGAGGCGTAAATGGAAGCGGTAGACATAAATGATCCTCGATTCTTTTACAAGAGCATAGGAGCAGTCCGGTTGAGCGATCTTGAAAAATCGAAAAGTATCGCCGGGCAGAAAAAAATTGAAACTAAAATATCGCAGGTGGAAACACCTGTACCGGGAAAGGAGAAAACGAAAATGTTATTAAATTCAGAATTTAATGCAATCGCGGATAGAAACGAGGCCCGATTGTCCCGGCTTGAAAAGAGCCATGGTATCACTACCGGCACCCTGCCAGGCAAACTCACTCATGAGGAAAAAGAGAGACTTTCACAGGAAGCAAGCGAGGATGCACTTATTGACAGCATGCTTGTTGCATCTGGTGATCCTGGACACCCGCGGAAGGTAACACGCTCAACCGATCCGGACGAGGTCAAGGAGGATCTTTTGGTTGACCAGATGGTTTCGATGGCCGATCCGTTCAGCGAAGGAAAGCATTCTCCGGCGGCTCAGAATTCAGAGGATGAGGACACACTTGTAAATTCACTACTTGAGATGGCACGATAAGGAGGTGCGGAAATGCAGACATTAAAATTCTACGAAAATGAGACGTCCATGTGTGAAATTGAACTTCAGTCGATTAACGATGAAATGGCAAGGCTGACAAGGGAGGCTGCCGAATTACTTGACAGGGAATGCGCTTTGAGCTCTGACGATTTGCGAAATGGTAAAAAACATGAAATCCGAGAAGCCAGGACAAAGCTGGCGAACAGGCTCTCCGATTTGGAAGAAGCGAAAGCAAAGGTTGAGAGGGAAATGTCAAAACTCGAGTCCTGCATGGAACTGGCAGCCCTTCAACCGATGGTTGATGAGTATCAGGCTGCCTCTGAAACATTCCTGAAGTCTCTTGAAGAAATCAGCGATAAAATTGAAGAGCTTACAAAGCTTACAGGAAAGCTGCTCACTCTGGCTGAAGCTTTCCTGCAAATGCAAAACCCGTTATCAATTCTGGTTGGCCTCCATCGTAAGGTCGAGGACCTGGGATTCAGTCTGCCGGACTTTCTGCAAGGGAAAGTTGTTGAGTCTGGAAAGAGCGATACAAACATAGGCCAGGAACTGGTTAAATTTGAAATTCCGCTCATAACTGCTCCGGATTTGCAAAAGGTTGTCAGAGCAATCTCCGATGTTCAGGACCGGTTAAAATTCAATTCCAGGGCATATGCCGGCCAGTTCAGTAGCAAAGGTAAAAACGCGCCTGTTTTAAAATCCGGTCGAATGCCGGGTGAAAAAATCACGAGGGTTATCGGAAAGGATGCTGTCCCGGATATCCAGCGAAGACCTCAAAATTATTTTAAAGAGGATCTGAAAGCAGCAGGCGTTACACTATAACAATTCATTACCGTACCCGCTTGGAGTGGTTGCCGCTCTTTGACTGGGACCTTCAGCGCGGCTGCTTCACAGTAAGTATGTCGTGCACTTCCTTCCGCCAGGCAGGACCAGGACATCTGATTTAAAAAAAACTGGTCCTGCCTATTTAATAAATAGCGCAATCACTGCGATTATTAAGGATACAGCGGCAATCGATATTGCAATCCAGGTATATTTTTGATTCTTATCAGCTGACTCAATAGCAAACTTAAACTCTCGGTATTGCAGATAATAAAAAAAAGCCTGGGGCGACAATTGCCAGTTCATTGATTGATTCTCGTGAACATATGGTCTGGATTGTTCAGCACTTAAAATAAATAGAACATTCATTGCAAACTTGAATTCTGGCGAGGATATTTTTGTAGCCTTACATGCTTCATTGATTGAAAAGGAATTATTATTAAGAGTGTACTCTATTAATTTGATATACTGGTGCTTGTGAAGTTCTGAGATGTCGAGTTTGTCAGCTGTCAATTAGTGCTCCTGTATAGTCGAATTTAAGGTCTTGTATGTATCATTCTAAGTCTGTAGCCTGCAAGGCAAATTAAACCAGATATCATAAGCAGTATCGTTGATGGTTCTGGGACAGGGGCCGTCGATATTTCAAATGTGCTTGTAAGAGATCCTACATTGTCTTGATAAGAGCCCGGTAAAAGATCAGGACTATTGGTATCAATAAATCCCAAATATAACCGGGTAGCATTATCCGGAACATAAAATGATTGTATAGATCCAGAATCCGTCATTCCATCTCCAATAAAGAATTGCTGTGCAATCTCTGGATATACTTCTTTGAAATTACGAGTCAAACCATCAGGCCCAAAATTTAGACTTGATGGTGCTGGATCTATCGGTTCATTATCGTCAAGGAAAACACCCGCCAGGAATTGAAATGAATTTGTTCCCATGCCGGATACACCATCCCACGAAGGGAAATATCTACTTTCAAGCCATATATTATATCCCTCTGGCCCCCACCAGTTAGCACCTCCATTATATGACTTTGTACCCGTGACACTTGAAAAGTTTAATACTTGATTTGGACCCGCACTAAAATAGTACACAGGGGATAATATACCTGCTCTATTCAGGTTACCGGATGGTATTGTAGCTATTGAATGACCGGCACTATAAATATTTGACTGAGAATCAACGATTATCGTTACTGCATGAAGTCTAGAGGATTGAGAAAAAATAAATACAAACAGAATACTCATGAGTAGAGTCAGCCTCTTGGAAGACATATTTCCCCCTTTTATTAAACACAAATTTAATAATAGAAATGCTTAAAATTCTGCAAGTAGGTTTTCAATCTTGAGTCTGGTTATATTTCTAAGCCCTTTGGATTGGCTAAAGTGCTATCTTCCTTGGCATTCTCGCTACTGATCGAGTTACTTTTTTCTCTTCAACCTGCTGCTCGGCGGTGGTTTCTGTTATTTCGGAAGGGTTTTCATATTTTGTGAAGAGGTCGCCTATTGCTTCAATAAGTAAATCCGTGACAGTCTTATCCTCATTGACTGCCAGGAGTTTAAGCTTCTTCACGATTTGTGAATCTAAATTGAAAGTGAGGTGTTTCTTTTCCATGCAAAAAAATAAAACAGAAAAAATAAAAACACAAGTAAAAGATATTAAATATTGACATAATAGAAGCAGCATTATAGCATATGCTTCTATGCTGTTAAAAACTCCAAACAAAGTAGGCTCCCATGATAAAATTAAAATTACAATATGCGCTTGAGATTTCTGGATTCCGCGAGGACCAGGACGGTAATCAGTTGAGTCTGCTGCCGGGGAGGATCTCAAGCGCTTTTTTATTTGGCTCTATGCCAGGAAGGAGAGAATTAGGATGTCAGAATGTACCTTATCGGAAAGAATGGTATCGGAAGCAGCTTTGGAAAAATGGCCGTTTTTGTCATTTTTGGTTGACGATATCAATCGTGCTGTGAAATTAAAGAGTGAAAAAGCAGTCAATAGGGCACTGAGCAAGGCATGCAAGGACGCGCTGGAAGGTATGGATTTGCTGGAACAGTATGAGCAGAAGAAAAATCCAGCAACAGTTATCAATCAGAACTGATTACATTAATGCCCGGGTCATCGACTCGGGCACCCTTCCAGACTGTGAGTGAGTGGTTTAAAAAAGGAGGTGAAGGGCTTTCATGAAAAAGAAAAAAAAGGACAGATGTTTCATTTGCAGAAGTAAGCATGGCTTGGCTTCAGAATACCGGAACGAAATTCACTTCAATGGTAATCAGGAGATTCATTTGCAGGGGCTCATCACAGATAAAAATAATAAGTTGGTGCGTGTTTGTGGCGATTGTCTGGCCTCATTATTTTACTCAGCAGCAGAGGCGTACCTTAACCCAATTTACCCGGGGGAGTTTTCTGCTATTGTCCAAAAACAGCAAGGGGATGGTTTGAAATGATTAATGTTTAATGAAGGGAGGTGTTTATTAAATGGGAGTATCTGTGAGAGAAAAGGAACCGGGGTCCGGTGTATGGTGGATATTCCTTCATCATAACGGAAAACGCAGGTCAAAGAAAATAGGAGCTGAAAAAGAGGCGAGAGATGTTGCCGCCAAAATTGAAGCCAAAATTATTTTAGGTGAACTCGACATTGATAAGTCGGAAAAGGAAAAAATCTGTTTCGGGGAATATTCGAAAAAATATCTTGCCTTCATAAAGATGAATCGCCGTAATAGTACCCATGAACGATACAGCCAGGTATTAAGAGATCACGTCAGCCCGACTTTTAAAAATAAACCGGTTGATAGTATAAAGCGCGGAGAAATCAGAGATTTATTAATTAAGAAGGCGGAAACAATGGATGTCCGGATTATTCGGGATGTAATATCCGGCGTGATGGGCTATGCGGTTGACGATGAAATTATACAAGCAAATCCGGTGATTGGAATTATTAAAAAACTTAATTTGAAGAAGGATGAAATAGAGGACAATGATGAAACAGAGGACGTTGATCCTTTAACCGAGACTGAGTTGCACGCGTTCTTGGGCAAAGCAGATGAAACCGTGCCAGCCTACTATCCCTTCTTCCTTACCGCTGCAAGGACCGGTATGAGACTGGGTGAGCTTTTAGCACTCCGATGGGGTGATCTGCAATTCAATAATCCCGTAATATTACCGGATGGTAAAACTGAGAACCGGCCCTTCATATGGGTCAAAAGATCCTACCGGAGAGGAATAATCACGAAACCAAAAAACGGAAAAACTCGAAAGGTGGATATGTCTAATCAATTAACCTCTGTCCTGAAGGATCACCAGGCGAAAGAGAAAAGAAATGCGTTCAAGCAGGGAAAAGAAATGCCTGAATTATTGTTCCATAGGCAAGGTAAAATTATGGAGCAAAACTATATCAGGCGAATCTTTAAACGGATTTTGTCAAAAGCCGAATTGAGGGAAATTAAGTTTCATGGATTACGGCATACCTTTGCAAGTCTGCTGTTAAGCAAGGGAGAAAGCCCGGTATATGTTAAAGAACAGCTTGGGCATTCATCGATTCAAATCACTGTTGATATTTATGGCAAGTGGATAAATACCACCAGAATGGTCGGTGTTAATCATCTTGATACGCCGCACCTGACCGCACCTATATGCACCCTGCAAAATAAAAAAGCCGTAACTAATTAAAATTACGGCTTAATTATTTATGTGGTGCCGAAGGCGGGATTTGAACCCGCACAAGGCGCACGCCTACATGGCCCTCAACCATGCGTGTCTACCAAGTTCCACCACTTCGGCCTAAAAACTACTTGTTTACCTGCCCTGTTCCTGCGGGAGCGCTTTGTTCCTGGGCAGCAGGTACTTTCGCACCATCCATAATCGATTTATGCTGGCCTTTACCCATCACTGTAAGCAAAAGTGATGTGATCATGAATATTACCGCAGCAGCAGTAGTCACCTTTGATAAAAAGGAAGACGCCCCTGCTCCGCCAAATACCGCCTGGCTGGACCCGCCAAAGGCAGCTCCCATGTCTGCTCCTTTTCCTTTTTGTAGAAGGACAATTATTATAAGAGCAAAACAAACTACGACATGTAATATTGTGACAATTAAATGCATTTTTTATCCCTGCTGCTCACTTCAAAAAAATCGGCAGTGAGAATTCCCGTATAAAATAATAAATGAATTCGCAAATATAAAAGTAAAAACTGAAAAAAGCAATAAAAAAATAACCGGTTTTATATTGCAGGTGGCGGGTTGTTATCAGTTACCCAACCCGCAAACAGTCTTCTAAAAATTTATTATCCCTAAAAAGGAATCCGCCTTCAGGCTCGCTCCGCCAACCAGGGCACCATCAATATCCGCCATTGACATCAGTGCGGCTGCATTCGCCGGTTTTACACTTCCACCATACAAAATCCTTATTTTATCGGCGCTTTCCTTATTAAACTTTTCCTCCAGCCAGTTTCTGATAAACTGATGCACTTCCTGGGCCTGTTCCGGTGTAGCAGTGAGACCCGTGCCAATAGCCCACACAGGCTCATATGCAACTATGGTACTGGCCGGAATATTTCCCTTTGAGCTGAAATATTCAAGGGACCCTTCGAGCTGTTCTCTTATGATATCAAATGTCTTCCCTGCTTTTCTTTCTTCAATGGTTTCCCCGATACACACTATGGGGATCAGACCAGCCTGAATAGCCGCTCCGACCTTTTTATTTACTGTCTCGCTTGATTCGCCAAATATGCTTCTTCTTTCGGAATGCCCCAATATTACATGGGTACAGCCATTTTCAACAAGCATCCCGGGTGCTATTTCACCGGTATAAGCCCCGCTTTCTTCATAATACATATTCTGGGCTGATAATATGATATTACTGTTTCCGATAGCATCCTTTACAGCAGGAATATTTATAAATGGAGGGGCAACAAGGACATCAACATTTGCCACATTCTTTGTCCCTTCTCCTATGGATTTTACCAGATCGCATGATTCTTTTGCCCCAAGGTTCATCTTCCAGTTTCCTGCAATCATTGGTGTGCGTTCAGACATAAAATAACCTCCGTCCCAAAAAGAAAAAGCAGCATCCCTGAAAGGAATGCTGCTTTTTTTAACTCCTTTAACAGCCTGCCATATAAAGAATAAGATCTACCATCCTGTTTGAATAACCGTATTCATTATCATACCAGGAAAGGACCTTTATCATGTCACCGCCGACAGCCATTGTAGACATGGCGTCTACGGTTGAAGAAACGGTTGTCCCGTTGAAATCAATAGATACAAGCGGCAGTTCGCAATAGGCAAGGATGCCCTTGAGAGGACCTTCGGCAGCATCTTTCAGGGCCTTGTTTACCTCTTCCACTGTAGCGGATTTACTCAGTAGAGCGACAAGATCAATAACAGATACATTGGGGGTCGGGACCCTTATGGCCATGCCGTTCAGCTTCCCTTCGAGCTGTGGCAGGACAAGTGAAACCGCTTTTGCCGCGCCGGTTGTTGTCGGGATCATTGACAGTGCCGCAGCCCTTGCCCTTCTCAAATCCTTATGCGGAAAATCAAGGAGGCGCTGATCGCCGGTATAGGCATGGGTTGTTGTCATGAGGCCTTTTTCAATACCAAAGTTGTCCAGAAGTACCTTGCATACAGGGGCAAGACAGTTTGTTGTACATGACGCATTTGAAATTATATTATGTTTCTGCGGGTCATATTCGGTGTTGTTTACACCCATAACTATTGTAATATCAGGCTCTTTAGCAGGTGCGGAAATAATAACCTTGCTTGCACCGGCCTCAAGATGAGCGGCTGCTTTCGCTCTTTCTCTGAAAAGGCCTGTGCTCTCTACAACATACTCCGCGCCAACCTCGCCCCAGGGTATTTTGGAAGGGTCTCTTTCAGTAAAAACCCTGATTTCTTTTCCATCGACTATAAGAGAGTTTTCCGTGTGCGCAACATCCACACCAAGAACTCCTGCAGAAGAATCATATTTTAAGAGATGGGCCAGTGTCGCGGTGTCTGTAAGGTCATTGATAGCAACAAAATCTAATCCACCCTTGGCAATTCCCGCCCTGAAAACCATCCTTCCTATTCTTCCAAAACCGTTAATAGCTACTTTAATCGACATTTCCTTCCTCCTGAGTATATGATTTAATATAAATAATTAATAGTATTGTGTATATAAACGCCTTAACGCGTTTCTCAAATACTCCTATTAAAAGCCCATATCAAGCCTAAAAAGGCAAAATTATACCATAAATTACAAAAATAACCGCTATAGAATCAGCAATTCAATAATGTATCTATCGGTTTTCCAGTAAGATCAAGGGTCATGACGATGGCATCTTCTCTGGAATCGGCATAATAGCCTGTCCTGCGGCCTGCCTCAACAAAGCCGAACTTATTATAGATCGACAGGGCAGCAATATTGGACGGCCTTACCTCCAGCCATATATTTTCTACTCCCTTCGAATTTCCGGCTTCAATAACGGCCTTGAGCAGAAATTTTCCCAACCCCCGGTTTCTTTTATTTGGATGAACTGCAAAATTAAGAATGTGAATTTCCTTATCGAACATCCAGAAACAGATATAAGCCAGTATTTTTTTATCCGAAATCACTGCCCAGAAATTGGAGATGCTCTTTTTTATTTCCTCTTCAAATGCCTTTGTGCTCCAGGGAACCGGAAATGAGCAGTTTTCTATCTCTTTGATCTGATCTGTATATAATTGAAAATTCTTCCAGTCTTTTTTCAGGCTAAAAGTCATCATGCCTGTAACGTGAGAACCTCTACTTTAAAAGATTTCCGGCCAGGGAAATCCCCATTTTTGCTGCATCCTGTGCCTTCTTTGCCAGAGCGCTTAGATCACACCCTTCTCTGTTTTGGGCTATAGCCAGTACCATGGGAAGGTTGACCCCTGTAATAACCTCTACCATTTTATCCTTAAGAAAAGACAGGCTGATGTTAGATGGGGTGCCCCCGAACATGTCTGTCAGGATTATTACACCATCCCCTGTATTGAGTACGGATATTTTTTTTGCTATTGACCTGTGTAACTCTTCGGAATCGGATGACTGCGTTATGGATATAGAATCAGCGCCCTGTACACAGCCAACAATAAATTCAGTTGCATTGAGAAATTCTCTTCCAAGGTCACAATGTGTAACAATTAATAAACCTATCATAGTCAATCCCTAATATCCTGTTAAACTTAAGAATATGTGAGAAGAGGGTAGCCACCCGGGCATTGAACAGTTTTCTGGGAGGATCGAAAGATATCTGACTATCGGTACTCCTGCATTTTATGTACAATTCAATTATGTTATCTGCACAGGCTGTCAGAGTTCCTCATCATCATGCGTTATTATATTAAATATATCTTCTCTGGTTTTTGCTTCAATCAGTTGTTTTCGAAATGTATTATTCTTCAATATCTTTGCTATCTTAGCAAGGGCCTTCAAGTGGATATTCGCCGAGTCTTCAGGTGCTACAAGCAGAAAAAACAGGTAGACCGGCTGTCCGTCCATTGAATCAAAATCCAGGCCGTTCTCGCTTTTGCCAAAGGAGATAATCGGCTCACTGATGCCTGAAACCTTACCATGCGGAATAGCGACACCGTCACCAATCCCGGTACTTCCAAGCCTTTCCCTTTCAAGCAGTATTCTTATTAATTCATCCTTTTTTAAAGAAGGACAGGATTCGACTATTGTTCCGGCCAGTTCCTCGATAACAGAATTTTTATCGTGAGAGCCAAGGGCAATAATAATATTATTTAAGTCTATGATATCTGAAAGTTTCATAATAATTTGTTTACGTCCATATATTCTGCATTCCCAAAAACAGGGAAGGGCATATCCCTTTAAAAAAGGAGTATATACCCCTCTCCTTACAATTTTTCAATAGCAATGATTACTCATTGCGATTAGCTTGCCGGTTCAATCAATCCCAGATCACCGTCTTTCCTTTTATAGATAACATTTATGTCACCGGATCGTGAATTTCTGAACACCAGAAAATCCTGTTGAGACATTGTGAATTGCATTGCGGCCTCTTCAGGGTCCATTGGTTTGGCGACAAGTTTTTCGGCTACAATATCCGGCTCATCCGCGCCTGAGTCAACAGCTTCTTCTGTTTGACCTATATTGAGAGGGCTTTCCGACTTGGTCCGCCTGTTCCTGATCTTATCCCTGTATCTTTTCACCTGTATTTCGATTTTATCCATTACCTGATCAATGGCGGAATACATGTCCTCGGTTTCCTCTTCCGCCTTTATTACAGTACCGTTTACGTTGAGTGTTACATCAGCCATTCTTCTGAATTTTTCCGCTGTCATTACAACATGGGCCTCTATGGGAAAATCAAAATATTTATTGAGCTTTGATAATTTGTCTTCTGCGTATTCTTTTAAACTTTCTGTTGAATCTACATGTCTGAATGTTACTGTAACGTCCATAATATTAACCTCCTGTAGAGATATTTACTTTTTGTGCCGAGAAAATGTCTTCCGCAAAATTTTTTCATTTTACAATACCTTAATACCTAATCAAATAAAATCAATATAATCATTAAAAGGGGTCACGTCTTTTTCTTGAAGGTAAAATCCCCAGAGTTTCTCTATATTTTGCCACAGTCCTCCGGGCAACATCAATATTGTGGTTTTTCAACAGATCCGCCACTTCCTGATCACTATACGGTCTGCTTTTTTCTTCTGACTTTATTATGTTTCTGATATGCTCTTTTACGCTTTCGGAAGCTATTGAATCGCCTTCCATGCTGTTTATTGCACTGTTAAAAAAATACTTAAGTTCAAAAACTCCCTGTGGTGTATGCACATATTTGTTTGTGGTCACCCTGCTTATCGTGGACTCGTGCATCTGTATGTGCTCGGCCACATCCCTCAAGACGAGGGGTTTAAGATAAGTGACACCGAAATCAAAAAATTTTCTCTGAAACTGAACAATGCTCTCGGTAACTTTATAGATGGTTCTCTGTCTTTGATGTATGCTTTTTATCAGCCAGGCTGCTGATTTCATTTTATCAAGAATATATTCCTTGGTTTTTTCATCGGTATCAGCGGAATCATTCTCATTCAGAATCTCTTTATAGTAGTTATTGATTTTGAGTTTTGGCAGACCATCTTCATTGAGGACAATTTCATAATCATCACCGACCTTAAACACATAAATGTCAGGACTTATATAGATCGTATCATCTTCATTGTATAATCTGCCCGGCTTGGGCTCCAGATTGGTTATGATTTCAACTGCTTTCAGGACTTCCGGAATACTGATGGAAAGATTTTTGGCTATCTTGTCATACCTTTTGTTTTCCAGGTTATCCATGTGTTCCATAAGCATTTTTTCAACAATAGTTTCCTCAAGATTCTGAAACCTGACCTGGATGAGAAGGCATTCTCTTGTATCCCTGGCACCTACCCCAACAGGATCAAAGTTTTGTATTGCCTCAAGTGTATGCAAGACCTCTTCCTCAGCGGAACCGGTAGCTTCGATCAGTTCCTCGATTGTTATCTGCAGGTAGCCGTCATCATCAATATTCCCAATGATCTGCACACCGATTTCTCTCTGTTTTTCATTCAAATGACTTAGGGAGAGCTGCCACATAAGGTGAGAATTAAGGCTTGTCTTCTCCTGGTTCATATTTTCAAAGGCTGGGGCCTCCTTACCCTGGTATGGTGTGTCCGCCCATCCGGTATTGTATTCCGACAGATATGATTCCCAGTCAACCTCATCGTTTCTGATATTTTCTTCAATTCTTACTTCTTTGGTGCCCTGTTCTTCAGTCGATGCAGGAACGTCTTCTGTAATTTCATTATTGTCATTGTCAGAATCACCTGAGGCCTGCTCATCCAGAAGGGGATTTGTCTCCATTTCCTGTGTAATGGTTTCAAGTAGCTCAAGCCTGGAGAGCTGCAGCAGTTTGATAGCCTGCTGCAGTTGAGGTGTCATGATAAGCTGCTGGGACAGATTGAGAGATTGTCTTAATTGAAGAGCCATTTGACCTTGATTTCTATTCCATTAGTGTTGTCATTACATGTTAAAATCTTCACCCAGATATACATTCCTGGCAATCTTACTGTTCAGGATATCTTCGGGTGACCCATACTCAACTATGTTTCCATGATTAATCAAATATGCCGCATCGCATACATCAAGGGTTTCCCTAACGTTATGGTCCGAGATTATTATCCCTATGCCCCTGTTCTTAAGCCGCTTGATGATCTGTTTAATATCATTGATAATAAGCGGATCTATCCCTGCAAAGGGTTCATCAAGCAGCATGAATCTGGGCTCCGATACAAGTGCCCTGGAAATTTCAAGCCTTCTCCTTTCTCCGCCCGAAAGGAAAGATGCCTTCTGCTTCGCCAGATGTGTAATATCCAGTTCGGCAAGAAATGTTTTAAGCTTACCGTTTATTTCAGACGAAGAAAAGTTATTTCCCTCCATGACCGCACGCATATTTTCTTCAACAGTCAATTTTCTGAAAACAGACGGTTCCTGGGGTAGATAACTTATACCCTTTCTTGCCCGTATGTACATCGGATTATCTGTTATATCCTGACCGTCGAGCAGTATGCTCCCTTCATCCGGTCTTATACGTCCTATCATCATGTAAAAGGTGGTTGTCTTTCCTGCACCATTGGGACCCAGTAACCCAACAATACTGCTTCGTTCAACACTTATATCTATTTTATCAACAACCCTTTTACCTTTATATATCTTGGCGATGTCCTTTGCTTCAAGCTTTTCAAGTGTTGCAGACAAGCTGGCTACCTTTCATCCTTGCCGGATTTAAATAGCCTGGCCTTGTCATCCGGTGTTCCCTCAACAGTGTATCGGTCTTCCTTTAGATACAGTGTAATCGTTTTGCCACCACCCTCAAACCTGTCGCCATCCTTAAAATAAGGGTTGCCGGTCAGGACGATTTTATCGGAATCGTGAAAATAAACCGCCTTTTCTGCGGTAGCGCTGCCCTTGCCCGGCCGGTTTATCTCTACTGAATCCGAGGCGACTATTTTTTCTATGTTGAATTTGCTATTTTCTACTGACGTGCCCTCAAGAGAGTTTTTGAAATACAGCTCAAGTTTCTGGCAGGACATGTTCATGTCTTTTCCGACGATCTTCACATCCCCTTTAAAGGAAACGACTGATTTCTTCATATCAATTTCATAGGAAATGGACGTTATATTTATCTGCCCGTCCTGCGTATCAAAGATACTACTCGTTTTCGGGGTTTCCGAATAGACATTACACGGAACGAGTAAAAGAAAAGTTATTAATGTTACATAGATGCTTCGTATCAGTTTCATATAATCAGAGACTCTTTATCGAATGCCGAGTTAACATTTTTCAGTATTTTTAATTTTTTCTTTTCCAAATCTATAAACAAACCTTTTCCTGTTATCTTAAAGAAAGGACCGACAAATGTCACGGCATCATCGGATTTAAGACAGTTTTTCTTCAACAGAACAACTATATTTTTGGCAAACAGCGTATAACCATTACTGGTTTTGCCTTTAACCTCACCGGAAAGATTTATTACATCATTTGCCCTGTTTATCTCTCCGCTTTTTCCTTCAAGTTCAAAGGCAAAGCCCTTTTCAGGTTCAAATTTTATCCTGAACCCCTCAAACCGGACTATCTCGTCTTCTTTATCCTTTTCATTCGTGTAGACTTTATCTGCTTCGAGTCTCCATTTAGTATCTTTATCGGGAACAGGCAAAGCGACTTTAACGTTTTTTGCACTGATTCCTTCGGTCGGCACTATTTCGTCAAGAATAATCTCTCCAATATCTTCTCTTTCCGATTTCATCAGAAAGTATCCGATAACCGATAAGAGGAGGAAAACTCCTATTAATGGCAGTAATTTGAGTGATAATTTTGCCATAATGCAATAATTATACCAGAAACAAATTTATTATGTAAAGCCTATTTTATTTTTTTCATTGAGCCCCTTAATCTCCGGCCAGGCTCCTTTAGCCTTAAGGATTATCTCGCAAATTTCTCTGACAGCGCCATATCCTCCCGGTGCCCTGGTAACAAACAGTGCCGACTCTCTGGTTTCATATGTTGCATCTGCGACTGCAACCGGAAGCCCGGCGCATCTCAACATGGGGATGTCGGGGAGATCATCCCCCATGCAACAGACCTGTTCTTTTTCAAGCCCTTTTTCTTCCATTATTTTTTTACAGATCGATTCCTTATCCTTAATCCCCTGGTACACTATTGAAATTCCCAGATCTTTTGCCCTGCGCCTCACTGTTTCCGACTCACGCCCGGTGATAATTGCCACATCAATACCCGCTGTTAAAAGGAGTCTGATACCATGCCCGTCTCTGACATTAAAAAATTTTATCTCCTGTCCCAGATCATTCATCACTATGCGGCCATCTGTCATCACGCCGTCAACATCGAGTATAAGCAGTTGAATTTTTTTTGCTTTTTCATCTATCATTTTAAGATTCTCCGGGTTTTAATTAACAAGGCTGTGGATATCCCTGAGCAGAATCAAAAGTGGCTTGACCTGTTCAAGGGGCAGTGAATTGGGGCCGTCACACAGTGCAGAGTCGGGATCAGGATGTACTTCCATAAAAACACCGTTTGCACCTGCTGCAACTGCCGCACGGGCAAGATAGGAAGCGTATTCTCTCTGACCGCCGGAGCTTGTACCGTCACCGCCAGGTAGCTGCACGCTGTGAGTGGCATCAAAAACTACAGGGAAACCGAAATTTTTCATGATAGGTATCCCCCTGAAATCAACAACAAGGTTATTATACCCGAAGAATGTGCCTCTCTCCGTGAGCATGATATTCCTGTTTCCTGTTGAAATGACTTTATTGACTGCCTGTTCAACATCAGCCGGAGAAACAAACTGACCTTTTTTAATGTTGACCGGCAGCCCTGTTTGCCCTGCCTTTACAAGGAGATCTGTCTGTCTGCTCAAAAATGCCGGTATCTGAAGCACGTCAAGTATTTCGGCCGCTCTTCCTACTTCTTCGCAACTGTGGATGTCCGAAAGCACCGGAAGACCGGTTTCCGCCTTGACTTTGCTGATGATTTTCAGCCCTTTTTCCAGACCGGGACCGCGATAGGAATTTACCGAAGTCCTGTTTGCCTTATCATAGGATGTTTTAAATATTACCGGAATACCAAGCTTCTCGGATGTTTCCTTTAAAAAAGCGGCTACACGCAGGGTAATGTCTTCCGTTTCGATGACACAGGGGCCGGCGATTATAAAAAAAGGGCCCTTTTCATCGATCTTGATATTCCCTGCATAAATTGTGTCTGTCATAATTTTCTCTCTTGTAATATTTACCGGGGTTGCCTGTACACTTATTTAATGAGAGTATTTCTCACGGCAATAAGATTTTTATGCTTATAGAAAGGGTATTTAAATGTCAAGAAAACAAGATGGCTCCCTTATGGCGGATGAGGTTTAAACTTTCTCTTGTGTTATCCATCTTTTAGAATTATCATTGCATTCCTCTGCGCGGTGAAGGCAGATTTGAAACCAGTGAGATAAAAAGGTATCCCCGGAGGTAGAACAGAGTGGCAAAGAAAAAGATTACCAGAACAATTGAAGAAATAAATAAAAAGATCAGGTCGGGAAAAGCGGTTATTGTCAGGGCCGACGAGATGACAGAAATCGTAAAAAAGAAAGGTGCCGGCGCTGCAGCAGCGGAAATAGATGTTGTTACGACAGGAACCTTTTCTCCAATGTGTTCATCCGGGGCATTTATAAATTTTGGGCATACAAAGCCTACGATAAAAGCAAGCAAGGTCTGGTTTAACAATGTCCCCGCCTATGCCGGAATTGCAGCGGTTGATGTATATCTGGGCGCCACAGAGGCGGCTGAGGATGATCCGCTCAACGGTGTACATCCAGGGCAGTTCAGGTACGGAGGAGGTCATGTTATCCATGATCTTATTGCCGGGAAAAGGGTTGCACTAAAGGCAGTTTCATACGGGACAGACTGTTACCCTAGGAAAGAATTTGAAAAAAGGGTTTCTCTTTCGGAGTTACCTTACGCAACCCTGTTGAATCCCAGAAACGCCTATCAGAACTACAATTGTGCGATAAACCTGACCTCAAAAACCATTTACACCTATATGGGCGTTTTAAAACCCATGGCCGGGAATGCCAATTATGCAACTGCTGGATATTTGAGCCCGCTGTTCAATGACCCCTATTATCTCACGATGGGAATGGGTACGAGGATCTTTCTCGGTGGTGCACAGGGTTATATTATTGGCCCGGGAACTCAGCATAAACCCAATGCCGAAAGGGCTGAAAACGGCATCCCGAAATCCGGCGCCGGTACACTCATGGTAATGGGTGATATGAAGGATATGGACCCGAAATGGGTTGCCGGGGTAAGCATGCTGGGTTATGGGTGCAGCATTGCCATGGGCCTGGGCGTCCCCATACCGATCCTTAATGAGGAGATGGCCCGCTATACAGGGATATCCGATGAAGAGATCTTTACCCAGATAATTGATTACGGCGATGACTATCCAAAGGGGGAGCCAAAGGCCCTGGGAATGGTAAATTATGCTCAGCTCAAGAGCGGTACGATTAAATATAATGGAAAGGAAATACCTACAGTACCAATGTCCTCGCATATCCGGGCGCTGGAAGTGGCAGACATTTTGAAATCCTGGATCAAAAAGGGAGAATTCCTTCTTACCGAACCCCAGGTAATGCTGCCTACTGCCAAGAGGTCCTGATAGCAATCCGCCCATGTCAACGGGAATAACAGGTACACCAGGCGCATGATTATCAATGAAAGCTTTTCCGAGGGAAATACCTTTATTCACAGGCTTGATCCGAGGATAAGATTACTGGCCGCTTTTCTTTTTTCGGTAGTGATATCCCTTTCAGGCGGTGATTTCCCTCTTGTTTCAGGCCTTTTAATCTCCTTTGTACTCCTTGCGTTTGCCAGGCTGCCAATAAAAACAGTATTGCTACGCCTCCTTTTCGCAAATATTTTTATTTTATTATTATGGGTTTTTATACCCTTTACAATGAAGGGTGAACCCGTTATTCAAATAGGACCGCTCGACATCACAAAGGAAGGTCTATACTATTGCTTTCTTATTACAATAAAATCTAATTCAATAATTATTATCCTTATTACGCTTACTGCTACCATGCCTGTGTTTACCATGGGCAGGGCAATGGGTTCTCTGGGCGTACCATCAAAAATAGTCAACCTCTTTATCTTTTCCTACCGATACATTCATGCTATTCTGCTTGAATACAAAAGATTGAAAGAGGCAATGGAGATAAGAGGATTCCAACCGAAAACAAATATGCATACCTACCGGTCATATGCCTATCTTGTGGGCATGCTGATTGTGAAAAGTCATGACAGGGCACAGCGTGTTCATTCAGCAATGCTTTGCAGGGGTTTTCAGGGGAAATTTTATGACCTTACGGAGTTCTCTTTTAAGGGCACGGATTTTTTATTTATCATCACATTTATCATTTGCCTCATGGCAATAACAGTTGTTCAATGGCCGATACTGATATACAGATAAACTTAAAAAAAATTTCTTTTATATATCCGGACGGAAAAAAAGTCCTCGATGGTCTTGATCTATGCCTTAAAAAAAAGGAAAGACTGGGGCTGATCGGTCCAAACGGCAGCGGAAAGACAACCCTCTTCAGGTTGATAATGGGATTGTTGAGGCCATCTTCCGGCACACTAACCATATTCGGGAGGGAGATGACCGATAAAAAGGATTTCATTCCAGTAAGACAAAAAATAGGTTTGCTGTTTCAGGATGCGGATGACCAGCTTTTTAATCCCACGGTACTCGACGATGTTGCCTTCGGGCCATTAAATCAGGGGAAAAGTCCTTCGGAGGCAAAGGAGATTTCCAGGGAAGTACTTTCGTCACTGGGGCTAAAGGAGTTTGAGGACAGAATTACCTATAAATTGTCCGGGGGAGAGAAAAAACTGGTATCCCTCGCAACTGTACTTGCAATGAGACCGGAGGTTCTGCTTCTTGATGAGCCCACAACCGGTATTGATGTCGAAACAACAAAAAAAATAATCCGCGTACTGGAGACCATTGATGTATCCAGCATTATTATCTCACATGATATGGATTTTATTCAGCGGACGTCGGGGACAATCTACGGCATGGTGAACGGTAAAATCCTTCCGGATAAAGGGGAGTATGCCCACAGCCATGTCCATGCTCACGGATATGGTCAGGTTCCCCATACCCATTCGGACATCCCTTCATGATAAGACAGCGGATATTATTGTAAATTTATGGATCACCGGACAGGATTTCTGATGGGATGAAACAGAGCGGTTTAAACCCTTTCATCCCTGTAAATCCAGATAGTTATAATAGGCTTATAACTTGACATAGGCAACTTACGAACCTATAATTGACACTGAATTCTTATTTGTTATAAATAAAACTCATTTTTAACAATTAATCCGGATCGAGCAGTCAACCACTTTTCGATCCGGTTTTTCATTATATGTATTTCCGGAGGTTTTAGCTTTGAGCCCGAGCGGTCATGACACTAAAAAACAACTTGATTACGTTGAAAAGGAAAAAATCATACTTGTCGGTAATCCCAACGTGGGAAAGAGTGTTATCTTCGGGCTTTTAACCGGAAAGTATGTCACTGTATCCAATTACCCCGGCACAACGGTTGAGGTTTCGAGGGCATTCTCTCGCTTTGGCAAGAAGAAATATCAGGTAATCGATACCCCGGGGACAAACAGCCTTATTCCCCAGTCAGAAGACGAAAAGGTTACCCGGGATATACTTCTTGAAGAAGATGCGAAAATAGTTGTTCAGGTAGCCGATTCAAAAAATCTGCGCAGGGGCCTTTCAATCAGCCTTCAGCTTTCGGAAATGGAAATCCCCTTTGTTCTGGATATAAATATGATTGACGAGGCCAGGAGCCGGGGTATCTATATTGATGCTAAAAAACTCGGGCAGATACTGGGAACCGAGGTAGTTCCCACCGTTGCCACACGCCGTCAGGGAATCAATTCGCTTGTTAAAGGTATCTCAAATCCTGTTAAACCTCAGGCGAAGGTCGACTATGGCGACAAGATAGAGCCTGTAATCCGGCGTATTCAGGACCTTGTTTCCTATAAAAAGAAGATAACCAGGTTGATCGCGTTGATGTTCCTTGCAGGTGAACACGGGATAGAAGAGTGGTTTTCCAACCGGTTTGGCATGGATGCCTTTGAAAAAGCCCGATCCATCAGGGACTCGCTGCAGGCAGAATATTCAACCCCATTGAGCTACATTCTCACTAAACGCCGGATGGTCAAGGTCGATGAAATCTTAAAGGAGGTCCAGACAAGGGACACGCAGACCCGCGGATACAATTTTTCTCAAACCTTTGGCAGGCTTGCCATGCATCCTGTGTGGGGGATACCTATCCTGTTAATGGTTCTCTATATAACATATAAGGTGGTAGGCCAGTTCGGGGCAGGTATCTGCGTTGATTTTCTTGAGAACGTTGTCTTTGGGAAACATATAAATCCTTTTTTAACAAAAGTCGTTTTTTCATTAACAGACAGCCAGTTCATAAGAGATTTTCTGGTAGGCGAATACGGTATTTTTACCATGGCATTAACCTATGCTATAGCAATAATACTCCCCATTGTGGGGTCCTTTTTTATTATTTTTGGTCTTATGGAAGACTCGGGGTATATGCCGAGGCTTGCCATAATGGTAAACAAGCTTTTCAAATTGATCGGCCTGAACGGGACAGCGGTTCTTCCCATGATCCTTGGACTTGGCTGTTCCACGATGGCTACCCTCACAGCAAGGATACTGCCCAGTAAAAAAGAAAGAATTATAGTCACCCTGCTGCTTGCGCTTGCAGTTCCGTGCTCGGCCCAGCTCGGGGTGATCTTTGGAGAGACCTCGATGATATCACCCTGGGCCACTGCAATATGGGTTATCGTAATAGTCTGTGTTATATTTGTTGTGGGCTTTTTATCATCTATTGTCATCCCTGGTCAGAAAT
This sequence comes from uncultured delta proteobacterium, assembly GCA_963815145.1. Taxonomy (GTDB): domain Bacteria; phylum Desulfobacterota; class DSM-4660; order Desulfatiglandales; family HGW-15; genus JAAZBV01. Next base: position 140,070 of record CAWFFS010000015.1, read on the forward strand.
CGGATTTTATACTTGAAACACCTCCGATCCGGATGCCGAAGTTAACAAATATAGTTATCAAGACCTTTGCACGGATAGAGTGGTATTTAAAGGAAGCTGTTCCCCTTTTTATGATCGGCACGGTTTTACTTTTTACACTTCAAAAATTGGGTGCCTTGACCATGATCGAAAATGCGGCAGCTCCCCTGGTGGTGAACCTTCTCGGGCTACCCAAGACAGCGGCAAGTGCATTTGTGATGGGGTTTTTACGGAGGGATTATGCCGCAGTACTTGTTATTAAGGGAGGGAATCTTGATTCTCTTCAAATGCTTGTAGCCCTTGTAACCATTACTCTTTTTGTCCCGTGTATAGCCAACATGTTTATAATGATCAAAGAACGGGGGATTAAGACTGCCACCCTGATTGTATCCTTTATTTTTGTTTTTGCGTTTTTATTCGGCGGATTTTTTAATTTCCTGCTTCATGCTTTAAAGGTGCACCTATGAAATGCGCCCTTTGCGGATATGAATTTTCACCAGACAAGGCAGAGTGCTCTGGATGCGCCATAAATAAAAACTGCAAGACGATCTGCTGTCCGCACTGTGGGTACAGGACAGTGGAAAAATCCGGCATATTGAGCTGGATAAAGAAAGTAACGAGAGGAGAAAAAAATGTTACTGACAAGTGAGGACATAGACGAAATCCTTGAGTCCATATGGTGCGGAAAGGAAATAGGATCCCGTAAAGAGAAAGGATCTCCTCAATATAGAAAAACCAAAGGTAACAGATGAAATCATCGAAAAGCTTATAGACGATGATTACATATTTGAGGTAAAGGATGAAATAAACCTGACCCAGAAGGGCGAGGAAATAGCAAGAAAGCTGATAAGGGCCCACAGGCTTGCGGAAAGGCTTTTCACTGATGTTATGGTGATCGGGGATGAGCCAATGGAAGAGACTGCATGCAGCCTTGAACACTGCCTGAGCCATGAGGCACTTGATGCCATTTGTACACTGCTGGGACATCCCCGTGAATGTCCTCACGGAAGACATATCCCCCAGGGCGCCTGCTGTAAAAGGGCGGAACACAATATTCATCCCGTGATTATGCCTCTCAACAAACTGAAGTCAGGAGAATCGGGAAGGGTTGTGTATGTGTCCACAAAACATCATGCCCGGCTCGACAGGCTGACAGACCTGGGGATTACGCCGGGGGAAGTAATAAAGGTTCATCAGACATTTCCGGCCTTTGTCCTGAAGGTTGGAGAGACGGACATCGCGATTGATACCGATGTACTGGATGATGTTTATGTCCGGAAGAATAGTTGAAAATAAGATCGGGTATATTATTTACTGATAATTCATAGAGTCTTCCCGGATCTGATCATTAAATATTTAATTCAAAGAGGAGTAGTTATGGTTATGGAGAGGATTCCCTTTACAAAGGAAGGTCTTGAGAAGGTTAAGGCAGAGCTTGCGCATATAAAGAAGGTTGAGCGACCGGACAATATCAGAGCGATCGAAGAAGCGCGGAAACATGGAGACCTCAGCGAAAATGCGGAGTACCACGCAGCAAAGGAAAAACAGTCCTTTCTAGAAGGCAAGATCAATGAACTCGAGACTGCTATTGGTCAGGCAGAGGTAATAGATTTTGAAAACGGTCCTAAAGACAGGGTGGTTTTTGGCAGAATAGTTCTCCTCTATAACCTGGATACAGAAGAAGAAGTAAGTTATCAGCTCCTTGGCCCATATGAATCCGATCCCGACAACGGAAAAATCTCTATTAAATCACCCATAGGAATGGCACTTTTAGGAAGTGAAGAAGGTGATGAAGTAAGAGTTAAAACACCGGGTGGAATCCAGGAATTTGAAGTACTGGAAATACACTAATAGAACCTGACATGTTGCAGGGTCGATGATGATCATATGCTGCACAAGACATTTAGGACAATTGACTGGCATGAATTGTTGAATAGTTAATGCCAGAGGATTATATTCTGATTTTTTTCATCATTTTTTAGCCTCTATTTTAGAAACTATGAATGACAAACTGAATAAGAGAATCATTGATGAAACGGGAATTCCGGACATCCTGGATGCTCTGGTTGAGAGAATCAGCCCGTCCGATCTGCAGTCTCTGCTTCTTGAGGTTTACCGCCGCCGGACGATGAAAGCAGACGCCGCATCCCTGTTCCGGCAATATAAGTCAAATCGTTTTGTTACACCATCAAACATTGATGTTGGAAAGGAAATTGAATTCGATCAGCATGCTTTCTCCTTGTTGCCTTCATCATATCAGGCTGTCGGATTGTCACCCGTGGCTCCTCTGGGTTCGTGCTCGCTGGTCGCGCCTGTTTCACAAAACAATGTTCTTTCTACGATTCGTAACACTGAAATATGTGCTGATCCAACCAACACGCTCGCACTGGAATGTGCCAGGCGGATAGAACAGGGGAGATCTGAAAACACCGGCCTTTCGGTTGTCAAGCTGTTTTCGAGCCATCGTGCACTCAGAACACAGGCCTTTAACGATCCGGCCTCCTTTCCTCATTTCAAGTTGATTTGTCTTTGTGCTGCCGGGCGCGATACGGGATCTTACACTTTCGAAAAGAATACGCTGACAGAGCAATTATTATATTACATTAGACTGCTGCACAGCCTTGAAGATATAAATCTGCATGTATCATCGGTTCGAGTGGAGCTGGAGGTCTTCAATATACATTTTTTAAAGATTGCAGAAGCAGTTGCTGGAGACCTGAAAAGAAACAGGAGTGATGTCGTCATCGCGGTTGATGAATCAGCACGAAAACAGGATTATTACTGTAATGTGAGATACAAACTGTACGCAACCAATCGGGAAGGTGAAGAGTATTTCCTCTGTGACGGCGGATTCACCAACTGGACGCAGCAACTTCTGCAGGACAGGAAACAGAGGTTCCTGATCAGCGGCCTGGGAACTGAAAGAGTGCTTCTTCTTTTTCAAAGGCAAAGGGAGAAGTCAACATCCATGCAGAATTCTAAGGCAGCAGGCGCAACTCCCCTTCAATAGGGACTATCCTGAAAAATGGTGGCATTCTTGAGTCGGAAGACACCGGGCCGGATGGAACGATTATTCAAAGGTATTGGATAGATCTGGGGGAATGACCGGCAAATGGAAATAATTTGAGCAGGCTATTACTGAACATAGATTCTGAACCTCAATTGGACGAGTAACAACTGGAAATCCGGTGGGAAAAAATACTTCTGTAACTCATTTTCTGATACTGTTCAGCCACGATGCAACTTAAATAACAAGTTAATATTAAAGTCAGGATCGGTTTCTTTCTTATCCATTTAATCCCTCCCTGCCTATTCTTTTAACTCCGCTTTTTTAAGATAAGCAATGGTTGCGGCCCAGCCCGAGTGGCCTGAATCAAGGGTAAAACCCGCTACAAGCGGATGCCTTTCAAGTAGTGAATGAACGATTCTCCTTAATACTCCCTTTCCCTTGCCGTGGATAATACGCACTTCATATATCTGTTTTTCAGCGCAGGCATATATGTACTCCTCAACCACGCCGGCCGCGTCCCTTGGGGAAAAGGTATGGAGATCAATAACCCCGTCGATGGGTAATTCTATTATATCTTGGTTAATATAATCTTCGTGTTCGTCCATGGCCTGTATCATTACTCCGACCGGTATAAACGCAAACTGTTCGAAACAACTGTGATGCTGCTCATTGCCATGGCCAGTGCCGCCAGGATGGGGTGAAGCTGCCTTAAGAACATGGGCAGGAAATCCACGGGATACAATGCCCCTGCAGCAATGGGGATGAGTACAATATTATAGAAAAACGCCCAGAACAGGTTCTGTCTTATTACTCCCATTGTCTTCCTGCTAAGCAGAATAGACCTTGTAATCCCTTTCAGGTCACCGCTTGCAAGTATTATATCTGCCGATTCTATTGCGATATCAGTGCCTGTACCTATGGCAATGCCCACATCCGCCTGTGCCAGTGCAGGGGCATCATTGATTCCGTCACCGACCATACCCACCTTGAGGCCTGTCTTTTGCAGCTCGATAATCTTTGCAGCCTTTTCATCGGGCATGACCTCTGAAATAACATCATCTATATTTATGCTTTTTGCGATCGAAAGCGCGGTCTTTTTATTGTCGCCAGTAAGCATTATCACCCTGATGCCCATTTTTTTCAGTTCTGATATGGCCCTTTCTGATTCAGGTTTTATTTTGTCGGAAACAGCTATAAGACCCATGAGCCTGTCTGTGCCAACAAGCATAACCGTGTTTCCGGCCTCCTGAAGGTCGGCAATTTTATCATTTTCATGTCCTGTTTTTATGCCCAGGTCAGAAAACCATGGTGGTTTTCCTATATACGTCTTTACTCCCATTATGTCGGCCTGTACGCCTGCGCCTCCGTGCGCCCTGAATTCAACCGGAGAATTCAGGGATACACCGCGGCTTTTTGCTTCCTTTACTATTGCCTTTCCCACGGGATGCTCCGACCCCTGCTCTACTGATGCTGCAAGTTTGAGGATATCATCCTCGGTCATATCCGGATCAAGAGACATGATTTTGGTTACCGAGGGTTTGCCTGTTGTAACTGTCCCTGTTTTATCCAGCACAACCGCATCAAGCCTTGAAACCGTTTCAAGGGCCACGCTGTTCCTGAAAAGTATCCCCTTTTCAGCGCCCTTTCCTGTCCCTGCCATTATTGCAGTCGGGGTTGCAAGACCCAGGGCGCAGGGGCAGGCTATCACAAGTACTGCCACCATCCTTATCATTGCAGGCACAAAAGCTCCCCCCACTATCCACCATAATGCGAAGGTCAAAAAGGCAAGGACAATAATGGCAGGCACAAATACCGCCGCTACCCTGTCTGTGAGATTCTGAATGGGCGCCCTGCTTCCCTGGGCATCCTGCACCATCTTGACTATTCGTGAAAGGACAGTATCCTTTCCTACTGCCGTTGCCCTGAATATCAGCCGCCCTTCACCATTTATTGTGCCGCCGGTAATTTTATCATCTGTATTTTTCTCAACGGGAAGCGGTTCTCCTGTAAGCATTGATTCATCGACAGATGACATGCCTTCAGACACAATTCCATCGACCGGGATGCTTTCGCCCGGATGAACAACAACCATATCTCCTATATTTATGTCCGAGATAGATACCTCTTTTTCAAACCCGTTTTTAAAAACAGTTGCTGTTTTGGGACGAAGCATGAGAAGCTTTTTGATTGCCCCGCCTGTCTTTCCCTTGGTCCTTGCCTCAAGCATCTTTCCAAGTTTTATAAGGGTGATTATTACTGCTGATGTCTCAAAATATACATGATCTCCAAGACCTGAAAATAAAAGTACTAAAAGGGAATAGAAATATGCAACCGACGATCCCATGGCCACGAGGACATCCATGTTGGCGCTTTTATTCATCAGGCTTTTCCATCCGCCGACATAATAATCATAGCCAGTATAAAACTGAACCGGCGTGGCAAGCAGGAAAAAAAGCCAGTTCATCCATCTTTCATGGCTCCAGGCCCCAATAAGGCCAAAGTCCCTTCCCATGCCGAGAAAGAACAAAGGGATGGTAAATAATAGCCCGATCAGAAATTTCTTCTTCTGGTCATGGGCCTCCCTTTCCCTTGCCTTTGTCTCTTCATCCTCGACATTATCGTCCGGTATTATGGCGCCGTAACCTGCCTTTTCAATGGCAGCCACAATGATATTAATATCAGTGATATCCTGATCAAATGTAACATCTGCCCTTTCCGTTGCGAAATTAACAGATGCCGCTGAAACGCCCTCCACCTTCTTTTTTAATGTGCGCTCAATATTCATGGCGCAGTTGGCGCAGCTCATCCCGGTTATGGGTAATGTGATTTTGTTTTCAGTCATTTGAGAGCCCCTTTTTGGATATCAGAATTTATAGCTATATATTGAAAAAAGCTGCATTTAAGAGTGTTCTTTCAATAATCGAATAAAATCAGCATAACATTTATAATTTCATTTTAATCATATTTTATTAAAGTAAAAGGAGTTTTGGTTATTTGAACAGTGCCTTAGAAAAGAAATGAAAAAGGCTTTTAACACGATTTTTTGTTAAAAGCCTTGTTTATTTTATTGCTGGTCGGGACGACTGGAGTTGAACCAGCGACCCCCGCGTCCCGAACGCGGTGCTCTACCAGACTGAGCCACGTCCCGATCAGGGAAGTACATATATCCTATATGCTGTTATCAGGCAAGTTTTTATTTCCGGTTAAAAGAAAGATAAATTTGTGCATTATTTTCGCTGTCGCACCCCATATGGTTATATCCTTATATCTGTAGGCAGGCCCTCTGTAGGTAAAGTCTTCAAATTCTATTGCCCTTGGATGCTGACCGGAATTCTCTTCAAAAAACAGGCCCAGGGGGACGGATATAATCCTTTCAACCTCATCCTGATTTACCTGAAAATCATAGGGGTGAGGAATTGTACCAACAAACGGGTGCACAATAAAATTGGAGGCAATCGTCAATTCGTCATCAAGACGCCCCAGAACCTTCACATCATCAGGCAACAGGCCGACTTCTTCAAATGACTCCCTTAATGCGGTTTCTTCATAGTCTTTGTCATCCGGTTCAATCGCACCCCCTGGAAAAGAGATTTGTCCCTTATGATGTTCCACCTTATGGGTCCTCTCTGTAAAAAGGACCTTTGCCCCATTACCGGCCTCAAATACAGGTATGAGAACGGAGGCGTGGATTAACTTACCGGAATTATTGTCAATTTTCTTATAGGCCCTGCTGTTCAGGGCAGATCTGATTTTTTCTGCAATGTCCATTTCTACAAGTTCGCTTTACCGCTTCTTTATAAGTACAAATAATTCTCCATCCTGCTTCATGTGACCTGCTGCAAACTCCGCATAATCACCGCTCCCCCAGAAAATATCGGCCCGGCCAGCGCCGGTTATAGCACCTCCCGTATCCTGATTAACCATAAATCTGGAAAATTTCACCCATTTTTCCAGTCCGCCATTGCTGTTTTCTACAGGCTTTTCGCTTTTTATAAAACATATTGCCCCTTTTGGAAAAAGCCTTGAATCCAGGGCAACAGACCGTCCCGATGTCAGGGGAACGCCTATATTTCCCAAAGGACCTCTATCAAGAACCCTGAAAAATACATATGAGGGATTATAATTCAGCGTATCATTTAATATCTCAGGATGGAATGAAAGATAACTCCTTATATTCTGCATCGACATTTCTTCCCTCGTCATGCATTCATTTTCAATAAGGTACTGGCCAATACTTTTATATCGTCTCCCGTTCGAGGAATTATATCCTACAGATAGAAAACTTCCGTCAGCCATCTTAAGCCGTCCCGACCCCTGTATCTGAAGAAAAGCAACATCAATGGGATCTTTCAGCCATGCGATTTCAAGGTTTCTATTCGCAAGGATATTCTGATCTTCTATCTCCATCCTTGAGTAATAGGGGAGTACCTGCTTTCCATCAATCCTGGCAACAATGTTTTCGCCCTTATATTTATCCCTGAAAAGGGACAGGTCGACCTTTATCAGATCATCGGGCTGTCTATAAATCGGGTATCTATATTCATCGTCAGCGGTTTTTCGCGCATCGTATACAGGCTCAAAATATCCGGTAAAAAGTACTTTTCCGTTTCCAACCCGTCCGGCGGCACGGTAGAGTATAAACTGTTTTTTAATTTTTTTTCTGATCTCGTTCGGGCTCCTGCTGTTTTTCAGAATATCGAGCAGGGTTTTCTGGCTTTCAATAACCTGATCGCGGCTAAACTCATCTGCGCCGTATTTAAACATATAATCCGGTTTAAGCCTGTTCAGGTACTCGAGGTTATATTCCGCAGCCTGCTCGAAAGACCCTATATCCATATCATCAAAAAAATCAGGATAAAAAAAGTGCACCTGAAAAAGTGTTTTTTCAGGGGTGTTGGCCTTCTCTTTAAGGGCCGGCCGGCAACTGTTAATGATCAGGGCAAAAAAAATTAACCAGATGAATCTATATTTTAGCATTTTAGCAGTTATGATTTATCCTCTTTCTCTATCTATTGAAATTATTCCGCTTATCATATATACACGACCGGAATGATACAAGATAATTTCCGATATTTTGGATTGTTGTTTTTTTTCAACTATTTAAGGAACTGTGGTTTTTTTAACACACTTTTTGGCGTATAATCCGGCAAAATATCTGTTAAATAAAAATATAATTAAAAAATAATACCTGCAATGACAGCATGTTAGCCTCCACGAACAAGCGGTTGACTGTCCTGGCATTTTTTTTGCAAAGTCTTGCTTGATCGGAAAGAGAGGGAAAAACGTGGGATTCAGACAACGTACTTTACGTGACAGCGTAAGTTGTACAGGTATAGGCCTGCATTCAGGTGAAAAGGCCAGAATGACAATCAAACCGGCACCGCCGGACACCGGGATAAGATTTATCAGAAAGGACCTGCACAGTCGCTGCGTAATCAAGGCCCATTTTGACAGTGTTATTAATACGACAATGTGCACTATCATTGGCAACAATGGCAACCATGTGTCTACAATAGAGCACCTGATGGCTGCCTTTTTTGGTTTTGGGATAGACAACGCACTGGTTGAGATAGACGGACCTGAGGTCCCTATAATGGATGGAAGTGCCGCACCTTTTATTTTTCTTTTAAAAAGCACAGGGATTAAAGAGCAAAAAAAATCCAAGGAATTCATTGTTATTAAAAAGACCCTCAATATTAAGGAAGGTGACAAATCAATAACAATCAAACCCTCCAGAGAACTAAAGGTATCGTTTACAATAGATTTTCACCACCCTTTAATCAGCAATCAGCAGTTTGATTTTTCCTTTTCAGGAAAGGGGTTCATTGATGAAATCAGCCGGGCAAGGACATTCGGTTTTTTAAAGGATATAGAAATGTTGAGAGAGGCAGGTCTTGCTAAAGGCGGGTCACTTGATAATGCTATTGTAATAGATGATTACAGGGTACTTAATGAAGACGGCCTGCGGTACCATAATGAATTCGTAAGACACAAAATACTCGACTTTCTTGGTGATGTTGCCGTAATGGGAACACCTATAATAGGCCATTTCATAATAAACAGATCAGGGCATTCCCTTAATCACGCCATGCTGAAAAAACTGTCTTCCAGTAAAAAATACTGGAAAAAAGTAACACTGGAAGAACCGGGTGATGGTGCAAGGGAAAGCTTTACCATACCGGCCTTTGGATCAATGGAGCCGGCTCCCGCCTGAAGCAGGCTTTAAAAATTTTAAAACCGGTCATTTTCCTGGTAATCCCCGGGCATCGGTAAGAATTTTGAATACTGTTGCATTTCCGCCACACCTTGGTTATCATTAAAAAATTTTAAACAATATATAAAATACCGGAAACACCCCTCAGGGAAGTGTTCCCGGTATATTCCATTTTAAGGGTTTACTCAGCGTTAAACCCAGATTTTGCAGTAGGGATTGTCACGAGGGTTGAAAAACCATAGCGAAACACGAAGTTGGAACGATTTTAACCCGGAAGCATATGCACAATATGGTGAGGATCAAAATCGTGAAACAAGCGTTGCAGCATGGTTTTTCAGACCGCAGTAGATGTCTACTGCAAAATCTGGGTTAAAGGTGGCCGGTTAATGCAAAAGTACCAGGAGTCGGAAGTCCAGGATAAAAAGAGGCAGCGAAGAGAGTGGATAATTATCTTCTGCCTTATTCTTGTAATCCTCCCTCTGAACTACGTCGGAATCAAATACTTTGATCTTGGCTTTGACCTGCCCGGTTCAAACAGCACTCTTATATTTTTCCTGATCAATCTCAACGTCATCATACTGTTAGGTCTTCTCTACCTGACAGTGAGAAACCTTGTTAAACTCCTGTTCGAAAGAAAAAAGAGTATTATGGGGGCAAGGCTCAGAAGCAAACTGGTCCTTGCCTTTATTCTGCTCTCCCTGCTTCCCACGATTATTCTGTTTTTTGTTTCCGTTCAGTTTATTTCCAGCTCTATTGAGTACTGGTACAATATTCCCATAGAAAGATCTCTGAAAAACTCAGTGGATCTTGGGCAGAATTATCTGGATAAAACAAAGGATGAGATTTCGTATTTTGGCAACAGTATAAGCCGCATCATAACCTATGATGGATTGACCACCATTTCAAAGAATGACGAACTGGAAAAACTTATCCACGAAAAGCTGGTTCAATATAATTTTGCACAGATAAAGGTCTATTCACAAAAAATGGAACTGAGAGCATCTGCCAGGAGTATCAGGGTGGATTTAAGCCAGTTCAACGGGCCCAACCCGTCTGACTTTCAACAGTGCTTTGAAAAAGCCAGGGACGTCTGGTTCAGAGAGTCTTCCGATCATGGGGACCTTATAGGCGGAATTATTCCGATCTTTTCAAAAACAGGGAACGGGGCGGTTGTAGGCCTTATAGTAATAGACGAATTTGTACCGATACAGATTTCAAATAAACTCAGAAGCGTATCAAGGGGCCTTGAAGAATACAGACAGTCAAAGATGCTAAAAAGCCCGGTCAAAGCAATACATATGATCCTTCTTTCCATTGTTACGCTGCTTATTATATTCACATCCGTATGGGTAGGGATTTATCTGTCCAAGGGGATAACCGTCCCTATTCAGGAGCTTGCCGAGGGTACAGAAAGGATTGCCTCGGGTGATTATAATTTTTTTATTGACCTCGAGGCAGCGGATGAAATCGGTGTACTCGTAAATTCATTCAACAGGATGACCCTTGATCTAAAAAACAGCAAGAAACAACTGGAAGAGGCCAATGAAGAATTAATAAAGAGCAATATGGAGATAGAACAGAGGCGTCTCTACATGGAGATCGTCCTGGCAAATGTCGGTGCCGGCGTTATATCCGCTGACATGGATGGAAAACTCCTTACAGTAAATAAATCCGCGGAAGAAATGCTGGGGATAGGGGCAGGGAACGTTGTCGGCAGGAACTATCGTGATGTTATGAAGCCGGAACAGGTAAAGGTCATAAATGATTTTCTTGCTGATAAAAATTTGAGAAGAAAAGGCTATATGCAGAACCAGATCAGGATTTCAACCGCCGACAAGAGAAACCTTACATTGCTGGTCTCCCTGAACATGCTCAGGGATGATCAGGGAAAATATTCGGGTCTGGTAGCAGTATTTGACGATATAAGCGAGATAGAAAAGGCCCAGAGAGAAGCTGCATGGCGCCAGGTGGCAAGGCGCATAGCCCATGAAGTAAAAAATCCGCTTACCCCGATTCAGCTTTCTGCCCAGCGTATAAAGAAACGCATTGGCCATAAACTCACGGAAGAAGACTCCGGCATGCTCAACGAATGTACTGGCATGATTATTAAAGAGGCGGAGGTTTTAAAAAGACTTGTCAACGAATTTTCAAGTTACGCCCGTATGCCCGCATCAAACCCGGCACCGGACGATCTGGGCAAGACTGTAAAGGAGGCTGTTGCCCTTTATCAGGAGACACAAAATAATGTCAGGGTCTCCTATAACGATTTCGCCGGGGTCCCGGTTTTCAGCTTTGACGGCGAACAGATCAAGAGGGTCATGATAAACCTCCTTGATAACGCTGTTACAGCGGTCAGCGACTCGGGCGAGGTAAATGTCTTTCTTTCATATGACAGGGAGCTTGAAATCGCCAAGATTGAAATAGCCGACAATGGTGAAGGTATATCTTCCGAAGACAAGAAAAGGATATTTGAGCCATATTTTTCCACAAAAAATCATGGAACAGGGCTTGGCCTTGCAATTGTGAGTCAGATTATTAAAGATCACAGGGGCTTTATCGAAGTCTATGATAACAATCCGAAGGGTACACGCTTTGTTATAGAGCTTCCCATCAATGTATAGACCGGGTAATGAACGTGATTTATCTTTTATATAATTCATTGTGGACAGTAGCCTATGTTCTCCTGCTGCCGTTTATATATCTCGGTAAAAAGGATTATTTTTCAAGAAAGTTCGCCCTTGGACTGCCTGCATCGGAGAAAGGCAGAAGCAGGATATGGATACACGCCCTTTCGGTCGGAGAGGTGATATCGACCCGTCCCCTTATACAGGCCATAAAAAAAAGATTTCCTGACAGGCCGATTGTTTTTACAGTAAAGACATTCCAGGGGATGGAGGTTGCCAGAAAGGAGCTGAAAGGCGAGGTGGATGATCTTTTTTTTTATGCCCCTCGACTGCAGAGGCGCCATTGCCAGAATAGTAAAGGCTGTAAACCCATGCATATTTATACTTGTTGAAACGGATATTTGGCCCGGATTGATATCATATCTAAACAACAGGGGTATAAAGATCATACTGGTGAACGGCAGGATATCTCCCAGGACCTTCCGGGGGTATAAAAGATTCAGCTTCTATTTTAAGAGGATACTGAATGATATGGATCTTCTTATGATGCAGTCGGATCTTGACAGCCGCAGAATCAGAGAGATCGGTGTTTCACCCGATAAGGTAATTACTGCAGGCAATATAAAGTTTGACCGGGAATGGGTTTCCATGGACAGGGAGGAGTATAACAACTGGATGGAGCGTTTGTGCCCGGGTACCGGATCGAAGATATTTGTAGCCGGGAGCACTCACGAAGGAGAGGATGAGCAGGTCTTAAGTGTTTTTAAAAGACTTGCTGAAAAGCACACTGAACTGGTGCTGATCATTGCTCCACGAAAGCTTGACCGGGTCGATGCGATCGAGTCAATGGGACTGGACATGGGGCTTAAAGTAATAAAAAGGACTGCTCTCGAAAAAAACAGCAGGCAGGGTTACAATTGCCTGATACTTGATACGATTGGTGAACTCGCAAGGATTTATGGCCTTGCATCAATAAGCTTTGTCGGCGGAAGCCTTGTCCCGATCGGAGGGCACAATCTTCTTGAACCTGCCTCCTTCGGGTGCCCGGTATTATTCGGTAAATATACCCATAATTTTGTCCTGATGTCGGAGCTTTTACTGGAACATGGAGGAGGAAAAAGGATAGAAGATGCCGAAGATCTATTCAGGACGTTGAATGATCTTTTATCTGATCAGGCGGAAGCGGATAAAATAGGCAGAAACGCAAAGAATTTTGCAGAAGCAAACAGCGGGGCTGTAAACCGCATCATAAACTGTATCGGAGGAGATATTGCTTCGAGCTGACTGGTCCTGCATACACGAAACAGGGGGTTTCCACCTTTATACCCTTCCATTGGCATTAATGTCCTGTCTTTACGGCATCGGTGTCAGGATACGGAATGCATTTCTTAAGGACCGCGGGAAAGGTCTCCCCGGTTTTGTATTGAGTGTAGGGAATATAACAGCCGGAGGAACAGGTAAGACCCCGGCGGTAATAATGCTTGCCAGATGGGCAGAATCTTCAGGCTACAATGTCGCAATCCTGTCCCGGGGCTATGGTGGTAAAAACAACAGTGATGCAGCGGTTGTTTCGGACGGGAAGACTGTCCTTCTTTCTCCTGAAATATCGGGCGATGAACCGTGGCTGATGGCCAGTTCACTGGACAATGTTCCTGTTATCGTTTCCAGGAAAAGATATCTTGCGGGCATGGAGGCAAAAAACCGCTTTGGCTGCAACTTTTTTATTCTTGATGACGGCTTTCAGCATATCCATCTGAAACGCGATATGGATATAGTTCTTGCTGATGCGACAAGCCCTTTTGGAAACGGACATCTCCTGCCATGGGGTCCTTTGAGAGAACCGCTATCCGGGCTGAAACGTGCAGATGCTCTGGTTTTTACCCGTGCAGGGGATACCCCGCCAAATAGTAACAGAAACCCAGTCAGTGGCCTGCCTGTATTTAGCAGCGACCATGTTCCTGCCGGAATTATATTTCCTTTAAAGAAAGAGGAACATGATCTTTCCTTTATCAATGGGAAACGTGTGATTGCCTTTTCAGGCATTGGCAGGCCTGCATCCTTTAAAAAAACACTTCTTGATCTGGGGGCAAAGCTCATATCCTTCAAGGCATTTGGCGATCATTACCCCTTCAGTGAAAGGGATTTAACCGAACTTGAGGAAGAGATGCGGAAACTCGGGGCAGATATGCTGATTACAACGGAAAAGGACTGGGCAAGGATAAGGCACATGGCTTCAGGTATTGCTCCAATCGCATTGCTCCGCATAGATTTTGTGATTAAAGCAGGACAAAAAGAATTTTTTAATATAATAAAAAAAAAGGCGGACAGCGTCTTAAGAAAATTTAACAACGGATTTGAATCTTGAAAGCTCTGATAATCAAATTAAGCGCTTTTGGCGATATAATACATTCACTCTGTGTGATTGACTGTTTTAAGGAATACTCAAGGCAGTACAGTGATGGAGTTGAACTCCACTGGCTTGTTGAAAAGAATTGGAGTCCCCTCCTTCAAAATCATAAGGATATAAAAAGGCTGATAATTTCCAACACTAAAGAATGGCGGAAATCAATGTTGAGCAGTGAAACCCGCAGGGATGTATTTGAATTCTGGCAAAACCTCAGGGAAACTGAATATGACCTTGTAATCGATATCAACGGTCTTATAAGGAGTGCCGTGCTGGCACGTATCGCCAGGGGAAAAACAAGGGTGGGCTTTTCAAAGGACTCGGACTGCTGCAGAGAAAAACACTCTGCATGGCTTCTTGATAAAACCTATGATGTCCCGAAGGGCCATGTTATCGATCAGATAGTGGGGCTGCTTGAAAGGGCACTGAATATCAAAATGCCGGGAATCATAAATCCCGAATTTCCCCTTGATGAAGCAGCATCCATAAAGGCTCGCAATACCCTTGCAGAAAACAACCTTGAACCGGGCAGGTTTTCCGTGATCGCAGCAGGCGGAGGATGGGACACCAAACTGCTCGATGTGCAATCAATAGCGTCCTTTTGTGACAGGGTCGCTCAACAGGGTATCATACCTGTCCTTACATATTACGGAGATGAAGAGGGAAGGCGTGCAAAGGAGATATCCGATATTGCAGTTAACGATATCAGGGAACTGTCCAACTTGCCTGTTGACATCTTTATAGAAATAATGAGACTGTCAAGGCTGGTTATTGGTCCTGACACCGGGACTGTTCATGCTGCAAGTGCGGTTAAGACCCCTACAGTTTCCTATTATGGCCCTTCCTCCGCGGATTATTCCGGCCCCCGGAGAGAAACAGACAGGGTTGTCCAGATATCACCCGAATGCGGCCCCTGCTTCAAACGCCGCTGTGAAAAGGGTTTATGCAACGATCTTGAAGTTGGTAGGGTGCTTGATGCAATTGACGAACAACTGGAACAGACAGTAAAAGAGAAATAAAAAAGGAGAATGTAAAGATGGCACTAAGCAAAGAATTACTGGAGATACTTGTCTGCCCCAAATGCAAGGGTGCAATACACCTGAACGAAAAGGAAGACGCACTCAAGTGTGACAAGTGCAGGCTCATGTATGAAATAAAGGACGATATTCCGATTATGCTTATCGATGAAGCAAAGCCTTTTTAAATTCTGTAAACACTCTCCTTTTCAATAACAGGAATTTATAGTTCGCTTTTTACAAATACAGGAATCCGCATATCATATAAAACGTATGCTTTTATTTAAAAGGTTCTTGATTTTTACGGACTGGCTAAAACCCTCTGCCTGACCTGTATACAAAATAAAACAGGAATTATGTGTTCCATGTTTTTAAAACATGTCTATTTTAACATATAAATTCAATGGGTTATCGGCTGGCACGTTGAATGCAATATGGATGCCAGGATTTTTTATATATTTCAACCATTAAAAAGGGAGAGAAGATGAAGACAGAAACAGTCAGCAATGAGGACTTTGAGCCTCCCAGTTTGGGCGTAAAGCCCGTCCCGTTTGAATCTAATAATGTACCCGAAAAGACTAAAGTAACAACCCTCCGTCGTGTTTGCAGTTCTCCTAAATTTAAAACAAGCCAGAAAACAACAAATTTTCGTAAGAAATATTTTCCCGCAGTCTCATCTGCTGAATGGAACAGCTGGCAGTGGCAGCTGAGAAACAGGGTTCGCGATCTCGCAAGCCTCAGTAAGTTCGTTAACCTGTCGGAAGATGAAATGAAGGCGATCGGAGCAAGTGAAAATGGCTTACCCCTGAACATTACACCATACTATGCAAGTCTTATAGACAGGGACAATCCGGCACACCCTGTTAGAAAGGCCATAGTGCCGGTGACAGCCGAGAGTATCATGTCATATGGTGAGGCTCCTGACCCCCTTGGTGAAGACTCTGACAGCCCTGTTCACGGACTTGTGCACAGGTATCCCGACAGGGTCCTTTTTATTGTTACGGACTTCTGCTCCAGTTACTGCAGGTACTGCACCCGTTCAAGAATGGTTGGAGGAAACCATTGCGATATGTCTGACAGGGCACGATGGGAAAAAGCTATAAACTACATAGCCGATAATAAATCAATCAGGGATGTCCTCCTTTCCGGAGGTGACCCGCTCACCCTTTCTGACGAATCGCTTGAATGGCTCCTTTCGAATTTAAGAAAAATTGATCATGTCGAAATGATCAGGATCGGCACCAAAGTGCCTGTTGTCCTGCCGCAGAGGATTACCCCCTCTCTCACACGGATGCTGAAAAAATATCATCCCCTGTGGATGAGTATTCATTTCACCCATCCGGAAGAGCTGACATCCGAAACTGCACAGGCCTGCGAAAGACTTGCTGATGCAGGTATCCCCCTGGGAAGCCAGACTGTTCTTCTCGCGGGAATAAACGACAATGTTGAAACAATTACATCCCTTGTTCATGGCCTTTTAAAAGTAAGGGTCAAACCATATTATCTCTACCAGTGCGACCCTATCCCGGGATCAGGGCACGTACGCACACCTGTTGAAAAGGGTCTGGAAATTATCAACGGCCTCAGAGGACATACAACCGGTTACGCGGTTCCCACCTATGTAATCGATGCCCCTGGCGGAGGCGGTAAAATACCGCTTCTCCCCGATTATGTTGAAGGCCGTGATGGTGATGATCTTGTATTGACTAACTATTGAGGCGGAACTTACCGCTATCCTGATCCGGGCGGGCGTCTTGGATCTCCCGGTTACAGATATGCAGGCGGGCCGGCTAAAGAAAGGGTGCTTCTGTCATGAAGGTGGGTATAACGTACGACCTTCAGGAATATTACCTGAATCATGGCATGAGCGAAGAGGATGCAGCTGAGTTCGACAGGCCGGATACCAT
The DNA here is from genome assembly GCA_963815145.1 of uncultured delta proteobacterium. GTDB lineage: Bacteria > Desulfobacterota > DSM-4660 > Desulfatiglandales > HGW-15 > JAAZBV01. Next base: position 157,263 of record CAWFFS010000015.1, read on the forward strand.
TGAGGGGATTGAAAAGGCCGTAAGAAACCTTGGGTATGAAACCGATCGCATAGGCAATATATTCGAGCTTACCCAGAGGCTTGTAAACGGCGACCGCTGGGATATGGTATTCAATATAGCAGAGGGGGTAAAGGGTTTCGCCAGAGAGGCCCAGATCCCGGCGCTGCTGGATGCCTATGGCATCCCCTACACTTTTTCGGACCCCATGGTCCTTGGCCTTACCCTTCATAAGGGTATGACCAAACATGTTATCAGGGACATCGGTGTTCCGACACCTGATTTCATGGTTATCAACAGCCTGAAGGATCTGGAAAAATGCAGCATGGCATTTCCGGTCTTTGCAAAGCCTGTTGCGGAAGGAACAGGCAAGGGCATAGGGTCCGACTCAAAGATAAAAGACAGTAAAGGCCTGTTTGAGGCATGCAGATGGATACTTGAGACCTTCAAGCAACCGGTAATACTTGAATCCTTTCTTCCGGGAAGGGAGTTCACAGTGGGGATTACAGGGACCGGAAGCAAGGCTGTTTCCACAGGAGTTATGGAGGTCCTGCTCCAGAAGGGAGCTGATCCGGATTCCTACTCCTATGCGAATAAAAAGCACTATGAAAAAAGGGTGAAATACAGCCTTGCCGGTGATCCGGAGGCTTTAAAAGCTGCAGAAACCGCCCTTGCCGCATGGCGGGGACTGGGATGCAGGGACGGAGGCCGCATTGACCTGAGATCCGACGAAAACGGCATACCAATGTTCCTCGAAGTAAATCCCCTTGCCGGCCTGAATCCTGAGATATCGGATCTTCCGATTTTGTGCGGGATGTCAGGCATCAGTTACCAGGAATTGATAAAACGTATTATGGAATCCGCTCTGGAAAGAATAAATAACACGTCTTCCGGGAAAAACACTTAACAACAATGAAAATTACAATCATATTCGACAAGCCCTGGTCCGGGGAGATCTCTCCGGACCACGAGGACGTGTTTTACCAGGTGCAAAGTGTCAAAGAGACGCTCAAATCAATGGGGCATGAATGCACGGAGCTTGCCTTCACTTCCGATCTTGAAGCATTCAGCTCCGGGATCAAGGGGGAGGCTCCCGATCTTGTCTTTAACCTGGTGGAATCCCTTGGCGGTAAAGGGAGTTTGATCCATCTGGCTCCGGCCGTCCTGGACACGCTTAGTATTTCCTATACCGGTTCAGGGACTGACGCCATATACAGGACATCCAATAAACTGTTTGCCAAGGAATGGCTTAAGGCAAACAGCGTTCCTACACCGGATTATTTTTCTCCAGTTAATCATATCGCCGGAGCGAAAGATATATGTGGTGAGTACATAATTAAATCCGTCTGGGAGCATGCTTCAATAGGCATAAGCGATCAGTCCGTTATTACACCGGAATCAGTTTCGGAACTTTTTAAGGAGATGACAGTACGTAAAACCGGCCTTGGAGGGCAGTGCTTTGCCGAGAGATACATTGAGGGCAGGGAATTCAACCTTTCCATGCTTGCAGGTTTCAACGGCCCTCGTGTGCTTCCGCCTGCCGAAATAAAGTTCGATTCTTACAGCGGGGGCAAAAAAAAGATCGTCGGATACGATGCCAAATGGGACCAGGACTCATTTGAATATAATAATACTGTCAGGACCTTTGACTTTCCTGATGATGATCTGCCGCTGCTTCAACTTCTGAAGGAGATATCTTTAAAATGCTGGGACCTGTTCAATATAAGGGGTTACTGCAGGGTGGACTTCAGGGTGGATGAACAAAATCGGCCGTGGGTGCTGGAGATAAACGCCAACCCATGCATTTCTCCTGATGCAGGTTTTATCGCCGCAGCTGAGCATGCAGGGTTAAGAGCTGAAGATGTTATAAGGGAAATCATTAATGATTCAAATGCCATTATACGGGGAAGTAAGACGTGTTCAGAATAAGACGCATATATGATGATATAATCCCGGTAGACCGGGCCATCATCCCAAAGGTTCAGGATATCCTGCGTGTGCAGTTTCCGCTGCTGGCTGACGATGTGATTCAGAAACTGCCTGATCAGCTTGTAAACCCTTTTAAATACAGGTTCCGGTCGATCCTTTTTATCGCGGAAGGAGACAAGGGAAAGATAAAGGGTTTTGCAATACTTCAGCATGCCCCTGATCTCAGATTCTGCTATCTTGATTTCATATCAACTACAGAACAGGGCACAGGCAGGGGCATTGGAAGCCTCCTCTATGAAAGGGTGAGGCAGGAGGCCCTTGGACTCAATGCCGTCGGTCTGTTTTTCGAATGCCTTCCTGATGACCCTGCATTATGCGGAGACAGGGACGTCTTGAAACAGAATGTTGCACGCCTTCGTTTTTATGAAAAATTCGGGGCAAGACCAATAATCAATACAGCCTATGAAACCCCTGTTTCCCCTGAAGGAGACTGTCCTCCATACCTCGTCTACGATAACCTTGGGAAAACAAGGATTCTTTTCCGAAACTGGACCAGAAAGGTTGTCAGGGCAATCCTCGAAAGGAAGTACGCGGATCTTTGCCCTCAGGGATATATAGACATGGTTGTAAAATCCTTTTCAGATCACCCTGTCATGATCAGGCAGCCGAAGTATGAAAAAAAGGATGTCCCTGTAGAAGTCAGGAGCATAAGGTCAATTGAGCGGTCCATCATCCTCGCTGTAAATGACAGGCATGAGATACACCATGTGCATGAAAGAGGTTATGTAGAATCTCCGGTGAGGATCAGCCGTATCCTTGCCAAGATAGAATCCATGGGTATATTTGAAAGAACAGAGGTTAAGCATTTTTCGGAAAGGCATATCCTTGCTGTCCATGATAAAGGCTATTTCAATTACCTTAAAAAAGTATGCACAATGGTTGAGAAAGGGCGATCCCTTTATCCCTATGTGTTCCCCATAAGAAACAATCACCGTCCGCCAAAGGAACTCCCTGTAAGGGCAGGATATTACTGCATAGACACCTTTACTCCCATTAATGAAAATGCGTACCTTGCGGCTAAAAGAGCAGTGGACTGCGCCCTTACCGTGACAGAAAAGCTGCTCGAAGGATACAGGTTCGGCTACGCACTTGTCAGACCTCCGGGCCATCATGCAGAGCACCGTGCCTTTGGAGGATTCTGCTACTTCAATTCCGCTGCCATTGCAGCCAATTTTCTCAGCCAGCATGGACGGGTCGCCGTCCTTGATATTGACTATCATCACGGAAACGGCACTCAGAATATCTTTTACAACAGAGCGGATGTGGTTACGATCTCGATACATGGGCATCCAAGCTTTGCATACCCCTATTTCAGCGGTTTCAGGGACGAAAAAGGAGATAAGGAGGGCACGGGCTTCAATATAAATATGCCTCTGCCTGAACATATCACCTTTGATCAGTACCAGGAGGCACTTACATCTGCTGTTAATGCAGTCAGCCGGGCAGGGTGCAAATTTCTTGTGGTTGCACTTGGCCTTGATACTGCAAAGGGTGACCCGACAGGAACATGGCCGCTATTGCCAAAGGACTTCACAAGCATTGGAAAGATAGTAGGCTCGTTGAGACTGCCGACACTAGTCGTTCAGGAGGGAGGATATAAAATCCGTTCCCTGGGCACAAATGCCCAGCATTTTTTTAAAGGATTGTGGGAGGGGGGCATATCGGAGAACCGGATGGGTGCGGTCAGATCATCTGCCTCAAACAATAATGGCAAAAAAAGTGTGCCTGCAAAATAAAGGTATCGCATGGCGTGAGGAGCCTGTTTCTTCAGATGTTGAAGATATCGTCGGGATAGTCAGGTCAACGGGCTTTTTTTCCGATGACGAGCTCGCAATAGCCGCAGAACTTGTGGAGGAAAGGCTTTTAAAGGGAATTGAAAGCGGTTATTATTTTCTTTTTCTGGAGATAGACGGGAAACTGAACGGCTATTCCTGTTATGGCCCTGTTCCCGGAACCCTGAACAGCTTTGATCTGTACTGGATAGCAGTGAAAAACGAATCAAGGGGCATGGGGCTTGGCAGACTGATTCTGGAAAAATCGGAAGAAAGGATAGCATCCATGGGCGGGGTCAACATATATATTGAGACATCTTCAAGGGATCAGTATTTACCAACCAGAAAATTTTATGAAGGATGCGGTTACAAGGCGGAATCAAGGTTAAGGGATTTTTATACGCCCGGTGATGACAAGATTATTTATGTTAAGTCTTTAAATAACAAATAGATTGTAAATTGGCGATCCATTGTAGGGCGGGCCTTGCGTCCGCCCGCTTCAGGACGAAATATTTTTCATACATGCAATGACGAATATCCATAATCATATTATACGGATGAACAGGCTGGTATTGAGAAAACAGCTGGCGGATACATGTTTGTAAACACTGGCGGACGCAAGGCCCGCCCCTACAGGGTTGCTACAATAAATTCTCACCCGTATCGGGATCAAAAAAATGAACTCGTTCAATATCAAAACACAGGTTTATCCTGTCACCTTCCCCGGCGGTTGTCCTTAAATCCAGCTTTGCCTTTATGGTCTGGCTGCCTGCAGTTGCGTCGATCTCCCTTTCAAAACCAAGCGGCTCTACAATATCGATCAGTATGTTTTTTATCTTTTCAAAGGATGAAGCCGATTCAACGTTCTTTTCGTCAATAAAAAAATCGGGCCTTATGCCGAGCTTTATATCTCTCCCGGATTTTGAAACGGATATTGTCTTCATTTTATTTGGGATGGATATTCTTTGTCCTTCAAATTCCACAGATTCCGGATAAAGCCGTGCATCCAGGATATTCATTGCAGGGGCGCCGATAAATGTGGCCACAAAGATATTGACGGGGTTCAGGTAAATATCCATGGGGCTCCCCTGCTGTTCAATCCTGCCATCCCTCATAACAACTACCCTGTCTCCAAGGGTCATTGCCTCTATCTGGTCATGCGTAACATATATGCTTGTGGTTTTGTATTCGCGGTGTATCTTCCTGATCTCGGACCGCATCTTGTTTCTTAACTTTGCATTGAGGTTGCTTAAAGGTTCATCAAACAGGAACAGTCTGGCGTCCCTCACAATTGCCCGCCCCATTGCTACACGCTGTCTCTGCCCACCGGAAAGGTGTGCCGGTTTTCTATCCAGAAGGTCTTCAAGCTCAAGTATTTTTGCCGCTTTTTTTAGCCGTTCCTCGATAACATCCTTTGATACTTTTGCCCGCTTGAGCCCGAATATAATATTTTCTCTCACGTTTTTATGTGGGTAAAGGGCGTAATTCTGGAAGACCATTGCGATATTTCTGTGGTTGGGCTCAATCATGTTTACCTCTTTATTATCAATAATTATTTCGCCTTCTGTTACCTCCTCCAGTCCTGCAACAAGTCTAAGTGTAGTGCTTTTGCCGCAACCCGAAGGCCCTACGAGGACGACAAACTCTCCTTCTCCTATTTCGAGGTTGATGTTATGGAGTACCTCAGTGTTATCGAATTGTTTATAAATTCTTTTAAGTTCAACTGTAGACATGTGTTACCTTTCAGTTACCGGCGCATCCGCCGTCGCCAGAGGCTATGGCGTGACAAGAGGCTCATGGCTCAAGGCACAAGGAAAAGCAATCCTTAAAACCTTGCGCCGTGGGCCATGCGCCCTGCGCCTTGTTTTTATCACTCCTTCACCCCGCCCTCCACAAGGCTTCCTGTCAGCTGCCTCATTGCAAACATAAAACAAATAACCACAGGCACCAGCGTAAGCATGGAGGCGGACATAATCCTGTCCCAGATCGCATTCTTGGATACAAAAAGAGACTGCAGGCCAAGGGGCAGTGTATAAAAATCCGGAAACTGCCTTAAAAATACCGAGGCAAACAGAAATTCATTCCATGCAATTATAAAACAGTATACAAACACCGTCATCATCATGGGCACTGACAGGGGCAGTATTATTGCGAATATTGCCTCTGTTCTGGAACACCCATCCATTGCGGCGGCTTCTTCTAGCGAATATGGTATTGTCCTGAAATAATTCCCCAGCATGTAAAGAGAAACAGGCAGTGTCTGAATGATATAGACCAGTAAAAGACTCAGGACAGATCCCCATACAGAGCCTGCCAGGCCTGTTTTTACACTCATCTGATAAAGGGGCACAAGGAGCAGCACACCTCCAACCATGTATACAAAGAGAACGCCCCTTTGAATTATTTTTCTTCCGGGATATCTCAGGCGACTGAAGGAATATGCCCCAAAAACAGCGAGGAGCATGGATATGGCGGCCGCACCTGCCGATAGAAAAAAGGAGTTGATGAAATACCTTATAAATGGAAACACATCACTTTTTGCCTGGTATTTTTCGAGGATTTGCTGTTTTTTACCTTCAGGAAGTAAAGGGTTATCCAGAAGGAGTTTTATACTTTCCGGTATTTTCACGTCTTTCTTTACTGAAAGGCCCAGCAGTTCCTTATATGCATTAAAATTAAATTTCTGAGGGATCAGCGATGGGTTACCCCAGTCAAACTGATATTTGAAAGATGTTGAAAGTATCTGGACAAAGGGAAAGAGACAGAAAATGAGCAGCACTAAAATAGCGACCGCCAGCATCATATTCTGAATAAATGATCTTTTACCCCGCATGTAACATCACCACTTTAATACCTTTTTTACATAAAAGATTATAAGGAAGGAAAGAACCACAAACTGTACGACCGATATGGCCGCGGCATATCCCTGGTCTATGATCCCGGTAAAGGCGGTATAATAAGTATATACCGGCAGGGTCTTCACATTCGGCGCCAGCAGGAACACCTCTTCAAATTTATTCAGATTCCATATGAGCCTCAATATCACAAGTGTTCCGAGCACAAAATAGATCTCGGGCAGTGTAATATGGAAGAACCTGGCGATCGGGCCGCACCCGTCCATTGCTGCAGCTTCGTACTGGTCCCTGTTGACGGATTGAAGCTTTGAAATAATCAGGAGATATGAAATGGGGAAATTCTTCCAGATGCTGAAAAGGATAACGATAATAAGGGCCGTGCTGGGGTCACCGATAAGGTTATACCTGTTGTCAGTCAACCCGAGCGTGTCAACCGCAAGGTGATTGTATATCCCGTTGACAGGATCAAAAAAAGAACTGCCATCCGAAGACCACAGAGATAACCGGTGCAAAATATGGCAGCAGGATTATTGCCCTTACAATATTGCGTAATGGAAATTTAAGATTCATCATCAGGGCAACAGCTATCCCCAGTATTGTAGTGCCGGCTATTGATCCCGCAAGGTAAATTACTGTTGTGACGAGGGAGTTGTAAAAACCTGTTGCTGTTAAGAGCCTTTCATAGTTGGCAATGCCTACAAAAATATTTTCACCTGTGAGCCTGACATCAAAAAAGCTTAAATATATGTTATAGAGGATTGGGTATATTATAAGAATACCGATGACGCCGATAGTTGGGGCGATCAGTTTCCAGCCAAGCCTGGATTCTTTTTGGGAAAGGGATAGGGGCAAAGGGAAAATCCTTTAGGCGCAGGGTGCAGGGCGCAAGGGAAGACATTCAAAAAGTTTTGACTTTCCTTGTGCCCTGCGCCCTGCGCCGGCTAATTAATACCCGGTAATAAAATGACCATCTATTCAGCCTGTTATCAGTATTATCGTCATGCTACTCCTTCATGACCTCCATCATTTCATTGTTTGCCCATTTAATGGCCTTTTCCGGGGATTCGCCTTCTATGGTTACCGAATAGATCATCCTCGGAATAATCATCTTTGAATATATTTTACCGGAATCAGGAAAGGCTTTTCCGTCTACAGTTGTAAAATTGCCAATATGTTCCAGGCCTCCAATTATTTTCTCCACCTTTTTACGACCATATCGCTTAAAGATTCCCTTTGGATCATTCAGGTATTCAGGCATTGCAGCGACATCTCTCAATACCGGAATCATGCCGCCGGGTGCCATATGAAGAAAGGTAATGTAGCTTAAGGGTTCATACATGAATTCGATCAATTTTTTTACTGCAGCCCTCTCTTCTTTCGATTCTTTTTTTATAATTCCAAGGGCAATAATTGCACCATATCCAGCGGGCACTTTTCCCTTTATCGTGGTTACAACACCTGTATTATTCACAAGCTCCGGATTAAATGCGGTTCCTTTCAGGTCAGAAAAATTTTTTCCGGTAAGAGAACCTGCCGCAGCTTCTGCCAGGGCAAGATCGTCCATTATATAGGTGGAATAAAAAAACATGGCCAGCTTGCCCTGAAGATAATAATCTCTTGCCCGCCATGACTGCGGGCCGGGAGGATTGTATTCAGCCATGTTTTTATAAAATTTCAATGTTTCAAGCGTCCGGGGAGAATTGAAGACCAGCCTGCCTTCATCATCAAATTCGGCTGCCCCATTGGACAGGGCCAATTGCGTAAAGCACTGCTCTGTATAGACTTCCGGTTTTGTGCCTATAAGTATGCCATACTGATTATTTTCGGGTTTATAAAATGTTTTTGCTGCCTTTAAAATATTTTTCCACGTGTCGGGAGGTTTGAGTCCTGCCTTTTTAAACCAGTCCTTTCTGTACCATATCCCCTGGACCCAGCCGTGATAAGGCAGCCCGTAATATTTGCCATCGTAAGGCGTGGAAAGCATCTTGAGGGTGCCTTTATAAAAACGTTTTTCACCTGTTTTTTTTATAAGTGCGCTTGTAAGGGGTACATTGAGTATGCCTTCTTCACCAAAGGCAATGGTGAGCTCGCTTCCGGCCTCAATGATGTGTGGAAGGGTGCCTGCGGCTGCTGCGGCAGCCATCTGTGAAGGCAGATCATTTTCATCCACGGGAATTAATTTAATGTTTATTTCAGGATTCAGGGCCTGAAATGTATCCATTAACAGTTGGATGGTTTTTATGCGATCAGACTGGGTTTCTGTTGTCCAGAACTCAATAGTTGCAGCAGGTAACGAATTTGTTGAAAAAATGAAAACAAGGAAAATAATTAAGGTATATATTTTTTTTTGCATCATACTCCCCTCGGGTTTTTGCATGCATGTGGAAAGGATTATAGTTTGATTAACCCTGGCAGTCAAGGAAGGCATTGATCCCAAAATCCGAGATTGAAATAGAACAAGTCTCTAGAATATATAATTCAAGCCAAAAAAAAGGGTAGAGAGGGTCTGCGCTACATCTTTTTTTGCCGGGAGCTGGTGCTGATTCACCATCATAACTGAGACAAAGGCAATCTACCTTTGCTTCAGACACACCTCACCCTTTAAGTTATTATTCTCCAAGGATATCCGTTCTACCTTCTAGGTGTTTGCAAACTCCCATATCCTTAGACGAATATCGTCAAACAATGAAAAGAAGCTTCTACTCACTTTGAGATAAATCTGGCCACCATGAAATACTATCTTTCCGGCTATCTGGTACAATCTCCATCTGACCGTTTGAACCTGATAATGGTGCCAGCTTTTACCAAGTGCCTTAAGGATAAAAAGCCGGTATGCATTATATGCCAGAGCGCCTATTCTGAAATATACAGCATTGGCTTCCGTCTGACCACAAGGCATTCTTTCCATACCAAACCCTATCTTGAGATCCTTTATTCGGTTTTCGCTACAATCGCCACGCTGATTGTACCACCACACTACCCTTTCCGCTTGTTCAAACTTATTAGTTACTATTACAGTATACTTTACCTTCTCACCTTCTTCTTCAAACATATTCTGCTGATAGGGCCTGCGGATCACTATAAGGCGGAAACTGTTCTCAGTCTTATTCATAGTGTGAATAGCTTCAGCTATATATCCTCCTTTATAGGTGCGCCAATCCTCTTCCGGGATATTATTTATCACCTTTAATACTGCTGCGTCTAAATCACCGCCTATAGCAAATTCAATCCCTTCTTTTTCACAGTAATTTATTATATCAGCCTGATACCCGGCGCTGTCAGACCTGAATGCTTTAACTTCTTTACCCTTCGGAAGTTGACGACGACAGTATTTAATAAATTCAAGGTTTCTCCCTCCAGGGGATTCATTACCCTCCCTGAAATCATCTCCCAATACCAATCCATTTTCTGCTATATGACCAACCATCGGCATATAACCCTTAAATCCCTTATAGGTCATTTTTGCCGATTCCTTCTCCGCTACTATCCCTGTTGCATCTATATCAAGAGTATACCCCTTGAGACCATCATACTTCATGCCTCGCTTTAATAGTTGCCTGTTAACTTTGCCAAGCCCTTCAAGACCACCATTCTGTCCTGTCCTACGTAACCAATCTCCTATAGCATCTGATGAAGGAACTCGGTCTAATGGTAATATCTCTCGCATCCCTTCATCCCCTCTTATCTCTCGAGTGTCCTCCAGGTTTCTTCCTCCACCATTTAATGTCAATAGAATGGGGAACACATATTCTGAGGCTTTATACCCAGCGCCACTGCCAGGCTTTGGTAAGTATTTATCTACTGTCTTTAATATGCCCAAGCCCACCGCAAATTCTCCAAACAGACTCAGGCCTGCATGAGAAGTTATCATATCTTTGGTCATTTCTAGCTTGAATGGGAGAAGACTTTGTCGTATCATCTTTTTCACCTCGTTGGTTCAGTTTGTGTTTCTTTGTCGTTACACATATCTACCTGATTCAACGAGGTTTTTCAATTTATAACTCCATTTTTATCTCTTCAATCGCGGGTTTTGGGTTGATATTCATATGCCGATAAAGAACAAACTGGATAAAAACGCCTTTAAAAATTAAGGGAAACCACCTTTTTAAGGGGATGGATTTTCTTCCATTGTTGAAGAATGGGATACTGTAGCAGATAGGGCAATGAGAGCTTAAAAAGATATTGTTACTGTCTGATAAGCATTCATTGACACATGAATGATATTCTGATCTAATATTATTATCTGATATTGAATAATTCCAAGTTGATATCAGGAGCATTTTTAAAATCCTCAATTTCCCATTCCACTTCAATAAAACCGGAACCGAACGTAAATAGCCTGTTAATGCATATGTTCCTATTCTCAGTAAGTTATCCCGGCTTTGAGTTGCAAGGGTCTTTATCTTTTTCAGAACGTGCTGCAAGATACCGATTAAAAAAGGTTTTCCGGCAGGCATGGATTTTCATGCGAATTGAAAATTCTGCCTTAGTGTTGACAACCGGAAGTTGTTTAACATTTAATAAAAGGAGGTCAGAATGGAAAAGCCAAAAACAAATTATGAATCACTTATCCGTTTAACAAAGGCCATCCCAAGACTTCGGGACCCGGAGGAGATAATTTTAATTACAGTTGAGGGCGTCACCCATGCCCTTGACGTTAAGGGTTGTACGTTGTTCCTGTTCAGCCCGGTGAGCCACGAACTTAAAATGGCCGGAAGTTTTGGGCTTAGCCAGGAATATCTGGATAAAGGGCCCATAAGTTCAATTCATTCCATTGCATCATCTCTAAAGGACGGAAAACCTGAAGCGGTTTTTAATGTCTCGGATGATCCTCGAATACAATACCCGGAAGCAGCAGTGAAAGAAGGCATAGCCTCAATCCTTTCGGTCCCTATTATTGTTGGCGAGAAGACAACCGGAAGCATGAGGGTTTACACTTCGGAACCCTGGGAATTTATTCTGGATGATGTGAATTTTGTCCAGGCTGTTGCCCTGATAGTGGGTATGTCTCTTGAGATGTGCCGTATCAGCCAGGGATACAGGGACAGCATTGAGATCCTGAAGGCCATGCGTGACCCAAGGATATTCAGGCCCAAAAAACGTGCACCCTATGAGAAGGTTCCAAAGCCCTTCTCCCGTCGGAGCACCCCTCCATTAGGGATGTAAGTGACTGTTGATAAAGGGATTTCAGTACTGAGTGTGTTCGCTGTTTCTGAAATCCCTTTTATTTGATTTCTGTTCGGCCCAGTTGGGTTGATGCGCCATTGTTTGGTTTTTATTGCTACTTGCCTTCTTTGGGGTTCTCCCCATATTTTGAAAACCTATTGTTATTTAATGCAAATTAAAGATTATTTCCGCTGGCACAGTTTATGCTTTTATTATTTAAATCCCTGAATAGCTGGTTTCTGAAACCACGATAGGTTGCATTGTGATTTGCACTGACTACTATTTTAAAAAACTATATATGCAACTTTGAGGGGCATTGATCCGGCAAAGGCATCATTTTTCAGGACGGGATCGAACAGCTTCAGTACATGTGTTTTATTTTTAAGGATTATGTAATTATCAGAGGGGAGCGGAAATGAAACCACATATTAAGAAAACGTTGTATTTATTGATAGTACCGTTCGTGCTGACCATATCGATGTCAGCCTTTGCAGAAACCGAAAAGATCGAAAAAACCTTTTCAGCAAATAAAGGCGGAACACTGAATCTGGAAAGTGATCTTGGTTCTGTCAAGGTCACGACCTGGGATAAGGGCGAAGTGTTTGTGTCAGTAAAAAAGCGTGCCCGCAGTCAGAAACGGCTGGACAGGTTTGAAGTCGATATTGAACAGAGGGGTAATGACGTATACGTTAAGGGCGATAATGAATGGAACAATCGTGTCCAGATCGAGTTTCATATAAATGTCCCCAGGGAGTACAACGTGGATCTTGCGACCGGAGGCGGATCGATAAAGGTTGCCGACATCATTGGAAATGTAAAACTGGATACCAGCGGCGGAAGTATTTCTATCGGTAATGTTGCAGGCGGAGATATCAATGCCCATACGTCCGGCGGGAGCATCAAGGTTGCTGATGTCAGGGGAAATGTAAAAGTGGATACATCCGGGGGCAGTATTGCCATAGGAAATGTTGATGGAGGAAATGTAGATGCCCATACATCCGGGGGCAGTATCAAGGTCGGTGATGTCAATGGAGATCTTAAAGTCGATACTTCGGGGGGCGGTATACATCTGGGCAAGATAACCGGCGAATCTTCAATTCATACCTCGGGCGGGAGCATTTCACTTACGAAGGGCGGTAAGAGTGTAAACGCCCATACTTCAGGCGGCAGCATCAGTATCGGTCCTTCAGGGGGAAATGTTAAAGTCAACACATCAGGCGGGAACATCAAAATTGCCAAATCTGATGGAGATATTAACGCGGATACTTCAGGCGGCTCGATTAAGGTTGAAGGCAGCAAGGGAGAAATAGTTATCAGGACTTCAGGCGGGAACCTGTCTGTCGATTCCAGCGGCGGTCCGGTAAAGGCAGATACATCCGGAGGAAACATCAATATTAAACAGGCAAAAGGGGCTATTGATGCGAAGACTTCCGGCGGATCAATCGAAGCTGAAATGATCGAAACCGATAACAGAAAAGACACCCACCTGAATTTGCAGTCGTCAGGCGGAAATATCACTGTGTATTTACCTGAGACAATTGAAGCCACTGTTTCTGCAACTTTAAAAATTTCACATTTCGCGGATCGGGATTATCAAATTTATTCCGATTTTCCTTTAAACATAAAGGATGCTGGCAGCCGTATTACAGCTAAGGGAGATATCAATGGCGGCGGGGATAGAATACAGATAAATACCTCTGACGGGGATATAAATATTAAGAAGTTAGCGAGGTGATGTTGAAAACATTGAAATTCGATCCATTCCTGCCCGGCTAAATAAAAAAAAATCCAAAATAAATGATTGCACCCATTACCTCGGACCTCTCCTTTTTACTATTATAGCAGGGTTAATAATACTCAAAAAAGGAGAGGAAAAATGAGTCAAACAGGACCTAAAAAAAGAAAACAGGCAGGATTGATGATATTTTTTTATACTCTGGCAATACTGTTTACTGTGAGTTTCACATCAATCGCACGGAGTGCTTCCAAACCTGAGGTGACCGATACAACGATTACCGATGCCGTAGAAGATGAACTCCTGATGGATGTTGCGGTGCAAAGTGCAGGGATAGATGTTACCACAAAAGACGGCGTAGTTTTTCTAAAGGGAAAGATTGACAATTTACTTTCCAAGGAAAGGGCTGCGAATATTGCCCGGACGGTCAAAGGCGTAAGATCCGTTGTCAATGATTTAGAGGTGAACCCTCCTTTAAATATTGAGGATTGGCAGATAAAGGATGAAGTAGAAGCGGCACTTCAGGATGATCCGGTAGCGAGTCATTTCAAGATCAATGTAAGTGTAAAAGATAGTGTAGTAACCCTTACCGGGACAGTGGCTACCTGGAAGGAGAGGAACATTTGTGAAAAGGATGCAGCGGGTGTCAAAGGAGTAAAGAATATCGTTGACTTGATAGACATAAATTGGACCAAAGGAAATGAGTTTGATGCAGGGATAAAGAAGGAGATAGAAAGACTGCTTGAATGGGATTCTTCCATTGATAACGGGTTGATAAGTGTAAGTGTCGATCACGGAAAAGTATATTTGAAGGGATCTGTGGGAAGCGCCATTGAGAAGATGAATGCAACTCTTGACAGTTATGTGGAGGGAGTAAAGGAAGTAGATAATTCGGGCCTTGAAGTAGTGAAATGGCAGAGAGAAGATGCCATGAGAGGGAAAAAATATTTCCATAAACTGGACAGTGATATAGCTCAGGCCGTTAAAGATGCATTGAAGACCGAACCAAGGGTGTCTTCTTTTAAAATTGATGTCGAGGTAGTCCCGGGAACCCATGAGATAAAATTAAGAGGAACAGTTGATAATCTTAAGGCCAAGAATACAGCCACCCTGAGGGCACGGAAAATAGTAGGTGTCCGGTCTGTTGTTAACAGAATAAAGGTCCGGCCCAAAGGAAATATAAGTGACCGGAAGATAAAGGAAAGAGTAAGAAAGGCACTTGGGAGAGATCCATACCTGATTTCTTATGTAATTGAGGTAGATGTAAGCAATGGAGTGGTTAAGCTCTACGGAGATGTGGACACAGCCTTTGAAAAATCACACGCCGAAGAAATAGCATCCGGGATAAATGGTGTTGTAAAGGTTGATAATCTCCTGGTGATAAGAAACTTTTCAAATACATATACCTATGACCCCTGGGTGAATGATACCTACCTGTATGATTATTACTGGTATCAAAACATGCCCCTGCACACAACAAAGAGTGATAGTGAAATCATGAAGAATATCAAACATGAGCTGTTCTGGAGCCCGTTTGTGAATGCCGACCAGGTGAAGGTCAAGGTGGACCAGGGAGTTGCAACACTGACAGGGAAAGTGGATACATGGCTGGAGTATAATGCTGCAATGAGGTGTGCCTATAAGGGCGGAGCCACATATGTAAAGGATAATCTGACAGTAAAATAACCTGTGCGGGCTTACCTTTTCCCTCCGGGTATAATATACTGGTGTTTATATGTGCCCGGATGGGCTGAAGGTCAAGAAATCCAATGCGCTGGGAAATATGGTGGTTACCCGATATACAAAAAAAAGCGTTTCCTACTGTCTGAGTATAATCCGGACGGCCCTGCCGGTCTTGCTGTTTCTGCTCTTTTCAGGTGCATGCCATATCAGGCAGGATACAGCGCCATCCGGTATCTCAAAATGGGTTGGAACCTGGGGAACGGCGCAGCAGCTTGTTGAACCGCACAACATGCCGCCTGCACCCGGCCTGAGCAACAATACTGTCAGGCAGATTGTCCGGGTTTCCATTGGAGGTAACCGGCTCCGCATGCGCTTTTCAAATGAATTCAGCAGTGCGCCGGTAATAATAAAAGAGGCCCATATCGCTGCCTCTGCCGGGGGGAGTGCCATTGATACTGAAACCGACAGGGCCATGTTATTTGATGGCAAACCTTCGGTTGCTATAAATCCCGGGTCCACAGCGACTTCGGACCCCCTCACATTTCCATTGAAACCATGCTCTGACATTGCCATCTCAATCTATTTTGGCAATACACCTCCTGACGTGACAGGGCATCCGGGGTCTCGAACCACGTCCTATATCCGGTCGGGAGATATGGTCACGGCTGTAAATTTACCGGACGCGGCACAGACGGATCACTGGTATATAATAGACGGCATTGAAGTGTTGGCCCAGGATACTGCAAAGGCTGTTGTTGTCCTCGGTAATTCCATCACTGATGGACGGGGCTCGGGAACGAACAGGCAGGACCGCTGGCCGGATGAACTGGCCCGGAGATTTCAGGAAAATACCGGGACCTCGAATATCGCGGTGCTTAACATGGGGATCGGCGGGAACTGCGTTCTCCGCGACTGCCTGGGGCCGGCGGCTGTTACACGCTTTGAGAACGATGTGCTTGAACAGAACAACGGTGTGCACTGGCTGATAATCCTTGAAGGAATCAATGATATCGGTCAGGCTGAAGGGAAGGAAGGGGCTGAGGATGTAGCAAAAAACCTGATCGCAGCCTATGAACAGATGATAGATATTGCCCATGAAAGAGGAATACTCGTATATGGCGCTACACTGCTTCCCTTTGGCGGGTCATTCTATGATAACAAGTGGCGTGAATCGGCCCGGCAGACTGTGAATAACTGGATAAGAAGCAGCGGGCGTTTTGACGCTGTAATTGATCTGGACAGGGCATTAAGGGATCCGGCCAACCCTGTACATATGCTGCCTGCGGCTGACACGGGTGATCATCTTCACCCCAATGAGACAGGCCATAGAATGATGGCGGAGGCAATTGATCTAAAGCTTTTTCAACAGGGCTTTGAACCTTAAAACCTGTTCCGGATACATGTAAATCTCGGATGCAATTAACAACAGGATAAAAATCTCGCGAAAGGAAAGAGAAAAAATGACAGAATTAATTCCCGAAATCAACATCCGCAGGGCCAAACG
Source organism: uncultured delta proteobacterium (assembly GCA_963815145.1). Classification (GTDB taxonomy): domain Bacteria; phylum Desulfobacterota; class DSM-4660; order Desulfatiglandales; family HGW-15; genus JAAZBV01. The sequence continues at coordinate 173,964 of CAWFFS010000015.1, forward strand.
GGCGTTTAGTGATCAAAAAATTCCCGGAGAAGTCATAAACAGAATCATGACTGCGGCGACCTATGCCCCTTCCTGTTTCAACAACCAGTCGTGGCGTTTTCTGGTGGCAACGGGGGACCATGCCCTGGAAAAGGTCTTTGAGGCGCTGACAGGCGGCAATTACTGGTTCAAAAAGGCTCAGGCTGCCGTGGTGGTGGCAACCAGGCTGGAATTCGGATGCAGGTCGGATGACCGGAGAGATTATGCCTTTTTCGACTGCGGACTGGCGGTTGAGAACCTCATGCTGCAGGGTTTTAAAGAAGGTCTCTATGCCCATGCCATTGCGGGCTATGAACCTTTAAAGATAAAAGAAACCTTTCAGATCCCGGATGAGTACATAATAATAACACTTGTTGCGCTGGGTTATCCTGGCGAGGATACATTTTTAAGCGACAAGCACAGGGAACTGGAGCACAGCCAGCGTGTTCGAAAGCCGGAATCGGAGGTTATTTGTTATAACGCCTGGAATCTGGATGAATCAGTATAAAAACAGTTTTAAATGATATGGAGAGCAATATTTATAAACTTATGCCAGCCTTATATTTAAAGGAGTTGTTTAAGGATGCCTGATACCCGAAAAATAAGCAAGGTCATTAAAGGTAAACCGACCATGGAAGGAGCCGGTGTCCATTTGAAGAGGGTTTTTGGATACAGTGAGGTGCCCCTGTTCGATCCTTTTCTAATGCTTGATGATTTTCGATCCGATATTCCGGAGCATTATCTGAAGGGTTTTCCATGGCATCCTCACAGGGGTATTGAAACCATAACCTATGTTCTTAAGGGGGATGTAGAACATGGAGACAGCCTGGGAAACAAGGGCGTTATAGGTTCGGGAGATGTACAGTGGATGACAGCGGGCAGCGGGATTATTCATCAGGAGATGCCAAAGGGTGACAAAATGGGAAGGATGCATGGATTTCAGTTATGGGCGAATCTGCCTTCCCGGGAAAAAATGATAAATCCCAGATACAGGGATATAGTCAGCGATCAGATTCCTGAAGTTAAACTTGCGAATGACACAATAATAAAGATCATATGCGGTGAAGTATCTGGAGTCAAAGGACCGGTAGACGATATTGTTATTGATCCCGAATACCTTGATATCTCGGTTCCTGCAAATACCGAATTCACCCATCCGACAAAACAGGGGCACAGGGTGTTTGCCTATGTGATTGACGGCGCGGGGTATTTCTGCAGGGAAAGGAACCCTTTTACCTATGAGGTCGCAGGCCGAAACTATTTTGACATGAAACGCAATCCATCAGTTCAGAACGGGGAAGTTGTCCTGTTCGAAGATGGGGAGGAAATAAAGGTTTTCACAGAGGAACACAGCGTAAGATTCCTGCTTATCTCAGGGAAACCCCTTGAAGAACCTGTTGCCTGGTACGGCCCCATTGTAATGAATACCCAAGAAGAGCTGGAAACCGCCTTTGAGGAGTATAATCAGGGGACTTTTATTAAATATAAGGGATAAAAAGGAGCGTTTATATTCTAGCGGAGCGGCCAGGAGTGTATTCGGCTATAAACCGAGCCTCCCTGCCTGAGATCGCTTTTAAAGAGTATCAATTCATCCAGTTTTCCATCGGGTCCCGAAATATCCCTGTAGGTATCAATGCATTTCTTCAGGGCGTCCCGGTCCTTCACAGGTTTTCGAAATCTTCCCAGTGTCAGGTGAGGCCTGAATGCCCTTTTTTCCTGCTCTATGCCATAAACTTCAAGTGGCGTCTGCATTGCATCCCTCAGGGAGGCAAGCCTTTCTATCTCGCCATCAAGGCCGAGCCATAGTACCCTGGGTTTTCTTGCGTCAGGGAAGATCCCCATTCCCCCGAGCGAAATCCTGAAAGGTTCATATTTTCCAACTGTATTATCTATTCCGGAGATTATTGCCGGTATATCTTTCTCATCCACATCACCCATGAATATGACTGTAAGGTGTATGTTGTCCGGTTTCACCCATCCTGCCTCAATGCCGGATTTTTTGACTTCGACTGAAATTCGTGCAACTTCCTTCTTTATATCAGGAGGAAGTTCAAATGCCAGGAACGAACGAATCCCCATTTAAATGCCTCCTGATATTTTCAAGAGCGATTTCTGCGGTCTGCTGTTTTATTTCCTGCCTGCTTCCCTTAAAAAGGTATTTTATTGAAACGGGTTCCCTGTCAAAGGCAAAGCCCATAAAGACCGTCCCTACAGGTTTTTCAACAGTCCCTCCATCCGGGCCTGCTATGCCTGTTACCGAAAGACCTATGTCTGATCCGAACCTCACCTTTACACCGGTTGCCATTTGCATTGCAGTCTGATCACTCACCGCACCATATTGTTTCAACGTGTCAGGAGATACACCCAGCAGGTCGCATTTAGCCTGGTTGCTGTAGCTGATTATCCCGCCCAAAAAATAGGCGGAGCTTCCCGGGATGTCGGTAATCATGTGACCGATAAGGCCGCCCGTGCAGGATTCGGCTACTGCAATAGTGAGGGATTTGGCTGTTAGAAGATTGCCTAGACTGTTTTTCATAGGAAGTCCTTAAAAGAAGGATTCAAAGATTTAAAAATTCAAAGGTTCAAAGATTAAAGTGTTTTAATCCCTGCGCCTTGCGCCTTGCGCCTTGCGCCTTGCGCCTTGCGCCCTGAGCCCCGGACCGATTTTATTTTATCAAAATTAAAATTATCCTCAAACACACATTCGCATATATACCGGCCATAACATCATCAAGCACAATCCCGGTACCACCCTTTACTTTTTTATCTATTAAACCTGCCGGAAAGGGTTTTAATATATCCAATATCCTGAAAAGTACAAAACCTGAAATGATACTTGTCCAGGAAACAGGGATTAAAAAGAGGGTAACAAAAATACCGGCTACTTCGTCTATAACAACAGGAGCAGGGTCTTCACGGTTCATTATTCTGGAAGCCATTCCCGAAAGAGGTATGGATAGGATCACTATCAGCACAATGGAAATACATGAAAAGAAAACGCCAAGGCTGTATGCCCCAACTGCAAATGGCAGAGCTGCAAGACTCCCCCATGTGCCGGGCGCAAAGGGGATGAGTCCAGCGCAGAACCATGTGGCAAAAAACAGGACTATCCTGTCTGACACGCCCGAACCTTTGAATAAACCATTGTATGCAGGTTGTTTTTTTTTGTTCCTATTCATGATAGGCAGAATCTCTCCTTACTGTTATGAACGGCTGTTTAATGAAAAAACTTTTGCATAAATATCCTTTATCGGGAGGCCCTGTTCCTGTGCAATTTTTTTGCAGGGTTCATACTCGGGCTGTATAAAAAAACTTCCATCAGGCCGCGCTATTTTTTTTGCCTTGAGCTTTCCCCATGGCGTGTCTACCATGGTTTCTTCTCTTTTGAGTATTTTTCTCTGGCTGTATCTGTACCGGATACCCAGCGTGGTGCTTTCCATGAACAGTATTTCAATAAGATGATCCCTTTTTTCAGGGTGCCCTATTACCTCAACCTGTATGCCGGGCCTGTTTTTCTTCATATACACAGGCGTAAACAGGACATCCAGCGCTCCCTCCTTAAAAAGCCGTTCCATCAGGAATCCGAGCCATTCCGGGTTTGTGTCATCTATGTTTGCCTCAATTACCGCGACCGTGTCAGTGTTGTTCTCTTTTGTATCCGATCCGGTAATGATCCTTAAAAGATTCGGCCGGTCAGGGAGGTCCCGTGTTCCGGCGCCATACCCGATACCGCTTACCACCATAGGCGGCATTCCTTCAAAGGATTGGACAAATTCCTTTATCAGCGCGGCTCCTGTCGGTGTAACAAGCTCATATTCGAGTCCTGAGCTGTAAACAGGTATGCCCTTTAAAAGAGCCAGTGTCGCGGGGGCTGGTAAAGGGATAGTCCCGTGACCGCTTTTGATAAAACCCGATCCCAACGGGATATGTGACGCATTGAAGGTGCTGATTCCAAGATAATCAACACCAAAAACTGCGCCAACTATATCTATTATGGAGTCTACTGCGCCCACTTCATGAAAATGGACCTTTTCGGGCGGATGATTGTGTATACTGCCCTCAACCTCTGCTATGGACCTGAATATCCTTATGCTTCGCTGTTTAACATCATCACTCAGCCTGCCGGCATTTATGATATTTTCGATATCTATTAAATTCCTGTGAACATGGTGATGCTCATGGATCGAGACAATAAATCCCGTTGCACTGAGGCCGTTTTTCATCTCTTTTTTACAGTCGATGGAATAGCCGTGAAAGGGAAGCGATTCCATTGCCTTTTTAACTTCGTCAAAAGGCAGCCCGATGTCGAGAAGCGCCCCCAGAAACATGTCTCCGCTGATACCTGAGAAACAGTCAAGATAAGCTATTGTCATTTTTAACTTTCCTTTAAAAATATTTGTGCTTAACTAAATTAGACAGAACTTTTTAACAGTAGCCCGGGATTATGTCAATAAAAGCAGTAAACCCGGACCAGGGCTTGTATCCCGGAATCGAATATTGCCTGATTTCGGAGGTTTTTAATTCCATATGCATATGTTTTATGTTACCTTTACCCCGATATAATTATAAAAAGGAGAACCCCATGGATGTAAAATTGATTAATCCCTTTCTCGAAGCTACTCTCCATGTTCTTAAAACTATTGCCGGAATCGATGCTCAAAAGGGTAAACCCTTTCTAAAAAAGGATAATGTTGCAGTAGGAGATGTATCCGGAGTAATAGGCCTCGCAGGAGATATGAACGGGATAATATCCGTTACCTTTACAGAAAAATGTATCCTTCATATCGTCACCGGGATGTTCGGCGAAGAAGTAAAGGAGCTGAATGCAGAAATAGGTGATGCTGTCGGCGAAATAGCAAACATGATTTCGGGCCAGGCCAGGCAGAAACTCGAGGGTCTGGGTACGAACCTGCAGGCTGCTATCCCCTCTGTTATTATGGGGAAGAACCATACAATATCACACGTTACCAAACAGCCCATTATCGCCTTACCTTTTTCCACCAAAGGCGGGGGGTTCACGGTAGAGATATGTTTTGAGTAATGAAAAGAAATAATACGTTTTAACATGGCATACTTGGAAATTCCTGTTGACAGGCCCATCAATGAAAAAATCTCATGGGCTGAAAACTGCCTTGACAGATATAAAAATACCTTTCTTGCGGATAAAAAGATCAAAAAACTCCTCGGGGAATTCCTGGCAGCCTCATCCGTCAGCCTCAAAGAAATGGTTGAAATCGGCATTGTCGATGAATGCCGGAAATGTGAAGAGGAAGAAGGCGGTACTTGCTGCGGCGCGGGTATAGAAAACAGGTACAGCGGTTCCCTGATTTTGATAAATCTTTTACTGGGTGTAAAATTACCGAGGGAAGCCCCTGACACAAAAAGCTGCTTTTTTCTGGGTTCCCGGGGATGTTCATTGCGCGCGAGGCACGTTATATGCGTCAACTATATATGCAGAAAAATAACAGGCAGTATACCGGATCATATGATAAACCGCCTCAGGGAAAAAGAGGGGCTTGAACTGGATATCCTTTTTATCCTTAACGAACATATAAAGGCCCTTCTGAGACGCTTATAATGATTTTTGATGAATATAAAAAATCGATGATTAAAATTTCAGGATTTTTTGATACCAGGAAAGTAGGCCATATTGGCCCCCTTGGTTTCAGGCGCTCTTCTGATCTTGAAAGACTTTTGGCGGGCATTGAAGAACTGCAGAAAAAATAATATACTGGGACAATCCAATCTGAATTTTCTGGACATGGGGTGCGGAGACGGCCGTGTAAATATACTTTTGAGTTATCTGACAAACAAATCCATAGGTATCGAGCTCAATGAATGGACTCTGGATGACTATTACCCGTTGAAAGAGGAAATGGAAAAGGAACTTACAGAACTAAATCTTCCACTCCCTCCTGACAACATCCATCTATTTGAGGGGGACGCGCTTGATCCTGATCTACATAGCCTGATTTTAAAAAAAACAGGTGTCGGAATCGAAAATATAGACATTTTTTATACTTATCTGACTCTTCATGAAGAGATTTCAGAACTGATTGCACAAAAGGCGAAGCCTGGCGCGATTTTTATGCTATACGGTCTGGAAAAAATTATGCCCAGATATGAAAATCTTGAACTGTTGACGCCCCTCGCTCCTCTTCAGGGAATAATTGCAATATACAGAAAGTTCTGAAATTAAAAATCTCCTTTTAATAAAATCAAGATTAAATTTATTAAACACGGTTTATCTACCGATACAAATCATGCATATTTATCAGTTATCATAAAATAAAATATACATCCGAAGACAAAAATTATTTCTTCACGACAGATAGTAAGGATGAAAAAGGTTTTTAATATGGCATTTCCACAAATATTGGCAGATGAAACAAATTTTAATATCGAAACAGTCAAACAGCATGTATCACATAACTATGATGAGGTAGTTGGTTATTATAAAAACAACTCTCTGCGTTCTGCATTTCAACCAATATTCAGCATCGCACATAAGCGGATAGTTGGATACGAGGCCCTGATACGGGGGCAAAATCGTCAGGGCAACCGAATTTCTCCCCTTAATATATTTTCTTTAGATAAAAGCGAACGTGCGGTAGTCTTTCTTGACCGGCTTTGTCGTTATTTGCACCTTGGGAATTTCGGGTTTATAGATGACAATATCAACTGGCTATTCCTTAACCTTACACCAAACTCCGTTTGCAACAGAGTCAAGTATGGCATTTACTTTGAAGACCTGCTCAAGGAATTTAATTTCCCGCCTTCCAGGATTGTTATGGAGATCGTGGAACATCCCATCCAGGATGAGGAAAAACTGCTGGATGCTGCCAGATATTATAAATCATTGGGTTGTCTTATTGCCATTGATGATTTTGGGGCCGGATATTCTAATTTTGAAAGAGTATGGAAACTTTCTCCTCATGTTGTAAAACTTGATCGATCGATGATAGATCAGGCCGCAAGGGACAATAAAATAAGAGATCTGTTTCCAGGAATGGTATCCCTCCTTCATCAGGCAGGATCACTTGTATTGGTTGAGGGGATTGAAACGGAAGAACAGGCAATAATTGCAATGGACAGCGATGCTGATTTTGTGCAGGGCTATTTTTTTGCAAAACCAATGGAGTGCTTTACCGGGATAAAAGATAATATTTTCTCCTTTGATACACTTTTTGATGCCTATAAATCGGTGTCGGCAACAAGAGAAAAACAGGGGCAGCATGATATAGACCGCCAGAAGGATTTAATATTAAGTGTCATCGAAGAAATGAAGAAGGGCAAATCTCTCGAAGAGGCGAGCGACTCCCTGAAATGGGAGAAATCTGTTATCAGGTGCTACCTTCTTCACCCTGACGGCAGACAGATGGGTAATACAGTTCTTTCGGAACGGGGGATAGAAGAAGTTGATCCCCGTTTCAAACCGCTTGAAGATGCAAAAAGTGCGGACTGGTTCAGAAGACATTATCTGCGGCGTGCAATAGTGCATCCTGATCAGATACAGATAACCAGGCCTTATTTGTCAATTACAGGAGGGCATATGTGCATAACAATGTCTGTCATGTTTCTGTCCCCGGAAGGAGACAGGGTGTTCTGCTGCGACCTCATAACTGAAAAAGAATGATATCTTACTGATTACGTTGTGGGGCAACACGATCCATAATAGCTTTACGGGTCTCGACGGCAAAGTCGGTTTTTTAAAAAAGGCTTCCGAATCTGACTTCCATGTCTATTATTCTTCAGCTTATTTCAGTAATAATCACCTGGGCTAATGGGCTGCCGATTTTTTCTATACTCCATTACCAGACACGGCTCAGCCACCGGTTTGGATGCTGAGATTTTTTTCATGTGTGTGTATAAGGATTCTTATCTCTATTTTCATAACTGCGCATAATCTTCAACAAGATGAAACGCAGGTGTTTCCGCTGGGTGATTTATAGCGGATTATTTACCTTGATATATTACGTATTCAATGAAATTATTACTGAACATTTGATCCTGGTCTGTTTTTCGAACTCTATGAAAAACCGGAATGAACCCTTAAATATTAAAACAGAACCATATCAGGATTTCTATTATAATGACCCTGCCAGAAAGGTATAATTTAATTGAACAATTTCTTACATCCTCGCGATTACATAACGGATAAAAATAATGACAGAAAAAAGGCCCCGTAATCCACGGTTTAAAGGAAGATATAAACCAAAAAGAACATCCGCACCGAAAAATGCCTATTATGAGAACTGCCGGATCGACCCGGTATTGAACAACAGGTTCAGGAAAATAGGCCGGCCGGAAGCAGGGCATTTCAGGCCGGACCCCTTTCAGCTGGAGTCCCTCGACAAATTAAAAGACGGGGATGTCCTGGTTAGCGCCCCGACAGGGGCCGGAAAAACCTGGATCGCAAAGCAGGCCATAGAAGGCAACCTGAAGAATAACCTGAGGACCTGGTATGCCTCACCGCTAAAGGCGCTTTCAAACTCCCTGTACGAAGAATTCATGACCGAGTTCGGCGCTGCATCATGCGGCATACTCACAGGAGAAAGGAAGGAAAATACCGATGCCCCGGTAATAGTGGGTACAACCGAGATCCTGCGAAACCAGCTCTATGACAATATGCATGAAGGCACAAACCTTAACAGCGATCTGGTAATACTGGATGAGGCGCACTATCTGAGCGATCCGGACCGCGGTGTGGTCTGGGAGGAGGTGCTCATCTATTTGCCCTCAAGGGTAAGGCTTCTGCTTTTATCTGCCACTGTATCCAATGCCGAAGAAGTATGCGGATGGCTTATGAAAAACAGAAAAACAAAGGCCCGGGTTGTCAGATCGGAAAAAAGACCTGTTCCCCTGGAAATGCTGTTCCTCTTTCCCGATGGCCTCATAACCCCGCTTTCAGGTAAAAAAGGGCTCTACCCCAAGGTAAAAAAGTTTGTGCTGTCGCAGCCGTCCCATGGCAGAAACCGGAAACAGGAGAGACCCGGATTCGACAGCATTATTTCATGCCTGAAAAAGATGGACCTGCTGCCGGCCATCTTTTTTTTAAAATCCAGGATGGATTGCGACAATGCCCTTGCAATGTGCCATGACCTGAATTTCCCGGATGAAAGAAAGATAAAAATAAAAGAGGAAATAAAACAGTTTTTAAAAGAATACCCGCATCTTGAAAACCACAGGCATTTGAACCCGATGATGAATACTCTCGTCGCGTCCCATCATGCAGGACATCTTCCCTACTGGAAAGTCCTGATAGAAAAAATGATGAACAGGGGCTATCTGGATGCCATCTTTTCCACTTCGACCGTGGCGGCAGGCGTAAATTTCCCTGCGCGCACGGTTGTACTTGTCCAGAGTGATAAATTTAACGGCCATACATTTGCTGACCTGTCCGCCACCGAACTTCATCAAATGACAGGACGCGCCGGAAGAAGGGGAATGGATAATATCGGATTTGTAATGGTGATTCCGGGTATCCATCAGGACCCGCGGCTAATTCATGAATTAATCGGTTCCGACCCCGAACCACTTGTCAGCCAGATCCGCATCAATTTTTCCATGGTATTGAACCTGTTGTTATCACACGTCCCCGATGATGTCAGAATTCTGCTGGAGCTGTCATTTGCAAGATACCACCAGGGAGGCAATGAAACATGGATATCAAAGTACCTTGATGATATAATAAACACCCTGGACGCCCTTTTACCGGAAAGCCGCTGTGACAGAAGAGACCCCTTTGAGGTATCGGAGCTTGTTAATGAAAGGGCCGACCTTAAAAGAAAGCAAAGAAAGGCCAGGAAGGGGAATCACCGGGAAGGTATAATTGATAAGATAAAGCCGCTGCTTGAGAAGGGCAGAATTTTCAGGAGCCGGAGCAATGCTGATTATGTCCTGATTCACAGGTTTTCGGACAGGGGAAGAGTGCTCTGCTTTGCCCTTGAAATAGGAAAACCGATCCGCATCAAAAACGGGAAACCCAGGCTGAGGAGGGTATCCATTGAAAAGATAGAATTTCTATATGACAGGGTCGTGGAGATACCCGATGAAAATGATGTTTCCTGTCTCCAGCAGATCATGGATGAGCTTGAACAAGAAGAGTTTGAGATCCTTGACATGGATAGTCTTATCCATGAAAGAGGCAAAGAGGCCGTCATGGCAATAGATTATAAAATAAATAATCTTCCCTGCACAGGCTGCCGGTCTCTTCCCTCATGCAATATAAGCAGAAACAAGCCCCTTAGAAAGGCATTAAGCAATTTTAAATCCGTGTCCCACATGATCGATGGCCTGGGTGATACACTATGGATAAGCTTCAGGCGGCACCTGAGATTTCTAAAGGAGACAGGATTTGTTGATGAAGCGGGCAGGCTTACAGGGGACGGCATATGGGCCTCCAAGCTCAGGCTGGACCAGCCTCTTTTAATTGCGGAGGCCATAAGGAGTGGAGGATTCAGCGGCGCTTCGCCCGAGGTCCTGGCGGGCCTGACAGCGCTCTTTGTATGGGACAGGACCCAGGAGGTGGAAACCAGGCTGGGCGGTCTTGAGGACCTTGACATAATGCTCAATGCCTTTGAACAACTGATGGACAGCATGGGAGAGATTATGCTCCTCATGAACAGAAGAGATTTCTTTTATCCGCAGATAAATTTCTGGCCCGGGGCAGCGCTTTTCCAGTGGGCAAAGGGCATCTCATGGGAAACACTGCTTGGCTGCATATCAATCGGCGAGGGAGATATGGCCTCGCTGATAGTAAGAACAGCGGATCACTTAAGGCAGGTGCTCAACCTGAGGGAGACGCATCCGGCACTTGCTGAGACAGCCGGAGAGGCTATAGCCCTTATACTGAGGGAACCTGTATTTCTGCCCTGAAATTTTCAGCAAGGTAAAATATGAGTCAGAACCCTGAATCACGAACCATACTGGTGACAGGCGCTACCGGATATATCGGTGGCCGGCTTGTGGGACGTCTTCTTTCAGTAGGATACAGGGTCAGGGCATCTGCCAGGTCCATGGAAAAACTGAAAGGCCGTACATGGTCCGAAGACCCGGAGATCGAACTTATTGAAGCGGATCTCCTTGAACCGGAGTCACTTCGGAATGCCCTGAAAGGCTGTGATTCCGCATATTATCTTGTTCACTCAATGAATTCACAGCAAAAAGATTTTGCAAAGGCCGACAGATTAGCTGCGGAAAATTTCATAAAAGCCGCTTCCGAAACCGGCCTGAAACGAATCATATACCTGGGCGGGATTGGAGGTGACCGGTCTGATTCAAGCCGTCACCTGAAAAGCAGGGCCGAGGTTGCAAGTATTCTGGCTTCGGGAACAGTGCCTGTGACCGCATTTTTTGCGGCTCATATCCTGGGTTCAGGAAGCGCCTCATTCGAAATACTTCGCTACCTTGTCGAGCGCCTTCCGGTCATGGTAATTCCTTCCTCAATAATTGATACAAAGATCCAGCCCATCAGTATCAGAAATGTCCTCAACTATCTGGTGGGGTGCCTTGAAAAAGAGGAGACCACCGGCCGTTCATTTGATATAGGCGGGCCCGAAGTGATTACATACAGGAAACTCCTTGAGATATACGCGGTTGCAAAGGGTATTAGAAAGCCCGTGATCATTTCTCCCAGGATACTTGCAACCTCGTCTATGGGAAAAAGGCTTGGTTTCTTCCTTGCAAGGCGTGTTCTGCCGGTTCCGCCGGATATCTCCGCTCCCCTGCTGGAAGGGGCCGAAAATGAGGCAATAGCAAGAGAAAACAGTATCAGGGAGCTTATACCTCAGAAACTGATGACGTGCTATGAGGTCATCAGCCGGGCCATAAAAAAGGATTCGCTTCAGATCGTTGAAACACGATGGACCGATGCAGGGGATATAAATCCCCCTGAATGGGCACACAGGGGGGATGCACCCTATGCGGGCGGGACACTTTTACAGAGCGGGTTCAGGGTATGGCTGAAGGCGCTCCCTGAAGAAATATGGCCTGCGATAAGAAAAATAGGCGGAAACAACGGATATTATTACGGTGATATCCTGTGGAAGATAAGGGGGTGGATGGATACACTCGCAGGCGGCGTGGGCCTGAGGCGGGGCCGCAGGCATCCCGAATACCTGCAGGTCGGAGATGCCCTTGATTTCTGGCGTGTACTTGATGTCCTTCCCCCTGAAAGGCTGATACTCCTTGCGGAAATGAAACTGCCCGGAGAGGCGATACTGGACATTAACATTATCCAGCAGGGTGCAGTATCGGAACTCCGGTTTGGAACGAGGTTCAGGCCAGCGGGGTTGTATGGTATCTTTTACTGGTATTCGCTCCTTCCCGCCCATGACCTTTTATTCTGGGGAATGCTCAAAGCCATTGCTGGGAAGATCGGCAGCCCTATAGTCAAAGGACCGGAGACATTCAAGCCCGGTCCTATCTGGTAGTCATTCTTTTATACAGGTTTGAAAGTAGATCAAGGACTTTATCGGAATCCTTTTCATTCATTGTCCCCATTCCGCATGCAGGCGTGAGAATGGACGCGGCCCGGACCTGGTCCTTATCCAGTCCAAGGCTGTAAAGGGCGTTAAGGCCTTTATCAAGCCTTGAATACAGCTCATCGAGATCACCCTTTCCGGCAGAGTCGCCTGTAGGAACAATGCCCCATGCGATTATACCGCCGCCTTTAATAAAGCGCGTAACATCATCAGGGTAAAGCAGGAAATAATCAAGATAGGAAAAGGCATCAAAATTGATGATGTCCGGCCCGGCTTCCACAATCATCGACCAGTCGGTGTTCCCGCAACAGTGTATCCCTATAAGGGTATCGGTTTTTTCCCTCAGGTAATCTATGACCTCTTTTAAAAGATCTATTACTTCATGGCGTTCAATGGGAGAAAAGGCCGATCCAAAACCCGACAGATATGGTTCATCAAGGAAGATTATGGTTTTTTTCCCGGTCTTTTCCAGCTCCTTAACCTGCCACAGGGCCTTTATTGCCAGCCCCCTGGTAAAGGCCTCCAGAATGTCGGGGTTGCCAAGAACCGCCTTTCCCTCCGCGTCCTTTATGCTGGCGGCAAAGGTCACAGGTCCTGTTACATGTCCCTTTATATACTCTCCATAGTTTTCGGGGGTTTCAGCTACCAGTTCTATCTGCCTGTACAGGCCCGGAGCATACTCCCTGCTCATTGAAAAATAATCCGCATCATCTGCAAGATAATGACTGTAGAAATCCACAAGCGCCTCTTCGGAGTTTTCCGATGAAACACCGGCTGCCCTGGTTTCTATATCGATATTGATCAGGGGCAGGCCCTCGGTAAATTGGACGATCATATCCTCAAAAGGGCTTCGTCTTACCAGTTGGGGCCAGAATGGGATCAAAGGAACAATCTCCAGTATCCTGCTGCACGTTTTATCTATGTCTGTCCAGGGCACACTTCCTATGCCCGTTGCTTTAAAATAAAAATCAGGTTTGTCTCGCATTCTTTTTCTCCTAAAACTACCCTGCTGTTAAACCATCATCTGCAAGCGATCTGATATTGCTGCGCCAGGTATCAAGGATTGAAATCATCCTTTCTTTACCTGTGCGGATATTAACTTCCGCAGGCAGATCAAGGGGCTCATCCTCTTTCCCGTCCATTAACGCTGAAATTTCTTCATATCTCAACTTGGAGTCGGCATCTTCGGGATTTTTTTCTATCAGCTTCTCGTATATCTCCCTAGCCTCATCCAGTTTTCCCTGGCTGAAATATGTTTCCGCAAGGGATGCAGTAATAATCTCCAGTTCCGCATGTTCCTGAGTGTCCAGTATATCGGGAGATTCCAGTTCCTCCGGGGCAGCAACCTGAAAAACATCTTCTGCCTTCTTCAATTCGGTAAGTCGTAAAGCCGCTTCCTCATTTTCCGGAAAAAAGGCAAGGAATTGCTTGAGGCTTTCCAGTGCCTCATCTTCCCTTTTCTGGAGCATGTAAATATCAGCCCGGGACCTGAATACTCCGGAGAGCGTCTTAATGCCGTTTACTACCTTTTCGAATTCTGCCTCCGCCTCTAATAGACGGCCGTCTTCATGATATGCCTCAGCGAGGATCTTTCTCAGGTGCAGGTCCTCGGGAAAACGCAAAAGGGCCTTAAGGCATTCCCTTATAACAAGGTTAAGCTTCCCGTTGCCCTTCATGATTGTGAGTAACACATAGAGCGTTCCCTGAGACGGGGAATTTTCAAGTATTTCATTAATTCTGTATTCCGGAATATCCATGGTCACCTCTTCACAAAGATTATTATTTGGAATTTTTATCTTCCTTTGTAAATTTGTAAACAACTTCATTTTTCTTTAACAGGCCAAGTTCTTTCCTAGCGGTTGCCTCTATATATTCCTTGTCATACTGAAGCCTGTTGATTTCGTCTCTTAATTCCTGATTGGCGGCTTCCAGATTTTTTATCCTTTCCAGATATACCTGACGCTCCCTGTCCATCCTGTAAAGATAAACAAAGCCCCTGTCACCAAACGCCAGCCAGGATACAATGAGGATGGTAATAGCCAGACCCAGTAATAATACCTTTAAAAACTTTTTTTTAAATGTTCCCAAACCCGTAATTCCCCGGAATCTTTGCTGTGGACACCCGGTTATAATAAGTCCTTTGACCGCCATCTAGCGGCAATAACAATGGAATTAATACCGGCATTTTTTGCAATATCCATTATCTCAACTACCTTGCCATGTCTTACATCAGCATCGGCCTGTAATATAAGATGAAGCATCCCCCTTTTTTTCACCTCTTCACGCAATCGTTTTTTAAGGGCCTTCATACCAATTTTTTTACCATCAATATAGACATTTGCTGCTTTATCTACAATGACAAAAATCCTGTTCTCGGCGTCAGGGTTTGCTGTCTTTTGAGTTACCTTAGGCAGTTTGATCTGCACACCGGCGGCTATATCGTAATGAGACGTGACCATGAAAAAGATCAGGAGCAGAAATACAATATCAACAAGCGGTGCGATGCTTATATCCGGCTCGTCATCCTTTTTTTTCCTGAATCTCATTCTTTTATTCCTGGTTACTCGTGCTTTCCATTATTTCTATTATCTGCATCGAACTCTCCTCCATCTCGAAAATAAGAGAGTCGGCCTTGTCCTTTAATATCCTGTAGCCTACAAGTACGGGAATTGCCACACATAAGCCTGCTGCGGTGGTAATAAGGGCTTCCGCTATACCTCCTGCGAGAAGAGACGGATTCCCGCCCCCCTGGGAAGAAATCACCTTGAAGGTCTTGATCATGCCCGAGACAGTACCCAGAAGCCCCAGTAAGGTAGCGAGGTTTGCAATAGTGGAAAGAATCCCGACATTCTTTTCCAGGACAACGCTTTCACGCCCGCCCCTTTCTTCGATTGCCTCTTTCACCAGCCACATGCCTTTTCCGCTGTTCTTCAGGCCCGCAAGAAATATTTTTGCAATGGAGGAATCGCTCATGTTACATGCCTCCATCGCACCCTTGATATTCCTCTTTTTAAGATGTTCTTCTACCTCAATAACCAGGTCCGAAGGAATAACCGCTTTTTTCCTCAGTATCCACATCCTTTCTAAAAAGATTGCAAGGGCAATAACCGAGCACAGGATTATCGGATAAATTACTATTCCGCCTTTTATTATAAAATCAATCAATTTCTTCTCCATCAAACGGGACGAGGCCGGGATCAAAATATCAGCAGGCTTGTCTAATATAAATATTTGATATAATGTAATATAACATATAGTTTATTCATGCTCCAAGTCAAGTAATGACATTATAACAATATATACTTATCGGCAGGAAATACATTGAGTGAGACAAAAAGTAATAAGGTTGTTTATATAGGCCAAAAGAAGGACATCATTTCCGAAAGCCGCGAAATAGTCAGTAAACTGGCTTCTTTATCAGGAAGCAGCGCTTTAAATATGATCCTTGACCATGACAATCCGGGTGCACTTGTCCGGAACATGACGAAAATCGATCTGTTCTGGCTTATCAAAAAGGTGGGGGAGGACGATTCCCATCCCCTGCTGTCCCTGGCATCAACAGAGCAATGGCAATATATTATGGATATGGAAACGTGGGACAGGGATCATTTGAACAAGGTGGCTACTTTCGACTGGCTCAACCGGCTGCTCAAGGCAGACCCCGAAAGGCTCATACAATATCTTTATGGTGAAGACGGAAACCTGCTTGCCCACCTGTTTTTTACCGGGACACTGGATGTCAGGATAAAGGAGGATGATGATTTTATGCCGCCCGAAGGTTTTATATCCTTTGACAGCCAATATTATATAGGCATCGGTGACAAAGAAAATGCAGAGGATATCGGGCAGTTGCTTAAAAATATGGCGCTTTCCGACCACAACAGGTTTCAGGCACTGATGCTTGGCCTGCAGGGGGCCATTCCGGCAGAAATCGAAGAGGAGCTTTACAGGATAAAAGGTGTCCGTCTTGCAGAGGAAGGGTACCTGCCCTTTGAAGAAGCTGTTTCGGTGTATGCGTACCAGAATGCGGACCTGCTTAAAAAGGATTCTTCGGAATATATCCTTGATACTCCCGGGGATGAAGATACAAGGGCTATTGTTCCCATAA
This sequence comes from uncultured delta proteobacterium, assembly GCA_963815145.1. Classification (GTDB taxonomy): domain Bacteria; phylum Desulfobacterota; class DSM-4660; order Desulfatiglandales; family HGW-15; genus JAAZBV01. Next base: position 190,575 of record CAWFFS010000015.1, read on the forward strand.
CGCCTTTTATAGCTGTTCAGGAAGAAAATCTTTTCGCTGTGGCAGCCTCCGGAATAAGGGATTACCTGGTGCTGGACAGGTTAAGACTGGAGCTTGCAGGTCTGTGCAACCAGATATTCTCAGCCGACGGAACAGGCTTTGAAACGATTGACGACCTGATCAAAATCTGTAAAAAAGCCGGGGGATATATAAGCGCAGGCCTGGAGAAATTATCGGGCGGGGATATAGGAATCGCCGAGGATTTCCTGAAAAATCATCCCCTTATAACCATATTCAGGACCGGATTCAGCCAGGCGCTTGAACTTAGATGGAAGGCGGAGAGATGGATTAAAACATCGTGGTTTGACCGGATGGATCTGGGTAACGAATTCTGGGGGGACGAATGGGGAGGAATACTCGACGGCGTTTTATTCCTTAAACCCATGCTGTTCAGTGAAAAAAAAGAAAAGGCATCTTACAGGGATTTTGCCTCCCTTGATGAAATCGAACAAACCGGCATTGCCGTAAACAGGATGATTATACTGGACAAACTGCTTGGGGCTGTAATTCCTGACAGGTGTATGGATCAGCTGGCACAGGAGGAAATTGACCTCAATTTTTATCAGGTGCTTTTTACTTTCTGGTTAAGGCGGGTAGTAGGTTCAGACCGGAAAACATTTAAATTATCTCTTTCCGAGGCAAAATCCGTATTCAGGACTCTAAGGACAGGTGAAGCATCTCCGCCCTATAAAATGACCCGCAGCAGGGACGAATTCATAAAGGGACTCATTGACCTGATACCGATATCAGGAGATGACGATGTATCTTTTATAGAAGAAACCTTCTCTGCTATCTGGGACGAATTTGCGGATGAGTATGCCATGGTCAACACGGATGACCTGGAACCCAGATATTCCGGGTTTGTTTTACTCGGTGAATAATATTCGAAAACACAGAATGCTGTGATGCTGATGTTTTACCGCATTAATAAAAATGTTTATGCGGATTTATTAATATGATATAATTTTTCAGGTATCTCGGGCGTATACAGGGTTATAACTCAAAGGAGAATACAATATGTCCTCTGCAGAAGATCTCCCTGTAATAAAAATAATGATTGTTGATGATGATCCCTCCATTGGAGATCTTATTTCAGATTTTCTCCTCAGAGGCGGTCACACACCTGTGATATGCACGCACCCGCAGGAGGCCCTTGACCTTATCAAGACAGAAGCATTCCATCTGGCGTTTATTGATATTAACATGCCTGAAATGGATGGTATTGAGCTTACTGTCAACTTAAAAAAAGAAAATCCCCTCCTTGAAGTTGTCTTTATTACAGGTTTCGGGACCTTTGATAATGCAATCCAGGCCATAAAGGTCGGGGCATATGACTATTTGAGAAAGCCCTTCGGTATAAGTGAGCTTAATCTCTGCATAAAACGTTTTCAGGAACGTATGGCTCTTAAGGAGCGGGTGAAACGGGCCGAGCAAAGATATTACAACCTAGTTCAAAATATCCCCTGTATGGTTTTTGTTGCGCGGGATAATTTTGAACTGGATTTTATCAACAGGGCCTGCGAACCAATGCTCGGGTTTACCATTGAAGAGGCCAAAAGCGAGACCGGCTGGCTGCTCGAAAGAATACACCCTGATGACCGCCCCCGCATCAGAAAGACCTTCAGCAGGGCATTCCTTTCTCAAAACCTGAAGTTTTCGGAAGAATGCCGTATGGTCCACAGGGACGGGCATCTGATACACGTTATGATCGGGTCAATAACTGGGCCGAAAATCCTGAGCACCAGTGCAGTAAATACCATCAAGGGAATGGTTGTTGATATTACTGATCGCGTTTTCCTGGAAAAGGAGATAATACAGAAGGAAAAACTCAAACTGCTGAGATCGATTTCGGAAGAGGTTGCACACGGGATCAGAAACCCCCTCATGTCGATAGGAGGTTTTGCGAGAAGACTCAGGAAAAGATTCGCTGACCTGCCCGAAGGAGATATCATCTTAAATGAATCCAAAAGGCTTGAGAATATTCTTAAACGAATCGCAGAATATCTGAAGCCGGTTGAAGTAAATTATCAGGAGTGCCTTGTCAATGCGCTGGTTTCCGCCTGCGTTGAAGACTACCTTGCCGGGGTCACCGGCCGGAAGGTTAATATTCAGTTGAATCTGGATGATTCTCTGCCACCAATAAAAACCGACAGGGATATAATTGTAGGTGTTTTTTCCGGGCTGATCAGAAATTCGGGAAAAGACATTGAAAATGGTAATGAGCTTTCTATTAAGACATACGAAAGTGACGATAAATGTCATATTGAATTTAAAAATAAGGTTATAAGCTTAAGAGCCGAAGATCCCGACCTGTTTTTCCTCCCCTTCAACAGCAGCGAAAAGGGGATCGGCCTTCCCCTTTCCTACCGTCTTCTAAAGGATATCGGGGGTCTTTTATCATATTCACAGGAAGAAAAAGAGAGGGTGTTTACTGTCTCGCTGCCGAAAAAACCCATAATATCAAGTGATTCTGATATGATATCTCTTGCATGACCTTTTCCGCCATAAACCTCTGCCACCCGCAGCATGTCTTTTGTCTTTCGGGCAGGATTTAACCGCGGGCAGATGGCATGATTTATGCTTCTATAATTGATATTTATTATTGACAGTCTTGAAGCCTTTTATTATTTACCTTATCCGGCTTGAAATTTATGAAATTATAATTAGTTTTTGAAAACTTAACTTATTACGAAGGTATTTTATGAAAACAACAGTTGAAGAAGTCAGTTCCGTAAAAAAGAAAATTTTGGTTGAGATCGAGTCGGAAGATGTTGACAAAAGAATCAATAATGCATTCAAAAAATATGGAAAAAGCGCAAAGATAAAGGGCTTCAGACCGGGCAAGGTGCCGATGAAAGTCCTCGAAAGATATTATGGTGACCAGGTGATATATGAGGTTACCAACTCCATTATTCAGGAAACACTGCCCCAGGCAATGCAGGAAACAGATACATGGCCCCTGAACATGCCGGCTCTGGAAAATGACTCCCCGGTTGTGAAAGGACAGGACTTCAAATACGCCGCAGTCATGGAAATTCGACCGGAGTTTGAGATCAAAGACTATCTTGGTATTGATGTGGAAAAGGAAAAATGTGTTATCAGCGAAGATGACGTGGAAAACCAGATTGAAGCCATATTGAAATCCCAGGGCAATCTGGTCCCGATGACCGATGACAGGGCTATTGAAAAGGATGATTACGCCATTATCAATTATCAGGGATTTGAAGACGATAAAGCCGTTGACGGCATTAAGGCGGAAAATTACTCTGTTACCATCGGGACAGGCAACTTTTACCCGGGTTTTGATGACGAGCTGATCGGTCTGAAAAAAGGCGACAAAAAGGAATTTACCATCGATTTTAAGGAAGATTATATCAATCCGAAGCTTGCCGGAAAAACGATCAAGTTTGATGTAGATGTAGCCGATATCAAGGTTATGGAGCTTCCCGAATTGAATGATGAATTTGTTAAAGGACTTGGAGTGGAGTTTGAGACCGTTGACGAACTCAAGGCAAGAATAAAGGAGGATCTGACTGCCAGGGAAGAAAAAAGGATAGAAACTGACCTCCGTAATAAGATTATAGAAAAGATATCTGAGAGCGTGGAATTCGAGTTGCCCGAAAGTCTTGTCGAAGGTGAAATCAATGCATCGATAGAAAATATGAGGCAGAGTTTCTACAGGTCCGGGGCATCATTTGAAAAGCTCGGCCTTGATCTCGAAAAGATGAAATCAGAGATGAAGCCGACCGCTGAAAGAAACGTGAAGGCGGCTCTCATACTCGGCAACATCGCAGGAGAGAACAATATCGATGTGGATGAAAAGGAACTGTCAGAGGGCTTTGCGGAAATGGCGGAAGGGTCAGGGCACCCTGTCGAAACAGTGCGTAAATACTATGAGGCAAACGACCTTATGGAAACCTACCGGCAGACCCTGATAAAGGAAAAGACCTTGAAATATCTAGTTGAAAATGCTAGCGTTACTGAGGTTGAACCTGAAAAAAAAGCTGAAAAGGAATAATGCTTTTTTATATTGACGGAATAGAAACCGGTTCTTAAATTTAAGGATATTATTTTAGCGAAAAGAAAGAAGAATAAGTTATGTTGATACCAATTGTTGTTGAGCAGACAAATCGGGGAGAACGTTCTTACGATATATATTCACGGCTCCTGAAGGAGAGAATTATTTTTATCGGCGAACAGGTTGAAGACCATATGGCTAACACGATTATTGCCCAGTTATTATTTCTTGAGTCTGAAGATACGGAAAAACCGATCACTGTATATATAAATTCACCGGGCGGGTCGGTGACCGCAGGCCTGGCTATTTATGATACCATGCAGTACATAAAACCCGATGTAGCCACGCTGTGCATGGGCCAGGCATCCAGTATGGGCGCACTTCTCCTTGCCGCAGGCGCAAAGGGGAAGAGAATGGCCCTGCCGAACTCCAGGATAATGATTCATCAACCTCTCGGAGGCGCACAGGGACAGGCCACTGACATAGAAATACAGGCCAAGGAAATAATAAAGGTGAAAAATACGATCCACAATATCCTTGTTGAACACACAGGACAGGCTATTGAAAAAATCCGTGAAGATACCGAAAGGGATTATTTCATGAGCGCCGAGCAGGCGATGGAATATGGGATTGTAGACAGGGTAATTAAAGCAAGAGAAATAAAAGAAGATTTAAAAGTTAAATAGAGGTTTTCCGATGCAAAGAAAAGATGATTCCGGTAGCGATCTGCAATGCTCCTTTTGCGGGAAGAGTGAAGACGAGGTAAAAAAACTTATTACCGCTTCATCATCCGTATATATATGTGATGAATGTGTACAGCTCTGCACCGAAATAATCGCAGAAGAGTATGGAAATGAAAAGGAAGAAGCGGTTGATTTACCAAAGCCCTATCAGATCAAAGAGGCACTCGACGATTATGTGATAGAGCAGGACAAGCCGAAAAAAGTCCTTTCCGTAGCGGTTCACAACCATTACAAAAGGATAAATACCAATATCAAAATGGATGATGTGGAAATCCAGAAGAGCAATATACTGCTTATCGGTCCCACAGGTTCAGGCAAGACGCTCCTCGCCCAGACCCTTGCCAGGATACTCAAGGTGCCTTTTACAATCGCCGATGCAACAACCCTCACAGAGGCAGGCTATGTCGGAGAGGATGTTGAAAATATCATCCTTAATCTCGTGCAGACGGCCGATTATGAAGTGGAATCCGCCTGCAAGGGGATCGTGTATATCGATGAGATCGATAAAATCGCCAGAAAATCCGACAGCCCTTCCATTACCAGGGATGTTTCGGGTGAAGGAGTCCAGCAGGCATTGCTGAAGATAATAGAAGGCACACTGGCGAGTGTACCTCCAAAGGGCGGGCGGAAGCATCCTCAGCAGGATTTTGTCAAGGTTGATACAAGCAACATCCTGTTTATCTGCGGCGGAACATTTACCGGCCTCGACAAGATAATAAGAAATCGTGTCGGAAGCAAATCAATGGGGTTTGAGGCAAATATCCACGCCCAGGAGGATCGGAGCCAGGATGACATTATCGCCCTTGTACAGCCTGAAGATCTTGTAAAATTCGGCCTTATACCTGAGTTTATAGGCCGTATTCCCATAATTACAACACTGAACAGTCTCAGTGAAGATGCCCTTGTAAGGATACTTACAGAACCCAAAAACGCACTGGTCAAACAGTATAAAAAACTGTTCGAGCTTGAAGGTGTCGATCTGAAATTCGATGAGAAGGCCTACAGGGCTGTTGCCAGGGATGCCATCAAACGAAAATCCGGGGCACGCGGGCTCAGGGCAATACTGGAGTCGGTAATGCTCGATATTATGTATGATATACCCAGCATGCCGGGAGTCAGAGAATGCGTTATCGAAGAAAGTGTAATAACCAAGGGAACCGAACCTCTAATAATATACGAAAATAAGGCAGGTTACGCATAAATTATGTTTAATTTAAATAAAAAAGATCCAATGCAGTTTTTCACGGACGATAATAACAGGTATCCTCTTCTTCCTCTTAAGGAAATGGTGGTCTTCCCCAACAGGGTAGTGCATCTGTTTGTCGCGAGGGAAAAATCCATAAAGGCAATTGATTATGCCATGGCCAATGACAAGGAGATCTTCCTCTCCGCCCAGAAAGACGGCTCAATTGACAATCCGGTGGAGAATGATATCTATTCATTCGGAACGCTTGGAACCGTCCTGCAGAAGCTCACCCTTCCGGACGGGACGGTCAAGGTGCTCATTGAGGGGAAAAAGCGCGCCAGGATAGAAACATTCCTGGACAACCCTGATTTCTACATGGTCGAAGTCAACGTAGTAACTGAAAAATTCGATGACTCGCCAAAGATCCACGCCCTTACGAGGACAATTATCGAAAGCTTTGATGAGTATGCAAAACTCAACAAAAAAGTCGGAAAAGACCTTGCCGCCACTATATCAACCATTAATGATCCTTCAAAACTGGCTGATACAATAACTTCTCATCTGGGGCTCAGTGTTTCCGACAAGCAGGAACTCCTTTCCAAGCTGAATGTTGAAGACCGGCTGGAAACCCTTTTTAAAAAACTGGTGAGCGAAATCAAGATCCTTTCCATCGAAGGGCGTTTGAAGAGGCGCGTCAAAAAGCAGATGGAAAAGACCCAGAAGGATTATTATCTCAATGAGCAGATGAGAGCAATCCAGAAGGAAATGGGCACAAAGGATGATTTCAAGGCCGAGCTGGAGCAGCTTGAGAAAAAGATTAAAAAGAAAAAACTTACAAAGGAAGCAAAGACCAAGGTCTGGCAGGAGTTCAACAAGCTCAAGATGATGTCTCCCATGTCAGCGGAAGCGACTGTTGTCAGAAACTACATAGACTGGATCATAGCGCTACCATGGAATGATAAAACCAGAGACAAGATGGACCTGGATGAGGCCGGGGATATCCTTGAAGAGGACCATTACGGCCTGAAAAAACCCAAGGAAAGGATACTGGAATATCTGGCTGTCCAGAACCTTACCAAGAAAATTAAGGGCCCCATACTTTGTCTTGTAGGCCCTCCGGGCGTAGGTAAAACATCGCTCGCCAAATCCGTGGCAAGGTCAATGGGAAGGAATTTTGTCAGGCTGTCCCTTGGAGGAGTAAGGGATGAGGCTGAAATACGCGGACATAGAAGAACATACATAGGAGCACTTCCAGGCAAGATAATACAGTATATCAAAAAGGCCAGGTCGAGCAATCCTGTGTTCTGTCTCGATGAGGTCGACAAAATGAGTACCGACTTCAGGGGAGATCCATCGGCAGCGCTCCTTGAAGTGCTTGATCCTGAGCAGAATTATGCCTTTAACGATCATTACCTTGATCTGGATTATGATCTTTCAAATGTCCTGTTTATAACCACGGCAAATACCCTGTACAACATCCCCCTCCCGCTGCAGGACAGGATGGAGATAATCAGGCTTGCCGGATATACGGAGATAGAAAAGCTTAATATTGCAAAACAGTTCCTGGTAAAAAAGCAGATCGAGTTAAACGGCCTGACCGATAAAAATATAAACATCTCGGACCAGGCCCTGCTTAACGTTATCAGGAATTATACCAGAGAGGCCGGAGTAAGAAACCTTGAGAGAGAAATCTCGTCAATATGCCGAAAGGTAGCAAAGGAAGTTGTTAAAAAGGGTGAAAAGACAAAGGTAAGTATCTCTGCTACATCCTTGAATAAATACCTGGGAGTGATCAAGTACCGGTTTGGCAGTTCGGAAGAGAATGATGCAGTCGGGGTTACTACCGGCCTTGCCTGGACAGAGGTTGGAGGCGAACTGCTGCAGACGGAAGCTGCTATCATGCCGGGTAAAGGTGCTCTGAAACTCACTGGAAAGCTCGGAGATGTAATGCAGGAATCCGCTCAGGCGGCCATGAGTTATGTAAGAACAAGGGCAAGACAGCTTCAGCTTCCGGATCTCTTTTACGAAAAGGTCGATATACATATTCATGTGCCTGAGGGTGCCATTCCAAAAGATGGTCCTTCAGCCGGTATAGCGCTTGCTACAACCATTATATCCGCCCTTACAGGCAAGCCTGTAGATCACAAGATCGCAATGACAGGCGAGATAACCCTGAGGGGGAGGGTGCTTCCGATAGGCGGTCTCAAAGAGAAAATACTTGCTGCCCACAGGGGTAATATCACCAAGGTCCTGATACCCATGGAAAACAAGAAGGACCTCGAGGAAATCCCGGAAAGGATCCTGAAAAAGGTCGAGATAGTACCGGTTGAGCATATGGATCAGGTCTTAATGGAGGCACTGGTATTAAAGGAAGGCGAACTGCTTTTTGCACCGGAAGAAAAATGTGAACCCTTCAGTATTCAGGCGTGTATGGATATAAAGCCGCCGCAAAATAATAGTGAAGTTACTGCACATTAATGCTTGACAATATTTTTCCCGTATGAGAGAAGAACAGTTTCTCCGGGCTGATAGCTCAGCTGGGAGAGCGCCCCGCTTCAGCGGGGATGTCGCAGACAAAAGTTCTTTTATATAAAAAATTAACTGTAAAGGTTAAGAAATTAGCAGAATCCATAGTGGGCGGATAGCTCAGCTGGGAGAGCGTCGGCCTTACAAGCCGAATGTCGCAGGTTCGATCCCTGTTCCGCCCACCACTCTTTTTATAAAAAAATGCTTGATTAAGCATGATAAAAAGGGTATCAGATTTACTGCATTTCAGGGATATCCGGGGGCGTAGTTCAGATTGGTTAGAACGCCGGCCTGTCACGCCGGAGGTCGCGAGTTCGATCCTCGTCGCTCCCGCCATTATATTAAAAGCCTGTTTCGAAAGGAACGGGCTTTTTTATTTGTTACACCCTCCAAAATCAATTATCATACCTGTATGCCCTATTACGTCTACATAATTTTTCACATCTTTACACGATACAATTTCTCAATCTAAAAATAATTTTCTAACCATTCCATTCCCGACAAGAGATGAGAGTATTTTATAATTGCTTTTTTCATGTCTAATACGACCAGCAACAATTGAAGGGTGTATATCCGCTTTTAAAGCTAGATCTAGGATATGTATAGGCTTACAAGTTACACGTGCCGGGTGATCATTCCAAAGTTGACTTGATATCAATGATTCACTAGCTAAAGAATCAGCTTCACCTTCTATTCCATCTTGAGTATTTTTTAAATCAAGATCATCTATAATACATTGATCTTCTGAATCGTGTACATGCCCCAAAACCAAATGAGCCAGTTCATGTGCTAGAGTAAACCAGAAATTATCTAGTCTATCGTGCCTTAGGCTCAATGCAATGATTGGTTCGCCTTTTCTATTTAATAGAGTAGCCCCATCTAAATATGTTTGTTTAAAATGAGGCACTATTACCATTTTGATTCCTTTATTTTTTAGAAATTCTCTGGCTTTTAAAGGACCATCTTTTATCACACTAATATAGGCGACTTTTTCAACGAAGTCCTTGCTAAGTATTTCAGAATTGAATTTTACTTCAGTTTTAATCGTTTCAGCTTGAGTTAGAGCTCTCAATAACCATGCATCTATTGCATAAGGGTCATCTTTTGCATTACGCCGAGCACCTTGACGCATACAGGCGTGATTCTGATTACTAAAATAAGAATCTGCGTATGCTGGAGTAGCAAGTTCACGCATTATTTCTTCAGCTTGCGTTCTGTAATCAAATCCAATTACCCATCCTCGTTCTACAATTTCCTTGACTGGGAAGCGATCCCATTTGACAGTTTCCCCATCAGTAGTGAAATCCATTCCATCCGATATTAGAACTTCTGCTGGAATTTTTAAATTAGTATGTAGCGATCGGATCATTGAAAGAGATAGTGGCCTCTTCCCATTTAAAACCTCAGAAACCTTTGAACGACTACCAATGTATGGAATTAGATCCCCTTGTTTCATACCCATTTGATCCATCACAAACCTGATCGCTTCAATAGGAGTTGGAGAGGGAACTGTATGGTTTTCTTTTTCGTAAACACTAACCAAAGTCAACAAAACATCGAGTTCATCGCCTTCGGGTGTTCCAGATTCGGCACCCCAAAGCGATTCAATCCGCTCGATAGCCTCATCATATGCTTCCTCTGTATTAACAGGTCGGATCTTCATATTTTACCTCCGAAGGGTTTAATTTGTTATAATCTTTATGCCAGCCAAACCATTTTACAAAGATTGCCTGACGCCCAAAATCAATTGCAGTTATTAACCGAAAATGATTACCTTTGATATTAAATATAACTCTATCCGGTGCTATAAAATCTGCACTCGGAAACATTCTTTTTAAATCCGGGAAATGTTGAAAACTATTTCCTTCTATATGAGATTTCCATGCCTTTAGTGAACTATCTGCTTCTGGGTAGAGTAGTCTGTAATTATTTATAGTTCGTGTAGTAATTACTCTCATGATTGCCATTATATGTTCCCAATATAGGAATGTCAATAGCATTCCCATATCGGGAACATATTAAATATTTCTTTTATAAAAATTCCTTTTTTCAACGACTTACTTTGGCACAGCCAATCCAGCCATGCTTTTTAAATCTGAATGTATCTGATATAGGTATCTTTCAGTTGTCGATTCCTTTTTATGCCTTAATAATTTCTGTATCGACTTTCTGCTTGCTTTATACTTGTCATCAAGAATGCTTGCCACATACCTTCTCATTGCATGAAACCCAAGTTTTCTAACTTCCGCAGCCTTACAGATCCTGGCAAGCCATTTTCTCGGGTCAACATATGGCATATCTTTTTTTCGTTCGGAAAAAGCCAAATGCTTTTTTTTAATGGCCTATTCACTAACCACCATGATAACTCTTTTGACAAGTCAGAACTCATTGGTAAACTTCTTACATTTAATTGTGAGTGGGGCTGTTAGTAATATTTGTACGATCTAAATTGTTTTTTCTGAGTTCACATGATCCTATTCTTATAGCTAATCTTATAGCTAAGATTTTACAGAACCTGCCATATTGGATAGAAATCGGTAGCCAATAATTTCGTCTTTTTTTAGACCCCTCCTCCGAGCGGCCACTCACTACCAGGCATAGTACGTTCGCGGGATGTTACATGTGGGATGAGAAAAATCAGCGGCGGATTATGCGGATTCTCACAGAGAAACGCGTGGTCGCCAGAATCTTGTGCTGCCTGGAGGTCGAAGTTCGATGCCATAGGTCGTGGTGTTGCCCACCTTATTTTTTGGCAGGCGTAGCGTCAATTCCAAGGTTATGGGCCATAAACGCAAGGACGTCGGCCTCTTGGTCAATCCTCTTGTCGGTGGGCATGTAGTTGTGACTGGTTTTGGTTTCAACACGAATCAAAATCGGATTGTTGCAGGATTGGTCGTGTTGCATCTCTGCGATGAATTTGTATGAATGGCTTGGCACAACCCGGTCGTCATGATCGGCTGTGGTTGCAATCGTTGCAGGGTAGCAGGTGCCGGGCTTAATATTTTGCAGGGGAGAGTATTTCAGCAAATATTGAAAAGCAGTCGGATCGTCCGATGAACCATATTCAGGCACCCATCCAATCCCGGCGGAGAATTTCTGGTAGCGAAGCATGTCCATTACGCCTGCGCCCGCATAAACAGCGCCGAACAGGTCAGGACGCTGTGTTTCCACGGCTCCGACCAGCAACCCGCCGTTCGAATACCCCTCGATGCCCAGTTTCGGCGTTGACGTGTATTTCTCGTTTATCAGATATTGCGCGGCGGCAATAAAGTCATCGAATACTGTCTGTTTTTTCCCCAACATTCCAGCATGATGCCAGGCCTCGCCGTATTCTCCGCCTCCCCTAAGGTTCGGCACGGCATAAATGCCTCCCATTTCCAGCCAGGCAGGGAGAGATGCCGAAAAACTGGGTGTTATACTGATGTCGAAGCCTCCATAAGCATAGAGAAGGGTAGGATTTTGACCGTTGCGCTTCGTCCCCTTCTTCATGGTTATGAACATCGGGACCCGCGTCCCATCCTTGGAATGGTAAAACACCTGAACAGTTTCATATCCTGATGGATCGAAAGCTACGTGCGGTGCATCAAAAGGCGTGCTTTGGTCCGTTTCCAGGTTGTAGTGGAAGACCGTTGACGGATAAAGAAACGATGTGAACGCATAGAAAAGCTCCGGTGTGTCGTTTCGGCCATTTAAGCCGTCGACGGTACCGAGACCCGGGAGTTTTAATGCGCCTTCTCGTTTTCCCGCAGGAGAGTAGAGATCGACCTCGCTCTTAGCGTCAACGAGGTACTGCACCACGATGCTTCCACTAGCGAGCAGCGACTTTTCGATAACATTGCCGGACTCGGGAACGATCTCTGTCCAATGCTTCGCCTCGGGATTCCTGATCTCAAAGGATACGATTCGGCGCTTGGGGGCATCTGAGGTTGTCTGCAGGAAAATTCTGGTTCCCACGTTGCCCAACGGGTAATACTCAGCGTCATCCGTCTCAAACAAAGGCGTAACGGGTCTATCGAGGTCAGGGTGTTTTGGATCGCGTAAATCTATATAGTAGAGTCTGTTTCGTGATTCAGTCCCTTTGTTTGTCAGAATGAAGACATATTTTCCATCCTCGGTAACGTCGGCGTCCACATACCAGCCCGGATACTCTTTCAGGTCGTAAACGAGCTTGTCTTCGCTTTGTGGCGTCCCAAGCCTGTGATAGCAGAGACGGTGTCCGACTGCCTCCGTCGTAAGCACCTCACCCTGTTTGGGTTCCGGGAATTGAGAGTAAAAAAATCCCCGGCTGTCATTGGTCCACGAAATACTCGAAAACTTCACCCAGCGCACTATGTCCATTAGATCTTTCGCTGTTGAGAGATCGCGAATGTGCAGTTCCTCCCAGTCGGCCCCCCCTTGGGAAAGGCCGTAGCAAAGGAGCTTGCCGTCGGGCGAAGGCTTGTAATTGAGCAGTGCGATGGAACCATCGGGTGAAAGTGCATTGGGATCGAGAATCATCTGAGCTTTGGCCGTAAGCGATTTCTGCATGTAAATCGGACTTTGGTTTTGCAGCCCGGAATTCCGGGTGTAGAAGAGCACACCCGAATGCCGGCTCGGGACTCCAACCTTTTCGTAGTTCCATACCTTGGTAATCCTGTCGTTGATCCAAGAACGAATGGGGATTCTCTGCAGGTAATCGAAGGTTATTTTGTTTTCATCTGCAATCCATGATTCCACTTCCTTGCTGTTCTGGTCCTCCATCCATTGATAGGGAGCAAGTACCTTTGTGCCGAAGTAGTTATCAATGTTCTTATCCCTTCGCGTCGGGGGATATTTCAGGTTTTGTGGGGTAAATGGATCGTCAGCGGCCGTAGTTATCGTTGTTACTGCCAAAACCAGAACTGCTGTCATTACTGCCAGAATGTGTTTTCTTATACCCATGTAGTCCTCTTTTTTTGATTAAAACGCCAAGTTTACCGGATTGTGTGGAGTAAGGCGGAACACAAATCCGAGTAAAACGCCAGGTTAAGCGTTTGCTCTTGGAATAGCTATACATTCCATAATTTCAACTGATTCACCCGGAAAGATAGAAAAGTGTGTTTAAAAATTCTCCGGCATCCCGCTTCTTAGAACCGGTTCCACGCCTGTTTACATAATCATCAAAATTATACTTCATTTACTTCTAACCTTTCCCTTTTTATCTGTCGGTCTCTATAATTTATATATACGATAGCTGCGGCAAATAACATGATGTTACCGATAATCATTTTTTTTGACAGCCCTATCAGCAGGAAATATGCCTGAATCATATAAGTTATTGCTGATAAAATACAGGAACCATACAATATATAATTTTTTACATGCATCTTTGAATTACGCCACTCTTCACTGTACAATTTAGGTATCTTAACCGTGCTTATTGCTATAAATATATTGAAGAGATAACTCGGGATCATAACTAATGTTACTAATATACTTAAATCAATATTCAACACAATTGGAGTGATTCCAATAATCAGAAAAATGCCCATGATAAAATAAGGGTAGTTATATTTTTTATCAGTTGTCAAAAATATTTTCGGCAGGTATCCATCCTCGGCTACCTGCATAACAGGATATCTCAAACTTGCCAATATCGCATTTAATGTACTTCCCAGGGCAAAACATGCGCCACCGATAATAAATATAATAAAAAACGGATAGGGTAAGATACTTTTAGCTACAACACCTAAACTTTTAGAAGCGACTTCATCATAGGGAAGAACCCCTGCGGATACGGTTCCAATTCCAAAATAAATCAGTCCTACAACAACAAACGTAAGTATCATGGCCTTTGGTAAAAGTTTTTTTGAATCATCAACTTCTGAACTGTAGTTAATGACGCAGGTTGCGCCCTGAGTCGCAAAAGTCAAAAGTGCAACCGCTCTGAAAAATCCTGAAAAGCCATCAACGAATAATCCCGGTTCTGTAAAATATCCCGGTTGAACCTGGGCCAGGCCAAATAGAATAAACAGTCCCAGTGATATCATCAATATAATAACAAAAGCATTTTGTGCCCTTGCCATAAATTTTATTCCCTTAATACTGATTAAAAAAAAGAATACGGTAATAAGAACTGCAAATAATTGATGATACTCGCCAGGAAAGGGTATCAGCTGCGATAAATAATCAATTATCGAAATAGCCAGTACGGAAATGGATAAATTAACCATTATGTATATGTAGCCGACTATTGAAGACCATTTTTCCCCAGCAAAATTGCGGCCTGTGTTACAGGTCCTCCTTTTAATTTAGCTACTCCCGAAATAAATATTGCAGGGACTGTCATCAGGAATGTAACAATAATTGCGGCAGTGAGTGCAAAATTTACACTTCTGCCGGTCATCGCAATACCGATACCTAACATCACAAATATTCCCGACCCGATTGTTGCTCCAACCCCCATTGAAACCAGATCGAATAATGTCATTCTTTTCTTCAAATTTTTAACCTAATGATTGGATGAAAAACCACCATACTGCTTATATTATCCCGGTTTGCCCGAAACAATAAATTTGAATATCAAGTTAATCAACAATTAATCATTAAATTTCTCTACTCATCCTATTTTTGCCTGTTCATGATGGGGATACATCATGGATTTAAGATAAATACTGGATGCACCCTATTATAAATCTCCCTTAATCTGTTTAAACTTTTTATTAAAATTCTGACAAGAGGAAGCAATAAAAAGCTGATATTGAGTAGAACAAGCTAGCCAACAACATTATATAACAAAAAGGAGTTGAAAAAATGAAAGCAGTAATAAAAAACTTTTCTATTTTTATCGTTCTGCTCATGATGGCTTCATGCGCTACAGTACAAAGACCCATTCCTGAAAAATACAACTTTGATAATAAACTTGAATCAGTAGACCAAATATCGACATTTAAAAGACCACGGTGGATAGAGGTTGATAGACAGTCTCTTATCCTCAGAGTGAACTGGCGGGACTATTACCTGATTATACTGCGTCGACCGATGGACGACACAATACTTCCGATGACAATCGGTCTTTCAAGCACAGTTTCCACTATTACAGCCGGATCGGACATGGTTATTGTAAAGGATGCCAACCTTACAAAATACTATATTATAGAAAAAATCTATAAACTTAAAGATTGGGCGCAGGCAGATAAAATCATGAAGCAGTTAAAAATAAAATAAAAAACATGTATCTCGCAGCCGCCGTCGCCAAAGGCTTCAGTCTCCGCCAGGGCTACGCCCTGATAAAATGGCGCGCCAGGGAGCCGGCAAAGTTCACAGAGTCCTGTAATAATAATTTTTTATGCCCTTTAAATTTGCCGGCTTCTGTGCTACCATCTTTCCATCTATTAGATATTTAAGACAATTTTTATATAGTTTAAAAAAACCTGTTTTTTTACTTTAAATAGTCATGTCAAAATACAGATATACCGAATCCGTCCCGCCATCGGGACTTCCCGCTAAGATAATATATCTTCTCTTTATCATTTTTCTGATCCAGCCGGTTTTAAAGATCAATGATTCATATGCCAGTGATTTCTCTTCAAAAAATTATAAGCTGACCTTCCAGAATAATCTGCTGAGTATTTCTGCAGAAAATGCCGATTTAAAAAATATTCTTACCGATATTGCAAAAACAAAAGGCATCTCCATGCGATTTCCCGACTCCATGGATACAAAGATCACCATAAAAATATCTGAAAGTACTGTCCAGGAGGCACTTGAAAGATTATTAAAAGATTTTAATTATTCGATCGTCTATTCAGGTAAAAAAAAGCGGGATAGGATTTCAGATGTGTTCATTTTCAGGCTGAGTGAAGAAACCCCCCAGATGAAAGCAAAGGATAACAGAATAGCCAATAGTATAAAGTCTTATGAAAGACGTATTGAATCCCTGAAAAACAGCATGTCAAAGGTGGGTGAAAACAGCACAAGAGGCCGAAGTTACCTAAACCGAATCAAAAACTATGAACGGCGTATTGAGACACTAAAAAGGCAATTGGATTAAATCCTCATCTCTGTCTGGTTGTATCTAACATTTTGATATTACAATGTTTCTCTATTATTCATTTAACAAATGTACCATGCCTGGTTTATAATTTATCGAACCACAATAAAATAAAGGAGAATAGAGATGAAAGAAGATATAAAAGGCCCGGTTATGGGTCAGTCCAAAAAACCCATAGCGGGCGGGGGGACATCAAACCGTGACTGGTGGCCGAACCAGTTGAACCTGAAGATTCTTCATCAGCACTCTCAATTGAGCAACCCCATGGGAGAGACATTCAACTATGCTGAGGAATTCAGGAAACTTGACCTTAAGGCTATTAAAAAAGACCTCTTTGCCCTGATGTCCGACTCGCAGGACTGGTGGCCCGCGGATTATGGTCACTATGGACCGCTCTTCATCAGGATGGCCTGGCACAGCGCAGGCACATACCGCATGGGTGATGGAAGAGGAGGTGCAGGATCAGGCAACCAGCGCTTTGCTCCTCTCAACAGCTGGCCGGACAATGTGAACCTTGATAAGGCCCGCCGGCTACTCTGGCCCATCAAGCAGAAATACGGCAGAAAGATCTCCTGGGGGGATCTAATGATCCTCGCCGGCAATTGCGCCCTTGAATCCATGGGGTTTAAAACCTTCGGTTTTGGCGGAGGGCGGGAGGATGTATGGGAACCGGAAGAAGACGTTTACTGGGGCTCGGAAGAGGAATGGCTTGCTACAAGCGATAAACCCAAGAGCCGGTATTCCGGCGACAGGGATCTGGAAAATCCGCTTGCTGCCGTACAAATGGGCCTGATCTACGTTAATCCGGAAGGACCGGACGGCAACCCTGACCCGGTTGCTTCAGGCCGCGATGTTCGTGAAACATTTGCACGCATGGCAATGAATGACGAAGAGACAGTTGCTCTTATCGCCGGAGGACACACCTTTGGTAAATGTCATGGTGCCGGTGATGCAGCGCTTGTGGGGCCGGAACCTGAGGCAGCCCCCATTGAGGAGCAGGGCCTTGGCTGGAAGAGCGGATTCGGCAGCGGAAAAGGCGGTGATACCATCGGAAGCGGCATCGAAGGTGCCTGGAAGCCGAATCCGACCAAATGGGATCTGGGCTATTTACGTATATTGTTCAAATACGAATGGGGACTGGTCAAGAGTCCGGCAGGGGCAAATCAGTGGCATGCCAGGGACGTAGCTGAAAGCGATATGATCGTTGACGCGCACGACCCTTCAAAGAAACATCGCCCCATGATGACCACTGCAGACCTTTCTCTCAAGTTCGACCCGATCTACGAGCCCATAGCGAGGGGATATCTGAAAAATCCCGCTAAATTGGCAGACGCCTTTGCCAGGGCGTGGTTCAAGCTGACCCATCGCGACATGGGTCCGCGTTCCCGCTATCTTGGCGCCGAAGTCCCCAAAGAAGATTTGATCTGGCAGGACCCTGTGCCGGATGTGGATCATAAGCTTGTCAGCGCAAAGGATATAAAGGCCCTGAAGAGCGATATCCTCGCATCGGGCCTGTCGGTCTCCCAGCTGGTTTCCACCGCCTGGGCGTCGGCTTCCACCTTTCGCGGCTCGGATAAGCGCGGAGGGGCAAACGGGGCACGTATCCGCCTTGCGCCGCAAAAGAACTGGAAAGTCAATCAGCCTGCCCGTTTGAAGAAGGTGCTTAAAACCCTTGAAGGGATTCAAATGGAGTTCAACGATTCACAGTCCGGAGGCAAGAGGGTTTCACTGGCGGATCTGGTTGTTCTGGGCGGATGTGCAGGTATTGAGCAGGCAGCAAAAAATGCCAATCAAAAATTGACTGTTCCCTTTACACCGGGTCGCACGGACGCTTCTCAGAAGCAAACCGATACCGTGTCATTTTCCGTGCTCGAACCTAAAGCAGACGGCTTTCGCAACTACATGAAGGCCAGATATAGCGTGTCAGCTGAGGAAATGCTGGTTGACCGGGCTCAATTGCTGACATTGACTGCCCCTGATATGACAGTTCTCCTTGGCGGTCTGCGCGTATTGAATGTCAACTTCGGACAATCCAGGCACGGAGTCTTTACAAAGAGGAAGGAAGTCCTCACCAATGACTTCTTCGTAAATCTGCTCGATATGAATACTATATGGACACCGGTTCCGGAAGACGAGGACGTGTTCGAAGGTCGTGACCGCAAAACCGGTAAACTCAAGTGGACCGGCACACGCGTAGATCTCATCTTCGGATCTAATTCCCAGCTTCGGGCTATTGCCGAAGTCTATGGATGCGAGGATTCCCAGGCCAAGTTCCTTAAGGATTTTGTAGCCGCATGGAACAAAGTGATGAACCTTGACCGATTTGACCTTGCCTGATTGAGCTATGGTCCTGTTCTGGGGGGTAAACCCTTATCCTATTGACTTTAAAACCCCCCATCAGATACTAATGTGTTATGAAAAATGTCAGGGCCATAGGATTCGATCTGTTTAACACACTTATTGTTATTGAACCGGATACACTTGTTCATGCAATGAAGAGGATGATTAAAAGTCTTTCATGTGATGGATTTTGCATAGATGAACAGGCATATATAAGGGATTATAAAAATGCCGCTTCCCTATATGTTGCTCAGGCCAGAAAAGACGGGATCGAGACC
Organism: uncultured delta proteobacterium; assembly: GCA_963815145.1. Taxonomy (GTDB): domain Bacteria; phylum Desulfobacterota; class DSM-4660; order Desulfatiglandales; family HGW-15; genus JAAZBV01. Next base: position 209,716 of record CAWFFS010000015.1, read on the forward strand.
CATAACAGTATATGGGTAAGTCATGTCCTTAACGGCTATGGAATCAGTATCCTGCCTGATGATGAGAGGATCGGGAGGTCAATAGACGAGTATTTCTCTGCTTTTTACGAGAAGGTGGATCTGATACCGGATACCCTTGAAACCCTGAAAATGCTAAAAAGCAGATATCCCCTTGGCCTGTTATCCAATTTTACTCATGCCCCTGCGGCAAAGGAAATACTGAACCGGACGGGTCTTGCGTCCTGCTTTGAAACCATACTGATTTCAGGTGAACTTGGATACAGAAAACCGCATCCATTTGTTTTTGAAGAACTCGCGAAAGGACTGGGGGTTGAAAAGGAAGAAATTATCTTTACGGGTGACGATCCTGAGCCGGATATCAACGGTGCATCAAAGGCCGGATTAAATCCTGTCTGGTTCACATATATCATTGAAAATAAAGTTCCCGTGATCAGAGGCACTATCCAGAGTGAAATTATAGAACCCGATACGGATGTCCCGCGAGCTTCGTCGTGGAAGGAGTTTGTTACTATAATAAACGCAGGGATGTGATCCGTGAGAGACAGGACATGCCCTGTCTTTAAAGCTCTGAGATTTTATGATTTATTTGTGCTTGATTAAAAAAAACACATGTGATAGCTGAATATTTTGCCAAGAAATCAATATATTGTATTAATTTAACTATAAGAATGGCTTTTTAGAAATAAGGAGGAAGAAACAATGGATCTTGGATTTAAAGGACAGGTAGCTTTGGTAACAGGTGCAGGAAGCCAGATAGGCTTTGGTAGAGAAATTGCTCTGTCACTTGCAAGGGAAGGCTGCGCGGTCGTTGCAGTAACAGATATAAATCTGGATGATGTAAAACTCACCTGCGAGCAGGTAAAGGAAGCAGGTGCAAAGAGTATTGCAATAAAGGCGGATGTTACGAACAAAGCTGACGTTGAGTCCATGGTAAATCAAGTGGTAAAAGAGTTTGGAGATATAGACATCCTGTGTAACGTAGCAGGAGCGATCATGTCATCAGGCCCCTTTGAGGGACAGGACCCGGCCATATGGCAGAAAGAGGTTTCACTCAACCTGTTCAGCCCGATGTTTGTAGCTGCTGCGGTCCTGCCGGGCATGAGGAAAAAGGGAAAGGGCGCCATCGTGAATATCGGTTCGGGAAGCTCCCACATGTATACTCATGGCGTTGGCGTGTATGCACAGGCAAAGGGTGCGCTTGATATCTTCACCAAACAGCTTGCTACGGCCGAGGCACCAAATAAAATCAGGGTCAACTGTGTTGCACCGGGCCCTGCACCGACAAACTTCATCAAGGCCCCTGACAAGCAGGCAGTCATTGATTTTCTTAAAAAGGAACTTCCTCTTGGAAGAGCAACGTCGGCCCAGGATATAGCAAACGCAACACTGTTTTTTGCTTCCGATATTTCAATCGATATCAGCGGACAGGTACTCCATGTGTCGGGTGCTTCGGTAATGTAATCGATATCCTTATCCGGCGTAATGCGCCTCTAAATAATAAGGCTGTAATTTATATCCTGAATAAAAGGAGAAAATTGCGGCCTTTTTTTGGGATACACTTTAATAAAATAAAAAATAAGGTGTTTAACCTATTTTTATACCCTGATAGTAGCGTATAATGATCTTTTGGAACCCGGATCTCTCAGCGAGATACAATAAATGATAAGTTATAAAAATATTATAATATCGTGATAATTTTATTTGGAAATTATGGTAAAAATCTTTCTGCTATCATTTCTGTCAAAGGCTTATTTTTGATTAACTATCTTAAAAGGGGGCAATATGGACAAAGAAAAGGCTAAAAAACTGCTGGCGGGGTTCACGATTGCCGGTTTAATCTCTGGCGCAAATATAACCTGGGCAATGGACAAATCGGATTCAGGCCCAACAAGCTGCAGCGGCAAAAAGGTCGAGGCATCAAAGACGGGCTGCAGCGGAAAAACAGGCTGTGGCGGTAAAACAGGATGCGGTGGCCAAAAGAAGGATAGTGCAAAGACAGGTTGCGGCAGCGGATCCGGGTGCAGCGGAAACATGAAAAAAGAAAACACAAAAACCAGCTGCAGTGGCAACAAAAAAACAGATGTAAAAACCAGTTGCAGCGGAGAAAAGAAAGGGGATACAAAAACAAGCTGCAGCGGAGGCACGAGCTGTAGTGGAAAAACCAGTTGCAGCGGATAGGGGAAGGCTCCTAAGTGAATTCCAAAGCCGAATACAGTCCGGAAAATACATTCCCTTCCTGCCGTAAAAATATGTCGGAAAGCATATGGAGTAAAATCCTTGAGGCAGGAGGGGATACCTCACCTGAACATTTTTTAGATCTGCTTTCATCCGAAACAATAAAGGGTTCAGTTCCAGGCTATATGAGCGATCTTGCAAGGATCGATAAAGCGATTTTTAATGTCAAAGCAGCTGAAATCGACCTTCCTCTAATATCAGAATCCGATGAAATCAATCCCACGCTTCAGCTTGTTGAAACAGGCTGGCAAAATCTCCAGTCTCTGGTAGATCATTCCGCCGCAGATAAAGATCCTGAGATAAAAAAAGGCCGGGAATTTATCATGGTATGGAGTGATCCGTATTCAGGGATAACAAAATATAAAACGGCTGATGATAATGATCTTCTGGCATTAAAGCTGGTTGTGGAAGACAGGGAGCTCCTGAGCCTGGCTAAAAAGGAAGATGTCAGTCCCGGGATATTAAGCAGTGCAATGAAGCAGGCGCGTGCAAAGGGATTTATACTGAAACCTTCCTCCCTGATAAGAAGAGATCCTGCAAAGTTCAAGGACTATGAGGAAAATTTCGGGGAGTATCTTTCAAGCCCGTCCTTTGCCATACAATGGCACATCACTCAGGCATGCGACCTGAATTGCAAACACTGTTACGACAGAAGTGACAGGAAACCGATGGCGCTCGCGAGGGCCATGGGGATACTGGATGAATTGTATGAGTTTTGCGACAGGATGCATGTTAACGGGCAGGTAGTATTCACCGGGGGAAACCCGCTCCTGTATCCTGAATTTCTTAAGCTGTATGAGGCGGCAGTCGAAAGGGGATTTCTGGTGGCAATCCTCGGGAACCCGGCCCAAAAAGCAACCCTGGAGAAAATAATAAAAATACAAAAACCTGACTTTTTTCAGGTAAGCCTGGAAGGTCTTCCCGAGCACAACGACGAGATACGCGGGAAAGGACATTTTGACAGGGTACTGAATTTTTTGGAGATATTGAAGGAACTGGACATTTACTCAATGGTCATGCTGACCCTTACGAAAGAGAATATAGATCAGGTTATCCCCCTCGTAAACCTGCTTGACGATAAAACAGATTCCTTCTTTTTTAACCGGCTATCAATGGTAGGGCAGGGTGCAAATCTCATGCTGCCTTCAAAGGAAAAATATGAATGGTTTTTAATGGACTATATAAAACAGGCAAAAGACAATCCTGCAATGGGGCTTAAGGACAATCTGTTCAACATAATAAAATACCGGGAAGAGTCTCCCCTTTTCAGCGGATGTACCGGATACGGGTGCGGGGCCGCGTTTAATTTTCTGGCGATCCTTTCCGACGGGGAAGTCCATGCCTGCCGCAAGTTCCCTTCACCACTAGGAAATATCTTTGATCAGCCGCTGGAACAAATCTATTTTTCAGACAGGGCAAAAAAATACAGAGAAGGCTGCAGCTCCTGCCGGTCATGCAGTATCAGGCCTGTTTGCGGAGGATGCCTGGCCATTTCACACAGTTTTGGGCAAAATATCTTTGAAGATAAAGATCCTTTCTGCTTCATGAAATTTTAACCCTGATTCTCCTGCATCGCTTGACTCTTATTCTTTAATTGTTAATTTTTTGAAAAATAAAGGAGAGATTATTATGCAAACGAAGACATTTCACATACCAAACATATCATGCGGACACTGTGTGAAGACTATAAAAAATGAACTCGAAGATCTGGAAGGAATAGCGGAGGTTAAAGGTGATCCCGATAAAAAGGAAATAACCGTTGACTGGGACCATCCTGCCTCGCTTGAAAATATACTGGAAACACTCGCAGAGATTAATTACCCTGCACAGGATTAGTTCTTTAAATTAAAACCCCTGTATTTTAATATGCCGGGTTTTAAGGTCTTGTCTTACCCAAAGGCTGCCTTTGACTTAGCGGCAGGGGCTATTTCTGTGCAGGCTTCTTTTCTAAATTTTCTCATCTTAAAATTTTCGGAACAAAATGGGAACATGTGGTGTCTAATGCTTAAATGGTGCCTTTTTCTGCCATCTTTTACCTTGACTAACATATCCATATGGATTAAAAGTTAATGTTCAAATTATTAAAATAACTAAATAAAATCATCATTCACTATTATTTTAAATACTTATATCGGTTTATTTATTATGGAAAAAACTAGCACGGTTGTAGAGGATCGAAGGAAAAAAATCGATCGGTTGAAAGAAATAGGAATTAACCCATATCCTGCCGGGTTCAAATTTGATCTTAGGGCCAGTGAGGCGATCGAAAAATTCGGCAATATCAATGGCGAAGAACTGGAAAAGGACACTACTCAATATTCTCTTGCAGGCAGGATCATGTCAATGAGGATATTCGGCAAGGCAGCCTTTATCCACATAAAAGACAGTTCGGGATCGATACAGGCCTATATCAGGAAGGACAAGGTCGGTGACGAAGGCTACCAGTTGTTTAAATTAATGGACATTGGCGACTATGCCGGCATCAGGGGGTCATTTTTCAAGACAAAGACCGATGAACTGACCCTGGTTGCGACCGAGATAAAACTGTTAACCAAATCCATAAGACCTTTACCGGAAAAATGGCACGGACTGACAGATATCGAAACAAGATACCGCCAGCGTTATGTGGATCTTATCGTAAATGATGAGGTAAGGGATGTTTTCATAACCAGGAGTAAAATTATACGTTTTTTCAGAGAGTTCTTCAATTCGAGGGATTTCCTTGAGGTTGAAACTCCGATGATGCAGACCATACCCGGCGGCGCTACCGCCCGGCCATTCAAGACATATCATAATGCCCTTGGAATGGACCTGTACCTGAGGATAGCCCCGGAACTGTTTTTAAAAAGACTTGTGGTCGGAGGGCTCGACAGGGTTTATGAGATAAACAGGAATTTCAGAAATGAAGGGATCTCTATCAAACATAACCCTGAATTTACGATGCTTGAATTCTACATGGCATATGCAACCTATGAAGACCTTATGACCCTTACCGAAGAGCTGTTCAGTCAGTTGCTTACCGAAACTTGCGGAAAACTGGTGATTGATTACCAGGGTGAACAGATAGACTTCACACCACCGTGGCCCAGGATCTCCCTCTATGATTCAATCAGGGAAGTGGGCGGGGCAGATGATGATGTATTTGAAAATATTGATGCTGCGGTTAAATTTGCGCATTCAAAAAATATTACCCTTTCGAAAATGGACAGTCATGGAAAGGTGCTTGAAAAAATCTTTGACCAGCTTGTTGAGCCAAAGTTGATAAATCCGACATTCATTATAGGACATCCCACCGAAATATCTCCATTATCCAGAAAAAATGATGATAATCCCGATATAGTTGACAGGTTTGAGCTATTCATCGCCGGTAAAGAGATAGCCAATGCCTTTACCGAATTGAACGACCCGGATGACCAGCGTGGAAGATTTGAAAAACAGGTTGCGCTGAGGGAATCCGGAGATGATGAGGCCCAGTTTATGGATGAAGACTATGTTAATGCCCTTGAATACGGCCTTCCCCCGACAGCGGGGCAGGGAATTGGCATAGACAGGGTTGTCATGCTTTTAACCGATTCTCCATCAATCAGAGACGTAATCCTTTTTCCGCATATGCGAAATAAACAGGTTTAATACGAAAGGCTTTCCCCCGGTTAAAACCCGGGGGTTGCATTTTTTATGCTATTTGAACTCTTCTTAAGTCAGAGATACCTCAGGGCCAAACGAAAACAGGCCTTCATCTCCGTAATATCGGTCATCTCCATTGTTGGTGTCATGGTTGGAGTAATGGCGCTTATTATAGTCCTCTCGGTGATGAATGGATTCCGGGCAGAACTTATGACAAAGATCCTGGGGGTCAGATCACATATATGGGTAAGCGGCTATGCGGGAAGCCTGGAAAATTACAAACAGGTAATGAAAGAGATTAAATCCGTGAACGGAGTTGTCGATACGGCGCCATCCATCTTCAGGCAGGCGATGGTGAATTCCGGAAGCAGCGAGGTAGTAGCCCTCCGGGGGATTGATCCCGACAGTTTTAACAGGGTAATCGATATCAGCAAGATGATCACAAAGGGAAATCTGTCTTCGTTAAAGAAAAAGCATGAAGGGCTGCCCACAATAATTGTAGGCAAGGAGCTGGCAAAAAGCCTGGGTGTCGGAGTAGGAGACATAATAAAGATTATGTCTCCTGATGGTAGACTGACCCCGCTGGGGAGATCGCCACGAAGGGCATTGTTTATAATCACAGGATTGTTTGAATCCGGGATGTCCGACTATGACCTTCACCTGGCATTTGTTTCACTCCGGGAGGCACAAAAACTCTTTGGAATGGGTGACAGGATATCTCAGATAGAGATAAGAGTCGATAATCCGGAAAGGTCCGATGTTATAAGTAAAAATATCAAAAAAAAGCTTGGGAACCGCTATTTTGTCCAGGACTGGCGTGAATCAAACCGCAGTCTGCTGGAGGCGCTCCAGCTTGAAAAGTATACCATGTTTGTCATTCTCACGATGATTGTAGTTGTGGGCGCATTGAATATCATCAGTGTTCTTGTTATGACCGTAATAGAAAAATCAAAGGATATAGCTATCTTAAGAACCATGGGGGCCACAAAAAGAAGCATAATGAGCGTTTTTATGGTCCAGGGGCTCTTTGTCGGAATAATCGGTACTGTAGCGGGAGTCTGTTCCGGCCTGGGGATCTGTTATCTGCTATCAAAATATAAATTTATTTCGATACCGGCTGACGTTTATCTTATGTCAACCTTACCGGTACAGGTCGATTGGACTGATGTAGCGGCGGTGATAATAGCCGGGATGTTCCTGTCGTTTTTAACAACCATCTACCCGTCCTGGCACGCATCGCGCCTGAATCCGGTTGAGACTTTAAGATATGAATAAAGGATCAGGGAATACTGTATATGCTTGAATTAACAGATATTTATAAATCGTATAAGCATAATGGAAATACTATTGATGTCCTGAATGGGATCAATATTACGATAAATGAGGGAGACACCCTGGCAATAATCGGTGCATCGGGAGTAGGAAAGTCAACCCTTTTGAACATCATGGGGGCACTTGAACACCCTACAGGCGGACAGGTAAAATTCCGGGGCAGGAACATCGCTGAAATTGATGAGTCGGGTCTGTGCAGTTTAAGAAATAAAGAGATCGGCTTTGTTTTTCAATTCCATCACCTGCTCCCCGAATTCAACGCCCTTGAAAATACAATAATGCCAGCCCTTATCTCAAGGATGGGAATGAAGGAATCAAGGGAAAGGGCAGAAAAAATATTGAAACATGTCGGACTCGCCAACCGGCTTAATCACCGGATTGGCGAACTTTCAGGTGGAGAGCAGCAGAGAGTGGCCATCGCAAGGGCACTCATAATGAATCCCCGGCTCCTTCTGGCCGATGAACCCACAGGTAATCTGGACAGAAACACAGGTAAAGAGATCGTTGACCTGCTCCTCCGGATCAGGGAAGAGGAGGGCCTGAGCATGGTAATTGTTACCCATAATCAGCAGATGGCAGAAAATATGACAAATGTATTGGAGATTGTCGATGGCAAATTACACTAGATCTGAAACAAAGGAAACCTTGAACAGCGTAAACCACTCACTACCAATTGCAAATGGTAAATTTTACCTCTTTTTTTTGATTTTTCTTGCACTTCTTCCTGCCGCATTATCATACCCTGCCAGGGCCCTCGGAAAGGACAAAATCATGGTCGTGCCCTTTAAGGTAGAAACCGCGAAGCCGGCAGGAAGCCTTAATACCGACGCGCAGGAAATGTTTTCCAAGGACCTGACCGAATTGGGTTATGATGTAGTTGACGCCAAAATAATCAACAGCAGCCTGGGGAACGACTTTTCATATACCGATCCTGAAAAAACTATAATTCCCCTGGGAAAAGCCAACAATGCTGCCTGGATTATTATCGGAGAATTAACCGAAAAGGATGGAAGCATCCATTTAGATGTAAAGGTTATGGATACCAGCTCAGCAAAGACCCCGTTTTCGGTTATGATGATAGTAAACGATATGAAAAAACTTCCCGAAGGGCTTAAAAAAATAGCGGAGAGTCTGAGCAGCCAGATAAAGAAGAATGTCCTGATAGCGGATATAATAATCCACGGTAATAAAAGGATAGATGATGAAGGTATACTGAATGTAATCGAAAGCAAGAAGGGAGAAAAATTTGATCAGGAGAAACTGGACAGGGACCTCAGGACCATTTACAAGATGGGATTTTTCGATGATGTAAATTATGAAACAACTGACAGTCCCGCAGGAAAGATTATTACATTTAATCTTGCTGAAAAGCCGACTATTATCAAGATAAGCTTTAAAGGTAATAAAGCGAAAAAAGCAGATAAACTCAAAGATGAAATAGGAATAAAACAATATGCAGCCCTTAACCGGAGTGATATAAGGCAGAGTATAAACAGGCTTCTGGATTTTTATAAAAACGACGGATATTATGATGCGAAAATAGAGGCCCAGATCAAGGACCTCCCTGACAATGAAGTAACCCTTACCTATCTGATCGATGAAGGCGAAAAGGTATACATTAAAGATATTGAGTTCAAGGGGAATAAAATATTCAGCAGTGATGAGCTCAGGGACGTAATGTTGACAAAGGAAAAGAACTGGCTGTCATGGTTTACGGATTCCGGTATTCTCGATAAGAAAAAACTGGAATACGATATGCAGCAGCTTACTTTCTTTTATGACAATCATGGTTATATCAAGGCACGGATAGGCGAACCTGAAATAACCTATGACAAAAAACTGGGAGGACTCAAGATCGTTATTACAGTTGTCGAAGGAGAAAGATACACTGTAAATTCTGTCAATTTCGAAGGGGATCTTTTAATACCTGCCAATGCACTGAAAAAAATAATCAAAATCAAAAAGGGGGATCCCTTCAGCCGAAAGGTTATGTATACTGAAATCGATAAGATAAAAGATATTTACGCCGATATGGGATATGCATATGCGGATGTAAGGCCTCTACCGAGTGAAATTAAAGGAAAAAACCTTATAAATGTTAATTATAAAATAGAAAAGAATAAAAGGGTTAAAATCGAAAGAATAAATATTTATGGAAACGAAGTAACAAAGGACAAGGTCATAAGAAGAGAATTGAGGCTTGCTGAAGGGGAGTATTTCAGCAGGGTATTGCTCAAGGCAAGCGAGGCGAATATCAATCGGCTTGATATCTATGAAAAACCTGAAATAAAACAACGAAAAGGCAGCAGCGATAACGAGATGATTATCGATATCGAAGGAAAAGAGCAGCTCCAGAGATCAGTATCATTTTCAGCCGGATATGGTGGCTATGAAAGACTGGCAGTGCAACTCCAGTTTGAGGATAACAATATGTTTGGCACGGGGAGGAATTTCTCGATTCAGGCCATGGCGGGAAGCGCGTCAACAAGGTTTAATGCCACATTTAAGGATCCGTGGCTTTTTGATAAGCCTGTGCGGGGCACTATAAGCGCATATGACTGGGATATTGACTATGACGAATATACAAGGCAACGGCTTGGAGGGAATGCAGGAGTCGCATTCCTCCTGGGGCTGGACCAGTTCACACGGGGGACGGTTCAATATACATATGACAAGGGGACAGTAACAAATATTTATCCCGGCGCAGCACTCGCAATACAGCAAATGGCAGGAACGTACCTTACAAGCAGTGTTACAGTAGGGATAGAGCGTAACAGCGAGGATAGATGGTGGGATACTTCAAGGGGTTCGTTAAATGCCTTTACCCTTGAATACGCAGGCGGCCCTTTTGGCGGTGATGTCGCGTTCAATAAATACCTGCTGACTTCGATCTGGTATTTACCGGTGTTTAAAAAGACCGTGCTTGTTACCGAGACCCAGCTGGGATATATTCAGGGAAGATCCGATGGATTACTGCCATTATATGAAAAATTCCAGATCGGCGGAATAGACACAGTACGGGGCTATGAATGGGGAACCATATCTCCTGTTGATCCCCTGACATATAACGAAATCGGCGGTAGTTACATGTGGTTATATAAGATTGAATACAGAGTCCCGATTAAGCAGGGCGAGCAGGGAATGACCGCGCTTGTCTTCCTTGATACAGGGAACGCCTTTAATAAGGATATGAGCTGGAAAGAGGGCGCCGGTGCATCAGTAGGCATTGGTATCAGGTGGCGTTCACCTATGGGGCCGCTCAGACTTGAATATGGCTATAAACTTAACAATACTAATGTAAATGATACAGCCAGCGGCAAATTTGAGTTTAAGATAGGCGGATCTTTTTAATAATTTTATGGTATTATCAATATGAATTTTTGAAATATTAATTGTAAAAAGTGAAAGGGGAAATCATGAGACATCTAACCGGGATAATTTTTATCGTAATTGTATTTTTTTCTTTGCAACTCAGTGCTTCCGCTGCGGAGCCGCTGAAAATTGGTGTTTTTGATTATCAGCGGTGCATACAGGAATCCAATGTAGGCAAAAAGATGACTGAAGGATTGAAGAAAAAACAGATTGAAATGCAGAAGAATATAGATCAGAAACAGCAGGAACTTGTTGAAATGCAGAAGGACATGGAAAAACAGAGCCTTATGCTCAGTATGGACGCAAAGGAAGGCAGGCAGAAGGAATACGAAAAAAAGAGAAGGGATCTCACCTATCTGATGCAGGATTCAAATGAAGATATGAAAAAAGCCGAGTCGGATGCCCGTATGGACTTCCTGCATACCCTTTCCGGTGTGATCCAGACCATTGCAAAGGATAAAAAATATGATTTGATTGTCGAAAGGGCACAAGGCGGTATTCTTTATGTTTCCAACGCACTGGATATCACCAATGACGTAGTTGCAGCCATTAACAAGGCAAAACCATAACCGCTGTACAGTAAAATACTCATTTATTCAACAACCTAACGGGGCTGAATTTGGAACTGAATCTTGAAAAAGTTGCCGGCCTGGTCAAAGGAAGCCTGATCGGCAAAAAAGAAAGCCTGATTACCGGAATCAACTCTCTCGATAATGCAAAGGAGGGGGATGTCGCCTTTTTCTACGACATGAGGTATAAAGATCAGGCGATGAAGACAAAAGCAACTGCACTGATAGTATCGGAAGTAATCGAAGGCTTTTCCGGGGACCAGGTCCTGGTGGAAAATCCAAAACTAGCCTATGCAAGGCTCGCAGCACTCTTCACGCCCCCTGTACCTGCATATCCAGGCATCAGCAGCACGGCTCAGGTGGACCCGTCCGCCAGAATCGGAAAAGACGTATCGATCTACCCTTTTGTTTATGTGGGAGAAAATGCGGTGATAGGGGATAATGCCATCCTGTTCCCGGGGGTCTTTATCGGAAGCAATGTAAAGGTTGGCAGCAACAGCGTGCTTCACCCCAATGTATCGATATCACAGGGCTGCATTATCGGTGCGAATGTGATAATACATGCAGGATGTGTTATAGGCAGCGACGGGTTCGGATATGTCCAGAGCGATGAAGGAAACGTCAAGGTCCCGCAGCTTGGAAACGTCCGGATAGATGATGACGTTGAGATAGGTGCGAATTCAACAGTTGACCGGGCGGCCCACGGGACAACTCACATCAAAAGGGGTGTTAAAATAGACAACCTTGTACAGGTTGCCCACAACGTTGTTATTGGCGAGGACAGTATTGTCGTGGCGCTGACAGGCATCTCCGGAAGTGTGCAGGTTGGAAAAAATGTTATTATAGGCGGTCAGGTCGGAATCAAGGATCATATTACTATCGGTGATCGGGCGATAGTGGGGTCTGCCGCCGGAGTTCATAAATCCCTGGCCGAAGGTGAAGCCGTCCTGGGAAATCCTGAAATGCCGCCAAGACAGTGGATGGAAACAAGGGCCCTGATAAAAAAACTCCCGGAGCTTAATAAAAAAGTTAAGGAACTTGAAAAAAGACTCAGGGAACTTGAAGAGAAATAAACCAGCCGGAAAAAGAGAGGAACTATGGAACTGCCAATAACTTATAAAGAAATTACCAAACTGCTCCCCCACCGGTATCCCTTTCTGCTTGTTGACAGGATTACCGAATTTGAACCATGGAAAAGGATTGTCGGGTATAAAAACGTGACTGCCAATGAAGAATTCTTCCAGGGGCATTTTCCGGGAGAACCCATCATGCCGGGAGTTCTGATAATAGAGGCAATGGGTCAGACCGGCGGTATTCTGTCCCGGCTTTCCCTTATGGAAAAGGAAGATGGCCAGGAAGGACCCAGGCTTGTAATCTTTATGGGCATGGATAAGGTGAAGTTCAGAAGGCAGGTCGTTCCAGGAGATCAGCTCAAGCTTGTGGTGGAGACTATAAGAACAGGGTCAAAGGTCTGGAAGATCGCGGGCAAGGCATATGTTGATGACAGCATGGCTGCCGAGGCAGAGATGACCGCCCAGATACTTTAATTACTGTGAAATAATAAATGACGAATATTCATAAAACCGCTGTAGTCAGTCCGGGGGCCGAGATTTCCGAAGATTGCGAGATAGGCCCCTATGCCATAATCGGTGAACATGTAAAAATTGGCAGGAATACTAAAATTGGCGCGCACACCGTAATAGAAGGCCATATTGAAATTGGTGAAAACAACAATATCTCCCACCTTGTTACGATCGGAACCCCTCCCCAGGATATAGGATATAAGGGCGAAGACACCCGTGTTGTTATAGGGAATAATAATATTATAAGAGAATACGCAACTATCCACAGGGCCACAACCAAACAGGACTGGGTCACGGTCATCGGTGACAACAACTATATTATGGCATATGCCCACATTGCCCATGACTGTGTCCTTGGCAACAATATCATAATGGTCAATGCAGCAACATTGGGAGGGCATACCAGTGTGGGTGATCATGCTACTTTAAGCTCCTTTACCGCCTCTCATCAGTTTGTGAGAATCGGTCAGTATGCATTTATAAGCGGGCTGACAGGCCTTCCAAAGGATATTCCCCCATATATGATGGCATCAGGGCCAAGGGCAAATCTTTACGGGCTGAACCTGGTCGGACTCAGGCGGCACGGTTTTTCAAGAGAAGCCGTCACAGGGCTGAGAAAGGCCTACCGGATAATATGGCGTGAGAGCAACCTTCTAAAGGACGGCATAAAAAGGGTGAAGGAGGAAATGGAACCATTCCCGGAGCTCGAGGTCCTCATGAATTTTCTGACCTCCGATTCAGTCAGGGGAATAACCCGCGGATCAAAATTAAAGGATGAAGAGCTGTAATTGATGACATCAGAGACTGACAATATCGGCATTATTGCGGGAGGCGGCCAGTTTCCTTTTATAGTAGCAGATGCAGCAAGAAAAAGGGGGCTGCACGTCACGGCCGTCGCCTTTGAAGGTGAGGCTGATAAGGCCCTTTCCGATAATGTTGATGAGATAGAGTGGATAAAACTCGGCCAGCTTGGTAGATTAATAAAGGCATTCAGGCAGAGAAACATAAACACGGCCCTTATGGCCGGGAGTATCAACAAGCGCAAGATGTTCAGCAATATCAAACCGGACCTGAAGGGCCTGGCATTCATGTCCAAGTTTGCCATCTTTCACGATGACAGCATCTTAAGGGCTCTTGCCAATGAGCTGCATGAGGAAGGCATTGATATTGTCAGTTCTACCATTTATCTGCCCGAACTGCTGGCACCGGAGGGGTGCATTACAAAGAGGAAGCCGGGCAAGGATGAAAAAAGAGATATTGAAATCGGGTGGAAGGTTGCAAAGGAGCTCGGACGGCTGGATATCGGGCAGTGTGTTGTGATCAGAAACAAAACAATCCTTGCCCTTGAGGCGATAGACGGGACCAATGCCACTATCCTTAGAGGCGGTAAAATCGCAGGCGAAAAGGCGGTTGTTGTGAAAGTAAGCAAGCCGGATCAGGACCTCCGGTTTGATGTGCCCTCGGTAGGACTGGAAACAATACAATCCATGATTGATGTTAATGCACGCCTTTTGGCCGTTGAAGCAGGAAAAACCTTGATTTTTGACATAAAAAAAATGGTTGACCTCGCTGATAAAAATAAAATATCAATCATCTCCTGTAGTTATCAGGATTTGTAAAATATTTAAAAACAGGGTTTTAATATAATGACTAAAGAGAATAAAAAAGTAAAAGTATGTGTAATTGGCGTAGGCCATATGGGTGAAAAACATGTTGAAAAATATTCGGGAAACTCCGGTGTTGAGCTGGTTGGGATATCTGATGTAAACATTGAACGGGCAAGAGAAATAGGTGCAAAGTATAATGTAAAGGTATATGAAAATCATATGAACCTGCTTCCGCTTGTTGATGCCGCAAGCCTGGCGGTAACGACTGAGAAGCACTTTGATGTTGCAATAGATATATTGAATGCAGGGGTGAATCTTTTAATAGAAAAACCGATAACCTATGATCTCGAAAGCGCTGATGCTATTTTAAATCGCGCAGAAGAAAAAAATCTCATTTTGCATGTCGGTCTGGTGGAACGTTTTAACCCTGCGGTTGTAAGGATTTCATCCTATCTGAATAACCCGCTTTTTATAGAAACACACAGGATGAACAAGTTTACCGAAAGAGGAACGGATGTGGATGTGGTTCTGGACCTGATGATACATGATCTTGATATCGTCCTCAATCTTGTTCCATCTGAAGTCAAGGAAATACACTCTATAGGCATGTGCGTTATCACGGATAAAACTGATATTGCGAATGTCAGAATAATATTTGAAAACGGAACAGTGGCCAATCTTACGGCCAGCAGGATAGCGGAAAAGACCTTAAGAAAAATACGTGTCTTTCAACCGGATGCCTATATTCACGCCAACTGCTACAGGAAGGAATTCAGTATCACACGCTTAAACGAGGGCGCACGGGACAGGATAAACCTTGCAAAACTGAAGACAGAAAATGTAATATTTGAGAATAGTGATCCGCTGGCAGATCAGATAAACCATTTTATAGAATCGGTACGCCAGGGTAAAAGACCTGACGCTGCAGAAAGGGATGAGAGAAAGGCCCTGAAGATAGCGCTTCATGTCATTGAGCAGATACAAAAGGAATGCCGGACATTTCTTCCGGTTAAGTAAAGCTGTTTTCCTGTAAATAAGAGAACTGTGGCAAACCATACCTCAAAACATGTACTGATAGTAGCAGGGGAGGCATCCGGGGATCTGCACGGTGCAAACCTTGTAAAGGCCATGAAGGAGCTGGGGCGCGATATCACCTTTCAGGGCATCGGCGGTGACAGAATGGTAATCGCGGGTGTGGAAATCGTTGCACATTCATCCCAGATGGCTGTCGTGGGGTTTACCGAGGTGTTTTCAAGGGCAAATATTATCCTTAAGGCCTATTTTAAACTTCGCTCAATTCTTAAAAACGAACACCCTGACCTGCTTATACTCATAGATTATCCCGGATTTAATATCAGCCTGGCCGGTGCGGCCAAAAAGTTCGGGATTCCGGTACTTTACTATATAAGCCCGCAGATCTGGGCATGGAGGAGCGGAAGGGCCAAAAAGATATCCCGACGTGTAGACAGGATGGCCGTTATACTTCCCTTTGAAAAGGATTTTTACCAGAAAGCGGGGACAAATCTTCCTGTGGAATATGTGGGGCATCCCCTTATGGACCAGGTGCCACAGCACCTTAACAGGGAGTATATTGAAAAGGAATTCGGAATATCAAGCTGCGACAACGTCATAGGCCTCATGCCCGGAAGCCGGAACGAAGAGATAATAAAACTTCTTCCCGATATGCTGGGCGCAGCGAAGATCATCTCTTCCCGATTGAATAATGTAAAGTGTATCATTCCGGTTGCCCCTACCATTTCAATGGACCTTATAAAAAAAATAACAGGAAATTCTGATCTGAATATTATAACTACGGGCAGGGGGGTCTACCATGCACTCAAGGTGTGCGACCTTGCATTTGTGGCCTCCGGAACGGCCACGCTTGAAACGGCTATAATGGGTGTCCCGATGATTATTACATACCGCATTTCGCCCCTTTCCTTCAGAATAGCCCGCCGGGTCGTCAAGGTGCCCCATATAGGTCTCGTCAACCTGGTGGCCGGTGAAGAGGTTGCACCTGAGCTCCTGCAGGAAGATGTCACCCCGGAGATAATGGCAGAAAAGGCCATGGAAATCCTTGGGGATAATACCAGGAAAGGAGAGATACAGGCAAAACTAGCAGGTGTTGCCAGAAGCCTTGGGGCACCTGGTGCATCCATGAGAACAGCAAAGATTGCCTTTGAAATGATGAAGGGCTGATTACCTATTTTATTCCCGCTTCCTATCGCTTTCCTCTATGAAAAGAAATTTGCTAAAACGCCATTGCATGCCAATGGAGAATTGGTTATAACCATATATTAACATCCATGGTTAAAAGGTTGGTTAAATGGCCAGATCGATTTTAGTAATAGATGACGAAAAAAGCATCCTCCAGACCCTTGAGGGCATACTGACCGATGAAGGTTTTGAGGTGCACTCCGAGCTGAGCGCGGTTTCCGCCCTGAAAAAAATAGATGAGATGCTGCCGGATCTTGTCATACTCAATATCTGGATGCCCGACATGAACGGGATCGATGCCCTTGTGAAGATAAAGCAGGAATACCCGTATCTCCAGGTCATAATGATGTCAGGTCATGCGGATGTTGAAACCGCTGTCAAGGCAACCAAGCTGGGGGCCTATGACTTTATTGAAAAACCCCTGACCATGGAAGAACTGCTGCTGGCTATCAATAATGCCCTGAATTTTTATCAGCTTGAAGAAGAGATCAGTATCCTCAGGGAACGTGATAAAAGTAAATATCACATAACCGGCAACAGCGAAAAGGTCAGAAAACTAAGAGAGAGTATAGAAAAGGCGGCGCCTACAAATGCAACCATCCTGATAATGGGGGAAAACGGAACAGGCAAGGAGCTAGTCGCTCATACCATTCACAGAATGAGTACAAGAAGCAGCAGACCCATGGTTGAGGTAAACTGTGCGGCTATCCCCGAAGAACTCATCGAGAGTGAACTCTTCGGGCATGAAAAGGGGGCATTTACAGGCGCCGGGACAAAAAAGAAGGGCAAATTTGACATTGCCCATGAAGGGACACTGTTTCTCAATGAAATAGGCGACATGAGTCTCAAAGCCCAGTCCAAAACGCTCAGGATCCTGCAGGAACAGAAATTTGAGCGGGTAGGCGGTGCAAGGACCATTCACGTAAATGTAAGGATAATATCTGCAACAAATAAGGATCTGATGCACGAGATAGAAGCGGGAAGGTTCAGAGAAGACCTCTTCTACCGGCTCAATGTGGTACCCATACGTGTTCCGCCTTTAAGGGACAGGGCGGATGATATACCGGAACTCATAACAACATTTATGGGGCAGACAAATTTTGCTTCCGGAAAGAATAAAAAAAGGTTTTCCGATGAGGCTGTTAAGCTGTTAAAGCAGTATAACTGGCCTGGAAATGTGAGGGAATTAAAAAACCTTGTGGAAAACCTGGTTATCATGTCGAGCGACGATGTGATAAAGCTGGATGATATACCTGCACCCTATAATCAATCCCAGCCGAAAAAAGATGTATGCGAATCATTCCTTGATGTGGATTGTTTCAGGGACGCAAAAAACATTTTTGAAAAGATATTTATCTCTGCAAAGCTGAAGAAGTTCAGCGGGAATATTTCCCAGACCGCAGAGGCTATCGGCATGGAACGAAGCAACCTGCATAAAAAGATAAAGGCCTGCGGCCTTGAGGACTTCAGGTCGTAAAGCCTTCTATTCTCTTCCATATCTCACCCTTTCCCTCCCGTGTCTGTGCAGAGAATAAAATTGGTTTTTCCGCTGATATTGAACTCAACGCATTTTCCAGTTCCTTCAGCCTTGAGTCCCTCTCCCTGCGGTTCAGCTTGTCCACCTTTGTAAACACCGGAATAAACCCCTTATTATATTCGGAAAGCCAGTTGATGAGGCTTATGTCGTCATCAGATATATTCCGCCTGATATCCATGATCACAACAACCGCCTTCAGGTTATCCCGGGATTTGAGATAAGTCTCCACCATCTTTCCCCATGATGCCTTTACCTTTAGCGGCACTTTTGCAAACCCGTATCCGGGCAAATCCACAAGGCAGAGCCTGTCCGCGCCTACATTAAAAAAATTAAGCGCCTGTGTCCTGCCGGGAGTGGAACTGGTCCTGGCGAGTTTCTTCCTGTTGACAAGGACGTTTATAAGGGAAGACTTTCCCACATTGGATTTTCCCGCAAAGGCAATCTCCAGTCTGTCTGGCGGCGGGTAGTGGCTTACATCAAAGGCGCTTTTTACAAATAATACGTCCATTTATCTTTCCTTCAGGTATTTTCCCAACCGGTCAAGACCTTCGGCAATATTTTCGATGGAATTGGCATAGGAAAAACGCAGATAACCTTCCCCGTTTTTGCCAAAGTCTATTCCGGGTGTCACACCCACTCCTGCCTTTTCCAGGATTTCGAATGAAAGGTCATACGAGTTATCCGATATGTGCTTTGCGTTCACAAAGACATAAAATGCGCCCTTTGGTTCGACCGGCAGCCTGAAGCCCATTTTTTTGAGCCTGTCTATCATGTACAGCCGTCTTTCATTATAAACAGACCTCATCTTCCCGATCTCCTTATCCGCCCTGGTAAGTGCGGCTATACCTGCCCACTGGGCAATGCTGCTTGCGGATATGTAAAAATTCTGCTGTATCTTCTGTATTGGCCGGACAAAATCAGGCGGCACAATGGCATACCCGAGCCTCCACCCGGTCATGGCATGTAGCTTTGAAAAGCCGTTTACAACAAAGGCGTGATCGGTAAATTCCAGGATGGTGTGTTCCTTTTCGCCATAGACCAGCCCGTGATAGATCTCGTCAGAGATTATATAGGGACCAAGCCCGGCGATTTCCTCCATTCTTCCAGGTGAAAGCAGATTCCCGGTGGGGTTTGAAGGGCTGTTTATCAGGATGGCCTCTGTCCTTGACGAGATTTTTTTTCTTATCTCGGATGGCCGGTACTGGAAGCCGTCCTCTTCATAGACATCCACGAAACTTGGTACCGCCTTGAGGAAGATGGCGAAGTTGGGATAGCACGGGTAATGGGGGTTTGAAAGTATTATCTCATCCCCAGCCTCAAGGAGTGCGGAGTAGATCATGAACAATGCAGGAGATGTCCCTGATGTGACCACTATCCTTCCCGGATCTATATCAATACCGTATTTTTCGAGATAGTGCCCACTGATAGTCTTCCTCAATTCCAGAAGACCAAGGCTGTGGGTATAGTGGGTTTTTTCTCTTTTTATTGCATCTATTGCAGCCTCGGATATGGGGGGAGGTGTGGGAAAATCAGGCTCTCCAACCTCCAGGTGGATAATATCCCTGCCCTCTCTTTCAAGCTCATGGGCGCGTTCAAGTACGTCCATTACAATAAATGAGGTTATATCCTTGGAACGACTTGATACCGGGGTCATGGAAAGCCTGTCCTACATGTTAGATTACTTTATTCAGGGGATATTCGATAATACCCTCTGCACCGGCCTTTATAAGCCCTGGAATAAGCTCCCTCACAACCTTTTCATCAACTACTGTCTCAACAGAAGTCCATGTAGATTTATAAAGGTGTGCCACGGTCGGTGCGTTCAGGCTGGGCAGTATCCTTATTATTTCCTCAAGCTTTTCTTCGGGTACGTTCATCTTGAGACCAACCATGTTTTCGGCCCTTAGCGCACCTTTAAGAAGGAGTATGATCTGACCGATCTTTTCCTTCTTCCACTCATCCTTGTAGGATTCCTTATTGGCTATGAGCTGCGTATTCGATTTCATCAGTTCATAGATTATCTTGAGGCCATGTGCCCTTATGGTGCTCCCTGTTTCAGTTACTTCAACAATGGCATCTGCCAGGCCGGATACGGCCTTCGCCTCTGTGGCGCCCCATGAGAATTCAACATGAACATCTATATTTCTTTCGCTGAAATACTTTTTTGTAAAATTTACAAGTTCGGTTGAGATCTTTTTTCCCTGAAGATCCTTAAGCTCTTTGATGTTTGAATCATTGGGAACAGCCAGTACCCAGCGTGCCGGATTCTGACTTACCTTGCTGTATATCAGGTCATCAACCACAACAACATCGGATTCATTCTCCATTGTCCAGTCTAGCCCGGTGAGCCCGGCATCAATGGTCCCGCTTTCAACATACCTGGACATTTCCTGGGCGCGGCAGATGGTACATTCAATTGTATCATCATTGATGTCAGGGAAATAACTCCTGCCGTTTACATTTATTTTCCAGCCCGATTTTTCAAACAGGCTTATTGTAGAATTTTGAAGGCTCCCCTTGGGGATACCCAGTTTCAGTTTTTTCATTTTTTTTGCCTCATTTCTTACCATAGACCTTTTCGGGGTCGAATATCTGTTCACCTACAATGGTAACTTCACCATTGAAGTCCACTTTCTGAAAAAAACAGGTTTCACGACCCGTATGACATGCTGCGCCGCCGACCTGCTCGACCTTGAAAACAACCGTATCATTATCGCAGTCAGCATAGATCTCTTTTATCTTCTGGACGTTACCCGATGTTCCGCCCTTGTGCCAGAGTTCGCTTCTGGATCTGCTCCAATAATGTACCTCTCCTGTTTCAAGGCTCTTTTGCCAGGACTCCAGGTTGATATACGCAAGCATAAGTACCTTACCTGTTTTATAATCCTGGGCAATGGCCGGAAGCAATCCGCTCCCCTTTGAAAAATCAAGTTTAATCATCTGCTTATTTTCCCTTTCGAGGTTTACCCTGATACTGCAAAAGCTTTTTTATCAGACATCAGGGTCAATT
Organism: uncultured delta proteobacterium; assembly: GCA_963815145.1. Lineage (GTDB taxonomy): Bacteria > Desulfobacterota > DSM-4660 > Desulfatiglandales > HGW-15 > JAAZBV01. The sequence goes on from CAWFFS010000015.1 coordinate 230,823, forward strand.
TAAAATAGTTTATACAAAGTTGCGTAACTTAACATATTGAAATTTAAAAGCAAGTTAAAATTATGTTAATAGATCAGGTTAATATCCGTGCCTTTGCGCAACCTTTTCAAACATGGTAACAAGTCCTGTTCCGAGTGAATAGACTGATTCCACATTTATATTGTTATTGGCGGTTTTATCGAAAAACAGGTTGAGGCTTGACTCCAGTCCGTCCTCCGGTCTCCAGTAGCAGATAAGCATGGGCACCTTTGGCAAGGGACGAAGCACAAGGGAAATGTCGGATTCATAATGGTTTTGGACGCGTTTGCCATTGAAAATATGGAGCATATCCTCAAACAGGTCAGTGTATGAATCTGCTACTCTTTTCAAAGGCTTCTCACACTGGTGAACAAAAAAATTGTACCAGTCCGACGCCCTTTTAAGCTCCCTGAATGATATCCACTCGCCGACAGGGTCCTTTCCTTCACCATAAATTATATAATTGAGCAGGGGGATGGTAATCCAGGTGTGTATGTGAATCTCCGAATAGAAGTTACCCTGTTTATCAACACTGAAATTTTTGCCGCACACCTTAATCGTCAGCCTGTTATCCGAATATTGTGCATCGAGCCTTTTTGCAGCCTCCTCAAAATCGATATCCGCAAGCTTGCTTCTGAGACCCTCAAGCGGCTCGTCAACCCCGGGTGCAGGAATGGGAGCAGAGTCTTCTGTACAATATTCATCAATAATTGCCTGATCCAGGTGTGTACATTTATCGAGTCTTTTCTGGCCCTTGAATACCGCAGCAGCAAAGGCAAGGCATGTAGCAAACCCGCATTCCCGGCAGTTGGATTTGTCGAGAACCTTAAGAATGTCTATGGTATTATTCAGTTTCGGCATATTTTTTCTCTTTCTTCCTTACTTTCTCATGTGCTGTTGAGATGAACATGTGACCCAGTTTCAAAGTTATATAAAGACTGAGAGGCGGATTTTTTTGTTCTATAACTCCAGAGCAATGTAATGGGCGGATGAGGTAGACGTCCACAGGTTACCCCTTGGGGCGGCGCAGTCACCAGTGTAATAGACCTCATCGGCGATATCCTCAAATAACGAGGCCTCTTTTCTATCGGGATACATGCCAAGTGCATGAACCAGATTGTCGCAGGCCATCCATTCTTCTTTACCGTCCGGGCCGATAACCTTTACACTGCCTTCTTTGACCTCCAGCAGCCTGGTCTCCGCCAGGTATCCAATGCCATTCTGCCGCATGAGCATGGAGAGTGCCACCATGTTGACAACGGGTGCGGACATTATAACCCGGTCAAAGGGCAGCATCTCTATTATTGTAACCTCTTTACCTTCTTTTTTCAGGGAGAGGGCTGTTTCAAGCCCGGTCAGACCTCCGCCGGCTATGATGATCTTCTTACCCACTTCTGCTCTGCCGGATTCCACATCCCCTGCCCAGATAGAATTCCTGCCCCGGATTCCAGGTATCGGGGGTATCAGCGGCTTTGCACCAACAGATACGATTACGGCATCCGGCCTTTGCGACCTTATAAGATCATATGTTGCAGGGGTTTCAAGTTTCAGGGAAATATCAGGGTTTTTTTCCGTCTGCCGCACGGCCCAGTCAAGATATGCCCTTAAATCGTTTTTGAGTTTTCCGGCGGCCGCAATATTGAGCATACCGCCAAGCCTTTCTTTCTTTTCATAAAGGGTTACTTTATGTCCCCTTTCGGCCGCAGTCCTGGCCGCCTGCATACCGCTGGGGCCGCCGCCTATTACCGCAACATTTTTGACTTTATGCGGATAGGGTATCCTCAGGACATCGCATTCCCTTCCCGCTTCGGGGTTTACAGCGCACCTGACCGGCAGGAAAAAGTAATGGGGCTGGTTTATACAGGTGTTGCATCTTACGCAGGGGCGTATATCCCCGTATTTTCCCCGCCTTGCTTTGTTTACCAGATGAGGATCAGCTATTGTTGATCTTAACATAGTAACAACATCCGCTTTTCCTTCATCCACAATCTTTTCGGCAAGTTCCATATTTATTCCGCCGACTGTGCCGACCGGTATGGAAAGGGCATCTTTAAAATGTTTTGCATAGTGTACATTCACACCGCGCTCATAGTAGGTGGGTGGAAATATGTAGGTTGCTGTTTCATCATTTTCCATCACGCCTGCGGATATATAGAGTACATCTATCCTGTTCTCAATGTGTCTGGCAAAGGCTATCTGGTCTTCAAGGGTCAGGCCGCCCTCTTTTTTTTCCTCGGCGCTCAACCGGTATTCGATAGGCATGTCAGGGCCAACCGCTTCTCTAATGCCATCCAGAATCTCATCCACTATCCGGCATCTGTTTTCAAAGGAGCCTCCATATTCGTCATCACGTCTGTTCCTGGTGTCGGACAGAAAATCGCTGATGAACATGCCGTGCGCCCCATGCACAAGAACCATGTCAAAGCCCGCCCTTTTACATCTGACTGCAGCATCCGCATAATATCCGACTATCTTTCTGATATCATTAACAGACAGATCCTCCGGCATCTTATTTGCCAGTTTGTCGTTGATCCCGGTTGAGTCTTTGGTGCGGACCTTTGAGAGGTCTTCTTCAGTCATTTCTATACCCGTCTTATCAATCTGTCCAAAATCCATATAGACAAGCTCTATAGTGGATTTAGCGCCCAACTGCCGGATCATCTCCGTCATCCTGAACATGCCGTTTATAGCTTTATCCGTGGTCAGATCAACAACAAATCCGGACATTTCGGGAGGTGTAGGGTTGACCATGCTTTGGCCCACGCCTACGACACCAAGCCCTCCTTTTACCCTCGCCTTCGCCCATTCGAGGCTCTCCTGGGTAATGACACCGGTGTCGCTGCATAGCAGGTTTGCCCCGGGGGCCATGATTATACGATTTTTTATCTCCAGATTTCTTATCTTTACAGGCTGGTATAACAGGCTTTTTTTCATGATGTCATCTCTTTTAAGAGTTTAAACCCTTGTCTTAAACCGGTTTTTAAAATAAATACAAAAGTATCAGATACAGATTTTGTTTGAAAATGTCACAGGTGATGTTATGTGTCAAGGGCATTTCAGCTCCCCTGGCACAGGCAGGACATCATTTTTTTCAGGAAATAAATTGAAAAATATAGATGTTACCAGAGAATATATAATCAGGAATAAAGACCGGGAAATACAGTGTGATCTTGTGCGAAAGCATTGTAAAAGACTGCGTATCGCTGTTACCCCTGATCTGAAAGTGAAGGTAACAGCGCCTTTCAACGCATCTGATTCATTTATCCATAATGCCATCAGAGAAAAAACCCCGTGGATCATAAAGACAGTTCAACGGCTTGGCAACTGCCAGGTGTTACCTTTTCCTGAAAATTATGTCACGGACGAAAGACTTGCATATCTTGGCAGCGAAATTAGATTAAAGGTTGTAAGAGGCAAAAGGGAAACGCCAGAGCTTACCGGGGGTGCGCTTTTTGTGCAGCTCCCGAAGCCGGATATGAAAAATGTAAAAAAAGAGGTTGATAAGTGGTGCCGGATCGAGGCCGAGAGAATATTTGGCAGGTATTTGAAGGAGGGCTATTCCATTGTTTCAAAATATGGCCTCAGAGAACCCTTTTTAAAGATTCGCATGATGAAAAGCAGATGGGGAAGCTGCGGCAGATCCGGGAAAATTACTTTGAACCTGAGACTTATTCATCTGCCTCCAGTGTGCATTGAATATATAGTTATGCACGAACTTTGTCACCTGAAGCATCTTGACCATTCTAAGGATTTTTACTCTTTTTTACAGCTGAATATGCCGGACTGGAGGGAAAGAAAGAAGATTCTGGAGAGTTACAGGTAGATTATTCTGTATGTGACCTTCATGGGCGCTTACACGGCAAAGGTATCATTTTTCAGGATGCGATCGAACAACCTTAGCACATGTGTTTCAATTTTAAAGATCGAATAGATATCCGGGGAGCACATTACCTGACTTCAAATGATCTTTAAAATTAAAACACTGCGGATCCGGTCACCGGTTATTAAACGATCCCATCCTGAAAAACAATGCCCTTTGCCTGCCGCGGGGAATACTAATCATGCAATTCTTCGGAGCTGCTTTCGAACTCAGGTGGAGGTGATGTCCTTTTCACGAAAACATATACGCATATAGGTTTGTACCGGGTGTATGGTGTGTTTCGGATATGTTTTCGGGAAAAGCGGCATCGCCGGAACTTGGGACAAATCCATTTAACCTGTTTTTAGAGGAGAAAAAAATGAAACTTACAAAAAGATTGATACTGCTAACGCTTATTTTATTTTTATTTCCGGCTTCAACCTTTGCAGCCGGATTCGAATATAAACCCCTCAAAGAACACAAAGGAAAAGATATTACACCTGTGAATGCATACAGGATGTTAAAGACCGGACCGAAAACCACATTTCTCATTGATGTAAGGACAAGAGCCGAATACCAGTTTGTCGGACATGCGGAAGGTGCCTATAATATACCATTCATGTTTCTCACAAATGATGCCAGTCCGATGGGCTATAAACTTGTTTTTAACCACGACTTTACAAAGGCACTCCTGGCGCTTTTTAATCCTGAAAAAGATACATTGCTTTTTTACTGTAAAAATGGTCACCGGAGCATAATGGCCGCCGAGGCTGCCGTCAAGGCAGGTTTTCCCGAGGCAAGGGTCTATAGCATAATGGGCGGTTTTGAAGGCAATCCGGATAGAAATCCCGAAAGTATCTATTATGGCAAGCTGTACTATGGGGGCTGGAAACATGAAGGGCTGCCATGGACATATAATATGGACAGCAGGCTTATGTATCAGCCTGATGTTGGAAAGAAGTAAATGGTATAGAGAAAATTGAAAAGAGAAAGAGGGATCCTGTAAATACAGGAGCCCTTTTTCTCTTTTTATTTAACGAGTTCTGCTGATACAGCATCCATATCCTTGAGGTTGTCTTTAACTATTGAAGCCATGTTAATTGCTCCGAGTTTTTCTGTAAGACCATCGATAGATGTTTCACAGCCCTGACATATCTTAAGGCCGTTGATATAGATTTTCTCAATCGCTTCCCTGGCAAAAAGCCTTGCGGCGGCCTTCATGTATTCGGGAGATCTGTTTTTGCCCGAATAATCGGCAGCCTTTTTACACATTGAATTTGCCACTTCACCCCATGTCATCATGTCGGCAAGCAGGAACATTACGTACTGTGATTTTGTCAGCTTGCTCTTTCTTGCCGCAAGAATTATATCGTTCATGACATTTATGGCGTTTCCAAGTGCCGGTGCACCCGTATCCGTGGAGAGCTTCAAGAGACCGTCTGCAATGTTTTTGTAGTACTCGCCCTTTGTGCGCACTGTTGACTGAAGACGGAACATCGCAATGAGCCTTCTCTGGATCTCGCTGGTGCCTTCATAGATAGTGCAGATCTTGATATCTCTTTTGATCTTTTCCACTTCGTATTCCCTGATGTAACCATAACCGCCAAGTCCCTGAATGGCATCGTTGGCCATGGCATCACCGGCCTCTGTAGCAAAATACTTGGCAATGGTTCCTTCCACCTGGAGGTCCTTTTCATTCGTGTCCAGTCTTATTGCCACTTCTTCTATATATGCCCTGGCTGCCTCGAGTCTTACGGCATTAGGAACAAGGATCTTGTGGGTATAACCCTGTTTTTCAATAAGCGGGCTCCCGAACTGAATCCTTTCTTTTGCATAGGCTATTGTTTTTTCAAGGGCTGCCATACCGCCGCCCAGGCCGAAGGTGGCAACCATAAGTCTGGTGTAACCGAAAACCTCGTTCGACTGCTTGAGTCCCTGTCCTTCTACACCGCCGACCAGGTTTTCCTTCGGGATGTAAAGATCTTCAAGGGTGAGGGGGCATGTGTCAGACGCACGAATACCGTGCTTGTCTTCATGTTTTCCAGGTATCAAACCCGCATCGCCCGCCTCTGCTATAAAAAAGGTCGGGCCGTCCGGTGTTTCCGCAAGGATTGTGTAGATCTGCGCAACCCCGCCGTTTGTAATAAATTGCTTCTGGCCGTTTATCCTGTACCCCTTTATTTCACCATTCTCATCAAGAACCCTCTCCGCCTTTGTTTTGAGTGCCTGAACATTGCTGCCGGCTTCGGGTTCTGTTACCCCATATGCCACTATGAGGCCCTCTTCGGCTATTCTCCCTATATATTTTTCCTTCTGTTCCGGGGTTGCCCCTACTCTGATCGGGTCCATGCCCAGACAGATCGCCAGAAAGGATGTTGCAATGGCCAGGTCCATTTTAGCCAGCCGCTCCGAAACAATGGCGATGTCCGCTGCTCCTGCTCCCAGCCCGCCATACTCCGCGGGTATAAATATAAGGTGCAATGCGACTTCGGGGCCCAGCATGAAGTTGATCAACTCCGTTGGGAACTCGCCTTCTTTATCCATCTCAAGCTTTGTCTCGATGGTTATTTTTTCCTTTTCAAGTTTGTTTATGGTGTCAAGCACCATAGAAAGCATTTCCGGATCCATTCTGGTTTGATCGGACATTAATAAACCTCCTTCTTAATAGAAAAAATTCCCGGAGTGATTTTTTAACCGCTCCGGGGAAAATATTTGCGCAGATTAGCAAATAATTTATACAGGTGTCAATCTTTTGATAAGGTACTAAAAAATCAGGTTTTTCTCCCAGCCCGAGGGTAGAGCGGGGATATTACTCAAGCGCCATTCCCGCGAAGCCATGGCGATGACCAGATGAAATTAACTTAAACCTTTTTCAACAAAAAAATCCGAATATGCCATATCAGTCTTTTTTATATGATTTAAGAGCCAGTCCTTCAAAAAATCCATTATGTCCATGGATAACATCATTTTGCCGTTGTCAAAATCATTTTTAAAGGCTGCAACTTTATTAACAAAGTTTTTATGTTCCTTTTTATGCTGTATTGCCTTTAAATAGCCAAATTCATCAAAATATTTTTCTTCTGTCCGAAAATGCTCGATTGCATAGCTGATAAGGTTTTCTATTATTTCTCCAAGTGCCTCATTTGCCTTTCTCGCCTTCATTGATTCATGCAGGGAATTTATAAGCTCAACAAGCTTTTTGTGTTGTGCGTCGATTTCCGAAACCTTTACGCTGAGGCTGTTTTCCCAGATTATCAGTGGCATAGATCCTTCTCCTTATGTAATATGTTTTTTATTCAAAGATGAGTTTAAATTCTTCGGGGATATGAGGACGCCCGTTTGAATTAACTGCGACTCCGATAACTTTTCCTTTTATAACAGGCTTATTATCAGGGATTAAATATATGTCCTGAAAAAAGGCAAATTTGATCCTTGATTCTTTTTTTAAATCAACCGTCACAATAAATTTATCACCGCTTGTTAATGAATATTTGTAGTCCATCTCTATTCTGACTACTACAAGGTTAATCCTCTGTTCAGTGTATGCCTTGAAATTGATACCTATAGATCTTAAAAATTCGTGCCGGGCGTGTTCGAGATAATTCTGGTATACCGAGTTATTTACAACTCCCTGCATATCGCATTCGTAATCTCTTACTGCCATCTCTAATGAGAAATTTTGTAGTTCCAATTTCTGATGCCTTTGCCAAAAAATTGACGTTAATATTCATATATTAATGTATTTCAATTGAGAATATCAAGGATTAAGAACACAGTCCCTTTTTACCAGGAAGCGGGCCTGGTCACATTATTGCTGCATGAATGGAGAAATTACGGTTCGATCATGAGGGAGATATGGCACGATACTTGCTTTTTTCTTGAAACAAGGGATTCTAGAATTGTCATTAGGCGGATATTGTTCCATTCAAGCAAATTCATAGCGCCGATGAAATGAAAGACGGATATTATAACCAATCTCTGTCTTGGCACTGGAGTTGCGCCTGATCATTTTCCGGGAGATAATAAGTATGAAATGGCGGAATTTAGAGATTAGAAAAAAAATGATTCTGGCCTTTGGTGTGATTCTGGCCGTGTTGGTTATTGTTGTAATAAAAAGTTACATAGGCATTGGTGAAATTGTAGATAATGCAAACAAGGTTATCTATGGTAATAACCTGGACGGGCTCATGGTGCGCATGGAGTTGACTCACCTGAACTGGGCTAATAAAATTAATGCGTTATTGACTGATGACAGCGTTAGCTCCGGAGATATTGATACCGACGCCCGGAAATGCGACATCGGGAGATGGCTTGCCAGCGACGATCGGAAAGAGGCGGAGAGCAGGTTCCCTTCATTGATTCCTTTGTTCAGGGAATTGGAGAAAACACATAACGAATTACATAAATCAGCCGGTGATGTTTTAAAAACGCATCAGCGTGTGGATGTTACCCTGCCGGACTTTCTCACTCAGTGTGAACTCAATCTGCTAAAATGGGAAAATACCATTAAAACAGCATTTTTTGAGCTACCAAAAGAAATTTCTATTGATACGGATGAAAGAGATACTGTGTTTGGTAGCTGGCTCTATAGTGATAAATCCAAAACAGCCGCAAAAGGCCATGACCGGCTCCTTCACACATTTGAAGAAATGAGACCAGCTATTCATAACATTTTTATCGGCGGGAAGAAACTGGTTGATGCCTGGAGTCCGAAAACCCCTAAGGCTGCTTATGGTATTTATAGAAAGAAAATTTCACCGGCAATGGACACGATGAAAGTCCTACTGAACACTGCAAAGACAGACGCACAAAATCAACTGATGGCAGCAACAGAGGCCAAAGGAAAATATGCACAGGAGACAATTCCTCTGCTGCTTGATATCCAGAAAATGCTGGGCAAAATCCGTGAGGAAATAAATAAAAGTGCGGTCACCAATGAAACTGTCCTGGACAAGGCTCATTCTACCCGGTTTATAGTAGCCTTTATCGGGTCAGTATCGATTTTCCTTGGCATACTTATTTCTCTGTATATGTCCGGGATTATTTCCAGGCCTGTTCTGGCGGCAATGAATTTTGCCCGGACCATGTCCGAAGGCGATTTTACGCATACTTTATCCATTGATCAAAAAGATGAGATCGGTGCACTTGCATCAGCCCTCAATCACATGACATTAAATCTGGGCAGTATGTTTAAACAGCTTGCCAGAGGTGTTGAAACCCTGCTCTCTTCTTCCGTGCAGCTCAGTACTATTTCAGGACAGATGACTACAGGCAGTGAGCAGACATCAGGCAAGGCAAATGCTGTTGCAGCCGCGTCAGAAGAAATGAGTGCAAATATCAGCTCGTTGGCAGAATCTATGGGGCACGCAGCAATAAATGTCAGGCTGGTTGTCGCCGCAACAGAAGAAATGATCGCGACAGTAAATGAAATAGGGCAAAAGTCTGAAAAGGCCCATAGCGTAACCGAAAAGGCGGTAGAGGAGGCTCAAAAGACATCCTCCGAAATCGACGCCCTTGGAAAGGCCGCAGTGGAAATAGACAAAGTATCTGCAGCTATCACTGAAATATCGGAGCAGACCAATCTACTGGCCCTGAATGCAACAATTGAAGCAGCGCGTGCGGGCGAGGCTGGGAAGGGCTTTGCCGTTGTTGCAAATGAAATCAAGGAACTGGCCAAACAGACATCAGATGCCACCCAGGATATAAAAAACCGGGTTGAGGGAATTCAAAATTCCACAGTGGAAGCCATAACCCGTGTTGGATCCATTACAAAAGTTATTAATGCGGTAAATGAAATAGTGACTGACATTGCAGCAGCAGTTGAAGAACAGACTGTCACATCCGGTGAAATAGCAAAAAACATGGCCCAGATGGCCGACGGAATAGAGGAAATCAATGAGAACGTTGCTCAGTGTACTGTTGTGGCAGGAGAAATTGCACAGGATATATCCGAGGTCAACCAATCATCATATGAGATGTCAAACAGCAGTTCCGAGATCAATTTGAATGCCGAAGAACTTAAGAATCTGGCGAATCAGTTGATGGAAATGGCCGGAAAATTCAAAGTATAATCTGCCTGTTATTTTTATCAGGTCCCATCTTTTTTCTGACCTGTCTGAATTGCTTTCTTACTCTCCATGCCGGCACTGCCATTACTATGGACTATATTACTGGATAACTCCGGATTCAGGATTAAATTAGTTCAAATTTTGACTTATTTCAGGTATATTCTGATGGGTACGCAATAGCATGTAAAAGAAACTGAGATTTTCATAATTTGTGATCAGGGAATTCCTCGTAATCGAGTAAATTTTTTTAATACCAAGAGTATATAACTATTTACGATTTATGGAGGCATCAATGAAGATCACCTTAAAATTTTCCAGTTTGTTCAAGATGCTGGCAAGGCTGGACAAGGAGCTTGTATCTGTCGATGAAGGAACGACAATTGATCAGCTTTCGCAGATCCTGGATCAGAAATATCAGGCCCTGCATTTCAACAGTGAAAAGACAAAATTTCTTGTTAACAATAAATTTGTCAATGGGGATAAGATTCTCACGGAAGGTGACGAGGTAAGCATATTTCAGACCCTAAGGGGCAGATAGACCCGGCCTTCCAAACCTTGAATATTGTTGACCGCATATTGTTCACCGGTAATGGTTGATTATCTCATCAGCTGTACAGCCTGCGATGAAAATTATATTCTTCCGATGTAATGATATCTTCAATATTCTGCAGACGTTTCTCCATCCTCCTGGTTTTCAGAATAACGTTATTCATTTTGCTCCGGTCATATGGCTGGTCCTGATAATGATTGTTCGCCATGACCTGCTCTCTAAGGTTATACCGGTCTACCTGGGAGGGTAATGTGAAAAGATCAATAAACCATCCGATAAAAAAGAAACCGCCTGTTAAAATATAGATAATTCCCATCCCGATTTTTTCCAGATAAAATTTATGGATCCCTAAAAGTCCGAAAAAAAACCAGAGCACATAAGCAATCCATAATTCTTTCTCTCTCATTTTATTGCCTCCCTTTAACCCGTCCTGCTGCATTTAACCTGATGGTTATACCTATATGATAATAGCAGAAATCATGCCATGATTTGGAATTAAAAGAAGTAATGATTTTAATAGGTTGCAAATTAACACATCTGAAAGTGGTTCCGGATTTGCTAATAAAATAATAAATATGCCAACCATTGGTTTTTTTCGCCAGGAATATTGTATGGCGTACAGCAGTTTTTAACGTCAGAGGAGCAGGCCTACTCTTATAAAGGATAGTTGAAACAGCGAAAGATTTCTTTCATTTTATACTTATATGTGTAATTCTAAAATCTATACTTTAAAACAGTAATTCCTTGAGGTGATTTTTATGCGCATTCTTATGGTGGAGGATGATAGAAAGATTGCTTCTTTTACTATTAAAGGATTAAAAGAAGCAGGTTTTGCCGTGGACCACGCTACAGATGGAGAGGAAGGTCTTTACCTTGCGCTCAACGAACCTTATGATGCTGCTGTTATAGACATAATGCTTCCGAAACTCGATGGGTTAAAACTTATCGAGCGGTTGAGGTATGAGGGCATTAAAACTCCTGTTCTAATTCTAAGTGCAAAACACTCGGTAAATGACCGGATAAGAGGCCTCCAGACCGGAAGCGATGATTATATGACAAAACCTTTTTCGTTTTCAGAATTACTTGCCCGTATACAGGCCTTAATCCGCAGGGCTGGCGATATTTCCGATCCGGTACACCTGAAAATAGCAGATCTTAAAGTCAATATGCTTACAAGGGAAGTAACAAGAGGCAATGAAAGAATCGAACTGCAACCGCGTGAATATGCTCTTCTTGAATATATGTTGCGCAATAAAGGAAAGATAATTTCAAAAACCATGATTATGGAACATGTATGGGACTACAATTTTGATCCCCAGACAAATGTCGTTGAGGCAAGGATGTCCAGGTTGAGAGATAAACTTGACAAGTCGTTCCCAAAAAAATTGATCCATACGATTCGAGGGGCCGGGTATGTTCTTAAAGAATAAATACAGGTTAACACACACCCTTTCCTTCCGGCTGACCTTATACTATTTAATCGTTTTTTCTCTTTCCATCCTTGCCGGGTTTTTCTTTTTTAATTATTTGTTGTCCTCCAGCCTGCATGACGAACTGGATCAGGATTTAGCCAACGAAGTAAAAGAGCTTTCCCTTCTCCTGGAAAAGAAAGGCATCCATGGCGTCCGGACTGCGATGATCCTTGAGGCTGAATCAGTGGGGGTGGAAAAGTTATTTGCCAGGCTGATGGATATGAATGGCGAGACCATTGCCTCAACGGATGATACACACTGGGGGATTGGACCTGGAAGGAAAGCAATAAACAGTATCGCGGGCGGTAATAAATTTTTTTTTGAAACAATATCCATCCCGGGACGCGAGTATAAGGTGCGTGCCATATACAGTCGTCTGGGACAGAATTATATACTGCAGTTAATGATTTCCATGGAGGATGTTTCTAAATTCCTTTCTGTTTTCAGACATATATTCATAGTCATTATGGGGCTGATGTTCATCCTTTCAACTCTGGCCGGATGGTTTATGGCAAGACGGGCACTTACCGGCGTGGAGGAGGTGACTAAAACGGCCATCCAGGTATCAGACGGTAAATTTGATAAAAGAGTAAAGGTAACAAGTCATGGTGAAGAGATAGATCGTCTGGCCTCCACATTTAACAACATGCTTGAAATATTGCAGACCCTCATCACCGACATAAAGGAGATAAACGACAATGTCGCACATGACCTGCGAAGTCCTGTTACAAGGATAAGGGGCGTCGCCGAAACTGCCCTTATGGCATCAGAAACTGATCCGGAAGTTGAAATCATGGCCGGAAGCATTATTGAGGAATGCGATGGTTTGCTGATAATGATAAATACCATGCTGGATATTTCAGAAGCTGAGGCCGGTGTTTCAAAGTTGAATATATCAGAAGTTGACCTGTCAAAAATCATAAAGGAGGCATGTGAACTGTTCCTGCCCATTGCAGAGAACAAGGGCATAACATTTATACAGGAAATAGAAGCGAATGTATCAATAAAAGCAGACAGGGAAAAGATTCAGCGGCTTGTCGCAAACCTGCTTGATAATGCCCTGAAATATACCAATTACAGGGGAACAGTAACCTTCAGCCTTAAACAGGAACAGAATGAAGCAACCGCATCGATAGAGGATACAGGTATCGGTATCTCCCCGGATGACATCCCCAAAATCTTTAACAGGTTCTATAGATGTGACCGCAGCAGGTCACTCCAAGGTATAGGGCTTGGCCTTAGCCTGGCCAGGGCAATCGTCCTGGCTCATCATGGGACTATAAATGTATCCAGCAAACTGGATAAAGGCAGTAAATTTACCTTTACCCTTCCGAATATTCCTTTTTAAAATCACCTGAACTCTTCTGTTCCTAATATTACCAAATGATAATCTTCCGGTCATCTTCCGGTTAAGTCCTTATTTATATGCTTGAAGATAATTGAATGGAGACAAGGAAGAAAGACAATACATGCCTATGCCGATTATCCAGTATTTTTCAAAGGTTATAAAACAGTATCCGAAGATATGTTTGTTTATATCTTTGTGCATTATCTGTTTTATCTTTCTTAAAATCTATCACCATACTTTGCCGCTGCCTTATAAAAAATGGATATATTCAAACCTTGAAAATATTCAAATAAAGGACTCGACGCGTTTTTCCTTTGCTGTCTGTGGCGGGGATAAGGTCGGCAGGCATGTTTTTGAAGGCCTTCTAAAACAGATTGATCATGATCCTGATATTGCCTTTGCCTTTAATCTTGGAGATGCTGTTTTAAAAGGGGAAAAACTGAATTATCACCACTATATTAAAATGCTAGATAATAATCTGGGAATACCTCTTCTCACTGTCATGGGCGATAACGAACTTTCAGGAGAAGGAAGGGAGCTGTACCAGAAGATATTTGGTCCTTTTTATTACTCATTCAAGATAGGTAAAAACTTTTTTATTGTCATTGATGATACTGGAAAAAGAGGAATAGATCAAAAGCAGATGCGATGGGTTGAAAAGGAGCTTACCGGATCCAAAGATTATGATAACCGGATCATCTTTATGCACAAACCGCTTTATGGCCCGGATCAGAACATGGATAAGCGGTTTCTGCCTGAAGGAAATTCTTTAAAGCTCATAGATCTTTTTTCGGAATACCGGGTGAGTCATATATTCGCATCAAAGATCAATGGCTATTATCAGGATAACTTAAGAGGTATCCCCTGCACTGTTACAGGAGGCGCCGGAGCATTACCGGATAATAAGGATGGGGAATATAATTATTTCCACTTCCTCAAGGTGAATGTGGATAAAGATATGATTGATATTGAGATTGAAAAGGTGTTTTTACCCGGACTCGATCATATGAACCATGTTAAATACAGGACCATGGTTTATTTGGATAATATGATCAGGGTTCACTGGCTGGAACTCTCCTTGATAACTGTCATACTGTTGTCCTTTATAATTTATTTATTCAGGAAACGAAAGACTGGAAAAAGAAATGAGGATTAGATCATCTAAAAAGCAACTGGAAAAAGGAGTTAAAATTCATCATATGGTTTCAAAAATACAAAAACTGCGCTTTAAATTTTATCATGCACTGTTAATTATTTTCGTATGTAATATCTGCATTGCCGAGGAACAAAAACAATCTGGAAAAATCAGAGAACAGAATATCTTTACAGCCGAAGACATTGATAAAATGAATGTGTCAAGTGTAATAGACCTTCTAGAACATATACCAGGCGTAACGGCAGCGGGAATGGGTGTGTCCATAAACGGATCATCTGAAATACTTGTCCTGCTGGACGGACGCAGTATTAAAGATCCTATTTCAGGAGAAATCAAATGGGACCAAATTTCCTTAAACAATATCGGAAGGATTGAGGTTATTAAAGGAGGAGGCGCCGGATATGGTGAAAATTCCAGCGGTGGAGTTATCCTCATTACATCCAAACTGGCTGACACATTCAGCGGAAACCTTGAAGTTGCCGCAGGAAACATGAATTACAGGGAATACAGCGCTGATATTCAGACCCGGGTTAACGGGGTAAAAGTAGGAGTGATGGGAGGTTACGTATCGGATGACGGATGGCGTGCGAACGAACACGATATCGAAAAAAAGGGAGGCCTCAACCTGTCATATGCACCACAGCCGGATATAATTTTTTCGCCGTCATTCAACTATTTCAAAGATATAAAAGGACTCGGGGGGCCATATTTTGCTCCTACCCTTTATAATGAAGCTACCTATGAAAGTTTTTCGGCCAGCCTTCTTGCAAAGATCAAAAGGTTAAACAGCAAATCTATATATACAGATTCAACGGACCAGAGCATTGATGCTCCCCCGGCCCCTGTTCCTCACAATATTAAAATAACACCTGTAATCTTCAGCCAGGAATTTACAACGGATTTTTCTCTTCGAGAAGGCGAAAATCTAAGCGCTGGCGCTGGTTATGAACATGCCAGAATAGGCGTGGAAACAAATATAGATAATATTCAGATGCCATTTGCTGAGCATAAGGAAGAAAAGGGGTGGATGTTCGCTACTTACAAACTAGAAGCAAATAACAGTCCATATTCATTGTATCTGGGCGTGAGGGGAACCTACTATAATAACTTTGACAACAGCCTGAATCCTGAAGTGACTGTGGGATATAAAAAGAGCAGGCATGGAGCGGTCTTCGGATTTAGCCTTAATGACAGGCTGCCGAGTTACAAGGACAGATACCGGTCGGACGCCTTTGTCATTTCCAATCCTGATCTAAAGAAGGAAGAATATACAAACTTTAAACTTACACTGTTCTATTCACCTGTGGATGCATTATCCTTTAATATTACTCCCTATTATACTGAGGTTAAAAACCTTATCAGTATGGATTCCATCATAACTGGAACCGGGTTGAAGCGCACTTTTGTAAATGTAGGGAGTGCCACTGAAAAGGGGGTTGACAGTTCCATATTCTGGAAACCTGATCCCGTGTTCAACCTCTCGCTGTCATATAATTACATGTCAGCAAAGGATGATGCCACAGGTTTGTGGCTTCCCATGAGGGCGGAACACAGATTTCAGGGCAAAATATTAACTTCACCCATTGAAAGGCTTTCAATAAGCACAACAGTAAACTATTCGTCTGAGGAGTTCAGCAACAGTGAGAATACTATGGGTGTCGGAAGCCATTATCAGGTTGATGCCAGAGTTGAATACGATATCAGTAGATACAAGCTGTTTTTTCAGATCGATAACATATTTGACAAGGAGTATATACTGCCCTTCCTGGTTCCTGCAAGAACAAGGTTTTTTTACACGGGTGTGAGATATTCATTTTAATCGTTTTTGAAAAAAGGAGGAAATATGTCAGAAAAAGAAAAAAAGTTCAGTTCAAGGCGTTTTGTATCTGTAATGACCTTTTGCGCATTTTTAATAACAGGAGGCTCGGGACTGGTTCTTCTTCTGTCGGAGGGGCCTCCCTCGCCCGGCAGTATTATGATCAACTGGAAAGAAATGCATGAGATCGCATGTATTTTTTTTGCAGTCTTTGGAGTGTGGCACTTTGTCCTGAATTTCAAGGTTATGTGTGCATATTTTACCGGTAAGGACAGAAAATTTTCCTTTCGAATGGACTGGGTAATACCAGTTGTCCTTGCATTGGCCTTTTTCGTTTCCGTTTCTTTTATGCCCGGGGAAAGACATGAATCCCGTGGTTATTATTCTGAAGATTTTTATAGAGGATTCCATGGGACATGGCCATTAAGAAACAGGTTATAATTTTGCATGTTGATAGTCTCTTTACCTGTCATCAGTTTATGGATGGGCGTCATCTGACGTGCCGGTGATGGTGAATAAATGAAGGATACAGTTTACAGGCTGGATGATTATAAAATAACAGAATACGATGCGGGAATTTTACATTGGGAGGCCCATTACGGCATCGGCATGCTCAGGGAGGGGATGTGTTACCTAAAGGGCGATATCCTGTTTATCGGACCGGCTGAGGATCAAAAGGAAGGATTTTTAAAGCTGGAGTTTTTAGAAAGTTTCAGGACTGCGGCATCCTGGTCCAAAACCAGATATCTTTGTACAAATACCGAGATCTTTAATTGCCTGGATGGGAAAAAAGTCACCAGGGACGAGATGCTGCAATGGAGTCTAAAAAAGCAACGGGAGAAAAGTCCGGCAGGAATATCTTCGGATTTTTATGGCAGTGACACGGAAGAGCAGGTCCGGGATCAGTCTTTCAGGCTTCAGAAGTATATGATAACAAAAATGCAGGGTGGCGATATTATATGGAGTTTACATGCAGGAGCAAACATCACCAAAAGCGGTTCATGTTTTCTTCTGGATGATATTATATTCCTGAACCCCTCCTCGAATAGTCTGAAGAACCTGACCAGACAGCAATTCAGGGATGACCTGCAGCATCTGCCGGAATGGAAGCAGACCGGATATTACACAGACAGGTATGGCCTGCTGGAAACGGAAAGCCTAAACCCGGTCAGAGAAGAAAAAAAATCATGGGCAGGGTTGTTGAAGACAAAAAAAGATAAAGCCGGTTATAACGTCAAAGAAAGCGGGGCAAAATCTTCCGGAGAAATAGATAAAGGTTTAAAATCCTATTCCGGTGAATCGGAAAGTGTGAACGTACAATATTCCCCGCATAGTAAAATTAAAAAATTTTTAACTGTAATCCTCCTAGTTTTGATGGCCTCATTAACAATATCAATCATGTTTTTATTTGTTAACCGGAGAGAACACAGCGAAAGGTATCATTATAAAAGTGATGAAAATTCCCATCGCGCGCACAGGAAGAATTAAATACTTTTTAAAGTCATATGGTTTGTAAATTATTGATATATACTTTGTATGGATTTTATTTTATTGAGCTCATTTTGATAATTGAAATGAAAGACTATAACCAATTTCTTTGTTTTACGGAGTATAATGACTAAAAAATGATTTTTTATTGATATATATGAATGATATGTTATTATTCGCCAATATCTTTTCATAATACAATTATTTGTGGATTCACTGGTAAGAGACCTGTTTGTTTTCAAGGAAAATCGTTGATATTAGTGCCTGCGTGCACAAATCACCAATACAAGGAAGAAGGCTAATATGAAATTAACCGGAAAAAGAAAAATCTTAATTACCATAGTGATATTAGTAGTTATTGCCTTTGGATGGCAGATCCTGTCCCGTATTATGGAGCGGAGAAACAGTAATAGCGTCATGGGCCAGAAGGGTTCCAGGGCCGTGCCCGTAGACGTGGCAGAAATCAAAATCGGGCCCATTGAGCTAAGGAAAACATTCAGCGGCACCCTTGAGTCCCCTTCCGAATTTGTGATTGCACCTAAAATAGGCGGCCGTGTTGAGCTTCTTAATGTGGATATAGGCGACACGATAAAACGTAATCAGGTGGTTGCCAGGCTGGATGATGCCGAATATGAACAGGCGGTTCTTCTTGCAAAGGCTGATCTGGCAGTTGCAAAGGCAAACCTGGTTGAGGCCCGAAGCGCTGATGAAATAGCCGAAAGAGAGTTAAAAAGAATAAGTGAATTACTCAAGGAAGGGCTGGCTTCGGATTCGGAACATGACTCGGCTAAGGCCGATCAGCTGGCAAAGCAGGCAAAGCTTGCTGTCTCAAAAGCCCAGGTAACGAGGGCCGAGGCATCTCTTGAGACAGCGAAAATAAGATTGGGGTACACTAAGATAGCGGCAGGCTGGACAGGAGGGAACGGCAACCGGGCAGTAGGAGAGCGATTTGTCAATGAAGGGGACATGGTGTCCGCGAATACCCCTCTTCTTTCGATTGTTGAACTTGATCCGGTCCTTGGTATTATTTATGTATCCGAAAAGGATTATGTTTATCTCAAGGCCGGACAATCCGCCTTTTTAACCACGGATGCCCATCCCGATGAAATATTTGAAGGGGTGATAAGCCGTATTGCGCCTGTCTTCCGCAAGGCAACAAGGCAGGCAAGAGTCGAACTCATCCTGGAAAACCACCAGTTAAGGCTGAAACCCGGCATGTTTATCCGTGCCACCATTGTATTTAAAACAATGGAAGATGCCCTGATCATTCCTGAGCAGGCCCTGACGATAAGAGACAATAAGGATGGTATTTTTGTTGTCAGCGATGACCATAAGACTGTCAGGTGGTGCCCTGTCAGGGTTGGAATTCGTGAAAATGAAAAGGTTCAGATTGAGCGCGAAGGACTGACGAAAGGTCTTGTAGTTACTCTTGGACAGCAGCTTCTCGATGACGGATCAGGTATCTTTATCTCAGGAGAAAACAATAAGGCAGGCACTGCCGATAAAATGGAGGCATTATAATGAGCCTTGCGGAATTCAGTGTAAAGCGCCCCATAGTTATTACAATGGTTACGCTCATAGTAATCATACTGGGAGTGGTATCATTGAGTCGGCTTCGGATCGATATGCTTCCCAGTATTGAAATGCCAACTCTGAGCGTGCAGACATCATATGCCGGGGCAAGTCCCGAGGTAATGGAAAGACTTGTGACCCAGCCCCTGGAGGAGATTTTAGCTACAGTCCCCGGCGTTGAAGAAATGACATCAGATTCCTCAGAGGGTAACAGCCGCATAAGGGTGACCTTTGTATGGGGGACTGACATCAATACTGTCTCAATTGATATTCAGAGTAAAATTGAAGATGGTATGAATGATCTGCCTGAAGATGTTGTAAGACCAAGAGTAGATAAATTTGATATATTGAGTTTTCCCGTGGTGATACTGGGAATATCCAGTAAGCTGGACCCCATTGAGCTGACAGAGCTGGTCGAGGACCAGATCAGGTACAGGTTTGCAAGAATACCGGGTGTTGCCCAGGTTGATATCTGGGGCGGTTATAACAGAGAGGTAAGGGTTGAGCTGAATCCCCAGAGCTTAAAGGCCCTGGGTATCCCCCTTGATCGGATTCTGCTGGCGATACGTGACGCCAATCTTGACAGGCCTGCCGGAAAGATAGAGGAAGGAAAGTATGATATTGCCCTGAGGGCGCCCGCCGAATATACAAGCCTGGATCAGATAAAAAACACGGTGCTCATGACTCATAACGGGGCGGCAGTAACCCTTGGACAGATCGCAGAGGTCAAGGACACCTATCAGAAGCTTGAAAGGATTGTAAGGGTAAACAGAGAGCTCGGGATGAGGCTCGGAATCCGGAAGGAGGCTGATGAAAACACTGTAGAGGTTTCAAAACGTGTTCTGGCGGAGATAGAAAATGTCAACAGGGATTTTCCGCAGGTCCATATTATTCCTGTAATAAATCAGGGTAACTTTATTGAGAGATCAATACAGAACGTTGCAAATTCAGTTCTCTACGGGGGCGGTCTTGCAGTTATTGTGCTGCTGCTTTTTTTAAGGAATATAAGGAGTACCATTGTAATTTCACTTGCCATACCCATTTCTATAATAGCCACATTTACACTCCTTTACTTTGCCAATTTCACCCTTAACCTTATGACACTGGGGGGACTTGCCCTGGGGGTCGGAATGATGGTGGACGGATCCATTGTTGTTCTTGAAAATACGTTCCGACACAGGGATGAAAATAATGAAACCCCGTATTATGCTGCTATAAACGGGACAAAGGAAGTCAGCGGGGCAATTATTGCAAGCACAATCACGACACTGGTAATATTTTTACCTCTTGTTTTCGTGAGAGGCATTTCAGGTATACTTTTCAAAGAACTGGCCTATGTTATTATATTTTCACTGATCTGTTCTCTCATGGTCTCCCTGAGCCTGGTTCCCATGCTTGCATCCCGGCTTCTTGAAGCCGCGGAACATAAACATAAGAAAAAAAAGCAGCTTGTCATCCGGTTTCTGGACATTTCTTCAAACTTTTTGGATTCCTTGAACAATTCCTACAAGAAACTTCTCGGGCTCGCCCTTGCTCACAAGGGAAGAACCATATTTATTTCCGCCCTGTTACTTGCCCTGAGTCTCCTCCTTTATCCGCTGATCGGTACGGAACTGCTTCCTCCCAGTGATGAGGGCGA
Source organism: uncultured delta proteobacterium (assembly GCA_963815145.1). Lineage (GTDB taxonomy): Bacteria > Desulfobacterota > DSM-4660 > Desulfatiglandales > HGW-15 > JAAZBV01. The sequence continues at coordinate 251,809 of CAWFFS010000015.1, forward strand.
AGTACGTGTCAATGGAGAAATGGAAGTAGGCCTCAGGCTTGAAATTGCTGATCAACAGACAAAAAAAATGGAAAAAATTGTTTACCCGGCAGTTCCGGAACTGGTCTCATCCGTTGTGAGTATCGGCTCCTCCTGGCGTGGAGGAGGAGGTTCGAGAGGTGAAATAAATCTGTCCCTTACACCGCTTAAAGATCGCAGCAGGTCCAATGTCGAAATAGCAGACGACCTGAGAAAACGGCTGGATGGAAAGATTCCCGGAATGGATATCAGGGTCCAGGCTCCCCAGGGGCAGTTCATCCTGAGCAGGCTCCTTGCCAGTGGACAGGAAGGCCTTTCAATTGAAATACGTGGATATGACCTTGATATCCTTGATCTGCTGTCAGACAGGGTCGTGAAAGCAATCAGGGATGTCCCCGGAATTACGGACACGGATGCAAGCCGAAAGGCGGGTGTACGACAGAAAGAGATAAATGTGGACAGGGCCAAGGCTGCCGACCTGGGTTTAAGTGTGGGGGATGTTTCAAGGATCCTTGAGACAGCGATTGCCGGCACAAAGGCCGGAGAATACCGGACCGGGGGCAATTCCTACAGGATTCTCGTTCAGCTCAAGGATGCTGAGAAAATGTCCATTGATGAAATCCTGAACCTGACACTTACAACATCCTCAGGAGAACTTGTTACCCTCAGGAACGTGGTGAGGGAGGAGTCGGGCAGAGGGCCGGTTCTTATAGAAAGAAAAGATCAGCAGCGCATAGCCTATGTAACGGCCAATGTCACCGACAGGGATATAGGCTCGGTTGCAAAAGATGTACAGGAACGTACTGTACAGCATAGCAAAACCAGTTGGCTACGATTTAAATGGCCGGTAATTTCGAAGAACAGAAAGAGGCATTTCATGAACTCATAATTTCCCTTGTACTTGCCCTTGTACTTGTTTACATGGTCCTTGCGTTCAATATGAGTCCCTTAAAAATCCCCTTGTAGTAATGTTTTCCGTGCCTGTGGGAGCTGTAGGGGTACTTGTAACCTTATTTATTACAAGCAACCACCTTGAATATTCAGTCATACATAGGCTGTATTATGCTGGGCGGAATTGCGGTTAATAATGCCATACTTCTTGTGGACCAGGCAGGACAGTTGAAAGAGAAGGTATGCATGTAAATGATGCTGTTATGGAGGCGGGCCGGAGAAGGCTGCAGGCCTATTCTCATGACAACACTTACAACTATATTCGGTCTCATGCCTCTTGCCCTTGGTATAGGAGAAGGTGCTGATGCCCAGGCCCCGCTTGCCAGGGCAGTTGTAGGGGGGCTTACGGCATCTAACTGATAACGCTGGTACTGATTCCGGTTATTTACACATTATTTCATCGAAAGGGTAACACACAATGATCTCGCAATGCAGGTTCAGAGTAGGCATGCTGATATTTATATCTGCATGCATAATCCTTAATCCCTTTTTTCCCTCATTTGCTTCTGACGCAAAGACTACAGAAAGACAGGGGATATCTATAAAAGAAGCCATACTTCGCGCGCTTGAAAATAATCAGGCCTTTCATATTGAACGGGTTAATCCAGAGATCCGAAAGACATATGAAAGTGAAGAAAAGGCGGCTTTCGATACGACCTTCACCTTTGACAGTTCCCAGTCAAAAAGTACCCTTGCCAGCGGGATCGTTGACCTTACCAAGAATCAAAAAGAAAAAACAGCAATGTAGAGGTCTCAAAGAAATTTTCAACCGGTACCGAAATATCTGCTGGTGTTGAAACAGAACGGATTGAATCGGAAAGATCGGGAGACCCAGACCAGTGCGGCGGGAGTTGTTTCACTTAATCAGCCTCTTTTAAAGGGTGTTGGAAGAGGTGCAAACCTGGCAAACCTGAGGAAGGCTCATCTGGCCATGCTTGCTTCCGAATATGAGTTCAGAGGATTTGCGGAGGCCCTTGTCGCGGATGTGGAAAGAACCTGCTGGGATTATGTTCTTGCCCAGCGGAGGATTTCTATCTTTCAGGAATCTCAGAAACTTGCTGAAGATCAACTCGACGAAACCCGGAAAAGAATAAAGATCGGTAAACTTGCAAAGGTGGAGGTTTATGCAGCGGATGCTGAGGTCGCATTGCGCAAGGAGGACCTTATAAATTCCAGAAGTGATCTTGCCCTGACCGGATTGAGACTTCAGCGTCTTATCAACAGCCCTGATGGCAACCCGATGGGATACTCCGATAAATATAACCAACAAACCCGTTGCTGCCGGGCCGGAGATCAATTCAATACCGGAGCATATCAAAAGGGCACTTAGCATGAGCCCTGAGATTAACCAGGCAAGGCTGGATCTGAAACAGGGTGAAATTGAAGTGGTTCGGACAAAAAACGGTCTTTTACCTGTGCTCGAATTTTTTTATTACCATCGGTAAAACAGGGTATGCAGACTCCTTTGGAGATGCATTCAGGAATATAAATGATGGCCAGTATGATTATTCCGCAGGGGTTTCATTCGAGTTTCCCTTCCGGAAAAGGGCGGACAAGGCAAGGTATAACCGGTCGGTCTTTTCGAAAAAACAGTCGGAAGAGGCACTTAAAAACCTTGAGCAGCTTGTTGAAGTGGATGTTCGTTCCGCTTTAATCGAGATCAACAGGGCGAAGGAACAGGTTTCGGCCACGGCTGTCACCAGGAAGCTTCAGGAGGAATCGCTCAGGGCTGAGACAGAGAAATTCCGGGTGGGCAAGTCAACTGCCCTTCTGGTAGCCAGGGCACAGAGAGACTTTGTTGCAAGCAAGATCACCGAGGTAGATGCCCTGATAACATATCTCAAGGCCACCATTGACCTTTACCGGACGGAGGGGACGCTTCTTGAAAGAAGGGGTATTGCAGCTCCCGGAGAAGAACCGGTGATGTTAAGTGATGCGGATTAAGTAGTCCACGTTGTTATATTGATGATCCACAGGTAGAAAAACATTTATCTCACAGCCGCCTACGCTATCGCTTCGTCGCGCCTGGGAGCCAACAGGGTTCGCAAAGTTCGCAGAGAAAGAAAAAACAGTAGATTTATTAAAAACAAAAGCTTTTTCCCGTAGATCCTTTTTGTCCTATCCGGTTCCCTCTCCGCCCCCGGTCATAACTTCATTTATTTTTTTAATCAGTTCATCTATATTGACCGGTTTGATCAGGTAATATTCCGCGCCTGCTTCCATTGAGCCGGCACGAAAATCAGCTTCCGATCCATGCCCTGTCATGAATATAAATTTCATTCGGGGATTCATCTGTTCGATAAGCTTCTTAAGGTTGATGCCGCTTATTCCGGGCAGCCTTACATCGAGAATGGCAATATCATATGGCTCTTCAGCCATTTTTCCCAGCGCCTCTTCACCACTCGTAACCCAGTCGGCATTTATATCTCTTATTTCCAGTCGTTCCGCCAGGGTTTCGACAAGATCGTCTTCGTCATCCACAAGAAGCACCCTTAAATCTGTCATTTATTCTCCCTGTATAAACTCAAAGGTATTGATATCGTAAATGTCGTGCCCTCGTCTATCTCGCTCACAACATCTATATCGCCACCTATTTCCTGTATCAGGTTGTAGGTGATGGAAAGCCCCAGCCCGGTCCCGCCCTGTAATTGATGACAGTGATAATAATAAGCGGCAGCAGGGCGACAGTGCCCATCAGCAGAACAGCCACCCACCAGATTGGCCTGTAATTGAACAGATACCCTGATCTTAAGGGGAGAGCCATTAATTTGTCCCTCCGGGTTTAGGTAATATTTTTCAACAGACTCATTTTATATCCGCTTATCTTTATATTCCGGATTATTTTTTTTCTGTCTTCCCGCGCTGTATCTTTTCATTTGCCTGCCTTATCGTCTCGCTTAAAAGATCTATGTCCACAGGCTTCTGGAGATAGGCAAATGCGCCCAGATTCATGCATGTTCTCTTTATCCTCTGCGGAGCCATGCCCGGTAAGGATGATAACCTCAATCTCAGGCTGGGTTTCCTTTACTTTTTTAAGCACCTCGATTCCATCGATGCCGGGCATTCTGAGATCGAGTATCATCACTTCGGGCTCATCTTCCCTGATAAGTTCCAGTGCGGATTCACCATCATAGGCAACAGCAGAACCCATATCCCTCATTAAAAGCCGTTCTGACAAAGTCTGGACAAATTCACGCTCGTCATCCACAAGAAGTACCTTTGACGGCATTTCAAAATCATATTTGCGGTAAATATCGGCCTGGTGAAAACCTGGGCCCACCTTTGTTACTACATCTTTCACCCCCGGTATTTTTAAGGCCGCAGTTTTTAATTCCTCTTCGAGCCTTGAGAGCATAAGGACATTCTTGTTTATAGTAAGCGTAATTTTACCATCGCGGGAGATAACATCAACATTATGACCTTCTCTGGTCAGGGCGGCCTCAATTTTCGAGGCAAGTTCAAAATCTTTAACCGCATTACCTGTCGCCCCGCTGAAAAGGAGTGCATCTCTTTTCCTGACTCCTAAGATCAGTTCAATTATTTCATCATCCTGCATTTTATCGGTAGGAATAATTACATCATAGATGGAATGATCCCATGGGTCATTTTTATTAAACAGACCCTGGACCCAGGCTGCGCGGTCTTCATCGGTTTTTCTGATTAGGCTGGCCGCTTCATTTTCTGAGATCGAATCCTTTTTCATGGCGAGCGCGATACGTGATTTCATGTCGGCAATCAGGCATGCCCTCAAAACATGGTTCAGGCTCCGGGGCAGAAGAAGACCTGAAAAACCTTCTATTACAAGGTTATCCTGTGAGACCTTTCCTGCGAGCGCAAGCTTGAGGTGGGCTGTAGACCGTTCCTTTTCATGGGTAAATTTATTAAATACAGATGCCTTTGCATAAAAGGACCTCTCGATCTTGTTTGCCTGGATTCCTGAAATCCGGCTTGCCTCATTGATAACATCAATATCCCTGACCAGTTTATAACCGGTCATTTCCACGATTTTATTTGTAAGAGAAGTTTCTCTGCAGAAGATGCCGCCGAATAAGCTTATTATTGACATAGTTCTATTCCCTCCGATATCAGGAAATGCCATCAGAAGCCAGATAGCAAACGTTTTTTAATGGACATACGGTTTCTTCACTTTGTTTATGTGTGCGGTCATATACTTTTTCTATGGCATTTTCCATTGTAGGGAATAAGTTTTCTTCACCGATCTTCTCTACAAAATGGGTCCGTTTCAACACCTCCATGACAGTTTCATTTATCCCGCTCAGTGAAATATCCAGGCCGGCGCTCCTGACCCTGTCAACAAGAAGTGATAAGGTCTCTTCCCCTGAGGCATCTATGTCGTTAATACCGTTTGATACTATTATTATATGCCTCAGGCCGGGTTTGGCCTTCATGATTTTCATTATTTCATCTTCAAGATAGCTTTCATTTGCGAAGAAAAGCGGGCCATCAAACCGGATCATCGCTATGTATTCGCATTCCATCAGGCCATGTTTTTCTGCACTTCTGAAGGCCTGATCTGCTGCCCTGGCAAGCGAAGCAACCCCGGGTCGCATGCTCTTATACAGAAATACCAGGAGTGAGAGGATCACGCCAATCATTATGCCCCTGTCCAGATGGGGGGCAAATATAAGTGTGCAGACAAAGGTTATTATGGAAATGAGCCCGTCATACCACTGGGCCTCCCATGCATGAACAAAGCCGGTTATATTGATAAGACCTATTACCGCCATCATGATTATTGAGGCGAGCACCGGTTGCGGCAGGTGATAAAGAAGAGGCGTAAAGAAAAGAAGTACAAATACAACCGTGATGCTTGTGAATACACTTGAAAGCCCTGTTACTGCGCCTGACTGCAGGTTTACCGCCGACCGGGAAAACGAACCTGATGTCGGATAACTTTTGCCAATGGCACCGATGATATTCGCAAGACCCTGTCCAATCAACTCTCTGTCGGGATTGAGTCTCTGGCCTGTCTTTCCTGCCATTGCCTTTGCTATCGAAATAGCCTCCATAAAACCAAGTAGTGATATTATAATTGCATAGGGGAACAGATGCCCTATTATCCGGAAATCTGTTCTGGGGATCGTAAGCGAAGGAAGCCCCTTTGGTATTTCCCCTACTACAGCGCCCCCTCCGATCATGGTAATGCCTGCTGTGTCAACGGGTTTATTGCCGACCTTGATTCTCCATATATGGTCTAGCAGGTTTGCTCCATCCGGTACCTCATCCTTGAGAAAAAAACGCATGGAGCCGTCCCCGGCAACTACAGCCCTGAAGAGGAAATTCCTGATCTGGGTTCGATACAGGTGGGCTTTTTCCTTTGCCTCATCGATTTTCATATCCGCGATACTGGCTTCATGCTCAGATTTAAGAACTTTGAGGGCATCCTGGTTTTTCCTGGCCGCTTCTATGGAATTAAAAATTAGTGATTTGCCGTCTGTGAATTCTGTTATATTTTTTATTTCTTCATTGAATTTTTTAATAATTTCAACCGGCACAGGGGAGCTTATCTGACTTATATCCACTTTTTTATTGTTTTCAAAATTAAACCCCCACGATATCAGGGTCGTTATAACAACGGCGACCAGTACATTGGGGATCTTGGGTGAAAACCATTTCAAACCGTACATTATGGCAAAAGCAAATGCCCCCATAAAAAGCGTGGGCCAGTGAGTGTAATGTAACGCCGCCTGAATCACCCATATTATTGTTTCATAATGATGTGTCCCGCTGTCCACGGAAACCCCGAAAAGTTTTGACAACTGGGAGGTTGCAATAATTATGGCACCCGCGTTTGTAAAGCCGTTGACCACGGGATGTGAGAGAAAATTCACAACAAGACCCAGTTTGAGCACCCCGAGTAAAAGCTGAAATACCCCCACCATTAAGGCAAGCAGTATTGCATAGGCAATAAACCCCTGGCTTCCTGTGGCGGCGAGGGGTTCGAGGCTGGCAGCAGTCATAAGCGAGACTATTGCCACAGGTCCTGTTGCAAGCTGCCGGCTTGACCCGAATAAAGCCGCGATCATAGGAGGTAAAAAAGAGGCATACAATCCGTAATACGCGGGAAGACCAGCCAGCTGGGCATAGGCCATTGACTGGGGGATAAGCACAAGGGCAACTGTTAGACCGGAAATAATATCCAGTCGAAAACTGTTGAGCGTATAATTTTTAAACCAGCTTAGAAATGGAAATATCTTATTTAACATCATTATCACCTGCAAACCGATTTTTCTGCCTCAAGTATTTTCCGGCATGAGTTAATAAGTTCATCATAAAGTGCTCCGGCATCGTAGAGATTGTATGTGTTAAAGCGGACAAGGGCATCAACCATACCGAAAATAATCATTGCTGTTTTCCTGGGGTGGACATCCTTATCGATTGAGCCGTCTTTTTGCCCCAGTATTATGGCTTTTTCAAAGAGCTCGATCAGGTAGTTGTAAATCGCTTCAAGATATTCCCTGCATTGGACATTGTTTTCCGAAAGGTCATAGGCGTAATGTCTGTGCAGCAGCAAAAATCTGTCTTCCATGGACCCTGAAAGGTGGAGATAAAAGGAAACAATATCCTCCATCATCCGGAGACCGGAATCGAATTTCTGCTCCTCGATATAGCGCTTAAACTCTGCAAAAATACTGTCCTTGAAATTTTCAAGTATCGCAAGAAAAAGTCCTTCCTTGGTCTTGAAATGATAAAATATGGTTCCTTCGGCAGTCCCTGTTGCCTTTGAAATTTCGGATATGGGGGTCTCGTTGAATCCTTTCTGTGAAAAGAGACCTGTAGCCGCATCAAGTATTGTCTGTTTCTTATTCATTTATGCCTTGGAAGTTAAACTGAGTACTCAGTCAGTTTTTTTATGATAGCATGATTTTATTTACTGTCAATAAATAACGGGGTTGAAAGCGTCTATAATCCTTAAAAATCAAAGCCATAGCAGGGCGGGTTTGGATATGTTTTCGGGAAAAGGGTAGTGCCGGAACTTTAGTTCATCCATTAAATGCGGTTTCTAATGCAGGAATTGCTGAATATTCGTTGAATAATATTCGGTTTTTATTTTTTTTTTGGAGTGAATAGTATATGATCCAGCGATTTAATTTATCTGAACCAAATTAAAAGCATATAAACTATGGATCTGATTCATTGACAAAAAGGGAGATGCGATGACAGATTGCAAATTTAGTCCGGGGAAAAAGGAATTTCCTGAAATTACTGACTATAGAGGTGACTGCTGACGAGCCTATCAGGACGTAGGTTTATGTCTCAGGATTCTGCCTCCGGGAAAATCCTTTGAATTTATCCTGGAGAGAGAAAAATATAACAATATAAAAAAGATAATCGCTCGAAACGGCGGAAGAATCCTGTCGGAATCAGGTTTGGAAAACGGGATTCAGTTAAAGGTATTAAAGGTTTCAATGCCTGTTTGATAACCGCGAAAACCACGAAACACGCTAAAAAATATTAGAAAAAAGGTTTTGTTTTTATTTTCGTGTGGTTAGCGTGGTTCGCGGTTATATTTATCTTTCCATTTATTGTGCGACTACTCCATCCATGAAGTTTACGATGAGTTCGCTCGACCTTTCCGGCTCCAGTTGCAGAATAAAATGCTGTGTGTTTATTTTTTCGAGTTTTACATCATTCTTCAAGGTTTTTATCCTCCGGTAGTTGTGGCTCCTTATAAGTTTATCCTTTCCCGCCATAAGGTACATTGCAGGGCAGCTGCACGATCCCAGCTCTTTTTCTACATTCACGGTCAAAATCGATTTTACCCTGTGGGCAATGACCCCTGGACTTACCGATCGTATGGCCTTGAGTGCCAGATCAGCAATAGGTCCGAAATTTTCTCCGGCGAACTTTGCCCTGAGGGCTATAAGACCAGGCCATAGGCGGAAAATGGGGCTGATCGACAAAAACCTCATCCATGAGGGCAGCAGGAAAAAAGGATTTCTGACAAATGTTGCGCACAATATCAGCCCCGAAAATCCAACCGGTTTTTCATGCGCAATCATCACGGAAAGAGGCCCTGAAAAAGATTCTCCCAGCACAAAAAAGGGGATATCTCCCGGCAGGGAACTGAAAACCGGTTTCTTCAGCTCCTCATAGGATTTGCATTCATCTCGGGGATATGAAATTACAATGGGTCTGACTCTCCCCGGCAGGCATTGAATAAATGGTTTAAATAATTCACCTGTGCCATCCAGACCGGGGAGAAGTATAATAGCATATTTAGACATGATTTTTCCGAGCCCGGTATAAACCATTATACTATAAAAACATCAAGACTAGCGAGGTGACAATACCACCCCAAATTAGCGCAATAATGCAGTATCCCATAATATCTCGAATACCAAGTCTTGCAATCCCTAATAACGGCAGTGCCCAGAAAGGCTGTATCATATTTGTCCAGGCATCACCCCAGGAAACAGCCATGGCAGCTTTACCTAAATTGACACCAAGTTCTTTCGCAGCAGGCATGACAATTGGTCCCTGCACAGCCCATTGTCCGCCACCGGAAGGAACGAAGAAGTTTACGATTCCGGCGCTCAGGTAGGTGAAGAAAGGGAAGGTAGTTGGAGTGGAAATTTTCACAAACCATTCTGAAATAGAAGCTGCTAATCCGGAATTAACCATCATGCCCATAATTCCGGCATAAAGCGGAAATTGCAGAACAATACCACCTGTGTTTTTGATAGCATCGTTCAAGGCTCTCAGGTAATTAGCTGGTGTTTTGTGCAGGATAATACCTGCAAAGAGGAAAATCAGGTTTACACTGTTTAAACCAAGGCTGCCGCCATGGACAAAATAGATGATAATATAAATAATACCAAAAATTCCAAGCAATATGGAAATGATCATGCTGTTTTCCAGCTTTTCAGCGGGGGGCATACCGGCTTTATCCCTGGTCTCAACCTCCACAGAGTCTTCTTCCAGCAATGCGGGATCTACTTCTATTACATCTTCTTTTACTGGCATCATCATTTTATTAATCAGTGGTAAAGTGCTCAGCAATATCAAACTGATTAAAATATTCTGCCAGGCAAAGATTGTTTCAGAAACAGGTATTACAGTGCCGCCAGTAATTTTCTGCATAAAGCTGGCTGATGTTTCGGCAACCTTTAATGGAATAGAGCCTGATAGACCCGCATGCCATACTATAAATCCTGTATAAGCAGATGCCACCAGCAAACCATAATGAATGCCCCTTACTTTTTTGGCCATCTCTCTGGCTAATAAAGCGCCGACAATCAATCCAAACCCCCAATTGATCCAGCAAGCCAGCAAAGCAACAAATGTTGTAACCACAATAGCCTGTTCCGGGCTTTTAGCTAATCCGGCTATGGACTTTAAACCGGATTCTACAATCTTTGTTTTTGCCAGTGTATGCCCGGTTACAAGGACCAGCACCATTTGCATTGCGAAAGCCAGCAGTTTCCAAAAGCCATCTCCCCAGTATTTGATCATCTTTACCGGTGTTTGAGCTTCAAAGGCCATCCCAAGAACAAAAACCACAAATGTTAAAATGACAGCAAATAAAAATGCGTCAGGCAGCCATCTGCGGACGATTTTACTGAATAAATCGGCGATTCTCCTGATCATATATCTCTCCGGTTGCTAATATTTCCTGTTGTGTCGCGAGTCTGTCGCGAGTCTGTCGCGAGTTTGTTAAAGATTTATTTCTGTAAAACGTAAATAAACTTATTCGTTTCTACACGAAATTCAAGCAACCCCTTTTCTTTCATATTTTGATAATATAAATCTAATCGGATTCGGATTGACTTTGATGCGAATGTAAAGGAATGCAGTATGGTTTTTCTAGATTTATCTGCAAAAAAACTTCCTATGTTTGCTAACATGGTTTTGTGTCCTTTTTATGTGGTTGGTTCAAGACTGGATTTCAAGTTCTGAATATTAACCTCATATTTGTAAGTAAATCAACGCTTTTATGACCACTTACTTATCTTGACACATAGTCGGCGTTTCAATACCCTATACTTAAAAAAAAGGATATGCGATATGAAGACAGTTATTTATGGTGCAGGCGGAATCGGATGCGTGATTGGCGGCCATTTAAGCAGGGCCGGATATGATGTTGTACTTATCGGACGGCCGAGGCGTGTAAAGGTAATAAATGAAAAGGGGCTTGGGCTTGTAACACCTTCCGGTATCTATAATAACAGGGTTCCGGCTGTAACCGGACCGGAAAAGATTGATTTTAAACCTGATGACCTTGTGTTTTTCTGCATGAAGAGTCAGGACACGGAACATGCCGTTGACGATCTTAAAAAGGCGATCGATGATGTGCCTGTATTCTGTTTCCAGAATGGTGTAAGAAATGAAGAAATAGTCTCAGGTAAATTCAAGGATGTTTATCAGGTCATGGTAAGAGTCGGGGCAGATTACCTGGAGGACGAAAAAGTTCTTTGCCGCCGTGATCCCCCGGGATGGTTTATAATAAGCCGCTATCCTGAAGGTATGGATGATAATTCGGAAAAAGCAGCAGAAATTCTCAGGGATGCAGGGTTTTATGTTAAAACAGTTGAAGACGCCATGCCCTATAAATGGGGAAAACTCCTTGTAAATACATGGAACGCTGTTGATGCATTATGCTCAGGTGACCGTAGACAAATCCGTGAACTTATGGAAAAGGTGGAAAAAGAATCGGTTTCAATAATGGAGAAAGCGGGGATCGAATGAGTCTCACAGGAAGAAACGGCAGATAACTGGCCTGAAATTACCGCTCCCCTTAAAGGGCAGCTAAACAATATGCCACACAGCTCGACCTGGCAGAGCCTTGCCCGCGCCCGGGGATCTGCTGAAACGGATTTCCTGAACGGAGAATTTGTGCGCCTGGCAGAAAAATTGGAAATAAGGGCGCCTCTTAATAAAAAACTGCTGGAATTGATGAAACAGGCTGTTGATAAAGGTTATCCGCCGGGGAAATACACGGTTGAAGAATTGAGAGACTTGCTTGGATGTTGATTTAATTGTCCTGATCTCGTTTATTGTCAAATCGTTTACTGCCGAGGCAATCTATTTTTGAGGAAGGGATATCTTTTTTTTATCAGGGTCCTGCTGGTTTCGATACAGGATAGCCATATGCCCGATTGTTCCGGCTACTTCCGCCTTTGTTATTTTACAGAGGGTCTCGGTTATTTCAGCTTTCTGATCTTTTTCCTTGAATTCATTGAATTTAATTTTAATCAGTTCATGTTTTTCAAGGGCCTGATCAGCGGATTTGACAAGTTCATCGGTAAGCCCCTTCTGCCCGATCAAGACAAGCGGCTTAAGATTATGTGCAAGTCCCCTGAGATATTTTTTTTGAAAACCCTTTAATTTACCCATCTGTTAAAACCTTTTATATTTCCCGTTCCGGATAGCCTTTTGTCAGGAATGTTTTTGCTATATTGCTCGTGTACACAACTACTTGTTTTAGAATGTCCATAAGCTCCATGTGAACTTCATGGGTGAGAACCGAATCCATTTTTTCATGACGCACCCTTTCAAGGTGCTTTATCCTGTATTGGGCTTCGAGGTCAAGATATTTCCTTTCTCTGCCCATTATTCTCCTGGCCTTTTCAACATTCCTTTCGGCAAAGGCCTCTGAGAGCCTGTCGATCTGGCTGCACACCTTGTCATGATAGATCATCAATTCTTCTTTCCCCTCAACGGAAAAATCCCTTTCAAGGTCATTCTTTTTTTGAATCAATTTTAACATATTCCTGTGAATAAGATCTCCGATGCTTTCCATGTCACTTGATATGGAAATCAGGCCGTAAAGTTCATTAGCCTGTTCAGTTGATGCCTCCTGTTTGGATATTTTAATGAGAAATTCATGTATCCTGTCGTTAAGGAAATCTATATATTCTTCACGCATATCAAGTGCTTCAAAAATAGTCATATCGGGGTGCCTTGCATCCATTAAGGGGATTTCCTTAATCAGCGCGGCTTTTTCTTCATCAGAAAGACCGGTTTCATTCATGATCCATTTTTTACCGGATATGAAAGGTATTATTACTGCCTTCAGCATCCGGCCAAGTATCTGGGCCATATAGGAAAGCTCACTCCTTGCAAGTTCAATTCCCAGGGCTGGAGAGGTAACACTGGTATCATCCAGATATTTTGTTTTGATTTCTATGCTGACAGGTTTTTCACTTTCGGGCAGCACCTTCAATAAAATCCTTGAAAAGACAGTTACAAGGGGAAGAAAGATTATTCCTAGACTTACATTAAAAATGGTATGTGCATTAGCTATCTGGCGGGCAACATCGCTTCCGAACCTTTCGGACAGGTATCTTACCAGATCTGCAAAATCCGGAACCCAGAAAATAAATATCAGGACCCCGGCGATTTTAAAGAGAACATGGGCAAGGGCAACCCGTTTTGCCTCACGGGAGGTATTTATTGATGCAAGCCCGGCAGTTACGCATGTCCCGATGTTTGCACCGAGAATAATAGGGATGCCTGTTTCAAGGCTTATTAACCCCTGCTGGGCAAGGACAATAACAACGCCGGCTGTTGCAGCACTGCTCTGCACAAGCCCGGTGAACAGTGTCCCGACAAGAAGACCCATGAAGGGGGCCTTAAGATGACCCATCAGATCTATGAAGAGGGGATAATCGCGAAGAGGGGCCATGGTATCGCTCATGAGTTTCATGCCGTAAAAAAGTATGCCGAAGCCCAGGAATATTTCCCCTATGTTTTTAAATTTATCTGTTTTGGCTGACATCTGCATCCCGAAACCAAGGGCGATCATGAGGAGCGCATAGTCTGTAAGTTTGAAGGCTATAAGCTGGGCAGTAACCGTGGTCCCGATATCAGCACCTAGTATCACTCCAAGAGACTGTGTAAATGTCATCAGGCCGGCCTGGACAAAACTCACCAGCATTACGGTTGTGGCACTGCTCGATTGAATCAGCATCGTTACAAAGGCGCCGATAATCAGAGCCATCACCCTGTTTTTTGTAATTGCCCCGATGATATCTCTCAACCTGTTGCCCGCGGTTTTTTTCATACCATCACTCATCTTTCCCATTCCGTAAAGGAAAAGGGCAAGTCCGCCGAGCAGCCCCATAACAAGCATGCCCCATGGGATTCCTGATGAATTGATATTCCCTGCAATACAGATCGGGGAATAGATGAATGTCATTATGAAGGCAAATATGAGAATTCCGGCATTGGTCCAACTACGCAATTTCATAAAAACTCCTTCCATGGTATATTCGATGGCAAAAATTCAGACAACTGTATGTACTGGAAACAAACTGTCAGTAACCTGGAAGGTCATGGTGCCATTTCAGGTTTATGAAATCAAATCCTTTTTAAGGATCTGTATTGAAGATATATGTTTCATATTTTCGAGAAGATATATATAAATATCAATAAGGTTTTTTATCAGTTTTCAGGTTTGGCCGGCGTATTAAAAATCATTAATATGGATATTTTTTAACTGCAATTAAATGACGTCACTATTGAAAAAGAAAAACGTCGCATGGCTTTCAGTAGCGAGCAATACTTTCCTGACTTTCGCTAAATTAGTGATAGGCATTCTGACCGGGTCAGTCAGTATTATGTCCGAGGCTGCCCATTCTGCTATTGATCTTATAGCGGCAATAATTACTACCTTCTCGGTTCATGTGTCAGACCGTCCGCCTGACAAAACACATCAATATGGGCATGAAAAGATCGAAAACGTCTCGGGCGTTATTGAGGGTGGATTGATCCTTGTGGCGGCGATCTGGATTATCTATGAGTCTGTGGACAAGCTTCAGTATGGTGTCGACCTCAAGCATCTCGGGCCTGGTATCATGGTCATGGCTGTTTCTGCGGGTCTTAACATTATTGTCGCCAGGCTGCTCAAACGATCTTCCATTGAGAACCGATCCGTTGCTCTCGAGGCGGACGCCGCGCATCTTTATACGGATGTATATACGTCTCTGGGAGTTTTTGCAGGCCTTTTCATCATAACATTTGCTCAAAGACTGTGGGGACTGTCTATTTCATGGCTCGACCCGGTTATAGCTATTGGTGTGGCACTACTCATACTTTTCACTGCCTTCAAAATTATCAAGAAAAGCTTTCTTCCTCTTCTGGATACATCTGCGTCAGGTGATGAGATGATTCATATCGATTCCATTATAAATAAATACAGTGCCAGGGGTTTTGATTTTCACAATCTGCGCACACGCCGGGCTGGTGGAACGCTGCATATTGATCTCCATATGGGCTGCAGACCCGGAATATCTCTGGAGCAGGGGCACAAAGTCAGCCATGAATTGAAAGATGAGGTTGAGGGATCTGTGTCGGGGGCAAAGATGCTCGTGCATGTTGAACCATCCGATCATATTGTGCCGCTGAATGAAGATGATGAAAAAGTAAGGTGTATGCATGCAGAACTCGCAAAGGATCAACGTGTGAGAGAGGTAAGGGAGCTAAAAGCCCTTCGTTTCAGGGGCGATATGAGGGTAGAAGCGGAGCTGCTGCTGGACCCGGGTGTTACGCTGGCCGAGAGCCGTGTTTTGACACAGGATCTCACCAGAAATCTGACATCCTGTTTCCCGGAGGTAAAAGAGATGGTGTTATCTCTTAAACCGGGCAGCGGGTGGCTGGAGGCAATCCATGAGGATGATAAGGCGCATATCCGAAAGATCGTTGGAGAGCACCAGGGTTCGTTTGCCTCCATACATGAACTGGAGGTTATTTCCTCTGGCGGAATACACCGCATACGTCTGGCCCTGGGAGTGCCGCCGGCCCTTCCTGTCTCAGAGGCCCATAAGATCTCACTCCATATGGAGGATGATCTCAAATCCCTGTTTCCTCAGGGGGCGGAGATTGACATCCACATAGAACCCTGTAACGAGAATTGCGGATCATGCAGCGCTATATGCAGCGTAAAAAAGGTATAAATCAATCCGGTATTGAATCGGTAGAATAATAACAGAAAAAGGGGTGATTATTTGAATCCTGTACCGGATATCAGAATAAGGAAGGGCAACAATAAAGGGGTCAATCACAAAGGTGATTTCATCCTCTACTGGATGATTGCCAACAGACGCCTTAAATGGAACTATAGTCTGGACAGGGTTATTCAATGGGCGGAAGAGCTTGATAAACCTGTCGTGGTTCTGGAAGCCGTTGCATGCGCTTATGAATGGGCATGCGACAGGTTTCACGGATTTATCATTGAAGGGATGAAGCAAAATTACAAAGAGGCCAGGAACAAGAATATTCTTTATTATCCTTTTGTTGAAGATGGGCCGGGCAAAGGGAACGGTCTTGTGCAAACATGGGCAAGGCATGCATGCCTTGTTGTCACGGATGATTATCCTGCATTTTTTATCCCTGACATGCTGAATAAAATCTCAGGAAATCTTCCGGTCCTGCTTGAGCTGCTTGATTCCAATGGGCTTTTACCCATGGATGCAGCGAAAAGAGAATTTAAAACCGCGTATTCATTTCGCAGGTTTCTTCAGAAGACTCTACCTTCGTGTGTAATGGATCATCCCCGGAAAGACCCTCTTGAAGATCTCAAGCTTAATAAAATAAAAAGTCTGCCCAGAGAATTAACATATAAATGGCCTCCTGCATCACTGGAATCCCCTGGAAATTACCCGGAAGAATTAAAAAAACTGCCAATAGATCATGATGTTAGATTTATCGAAAAAGCAGGGGGATGCAGCGAGGGAAGTCGTCTGCTGGAAGTTTTTATCAGTGAGAAGCTGCCCTATTACAATGAAAAAAGAAATAATCCTGAAGAAAACGTAACAAGCAACCTTTCACCCTATCTGCATTTTGGTCACATCTCTGCCCACGAAATTTTTTACAGGATACAGGACAGCGAAGGCTGGCACCCCGGTAAACTGGATGAAAAAACAAACGGAAAAAAAGAGGGCTGGTGGGGCATGGGTAAATCTGCAGAGGCCTTTCTCGACCAGTTGATAACCTGGCGTGAACTTGGTTTCAACATGTGCAGATTCAATTCAGACTATGACAAATATGCGTCATTACCAGGATGGGCGAAGGAAACATTAAAGGTACATGAACTGGATGAAAGGGAATATATCTACTCACTCGATGAATTAGAACGTGCCGTAACGCATGATCCCCTGTGGAATGCGGCCCAGATGCAGCTTGTAAGAGAAGGCAGCATCCACAACTATTTAAGGATGCTATGGGGCAAAAAGATACTCGAATGGTCTTACGCCCCCAAAAAAGCCCTCCGGACAATGATCCACCTGAACAATAAATATGCCCTGGACGGCCGGGACCCTAACTCCTGCAGCGGAATTTTCTGGATACTTGGAAGATATGACAGGGCATGGGGACCTGAAAGAGAAATTTTCGGCAAAGTGCGTTACATGAGTTCAAAGAATACTGCCAGGAAGGTAAAAGTTTCAGGTTATATGGAAACGTATGCACAAACAGTAAATTCTATTGATTGATACAGAGACTATTATAGAATAGGTCACAATGTAATAAATGCAGGATAACCCGGGGTCGAAAAATATGACTGTACTTAAAAAAATTCGGAACAATATAAGGCAAAGGCTGCTGGCCGGAGTTCTTCTTTTTCTTCCGTTCGGCGTGGCGCTGCTGGTCATGCGCTGGCTCTTCGGCTGGCTGAGAAGTATTTTGCGACCTATCATAGAAGGTTTTTTAACAGGAATAGAAAAAATCGCCTTTTTTAATGTCGTTCCTGAAATCTATATAAATATCGCAGTGGTGATAGCTTCTATCCTGATATTGATTTTTTTGTTTTACCTGATTGGATTATTAGGCCAGTTTTTGATCGGGAAAAAATTGATTGCGCTGGGAGAGACGATTTTACTTCGGATCCCTTTTATATCGACAATCTATTCTGCAACGAAACAGGTTATCCAGAGTTTTTCGCAGGATAAAACGGCCTTCAAATCCGTAGTTATAGTGCAGTTCCCAAGGCCCGGTTTTTTAGCGCTTGCTTTTTTGACAGGGTATATTCAGGATGGTCAGGGAAATAGATATTGTAAAGTCTTTATCCCGACAACCCCTAATCCCACAACCGGTTTTTTCGAAATTATCCCGGTAGAAGAGGTAACAGAAACTCCGATTACTATTGAGGAAGGTTTTAAGATAATTATTTCCGGAGGGATTGTCTCCTCCGATTTTCTGAACAGTTACCATCCGCAAAGGTGATTTTGCTGTAACGATAAGGCGGATTAATTTCGTTTCAGCTTTTAACAGCCGGCAAGAGTGGCGTGCGTATGTTCCGTGTCTTCTGTTTGCGGCTATTCCTCAAGGCTTTCAATTCAGTAAATGCCTCTACGACATGCGCCTGGCCAGTTCGGAAACTATCTTTTTTGCCCCAAAAGGCCATGGCCCATGTGAGGGGTATATTATTTTAGCACCTCTATCCAGTATTTTTCCCCAGCTTCTGAATATTTCATTACGATCTTCTGCAAAAATGGGAAAAACCGATATTAAGAGGTTAACAGCTAAATCCCCTATGATTGCTTCGCCATTATTCATGATTACGGAAAGCGAGCCTTTTGAATGACCGGGGGTCCAATAAACAGCGCCCTCGATGCCATAGTCATTTAATTTATAATCGTCACTTATTTGTATTTCAGGTTTTACAGCGGTAAAACTTGCGTCTACATTTATTATTTGCCCAAGATATAAAAAAAGTCTGCCAAAAAGCGTGCCAGGTGGAGGAATAACGACTTGCGCTTTCTCAAGGAGCACGGATTCGGTTTGATGAACCAGAACCGGGCACTTGCACTCATCCTTTATCACGGCTAATCCGCCGACATGGTCATAATGAACGTGCGTGATAATAATCAACTCAATATCTCCGGGAGAAATGCCGAGGTGCCGAAGTTTATTGAAAAACAATTCTTCTTTGCCTTTTGAACCCGCATCGACAAGGACATAGCCTTTTCGGCCCTTAATTAAGTACACTCTGGCTGCTCCCAAACTGATTCCATGTATTACTGTCATTGCAATTCTCTTTTTTACACTGTTGCCTGTTGTCGATTTGTTATAACTTCTTTATTTTCTTTTTCATGCACAGACTGTTTTTATTGCCGATATAAGGCCCATAGTTTTCTGTTATTTCATAGCCCTGTCTTTTATATAGATTAATCGCTTCAGGTTGACCTTTGCCTGTTTCCAATCTGGCGATAGTAACTCCCAGCTCTTCAGCCCAACTCTCAAGAGCTGATAACAACTCGGTTGATAAACCTTTTCTTCTGTGCCCGGCTTTTACAAACATTCTTTTTATTTCGACTGTATCTTCACTGATAACTTTAAAACAGCCACAGGCTACAGGAATTTCATTAAGATAACCAACAATTACAGTTTTATTATCTTCAATGACATTATGCTTGTCGTACTTCGATTGTAATTTCCCATACCTGGCTTCAAGTTCCATGTCTAATTGAAGCGTAAGTTCTCTGAAATCTG
This sequence comes from uncultured delta proteobacterium, assembly GCA_963815145.1. Taxonomy (GTDB): domain Bacteria; phylum Desulfobacterota; class DSM-4660; order Desulfatiglandales; family HGW-15; genus JAAZBV01. The sequence continues at coordinate 271,231 of CAWFFS010000015.1, forward strand.
TATTTGTGCTATTGGTGCGGATTATATTCATGTTCATTGTGTAGCATCCAATGGAGACTTGATAACTCTTTCCATCTCCTGGTTCTTTTCTGCGATTTGTAACTGGTTCCATTGCCAAATTGCGCCAGAACCAAAAAGACATCCTATTACAAACGATATGATTGCCCATTTAGTTGCTGCCGAATCCGCCATTTGATCACCTCACTTTGGTTTTGCATAGCGAAGTGGCTAGAATGCAAACTGTGCATGCCATTAAAAGGTTATTGAATCATCGAACATCACAAGCCTAAAAAGATTTATTCGGTGAGATGTAGATTGTCATTGTTGAGCGTGTGGTTGAAGTCAGATTTGTGAGGCCCGAACGTGTTGGATATCAGGCCTGAGCCTACTCCTGCCTGACAACATCGACCGAGATTTCCACTGCCGGAACCGTTCCTCTGTTCTCAAGCCAGTGTATGGTGTTCCTATCCTCGGGCCAAAGACGCCACCGGGCTCGATGGTCACCATACGCATTCGAAGTGCCATGCCATCAATTTCGGGACTAAGGTCAAGCGCTGCCAGCGGTTTAACCGTGACACCTTTCGTCTCAGGTGTAGTCTGTTCGTTGTTCATCGTGTTCTCCCATCCTGACACCAGAGTTTCCAAATTCTCGTCTTGGCACAAAAAGGTCAGAATTTCTATTTTGCATGCCTGTCAACTCCTTTTACAATTTCAAGCATATCCAAAACGGAACACATTTTGTGGCAAAGCGCTATGATAGAATTAATAAAATTCATTCTCTGGTATTTGCACTTCTGATAGATTTATCAGTTTTTTACAGTAATTTAAAAAATCATTAAGTCCTCTATTTTTAGTTCCGTATGTGGGCTCCCAAATGCTCAATGATAAAACTGAATTCACTTTTATAAGTTTTAAGGTCCAGGTTGATCCATCCAGGCCTCTGGCTCCGCTTTTTTCCTGTATTTTTTTAAAATCCATATTGAAGCCCTGATTATAAAGTTCTGAAAAGACTTTTTTATCAATGTTTCTTTTTGCGATTACCTTGCTCTTCTTATCATATCCTTTAGAAAATTTAATCACTTCTATTTTTGCAGGATTTTGAGGATTCCAATAACTGATAGAAATTAGTATTGTATTATGGAAAGAGCGGTCAATTGATAATGAGATTTCATGAAACTTGCCCTCCTCAATCGTCTCCAATGGCTGAGGACGTGAACAGGATATCAATGTTATCAGAAACAAAATAATAAAAATATGTCTCATGATATTCTCCGGAAGTATGACGATTACCTGCCTTTCTTAACATATGTATATCTTTATCGCAATTTTTTGGATGAGGATCGGGAACTTCTGCAATTACTTATGTGGGTATTTTGAAATAAAGATCAAGGCGCATGAATGTACAAGATTTTCAGGGAAGCCCTGGAAAAGGCGGCAGTCTGTTTTTCCTGTCTCCCTTGGAATCTTGTTAATGTGATTGTGGGGATTAATTTTATTTTGAGAAACCCCTTGAAAAATAATGGGGGTTTCTCAAAATAATATAAAGCCCCTAATTATTCATCCTTGATTTTACTGTGTGACTCATGTATGCTTTCGAACTTATCTAAAATAAATTAACTAAGTCTAATATAAATGCAGAATAAAACTGGCAGGATGAAGGACTGAATTATGAAATTCTGGCGTGAACCATTTGATACCGATGTAATTGAAATTACTAAAGGAAATGTAGTTATTATCGAAGACCGGTGCAAGGGCTGCGGGTATTGTATTGAGTTTTGTCCCCGCGCAATCCTGGCCCTTTCAAAGGGATACAATAAAAAAGGATATCATCCACCCGCGGTTTTGAAACAAGGGGAATGCGTGAATTGTCATTACTGCGAGATAATCTGTCCCGAGTTTGCCATTTTTTCTGAAGAAGTGAAATGATAATCAATTTAATTTGAAACGAGAGAATATGAGACCAGCAGTTTTAACAGGTGATCATTATATAACCGGCGACGAGGCATGTGCCGAAGGCGCACTTGCGGCAGGGTGCACTTTTTTTGGCGGTTATCCCATTACACCGGCTACAGAAGTTGCAGAACGCATGTCCGCACGTCTTCCCGAGGTAGGCGGAACCTTTATCCAGATGGAGGATGAAATAGGCGCCATGGCATCGGTCCTTGGTGCGTCATGGGCAGGCTGTAAAAGCATGACATCCACCTCCGGCCCGGGGTTCAGTCTTATGATGGAAAATATAGGCCTTGCTGTATGTACCGAAACCCCCTGCGTTGTTGTCAATGTCCAGCGCGCGGGCCCATCAACGGGGCTTCCCACAATGGGCGCACAGGGTGACATGATGCAGGCCCGATGGGGTTCTCACGGGCATTATGAAATAATAGCCCTTGCACCCTCATCAGCCCAGGAGATATTTAACCAGGCTATTATGGCATTCAATCTCAGCGAAAAATACCGTGTACCTGTAATGTTGATGACCGACGAGGTAATCGGACATATGAGTGAAAAGGTGGTTATTCCGGATGCCTCTGAAATAAAAACAATCTCAAGGACAAAGCCGAAGGGACGCAAGGACAGGTTTAAACTCTACCAGCCAGGGGAAAATGGTGTCGCGCCCATGCCCTCGGCAGGCGACGGATACAAGATTCACGTTACAGGGCTTACACATGACGAAAGGGGCTATCCTGTGATGACAGTCGAGGCCCAGGCTGAAATGATGGATCGTATCGTCAGGAAGATCCGGGATAACAGGGACGATATCATAATGACCGAATCCCATAACCTGGAAGATGCCGAGATTATACTCGTGTCCTACGGAATATCGGCCAGGACCTGCCTCGCTGCTATGCATCAGGCCCGTTTATCCGGTTTGAAGGTGGGATTTTTAAAGCTGGCAACTATCTGGCCCTTTGCAGAGGAAAAAATCCGGAAACTGGCGGAAAAGGCAAGGGCATTTATTACAGTGGAACTCAATCTGGGGCAGATACACCTTGAAGTTATGCGTTCCGCAGAGGGACGTGCGGCATGCCATCTGGTGGGGCATGCAGGTGGGACGGTAATAACCCCTGAACAGGTCATGAGCAAGTTAAAGGAGGTTTACTGATGGTGGCAGAGAATCATTCAACGCCTGCAGAAATTGATCATCCGCTGGATCATCTCATAAGGACAGACAGACTTCCCCATATATGGTGCACCGGATGCGGCATAGGCACGGTATTTTCCTCCTGCCTCAAGGCCATGATTTCCAGCGGTATTGATCTTGAAAAGACATGCATGGTGTCGGGTATAGGCTGTACGGGACGTGGCGCAGGGTATCTGAACCTTGACTCCTTTCATACGACCCATGGCAGGGCAATACCCTTTGCCACGGGGCTCAAGCTTGGAAACCCCGAACTTAATGTGATCGTTTTCAGTGGTGACGGCGATCTTTTTGCTATCGGGGGAAACCACTTTATACATGGCGCACGCAGAAATATCGATATGACTGTTATCTGCATAAATAACCTTATATACGGAATGACAGGCGGTCAGGTCGCGGCAACAACACCGCTTAACGCAAAGACGACCACAACACAGCGTGGGAATCCCGATGCTCCCTTTAATCTGCCCCTGATGGCATGGGCATCAGGCGCCAACTATGTTGCACGCTGGACAATGCTCCATATACGCGAACTTACTGCCTGCATAGAAAAGGCACTTACAAAAAGCGGATTCTCCTTTATTGAGGTGCTGGCTCCCTGCCCGACCAACTATGGCAGGAGAAACAAGGAAAAATCACTGGAAACCCTGAAGCTTTACAGGGACAAGACAATTATAAAAAATAACGCGGACCCGACAGAGCTCGATGTTGATTTTCAGAAGGGTGTTATCCTCGGCGAATTTGTAGACAGAGAACGGCCTACCTGCATAGAAAACTATGACAGGACATGCAGGTCAATCTAGATGGGAAGACAGTAATGCAAAAGAAGATAATCATAACAGGCTTCGGCGGTCAGGGAGTTATAATGGCCGGCCGGATAGTTGGAAAGGCCGCGGCGCTCGGTGACAAACTGGAGAGTTCGCTGGTTCAGTCATATGGCCCCGAGTCAAGGGGCGGCGCATGCAGTGTGCAGGTTACTATAGCCGATGGGCAGATTTATTATCCCTATATCAATGTTCCCGACATTCTGGTCTGCATGTCTCAGGCAGGGTATGACAAGTATAAGGATATTATCAATGATGATACTATCCTTGTGACTGATCAGGATCTGGTCAAGGTACCGGGAGGCCGTGATTCCTACACCATCCCCGCCACCAGGTTCGCGGAGGAGATGGGTCTTAAGATGATGGCAAACATAATAATGATAGGATTCCTTACCGGCATCACAGAGGCCGTTACGCTGGAATCAGCAAAGGACACGGTATCCGGGTCCGTGCCGCCCAAGACCATTGAAATAAACTTAAAGGCATTTGACCGTGGCTGGGAGTTTGCCCAGGCCACTCTGAAGAGCCGCAGGAAAAAGGCTGCCGGCAATATAGGAGTTGTTTAATGAAAAGTCCGAAAAACAGGCTGCACAGTGTCATGATCATGGGGGCAAACCCGGCTGGAATAGCTGCGGCCAACAAACTGGGGGAACTCGGCATTCCGGTTACCCTGGTGGATAAGGATGCTGATCTTAATGAAAAGCTTTCCGATGACTGCTATCGCCTGGATTCAGGGGTATCATACAACTATGCAAACCGCCCCGGTCTTATCAGGATCTTAAGGAACTCAAACATACGCTGTATTTTACCTGTAACATTAAATAAGATACGACACAGCCAGCAGGGGTTTAATATCAATCTGGAAAAATCCCAGACATTTGTTGACCCCGCAAGATGCACCCTTTGCGGAAAATGCATTGAAATATGTCCGGTAATTAATGAGGATGGTTCAAGTCCGATTCATGTCAACAGCCGTTTGAGCCTGCCGGGGCAGGCGAAAATCGATAAGTTCCGGGACCCGCTCTGCCAGGCAAACTGCCCGCTGGGTGTGAATGCCCAGGGATATATTGCCCTTGCAAAGGCAGGAAAATACAGGGAGGCCCTCAATATTATAAGGCATGACAATGTCCTTCCCGCCATCTGCGGAAGAATCTGCACTCACCCGTGCGAAGATGCCTGCCGCAGGTCAGAAGTTGATGAGTCCGTTGCAATCAGGGATATAAAAAGATTTATTGCCGATGCGGCCTTTGACGAGGATGAAAAATTACCGGACCCACCGCCACCTTCAAGGAATGAGCGTATAGCCATAATCGGTTCCGGACCTGCCGGCATCGCTGCAGCGGCAGACCTCGCACGTCAGGGATTCTCTGTGACCATATTTGAAAAGGAAAAAGAGGCCGGGGGACTCCTGCGCTACGGTATCGGCCCACACAGGCTGCCGCGCAGGATACTGGATAGAGAACTGGATGTATTGAAATCGGAAGGGGTGAATATTTTAACAGGCAGACATGTCAGCATACCCAGGGACCTCGAAGGGTTGAAAAAGAAATACGATGCAGTGCTGCTTACCACCGGATCATGGGCGGACCGCAGGCTCGGTGCCCCCGGTGAAGACCTTAAGGGGGTATCAGGATGCCTGTCCTTTCTGGGCAGGATCTATCGGGGTGAGAACCCTCCACTGGAAAAAAATGTTGCGGTTATAGGAGACGGCAATGCCGCTTTTGATATGGCCCGTGTTATCAAACGCATGGGCGCGGATGTAACAATACTGTCATGGTTTGCGGAGGATAAAATCCCGGCTGATCCCGATGAGGTTAAAGGCGCCCTTGAAGAAGGTATAAAAATAAATGATCGGTGCCAGACTGTGGAATTTCTGGGCGCGGACGGCAGGCTGCAGGGGCTCCGCCTCAAACCGACAGAGCCCGGGCCGGAAGATGAAAAGGGAATTGCCTGGCCCAGAATTATCCATGGCAGCGATTCATTTGAAATGTCATTTGACCAGGTGTTTGTGGCAATAGGCCAGACAGGCGCATATCAGAATGCAAAATCCGGTAATGACTTCGGAATTACAGCCTATGGGTATATTGAGACGGATAAAAACAACCGAACAACCATCAAAAATGTCTATGCCGCAGGTGACGCAGTTTCCGGCGCTACTTCTGTTGTCCAGGCAATGGCCAACGGGCGGTATGCAGCAGCCAGAATAATGAATAACCTCGCGGGCATTACATCTGCATATGGCATACGCCCTGAAAGACCCGGTTCAGTAGATTACAGTCCTTTGCCGGATACCCTGGCGAAACAGCCTAGAGAGCATGTGAAAGAGTCCGATCCTTCATCGAGGGAAGATAATTTTAATGAGGTCGCCCTTGGCTATAGCGAAGATCAGCTTCTTTATGAAGCCTCACGCTGTCTTCAATGCGGAAACTGCTCGCAATGCCTTGAATGTGTATCGGCCTGTGCTGCCAATAATGCCATCAGGCATGATGAAACGGTTTTGAAGATAACCGAAAATTCGGGTGTGCTGATTGTGGCAGACCCTTCCATGGCAAAGGACATCAAGGGAGAGGATGTCATACGAGCCTATGGCCCTACCTCTGCAAAAGGCGATGTGAATGCAATGATACAGAGGGGGTTTGCGGCTGCGGCCAAGGCCGTCCTGCTCTTAAGGGAGACCGCTCCGAGACAGAAAGGCCATGGTATTTCATATGTGCCACTTGATACCGGCCTTACCGGAGAAATCAGGATAGGTGTATTTGCGTGCAGGTGCAATGATTCATTCGGATGGTCCGATGAAATGAAGGGATACCTGGACAACCTTGTATCCAGGGCCGAAATAGTTCATGCAGAGGCATTAAACTCAGCATGCATACCGGAAGGTGTAACAAGGGTCCTCGATGTTGTGAGAGAAAAGGCCCTGACAAGGATTGTACTTGCATCATGTGTGTGCTGCCCTCTTGATTATGTATGCAGTGCATGCACGGACCAGAGGAGCAGGCTCAAGGATGCCCTTTTCAACGGCACGGGTATAAGCCGTTCAATGGTGCAGACCTGCAATCTCAGGGGAGAGGTGTTAAGGCTCATGAAAACGGATGAAAGCCTTGCAGTGGAATCATTCAAGGGGCTCATCGACAGGAGTATAGGAAGGGTTTCAAAACTGCTTCCCTTTCCGGCCCCTGCTAGAAATTTCAATTTTACAACCGCGGTCATAGGCCGGACCGAAGCAGCTGTTACAAGCGCTGAAACCCTTGCCCAGCTCGGTTTTGAAGTCTACATGTTCGGTACTGTAAAACGCCCGTTGAAAAATTCTCCGGTTAATCCGAATATTCACGGGTTTATAGGGTCGGAGGTTACTGCCATCAGCGGAACCCTCGGCGATTTTCAGGTAAAGGTGATTACCGGGAATGTCGCCCGGACCTTTTCTGTAGGAAGCGTGATACTGGGTGAAAAGTCCAGTAATATTGCGCTGTACCACACACACGGGGATCTTCCAGGAAAAACAGTTCAATCGAAAATGCAGAAGCATGACGAGACAGATGTCCCCTATCTGAACCCGGGATCGACTTCTATCTCAGGGCTGTACCTTGCAGACCCCCCGGGTATGCAGATATCAAAAAATACACAGGGCCTGGCAGCAGCGGTCCTGGCAGCGGCAGCAATCCCGAGGGGCCCCCGTCAGTACAGGGGATTTCTTGTCACCATAAATGATCAGCTCTGCCGGAGCTGCGGGCGTTGTCTGCAGGTCTGTCCATACCAGGCCATATCGCTTAAACCCAATGGCCTCGGGGGTTTTGTCGCAGCTGTTGATTCAATACTGTGCAAGGGCTGCGGAAACTGTATTTCAGTGTGCCCGTCCAATGCCGCGGACAGCCCGTTCAGGGACCAGGCATATCTGGAGCAGACCCTTGAAGAACTGCTGCTTGATTACAGGCTTGGGAGCTGAAACTCAAGAGGACATAAAACAATAGATGCGATTCTCTTTTAAAACTTTTTAGAAACAACCGGAAAACCAATGGATGATTATAAAATAATTCTTTTTTGCTGTAACTGGGGGCCGCATGCCGCCTTTTTAAATTTGCAGGACAGACGCGCGGATATCCCGGATGAAATTAAAATGGTCAGGATTCCCTGCAGCGGGAGGATTACCAAGGCCCTGCTTTTCAAGGCATTTGAGTTGGGCGCCGATGGTGTTATTCTCCTGGGGTGTGAATCAGGTTCCTGCCGATACGGAAGCGGGACTTCCTCTGCTTTGAAAAATACAACCGAGACGAGAGAGATACTGGCATTACTCGGGCTAGGTGAAAGGCGGCTCAAGCTCGAAAACTTCCTTCCCCATCAATCGGATGAACTTCTTGCCTTTTTAAAGGGTTTTGTAAAAGGAATAAAGGAATTGGGAAAAAGCCCTATTCAGGCAGTTGAAAACCTGTGGGAAGACACCAGCGAGCCGGAAACCGCGGAAGAGATCGTGGCTGCCCATGATGTCTATTCTTGCCAGGACTGCGGAAAGTGCACATCTGCCTGTTCCCTTGCACTTGCCGGGAAACCATTTTCTCCACGGGCCATAGCAAGTGACATTATCGCAGGACGTGTAGATACAAAAGAGGTGAGAGATTCGGTGAACGCCTGCCTTACGTGCGGTGTCTGTTATGAGCGGTGCCCGTCCGCCGTAAATTTCCCCGAATTCATAAAGGATATACGCGCATATTACCACAGACGGAATATGACAAAGGAGCCCTCGCACGGCGGGTTTTTCCAGAGCATGATGAGGGCAATGACATCGGAAGATCTTAAACCTAAAAGGTACAGGAATCTCCCTGAGGGCATCAGGACCAGGAAAGACAGCCCTGTACTGTTCTTTGGGGGATGCGCCACCTATTTTGACATATTTTTCAGGGGATATCTCAATATAAAAACCAACAATATCCTTGAGGACAGTATACGTCTTCTCAACTTCTTTGATATTGAACCAAATGTGATGGAAAATGAGAGGTGCTGCGGACATGATCTTTTATGGTCCGGTGACCGGGATAATTTTATCAGGCTTGCCCGCCTTAATCTCAAGGCGGTTGAAGAAAGCGGAGCCGAAGAGCTGATAACCGCCTGCCCGGAATGTTACCACACGCTTCTTAATGAATATAAACGTTACGGCATAGAGCTCCCTGTAAAGATAACGCATATACACGAGTTTTTGAACAAGGAGATAGAAAAAGGTGCAGTGAGCTTTAAACCTCTGGATGCAAAGGTAACATTCCAGGACTCCTGCCGCCAGAGCCGTTTTAACAACCTTGCTGAGCTGCCAAGAAAACTGATAGAAAAATTTGCGTCGGAAAACATGGATGAGTCTGCGGCACGTTCAATAACAAACTGCTGTGGAAACAGCGCATGGACAGGCTGCGATGGATTCAGCAAGGCAATGCAGGTACAGAGATTAAAACAGGCACGGAGTTCGGGCAGTGAACTACTGCTGACTGCATGTCCCAAATGTCAGATCCACCTCCGGTGCGCCATGCAGGACGCGTTGCGTGGAGATGAACTGAGTATGGAAATGATGGACCTGACCGGCGCTATAGCAAAAACAATCTACTGGGAATAACTACTGCCTGAGAGGCTTGGAACATCCCGTTGAGAAGGTAATAAATCAAGCGTTTAGCTATAATAATATTTTAACAGGAAATAAAAATGAGTATTACAAAGAGCAAACCAGTCAATGGACACCCGGTGGGGGAGTCCTCCGAAGAAGTTCGGATCGGGGTATATGTCTGCCACTGCGGTCTCAATATTGCGCAGAGTGTCGATTGCGACGGAGTAGCAGAAAAGGCTGCCGGCCTGCCCCATGTATGCGTTTCAAAGGGTATAGGTTATGCATGCAGTGAACCCGGCCAGAAGGAAATAAGGAAAGACATAGCTGAAAATTCCCTTAACAGGATCGTAATAGCGTCATGCTCTCCAAGGCTTCATGAGCCGACATTCCGCCAGATGCTCCAGGATGCAGGCCTCAATCCATATCTTCTGGAGATGGCAAACCTCAGGGAGCAGTGCAGCTGGGTGCATATGCATGAAAAAGAGGCTGCAACAGACAAGGCCTATGATCTTGTTAAAATGGCTGTTTCAAGAGTCGCAGAGAATGAGCCCCTTACGGAAGAAAAACTTCCCATGACCCAGCGGGCGCTGGTTATAGGAGGCGGTGTTGCAGGCATACAAACCGCCCTTGATCTGGCAGATAATGGAATGGAGGTGGTCCTGGTAGAAAAGCAGGCGTCCATCGGGGGTGTAATGGCCCAGCTGGACAAGACCTTTCCCACAATGGACTGCTCCATTTGAATACTCGGTCCTAAAATGACAGATGCCGGTCGGCATCCGAATATAAAGATACACACCCTGAGTGAAGTAACAGATGTAAAGGGCTATGTCGGTAATTTTGATGTAAAGATAGTAAAGAAGGCCAGGTATGTGGATGAAAAGGAGTGCACTGCCTGCGGCGACTGCTCAAAGGTCTGCCCCGTGGTGCGGCCCGATGAATTCAATATGGGGCTTTCTTCGAGAAAGGCCATATATTCGCCTTTTCCACAGGCAGTACCATCCGCCTATGTGCTGAACCCCAATGAATGTCTTGGGAACAACCCTACTGTCTGTAACAAGTGTTATGAGGCGTGTGAGAAAAAGTGCATAGATTTCCATATGTCCGATGAAACGATAACAGAGCATGTGGGGACAATAATTGTTTCAACCGGACTGGAGCCGCATGACCCGAGGGCACTGGATGAATACGGATATACCATGTTTGAAAATGTGCTTACCAGCCTGGAATTCGAGAGGCTGGTAAACGCCGGAGGACCGACACAGGGAAAACTGTTGAGACCTTCGGACCGCAAAAAACCCAAATCGGTTGGCTTTGTTCAGTGTGTCGGCTCACGCTCTGCAAGGCGCGGTAAATCATACTGTTCAAACATATGCTGTATGAATACCATAAAGAGCTCACTGGTATTGAAAGAGCATTTCCCCGATATGGCAGTAAAGGTATTTTATATAGATATCCGGGCCTTTGGAAAGGGTTTTGAGGATCTGTACACCAGAAGCCGGCGCGCAGGCACACAGTATGTGAGGGGCCTTCCCGGAAATGTGGAAGAAATGCCGGACGGAGGACTGAGAGTCGCTGTTGAAAACACAGCAACCGGAGCCCTCGAATATCATGAACTTGATATGCTGGTACTGGCAGTAGGTATGGAACCTTCTACAGGTACACAAAGGCTTCAGGAGATGCTGGGACTTCAGCTAACATCCGACGGCTTCTATCTTGAGGCCCATCCCAAACTTCAACCGGTCGATGCTGCAACAAGGGGTGTATTTTTTGCAGGATGCGCAGAGGGGCCAAAGGACATCAAGGAAAGCGTTACACAGGCATCCGCCGCTGCAGTACGTGCAATACGTCTTATGCAGAAGAGTGAAATATCGGCAGAGGCAATCACATCGGAGGTTGATCCTGATCTGTGCAGGTCCTGCGGTATTTGTGCAGAGGTCTGCCCCTATAATGCAATTACAGTTGATAAAAAGAAAAAACTCCCGGCCCATGTGGCTACGGCTGCATGCAGCGGCTGTGGTACATGCGCGGCAGAATGCCCGTTTGGCGCTATTACGATGCATCATTTTAAAGACAGCCAGATTATAGGCCAGATAGACGCCATGCTGGAAGAACGGCCCGAGGATAAGATACTTACCTTTGCATGCAACTGGTGTTCTTACGCCGGTGCAGACTATGCAGGTGTGTCAAGGCTCCAGTATCCTCCCAATGCAAGACTTATACGTACCATGTGCTCAGGCAGGGTGGATGAAAGCTTTATATGGCATGGGTTTAAAAAAGGTGCACCTGTAGTTCTTGTAAGCGGATGTCATATAGGAGACTGCCATTATATAGATGCCAACCACTGGACCGAAAAGCGTGTTGAAAAGGTCCGAAACAGGATGGTAAAGGAAGGTATCAGGCCTGAAAGACTTCAGCTCGAGTGGATAAGCGCTGCAGAGGGTGTGCGTTTTGCCGATGTTATGAAAAAAATGGAAGGTTTAAGAAAAAGCGTTTCAAAACAGGAGATTGCTGAGACAATAGCTATCCTGGAAAAATAGTGTATTATTCTCCCTGATAAACATGACTCGTCGTCAAATAATAAAGAGATTACTGGAGGACGACTGGCAGATTCATCATACAAAAGGTGATCATCCGCAGTTCAAACATCCTGAAAAACCGGGGAAAGTGACTGTACCCCATCCTCGAAACGATATTGCCATTGGTACATTGCGCAGTATTTTCAGGCAGGCAGGATGGGCGTGGAGTTGATATATGAAATATACGATTGTAATTCATAAAGATTCGGATTCCGATTACAGCGTTTCAATACCGGACCTTCCCGGATGCTTTTCCGCGGGCTCTACGGTGGAAGAAGCAATAGATATGGCAAAGGAAGCGGCAGAATGCCATATCGAGGGGTTATTGATTGATTGCGAGCCTGTTCCCACTCCGTCGGATATTGAAGCACACAAGGACAACCCGGATTTTGAAGATGCCATATGGGCAACAGTAGAAGTGGATACAAACAAGTTTTAATCCGCCAGAGGTAGGCAAGTTTCTTCGCCGCTTGCGGCATTACAGTGCCTTTACCGGATCAAACGCCTCCGACTGTCTATTTACTTATGTTTTTTAAGCAAGTTTTTTGTTGTGCTACGAAGTTCCGGTGATACCGCTTTTCCCGAAAACATATCCGAACCTCGCCCTGCTATGGTTTTGATTTTTAAGGATTAAAACCTTTGTCATTTTGAGAAACGTAAATACACAATCCTTAAAAATTCAAAACCGCACACCTGGTACGAATCTAAATGCGTATATGTTTTCGGGAAAAGGGTATCACCGGAACTGTGGGCAGGAATCAGCTTCTTGACACAGAAAAATATCCCGCCTATATTAGCAATTGCATAATTATCTGAAAAATGGGAGTTTTTATCAAAAGAATTAAAAAGCGGCCTTTTTGATTCTTTCGGGCCGCTGGATTTAAATCAACATTGAAAGAATATGGGACTGTGGTTTGGTATTGCGAGATAAAAACGAAGTGGGGGAGGAAGAAAAGGAGTTAAACAGTGGTAAATAAAATCATCACAACAGCATTTCGTGGATTTGCCATACTGACTGCGTTTATGTTCGTGGCTGTATCCGCTTCCGCGGCAGGCGGATCGGGAACACCCGCCAACGGTAAATCCAAACGTCCTAACATCCTGTTGATCATCGGTGACGACATCGGCATAGATGTTACCAGCAACATGTATCCGGGCCTGATCGACAAACTTGTCAAGCAATACGGGCCTTCGGGACATAATCATCCAAAATACAAAGAGATAGATGGCCGTCCCGCGTCCACCCCTGTCCTCGACAAACTTGCCCAGTCGGGTATGAGGTTCAATCAGGCCTGGACACAGCCCTATTGTTCTCCGACACGAACATCGCTTCTTACCGGGCTTTTTTCCGCAAAGACAGGAGTACTTGATTATTTCGGCGCACTGTCCAAAAAACAACATTCCTTTGTAAATGACCTGAAGGAAAAGGGCGGTTACAGCACTGCTGCGTTCGGCAAGTGGCACATAGCAGGGCTTGGTCATTACACCGGCATGATGCCCAAGGAGGCGGGTTTCGATATATACCAGGGTAATCTCAATGGTGGAATCCAGACCTACTATGACTATGATTACCATGTTCAGGACGATACCACACCTCATGACAAGTACCGTACCGAAAAAGCGCCTGTCAGGTCCCTGCCCGGTGTTGCACCGACAACCTTTGCACCGGTAGTCAAGACGGCAGATGCCATCAGCTGGATCACGAAACAGGAAAAGAAGAATCCTGACAAGCCATGGTTCGTCTGGTTCGCATTCAACCTGTCCCATATCACGGGGAAACAGCAGCCGAATCCGATGGTCATCCCGAATAAGGACACGCTGGATGATGCAGCACGCAAAGAGATGGAAGCCTGTGCCGGTCCTGATGGTAAATTCGGGTCGGCGAATGTTGGTAACTGCTCCTCAGAGGCTCTAATGCGGGGGATGACCAACACGATGGATACCATGATTGGCAAATTGCTCAAAACCGTTGGCAAACTGGCCCCCAACACCTATGTCATCTACCTGGGTGATAACGGCACATGGATGTTCGGTCCCAAACGCGAATTCATAGACAATATGTACATCACCAGACGGGGCCGCAGTAAGGGTACGGCCTATGAAAGCGGTGTCCATGTATCCATGACTATACGCGGACCTGGTATCAAACCCGGATCCCAGAGCAATGCATGGATACATAATGTGGACTTGTTCTCTACCATACTTAACCTGGCCGGCCTCGATGCTCCCAAGATGGTTCCCAATAAGGAAGGCAATGGCATGGTTAAACTCGACTCCGTTTCTCTCACCCCGATCCTTTTCAATGGAGCCAGGGAAACGCGCGAATCTGATAAAGGATATATTCTAGCGGAAACAATAAATCCCATAAAGCAGAATCTTATGGAGGTAGGCGCAAGGAATAAGACATACAAGGTCATATGCGATACTAATGCCAAGACAGAAAACTGCATATTCTACAATCTTGTGGACGACCCGATAGAAGAATATCCCCTGGCAAAACCGGATAGTTGCGACAAATACAATGATGGCACCTGGACCCCGGCCAATCCGGAATGGAACTTCTGTCATCTGCAGGAGGTAATAGCCAAGAAATCGTTCCTGGCAAACCCCCCGGACTTAAGTAAGAGACCATCCTTTGGGCCGCCCCCGAAGAAAAAGAGTTAATTTTTCCAACACAAATCCTGGGGCAACCGAAACTAAAAGCGGTTGTCCCTTGTTTTTTCCACTTGCTGTTAAGAACTTGTATATGTATGGATTCGAGTGTATCGCTGATACGGACCTGGCTCTGATGTTGAATCGTCTTGTCCTAAATGGTGATGATGTGCCTCAAAAATTGAAGGCCTATGCCTGTCATCAATGGCAAAGACCTTCAGTGCAGCTATGGATCAATCAGGAACGATCCATTTAAATAAGGTAAAAGGATATTTAAACAACCTTGCTCGTCCTATGGTTTCGGCGGTCTTTCCGACTCAGGCACTCCGGCATACACCTCTTCCCAGGGCTTTGCTCCGCTTTTAACGATAACATCATATATATTGTTTTTATCAACCGGAACAACATTTAAAAACTTACATGGGATCTCACCCCTTAAATTTTTATCCAGTGATAAATCTGCAAGGGAATAGTTTTTGAGCCCTTCGATTTTTTCACCCTTTGCGAGTTTTGTTGCAATATCAACTGCCAGGGGAATAAGCTGGTTGTAATCCTTGTAGACAGTCATTGTCAAATCACCGTCCACTATCGAGCGGCATCCCGCCAGTGACGCGTCCTGCCCTGAAATAGGAACTTTGCCATTGAGTTTCTGTGCTTTTAACGCCTGTATTGCTCCGAGGGCTGTATTATCATTAGATGCGACAACTGCATCTATCTGATTTTTATTTTTAGTCAGGATGTTTTCCATTTTCTTTAGAGCTATTTCCTGTTCCCAGTTATCGACCCATGCGTCTGCAACGATCCGGATCTGGCCTTTGTCAATGAGAGGCTTAAGGACTTCCATCTGGCCGGTTCTGAAAAGAACCGCATTGTTATCAGTCGGGCTTCCGCCAAGCAGGACAAACCGGCCGTGGTTTCTTACCTTGAGTATGCCCAGTGCCTGCTGCCTGCCGACTTCCACGTTATCAAATGAAATATAGCATGCCACATTGGGTGTTTTTATGAGCCTGTCGTATGCTATACACGGCACCCCGGCCCTTTTGGCCTTATCAACTGCAATAGCACTTGCTGCCCCGTCTTCCGCAACTATGAGTATTACCTTTGCTCCCTGGGTAATCATGTTTTCTATCTGGTCATTCTGCGTTTTAGGATCATGATTCGCTCCCTGGGCAATAACTTCATACCCTTTATCTTCGAGCATTTTTGCCATTTTGTCCCGCTCTTCGGTCCATCGTTCTGTTGCAAAATCCGAAAAGGAAAGACCTATCTTTATTTTCCCACTGTTCTCTTTTGCTGTTTCCGCGGTTTGTTTTGTCTTTTCTCCATTATCTTTTGAACAGCCAAAAAGCCCGAAACATACGAGCGCCACAACAGACAATACAATAAGGGTCTTCCTCATAGTGCTTCCTCCAAAGGTATTAAATGTATTATAATTTCGATATTTATATTAATGATTGTGCGTTTTATAACCATTTCTATATAACATCCTTCTTCCTTCTTCAACTTTTTGGTGATAAAATAAGAATGTAAAATTTATGGCGGAAATCAGAGGACAGGCAGACCAGAGGTCGGAGCCGGAGATCGGAGGTCAGCCGGCTTTGTATAAAAAAAAGCAGGGTCATATGACCCTGCTTTTTCGGTTTTATTGATTGATCAGATCAAATAATTATCTTTTTAATTTCCTTCTTAAGCCTGCAATACCTAGCAATCCTGAACCAAAAAGAAGCATTGTGGCCGGTTCAGGAACTGGATTAAGCGGCGGAGGCGGAGGATCTTTAAAAGTATCTATATGGCTCAATTTTCCAACATTTTCAATGTCGTTTGTACT
Organism: uncultured delta proteobacterium; assembly: GCA_963815145.1. Classification (GTDB taxonomy): domain Bacteria; phylum Desulfobacterota; class DSM-4660; order Desulfatiglandales; family HGW-15; genus JAAZBV01. Next base: position 287,828 of record CAWFFS010000015.1, read on the forward strand.
GAAACCCATCCCTTCAAGATTTATTACCGCCCAATCCAGGTCACCGATGTTCTTAAATAAGAAGTCACGATATGAAGTTCCTAAATTTCCGGTCTTAACCAGAAAATATTCGGTATTAGCTGCCGATACATCATAAGCAAAGGTTGACACTGCATCTTCGCCTTCGATATTCAACCAGCCGGCGCCTTTCTTAGTATCTGTTTTGGAAGTTAAGACATAGTATCCATCAAGTATACTATTTACCCAGTTTAATTCAGTATCATCTCCACTATTGCCCAAATTTGTTTGAGCTATAAGTTGATCTACTCCGCCGACATCAGATAGGCTTAGAGCCATAGTCGAGGCAGGAATCACTAAAAACCCAAATACAATTAACATAATATATAAAAATCCTAAGAATTTTCTCATGATTTTTATCTCCTTTTTCCCTACCAACATCTTAGTTAATATTGTTAATAATTCACTTCCGTATAGTTAATAATGCATAAGTAATGCCATGAACAGATTATAGGGGAAATAAATAGAAAATGTTTTAAATTAACTATTAAATCAATATGTTATAATGATGGCAAGCCTCAATGGTAAATTGCTAAATTTTAATAAAGAGCTATAGTACGTAAAGAAATACCAAAAAGTTGTGTAATCTTATACTAATATTAAGAAAATATTTACAGCTTTTCCCGATAAGTTTAATGGAGATTGAGTTGAATTTAAAAGAGGCTTTTAAAGAAGATTTTCTATTTTATGACAGACGAATGTCCTGTCGATATTCTTGCACCATATATTTAAACACAGAGTAGATTATTTTGATCCCGGCTTTTATCACTCCCGATACGGTGCCGCTTATTTTCGAGGTTCCGATGCGGTTCCTGTAGTCAACAGGAACTTCCCTGATCCTTAACCTCTGTTTAACAGCTTTTATCTGCATCTCAACGTTCCAGCCGGAATCGCAGGTTGAGGATATATTACGACAAGCCCGGCAGGAGAAATCAGGTCCTGAAATAAAAAAATGGTATCAATTAACTCCGCTTTTCCGGTTTTATTGATTGATCAGATCAAATAATGTATATTAAAATCCGTTTAAAAATTAAGGTGCCACCCATTTACTTAATAAATTGATAACTATAGAATTTTAGATATGCTGTAAAAATAAATATAATTTGATTTTCATGTTCAGGTCTCTATGGACCGATTGAATAAAGAAATATATAAATTCATATATTTCAGTATCTGGAATTAATTAGATTTAAGGAACTTCAGCCACCCCCGATAGAGGAACTAAAATATGCGGATAATAAAATCATTATACTTCACGTTGATTATTTCAATATTTTATTGCCTGATTGCAACTTCAGTGGAAGCAGGCTCTATGCCCTGGTCCTTTTTACTGCTCGATAACAATGCGCCTCACGCAGATGCCGGCGCAGATCAGACAGTGAAAACAGGCGTAGTTGTTTACTTAAATGGCGGCAACAGTTCTGATGCCGATAATGACTCATTGACATACAGTTGGACCATAGAACGTCCCCAAGGGAGTTCTGCACAGTTGTCCTATTCCTCTAACAGCAGCTCAGCTCAATTTACACCTGATGTCGATGGTGTTTATACACTTACGCTCATTGTCAATGATGGTAAAGAAAACAGTGAGCCTGATACTGTGATTGTAACATCCGACTCCAATATTTCTCAAACACGCTCTATGCCCTGGTTATCTTTACTGCTGGATAACAATGCGCCTCACGCGGATGCCGGCCCAGATCAGACAGTTAAAACAGGAGAGGTCGTTTACCTGGATGGCGGTAACAGTTCTGATGCTGATAATGACTCACTGACATACAATTGGACCATAGAACGTCCCGGGGGGAGTTCGGCACAGTTGTCCTATTCTCCTGACAGCAGCTCAGCTCAATTTACACCTGATGTCGATGGAACTTATACACTTATCCTCATTGTTAATGATGGCAAAGTTAACAGTGCCCCTGATACTTTGGTTGTGACATCCGTTTCAAATTTTGTCCCTGTTGCTGATGCCGGCGCAGATCAGACAGTCAATACAGGAGAACTTGTCAGTTTAGATGGCAGTGGCAGTTCTGATGCCGATGGTGATACATTGACATATTACTGGAGCCTGGCAAAACCTGATGGCAGTTCGGCAATACTTGCCTATAATGCAAGCCTTGGGTGGGCTAAATTTACGCCTGATATTGACGGCACTTATACACTCACACTTATTGTCAATGATGGTAAAGTGAGTAGTGCCCCTGATACCGTAGTAATTACAAGCCGGTAATAAATTTTTATATGAACAAAAAATCCTGTTTGCATAAAAAAAGCAGGATCAGATGATCCTGCTCGATTTGGTTTATTAAAATAATTACATTTATTTAATTTTTCGTCTTCTTCTGAACCCGGCAAGACCCAGAAGGCCGGTTCCCAAAAGCAGCATTGTAGCTGGCTCGGGCACAGGCGAGGCGGGGGGCGGGTCAATGTACAGGGAAATATGAGATAGGCTATCAGTATTATATACATTCCCGCTGCTTCCATCAGGATCTAAAACCAGATCAACCATCCCTTCAATACCGCCTACATACCAGACGATTGAATCACTATTATTGTAGCTCCCAAGCAGATAATCATATCCAGTAACATCAACAGTTGTATATTCGTTATTATTTTCTTTTGTTGTGAAGTCCTCTATATCGTATTTGTAACCTTTATTAAGATCTACAGGGTTTAGAGTAGGATAAGTGTATTTTATTAGATAATTTATATTATATGCTTCCTTCGCTGCCCCAGCCGGTTGCGAGTCAGAAATAGTACCTAAATACTCCGATGAACTTAAATCTAACGATGTAGCATTTGCCTGGGGAACCATTCCCATGACAACGCATAGTAAAAATAATATTTTTTTCATAAGATTTCCTCCATATCTCTTAATCAAAACGACAAATTGAGAATGTCATTGCTTATTTGAATTTTGTTATATTATATTAAACAGCAAGAGTAATGCCAATAATTATAAATAATAAAAAAAGCACCAAAAAACATTATAATTATATTAAATATCAACATGTTACGCTAAGGATGGATGGAAATAAAAATGTGAATAACCTTTGGAGGGAATTATGGTATGTAAAAAAATACCAAAAAAACTATGTAATGCTTTTCCATTTATAGTAAAATCATACATATCTATATTTTTCGAAAATATTTGAAAACAGAATAGATTATCTTGACTCCCGCCTTTAATACTCCGGATATTGTGCCGCTTATTTTCGAGGTTCCGATGCGGTTCCTGTAATCTATCGGAACCTCTTTAATCTTTAATCCCTGTTTTACTGCCTTTATCTGCATCTCAACGTTCCAGCCGTAATTTTTATCCACCATGTGGAGGTCTTTGAGCTTTAGTGTTTTAATTGCCCTGAATGGGCCCATATCCGTGTATCTGAAACCGGTTACCAGGGCTATCAAAAAGGTGGCAAGCCTGTTGCCGAAAACCTGCGGCAAAGTCATTGCACCTTTCTCTGTATTTCCCATGGTTCTCGAACCAAGTACCATATCAAATCCCTGTTCCGCAATTGGTTCAAGCAGCAGATCTATTCTATCCGGATAATCACTGTAGTCTGCATCAAGTATCACTATTACATCGGGGGAGTCGGCACAGGATATTCCTCTTTGGCATGCTGCACCATACCCCTTGATTTCTTCCCTTACAACCTTTGCTCCTGCATATGCTGCTACCTGTGCGGTATTGTCCGTACAGCCATTATCAACTACAATGATCTCATCCACAATGTCTTTTGGAAGATCATTTAATACGCGGGAGATGGACTTTTCTTCGTTTAATGCCGGAATTATTACGGATATTTTTTTATTTTTATACATTGCACACTCGAAGCTGCATGGGCCTCATTGCAGTTTGAAATTTGCTATAGCCCATTAAATTTGTAGGGGAACGGCGAGCCGTGCCCTTTGGGCTGTAAACCGTCATGATTGTTCATCCAAAATATTTATCAAGCCTCCATTTCAAAGGATTAGTGAGAATATATTCAGAAATTTTCAGATAGGAATCTTCGTTACGAATTATGTGTTCATAGTAATTTTTTTGCCAGATATTCAACCCAGAATTATTTTCCAGTTCCCTGATTCGTTTTGTAACAGCACCCTTGAAACTTCGGATAATAGTCGGAATGGTATTTGATGATGGTTTTCCGAATTGTTCTTTTGTAGAGGCGCGAAAATCCTTTAGGGCACGGCGCGCCGTGCCCCTACAATCCAAGCTGTGGCAATTAACTATTTCAATTATACCGTGAAAGTGGTTCGGCATAATAATATATTCATGTAACTTGATATTATTTCTTAATTCTCCTGTTTTGAACCATTCCTTTTCAGCGATCTTTCCATATTTGTCTATGATCATTCGGTCATTCTGTATTTCGCCGAACAGGTGCAAATGGTTCCATGTGCATATTGTAATAAAATACATACCTGTCGCGGAATAATCATATCCCTTTATGCGAATGGAACGCCTTTTTTTATTTTGGATTTTGAGATTCATATAAAATGATTTTGCTGGAACACAACATTTTTATCGCAATGCAATACATGCTCCAGGCTGATGGATTGTCGTTGTAGATTATGATCGTCTTAAACCCGCTGATCCGTAAGGGCACGGCGAGTCGTGCCCCTTCTGTGTTTTGGCCTATATGTGATGATTATTACCATAAATAACATAATCATATCTCTTTTCAATCATTAAAAAGACATAAAACGGCACGTACTGCATCAAGAGCAGGTTATCAATCTTAAAGCCTCTGATATTCAACATTCCTAAATCCCTGGTGAAAACAAAATAATGTAATATCAATAGAAACGAGAGGGCGATCAGGCTGTATCGCCTGTAAATACATAAAAATGGAATCACCCAGCAAAAATACCAGGGGTCGCCCACAGGGGAAAGTAAAAAAAGGGAAGTAACAGCAATAAACATCTTTTCAACAACTGTCCACTTCCCGAAACAGACATAAAACCATAAAACAGCAAAGATGCCGGCACATACCAGTTTCGATACCAGATAAGAATTGATACTGAAAGGAGATAAAGATGAATGAAACAGCTTAAAAATAAACCCGCTATTAGCCCATGCCTGCGCGTAGGTGCCAAGCCCTGAAAACATCGCAAGGCCTGTATGATCCCATAACAAAAAAGGCAGATATCCTGTTGTAATAATAACAAAGCAGACAAGGAAGGCTTTATACTGCTTTTTAATTAATAGAAAAGGGATAAAGATTATCGGGTAAAATTTGGCCAGTACTCCAAGTCCAAGGCTGATGGATGAGAAAATATATCTTTCCTTTAATAGCATATACACCGCTGCCATGACAGCGAAGATTGCTAGTGTATCGTAGTGTCCTGAATTGGCAAATTCCTTTAACACAAGCGGGTTCCATGCATAAACAATAACGTAAAGCGGATTCTGTCCCAGCCTTTTAAGGATCATGAACAACAGGAAAATAATCCCTGTATCAAACATCACAAACATAAACTTCATAAACAGTATGGAGCCCGGTGCCACCAGTGTTGAAAGGGCAAAAACCGCCTGGGCAAAAGGCGGATATATTGTAGACACATCCTTGAAGCTTATTCGCCGGTATGATTTCGGATCTTTATCCCTTATGGATTTGAGTTTTTCAAATTCTTCATGCGTATATCCTGAAGCCGGTTTTATGCTTGCCTGAATCGGAGGATATTTATAGGGGTTGATTCCGGATGTAAATACTTTTCCATCCCAGATATACCTGTAGATATCATTTTCATGAATCGGGATCCCCGGTAAGAGAATCATGCGAAAAATAATGGCGCCGGCAAAAACAATAAACATGTTGCGCCTGAGCTCAGAAAGTTTTGAAACCTTGATGATGGCAAGTAAATAAATGATGAATGCCAGAACATATAAAATAAAAAACCTCCCAAAGGGCATCTGCCCGTTCGGAAGGTCATAGAAAAAGCCCCCGGTTCCCAGCCAGCCGTGACTGATAAGTGTAACAGCCGACCAGATCAATGCCGAAAATAGGGCATATATAATCACTTGCTGTTTTCTTTCTCCCCGGAATTGCTTTCGTTTTTGGCAGGATATAATTCTTTATTTATATAGTCTCCATTTTTTGAGAACAACATTATTTTAACAATGTTGTTTCCATCCACATAATAAGTCAATATATACTTATTTTCTTTATCAGTAAAATAAACATATACTACCTGCATCCCGTCAAGCTGATCCGGGGTGCTATCGATATAATCAAATTTCAGGGCCAGACCGCCTATCATCACCTTTTCTGTCTTGGGGTCGGTCTGTGATTCTATCTTTTTCAGAACAACCGCTTCAGTAGAGGCATCATACATGCCGAATGATCCTTTGAAAGAATCATTACCGTCTGCATACAGTATCCCTGAACTTAAAAGCATTACCAAAAAAACTGTCAGCATTATTTTCATGTTTTCCTCCACGAAAGAATTTCAATTCTTTTTTAATTAAGAATAGTCAAGATTCATAAAAAGTCAAACCGGCATTTGAGCCCCTGGTTTCGGGCAGGTAATTTCATCTCCTAAACAGCTTTATACAGATTTGAAAACCTTGACAAAGACATACTGCCAAAATAGTATGAATAACCAGTTTCATTGACACACATCATCTCGTTTTCAACTTATAACCCTTAAAAAGGTGTTTCATTTTAATCAGCAAATATGGAGGGCTTATGATCAGAACGACAAGGAGTATACCGGTTTTGTTATGCAGTTGCTTCCTGGGAATAATGTTATATACCGGGTCGCTCTATAGCTTTACTGCAGGAAACGCAATTGCGGCGGAAAAGGCGCCGGTCGCAAAGGCCAAGCCAAAAGCCAACCCCTTCGCCTATACACCACCATCTTATGAGTGTACGAGGCCTATGCTTGTGAAGGCAGCGAAAAAGTATATTGCCGCCCAGAAAGCAGGCAGGCTTTCAAAAATGTCTATTGCCCCGAATGCGAAGTTTTTCGAAAACATGAAACCGATTACGAAAGACAAGTCTCTTATAAATACTGCCTTGCCAATCGCTTTTGATCGCAGTATTTACGATGCCGGGCGCTGCAAGACTTTTACGGAAGTGACCGTTACAAAGGGCGGGCATCCCTATGTCCTTGGAACCCGTCTTACAGTTGACAAGGGTAAGGTTGTCGAGGTTAACAGCCTGGTTACAGATAAAGGCGACTGGCTTTTCAATGCGGATAATTATCTTAAATATTCCAAAGCGGAAGACTGGCCTATCCTACCTCTGGATGACCGTGTCAGCAGGCAGGACCTGATAGATTCGGCTAACCAGTATTTTGATTTTATTTTTCTGGACAAGGGTATAAGACCTCCGTGGGGGGCCCCCTGCGCAAGGCTCGAGGGAGGAGTATATACCAATGAAAAGAATGAAGACAAGGATACATGCCAGATCCCGGCCCCGCTTGGAAAGATGTTTGTATCCGACCGCACATTTGTGGTTGACGAAGAAATGGGTGTTGTCAATGTTTTTTGCCGCTTTGAAGACAATGCCCAGGGCATGCCTGACTCACATACATTCAGGCTTGTGAAGGGCAAATACCGGAATATTCATACCCTGAGTGTAAATTTATCCGATAAACCCGTGGACGTCCCCAAATACAAACCCGAACCTGATCCCGAATGCGACCGCAATACCCTGAAGGCAGCAACAGCCAGTTATATCTCTGCCCAGGAGGCCGGTGATCTGTCCAAAATGGCCCTTGCAGATGATGTGAAATTCAGGGAAAACATGATGGATACCACGAGAGACAAGGGAATGTGGAATACTCCTTTAAAAATAGCCTTTCACAGGAGTATTTACGATACTGTCCGCTGCAAATCATTTACAGAGATTATAGTAACCGAAGGCCCAAACAAATATGTCCTTGGAACCCGTCTGAAGGTTGACAGGGGTAAAGTTAAAGAGATCGACGGCCTGGTCACCAGCAAAAAGGACTGGCTCTTCAATGCGTATAATTACCTTAAGTATTCCAGCTCTGAAGACTGGCCTGTCCTTGCTCCTGATGATCGTATCAGCAGGCAGAAACTGATAGATGCGGGCAACGAGTATTTTGACTATGTTTTTATGGACAAGGGCATTCGGCCTCCCTTTGGCGGAATTCCGTGCGCGAGGCTTGAGGGTGGCGCATATACCAATCCTAAAGGAGAACTAAAGGACACATGCTATATACCGGCGCCGCTGGGGGAATTGCCTATTGTGGAAAGGACCTTTGTGGTTGATGAGGATATGGGTGTTGTAAATGTCTTCTGCAGATTCGGCAACCTGAAAAATGGCATGCCTGACTCTCATACCTTCAGGCTGGTGAGAGGAAATTATAAATGGATTCACACCTTGAGCGTAAACCTGACAGGCCAGACAATGGCTGTACCGGATAATGCTCCAGGAGTACCTGAATCCCATTAATCGGTTAACAGTGCTGTCGTTTTAAGAAAAATTATACCTGTAGAGATAAGGCCTGCCTTGTCTCTACATAAACAAAAGGTGGTATTTGATCTACCATCATTAATTATAAAGGAGGATCACCTGTGGAAAAGAAATTTACCAGAAGAGAAGTCTTAGGCGTTGGGCTTGGAGCTGCAGCGTTCGCGACAGCAGGGATGGCTGTATCAACAACTTCCGATGCTCAGGCAGCAACGGAGTCTTCCTCTGCTGAAGGAAATCCTGCAACTGAATTGGGCGAGTTCAATAAATATGGGGAAGAGCTGGAAACAGGGCTGGTCCTCAGAACGTCGCCTGTTGCTGTCAAAATGATAGAAAAGGAAACAGATATCCCAAAAGGGGCCTTTCGGCCTAAAAAAGATGGGGGATATCATATTGCGCAGTGCCAGGCCTTTGGTATGTCCAGGCGCGAGGGTAAGACCGTGGCCATGTTAAAGGAAGATCACTGGTGTCCGACAGCCCTGATGGCCTATGGAATAGTCGAAAAACCGTCGTCTGGTTTTTTTTCGGAATCCTTTATGAGTTTTGAGACAGGTAAATATATTGGTATCCTCACTGCACCTCTCAAGAGTGCCAGCTTTATGCCTGATGTGGTTCTGACTTACATGAACCCGGCTCAGTTGAGAGGCACTCTTTTGCCTATGAACTTTGGCGGCGCTGATCAGGTAAGCACTCAACTTTTTCTCCCCTCCTGCGGCCATTCGGTTGTAGATCCCATAAAAACAGGAAAGTACGTCGTTGTACTCCCTGACCCCGGAGAATATCAGAGGGCCCTCGCGGCAGAGGATGAAATGATACTGGCCGTTCCCCGGCAGAAGATGCCGCAGTTCATGGCAAGCCTGAAAAGAGGCGGGAAGATGTATTCCTATCGGGAAGATCATATGTCTATGAAGCCTGATTTTGAACAGCCGCAATTCTATAAAGATATGTTCAAATCTTGGGGGCTGGATTCGAAGTAACTTTTAAACAGGTACTCGGGTAAAGGACAACGCCTCCACCGGAGGCAGAAATCAACCCTGGAAAATGGACAGGTTTTATTTTAACTATTTTGTACCCCGCAGCAGACAAAGGACATTGTTTTTCAGGATGGGATCGTTTGATAACTGGCAACCAGATAATGGCGTGTTCGGATTGATTATGAGGTTTTCAGGCGGAACGAGCGTTGATCCTTGGTGGTTAAGCAGGAACTGCTGGTAACTCTAAAACGATATTGAATTCGAAGCGGAAACAGCCGTATCCTTTTCATGGTCCGCTTCCTGGCTATTCCGGTTTAATAAAGCGACCCTTTCCATGTATTGGTTTACAGCGAACCTGGAGAATTTTTTAAGTTTTTCCTGGTCCTGCTTTAATACCTTTATCGTCTCGATGTCCCCCTGGATGGCATTAGAATACCCGTTCATAAAGGCAATCTTGATGATTTCGAATTGAAAATTAGATAATTCTGCGGATAAAGAGGATGGAAAAATGAACAGATATCCGATAATCAGTAATAAAATTAATTTTAAACTCCTCATATTTGCCCTCGCTTGATAAAACATGTGTCTCATACCAAATATGTTTTCTTCCGGTCTTTTAATCGGCAAAAGGAATCTAAAAGTTAAATTCAAAAAAGTAAAAGAACTCAAGAAGTCCAGGATAGGATGAAGGCATGCCGTGGATGTATCTGTATTGTGCGTATGCAATAAAGGTTACATGGTATGCAGATCCCGGAAAGATCAGGTAATGTGTCCTGCTGTCCTCTTATAAATCGGCAAAACGCCTCTCGTTTTCTTTTTCAATAATAATAGTCTCCAGGTTTGCAATTCTGGTCTCCAGATGTTCGATATGGCTCGCGAGAAAATCGACAGACCTTTTTGACTCCCGGACCCCTGCCCTCATCCTGTACCTGTATGATTTGTTGAATGCCACTATTGCAACTATTATTACAATCATTGTAAAAAGATTCATGACCTATTCCTCATAAATATAATAAAATCTTTTTAAAATAGTTAATGCACGTCGAGCTGGGTAAAATTGCCCGGCGCATCAACGTTTATACTGTTTTTAATAATATTACCCTTTGTAATAATCTTCCCCGGCCCTTTTATCCTGCCTGTCAGTTCTCCGCCATTCATAAGCATGTTTATAAGGTACACCCCATTGAAATTAAAATTAGCGTTGTTTACAGGCATATCTTTGAGGTCGGCATATACAATTCCACTGCCGGAAAAAGAAAAATCCCCGACAGAACTGTCAATCCCTGTAAGGCTTAACACACCTGTAATATCAACTGACATTTTAGAGTCATTTAATCCTGAGATATCAACATCGTACATTCCGGTAAGATTGAGCCTGGATAATGCAGGCATGGTAATATTTATCCTCGGTCTGTCTGAAATGGAGAAATATTCCTTTTTCGATGACAGGATCAATGTGCTACCTGACTTGGTTACAGATGTGTGTTTTATCGAATCATCAAAGGATTCAAGCTCGACCTTAAAGCGGTCACCGGCGCTTAAATGTATCTCCCAGATGCCGTCAGCTTTTATCTCATCAAAACCTTCAAGATCATAGTTCTTCTTTACATAGTCTGAGCGGGCCGAATCACCGGGTTGCGTGCCTGGCTCTTTATCAAGCATATTTTTCCAGGAGAAAATCATTATTACTGCAATGATAAAGGGTACTATGCTGACAGCCAGCAGTATTTTATTACTTGTTTTCATCCCTTTCCCTTTCATATTCTGCATAACGTGTTTTTAGTTCTTCAAAGTTAATTTTAAGAAGCGCTATGGTTTTAAAAAATTTTGGCAGTTCATTTTTTATAAAATCATCTTTCATTATCCGGATTGTACTTTCATAGGCATTCTCTGAAACAAAATAACCTATTCCCCTCTTCATAAATATTAAGCCCATATCCTGCAGGTAGGTATATGATCTCATTATTGTATTGGGGTTTACTTCTATATCTATTGCAAGTTCTCTCACGGATGGTATCTTCTCGCCTTCCGGCCATCGCTTTTCAAGAATGTTCTCACAGATCCGTTCGACAATCTGCAGATATATCGCATCTTTTTTTTGAAAATCCATTACAGCTCCATTTCCTTGAGGCTAAAAAAAGCAATTATCCAGCATACGATCGGGAATACATAGCGTAGAGTTATGGACAGTACAGGCTTCCATATGTCACTGAACGGACTTAAATTGCCTATCACGGTCATTAAATACAGTTTGGCTGTACCGCCCATCGGGCCTGAAATATTTGCCAGCGGGGTAATATATTCATGGAGAAGCAGCTTTCCTGCAAAAGATGCAAATACAACAAGTATAATCCAGTAAACAAAGAGTGATAAAATGGTAAAACTGATCGCGTGTTTCCTGAAGTACAGGGCACCGGCGAAAAACGGGGCCTGGATCGAAATATAAACCGTTACCCCATAATAAAATGAGGAATTGAAAGGGTTGAACACCTTATGGACATTAGTTGTAACCATACCTATCCCTGCCTCCAGGGCAAGCGATAATACGGCCATATACACTGCAGCCCCGCATATCAGAACAAAAGTGGTAAGCAGCAGGAGTGCGATAAACTTTTCCATGGTTGTTGCAGGGAGCAGGAGCCATGTTGTGCCCTTTCTTTTATCATGCAGTTCTTTGGCAAAACCCCATGTGGCGGAAAATCCCGCTATATAAAGCAGAACATAATACATGCTGGTATATAGATTTGTAGCGTTTCCGATAAATGTGTCCTTGATGGCTATAAGGATTATCAATGCCGAAAACACCGCTGAAAGAACAAGGATCAAATTTCTGTTAACCAGAACAGTGTTGCGAATCAGGAGCAGCAGCCTTCCCGGGTTAATACTGTAAGTCCTATTCATTATTTACTCCTCCCTCAAATACTTTAGAGACCTTGTCCCTGTTGGAAATCACAGTGGAAAAAAGCGTTTCAAGATTAATGTTTGATTCTTCCGGAGTCGTGTTTTCTGACACGGTCATATACCCGTTAAATGTTTTTTCCATATAAAGTGCAGCTTCCGGTTCATATGGATCAGGCTCTATTGATACTCTCAGGCGGCTGTTTATCTCCTGTATTGCATGGTTAAATATTATTTTACCCTCATCCAGTATGATAACCTGGTCGATAAGGTTTTCCAGATCGCGAACCTGATGAGTTGAAATTATGATCATACTGTCATTATTAACCGTGGAAGCAAGAACCCTTCTGAACTGGGTCTTGGATGGTATGTCGAGCCCGTTTGTCGGTTCATCCAGGAGCATAAGGCGGCTGCCTGTTGCAAATCCGAATGAAATCATGAATTTTTTCTTCTGGCCGAATGACAGGCTTTTAAACTTTTTTGAATAATGTAATTCGAATTCATCCAGGCAGGTTTTATATCTTTCCGAATCAAATGCAGGATAAAAGGGAGCATAGAGTTTTTCATAAAGAGCAGGTGTAATGTTCGGAAGATCAAATTCCTCAGGAAGGAAAAAGAGGTCCTTTAAATAATCCGGTAACCGATCAGCAGGATTGTGATTCATGATGTTTATTTTTCCATTATGGGGAAACAAAAGCCCGGCCATAAGTCTTAACAGGGTTGTTTTGCCTGCCCCGTTTTTGCCTAGTAACCCAGGGATACTGCCCGGCTGCAAAGAAAGATTAAGGTTATCGAAGAGTTTATTTCTGCCATAACCGAATTTGAGATCATTAATGTTAACCACTTGCTGCCCCCTTAGTGTATTATATAGCTAATACACTAATATTCAGGAATAACATTGTCAACTTTTTTTTAAAATATTTTTTAAGTAAATTCCGATTAGAACATTGCTGCATATAAATAAGTTACTTGAAAACATAAGCAGACAGAAGTCAGGAGATGTTGGAACGGCAAAGAACATTGTTTTATAAATATGATGAAAAAAATATGTTATCAGTTTGTTATAAAATGCCGTATAAATATCATGGCAATAATTAATGGAAATATTCAGGACGTTTTTTAAAAAACATTTACACAATATTAAAATACTGATACAAAATGTGAGTAATTATTCTATTATTCGGGATTGCGGCATGGCTGAGATAGAAAAGGAAATAATGGCTGACAGCGGCATCACAATTTTTAAAGTGAAAGGCCAGATGTTTTTTGATCAGATCATTGATGAAGTCACACGATTCTATGAAAAGGAATTAACCAGGCATGCTGTGTGGGATTTTTCCGGCGCAGAAGGCAAACACATAACAACCGATGAAATACAAAAAATTGCATCCCATACAAAGGAATTCGGACACCTGCGCCAAGATGGAAAAACCGCTTTTGTGATGCCTTCATCCCTTGGATATGGTCTTGGGCGCATGTATGGTTCCCTGGCCCAGGTAATCAATCACCCTGTTAAACATGGTGTTTTCAAAAACTACAATGACGCCATCTCATGGATAGGGGCACCGGAAACAGACTGATTTAATAAAAATCCATTCCGCAGCAAGCCGGATGCTGTGGCTGAATATACTCAGATCAGGCCCCGGATTGCATTCCCCACGAAACCTTCATAAATCTGTTGTCTATGCTGACATACTTCCATTCGCAAGTAAAATTGACAAAAAGTAATTATGTGGTTATCGTTTGCCAGAGAGAATATATGGAAAACACAAAGGAAAATCAAACCACAATAATCCTGGACAGCATAGCGGATGGCGTATTTACTGTTGATTCGGACTGGAAGATCACATCATTCAATCGCGCAGCTGAAAAGATTACCGGTATAAGTAAGAAAGAGGCTGTGAACAGGCATTGCTGGGAAGTGTTCCGGGCAAGTATATGTGAAAGTTTCTGTTCTCTGAGGCATACAGTCGAAACAGGCAGACCCGTGGTTAATCAATCCATATTTATCGTAAACTCAGAGGGTAATCGCACACCAATAAGTATTTCTACCGCTCTTTTAAAGGACAATAATGGGAATGTAATCGGAGGAGTGGAAACATTTCGGGATCTTAGTCTTGTTGAAACCCTTAAAAAAGAGCTGAGTAAAAGCCATTCATTCCACGACATAATAAGCAAAAACAAGGAAATGCTGCGCCTTTTCGGCATACTGGAACAGCTCGCCGAAAGCGATACAACAGTCCTGATCGAGGGTGAAAGCGGCACTGGCAAGGAACTCTTTGCCAAGGCCATTCACTCCATGAGCCCGAGAAACGATAATCCACTTATTACAATCAACTGCGGCGCCCTGCCGGATAACCTTCTTGAATCCGAACTGTTCGGATACAAGGCCGGAGCATTTACTGATGCCAAAAAGGATAAAGCCGGCCGCATTGCACTGGCAGATGGCGGGACACTTTTTCTTGACGAGATTGGCGATATATCTCCGGCGCTTCAGGTGAGGTTACTGAGGGTGATGCAGGATAAAAGCTATGAGCCCCTTGGAAGTACGAAAACCGAAAAGGCCAATGTGCGTTTTGTAGCAGCAACAAACAAAAACCTTGAGACCCTGGTCAGGGAAAAAAAATTCAGAGAGGATCTCTACTACAGGATAAACGTTGTCAGGCTCAGGCTTCCTCCTTTGCGGGACAGGAAAGGCGACATTCCGCTCCTGGCATCCTACTTTATTAAGCGGTTCAATGACTTGAAGGGGAAAAGCATCAAGGGATTAGCGCCTGAAGTAATGCCTGTCCTCATGGCACACCAGTTTCCGGGGAACATAAGGGAGCTTGAAAATATCCTGGATTACGCCACTGTTGTCTGTAAAAATGATTATATCGGTATTGAACACCTGCCTGATTATCTGGCCGTAGCTGCGAAACCTGAAGAACCTGACCAAAGCACGGGCAACACAGGCATCAAAGAGGCTGAGCGCGGTTATATCTATAATGCGCTTGAAAAAAACAACTGGAACAGAAAAACCACTGCCGCCTCACTGGGTATCCACCCTACAACGCTCTGGCGAAAAATAAAACAGATGAATATCAACCTGCCTGATCAGGACGGCAGATCAGGGGCTAATTAATTAGTATTGCATTTTTGCAATGCATGATCCGCATTTCATTGCAGTATTGCATTAATGCAATACTGTTAAACTGATTCAAATTTTTAGCATATATTAAATACTTCCAATTAATTCATATTGTTACAATTCTATCCAAGGCGCAGGTCTTTCCTGGCACATTAAATGCTTCTATATATTTGCAATAGTTAATATCCTATTTCATTTAAAGGCAAAAGGAGGTGATCCAATGCCAGGACTTAACAGAAGAGGCCCTGAAGGAATGGGGCCAATGACAGGTGGCGGCAGAGGTCTTTGCAATCCTGCCAGCAGATCCGCTTATAACCGCGGAGCATCTTTTGCGGGTGGATCAGGCCTGGGAAGGGGTATGGGTTTTGGCCGGCGGCAGGCACTGATGTGCCGGAGACAAGGGTTTCGAAACGCCGGAATCCCAGATTATGACCCTGCTCAGGAGGAAATCTTGCTCAGGAATGAGGCAGAGATACTAAAGGGTGAACTTGATGCTATAGAAAATAGGCTGAATAAAATGAAAGAGCCTGATTGATACATACTCCCGAGCTATAGTGCCTTTCCTCACTATACTTGGCAAGAGCAGGCCGGGGCAACAGCCTCCTGTCCCGGCCTGCATTTTATTGATATTTTAAAGGCATTTTTATTATGAGGATTGCTGTAC
Organism: uncultured delta proteobacterium; assembly: GCA_963815145.1. GTDB lineage: Bacteria > Desulfobacterota > DSM-4660 > Desulfatiglandales > HGW-15 > JAAZBV01. Next base: position 304,004 of record CAWFFS010000015.1, read on the forward strand.
CAATATGGGAAGATAAAATATCCCCGGTTTTCGATACGGCCTTGAAATTATTGGTTGTGGAAATCAAAGATATGAGGGAAGAGTCCAGATTTGTATATCATATCGACGAGAACGATCTTTCTCAAAAATGCCACAGGATAAGAAAGCTTAATCTGGACACCCTTATATGCGGAGCGGTTTCCCAGGTATTCCTGCAAATGCTTCTGGCATCCGGTCTGGATGTTATAAAGGAAATATCAGGTCCTGCCGAAGATGTATTGAAGGCGTACCTTAAAGGAAATATATTTCAACCGAGATTTTTAATGCCCGGATGTAGAAGAGGGCTTCGCAGGTGTGGAAGAAAGAATATTCGCAGTGGGCATAGCGCATAGCGCAAAGGGAAAAACCTTTAACCCTCCCGGTTTCTCTATGCCATTTGCGCTATGCTCTCTACAATTAAACATATTGAATTAGATTCTGGAGGAATATTTATAAATGTCAATTCAACAACAAAATCCGAAACTCACAAATATAGATACCCAATCTCAACAGGACATGGAGATAAACAAGAGACTCGGAAGGATAAAAAACAAAATACTCGTTATGAGCGGCAAAGGTGGTGTCGGTAAAAGCAGCGTGGCATCGTATCTTTCTATCAGCCTTGCAAAAAGAGGATACAGGGTAGGACTGATGGACGTTGACCTTCACGGCCCCAGCATCCCGAGAATGCTGGGAATAGATGCAAACATTGCGGTGTCGCCTGTATCGGGGAAAGCCATGCCTATTGAACCAATGCCCAATTTACAGGTTATATCCATAGAATCCATCATGGGGTCAGATAAGGATGCTGCCACCATTTGGCGGGGGCCGATAAAAATAGGGGTTATCCGGCAGTTTATATCTGATATGGACTGGTGGACTGATCTTGACTATCTTATTATTGATTCCCCACCCGGGACAGGCGACGAGCCTCTTACAATAGCCCAGACAGTAAAGGATGCAAAGGCACTGATAGTAACGACCCCTCAGGAAGTATCCCTGGCTGATGTAAGAAAATCAATAAATTTCTGCAAACAGGTAAAGATGGAAATGCTCGGGATTGTGGAAAATATGAACGGGTTGAAATGTCCCCACTGCGGAGAAGTAATAGACCTTTTCATGTCAAACGGCGGAAAGGCCATGGCTGAAAAGATGGGTGTAAAGCTTCTTGCAAGCCTTCCCATTGAACCGGAGGTTGTGAAAATGGCCGATACTGGTAAACTTGCAGACCTCTACAGGGAGGGCGTCACCTTCAGCGATGAATTCAAGAGACTGGTTGATCAAATAGTTGAAAAGATGAAAAAATAATAATAAACAGCATAAAAACAAGATCGGAGGAACCGGAATGAAAAAAGTAGCAATAGTCGCATGCGGGTCATATATGGACAGCGGTTACGGCTGTCCCGGAGAATGGAGATGCCTTAAAGCCGCTGCACTGGGAGAAGGAAAATTCAGTGAATCTTCATATGTAATTGGTTTTGTAAAGTGTGAGTGCCCGGGAAGAAGCGCGGTACCGAATTTGGGCATGATGATGAAGCTTTCCGAGATAAAGCCCGATGAGATTTATCTGAGTTCCTGCCTTGCAAATGCCTCTCCTGGCTGTCCGTACAATGATTCCGAAACCCTGGCAAAGGCAATCGAAGGGAAAACAGGCATCAAAGTAATTGCCGGGACACATGATTATCACTAACAGTAATAAAAGGAAAAGATTGTGATTATAAGTATTGCTAGCGGAAAGGGCGGAACAGGTAAGACAACTGTAGCAACAAACCTGGCAGTGTCTCTTTCCGATAAAAATGTAAAACTTCTTGACTGCGATGTGGAAGAGCCTAATGCTCATCTCTTTATTAATCCTGTAATGGATAAAAAAGAAACAATTACCACACCTGTCCCTGAAATTGATGAAAGCAAATGCAATCTTTGCAGAAAATGCATAGATATCTGCCAGTTTAAGGCAATTGCTATTATTGGAGATACAATACTTCCATTTACAGATCTTTGCCACAGTTGCGGAGGATGTATGGAAGTATGCCCTGAAGGGGCTATTTCCTGGACCGGTCGTGAACTCGGAATAATAGAAAAGGGGCATAAAAACAACATTGAATTTATTCATGGCAGGCTGAGAGTCGGGGAAGCAATGTCTCCGCCTCTTATTAAAAAAGTAAGACAGTATGCAGGTGGAAATGGACTTACCATTATCGATGCTCCACCCGGTACCTCATGTCCTGTAATCGCAGCCATGAAAGATACAGATTTCATTATTCTCGTTACAGAGCCAACACCCTTTGGCCTTCATGATCTCAAGCTGGCTGCAGGCGCAGTAAAGCTGCTAAACATACCATGCGGGATCATTATAAACCGCTCAGATATGGGTGACGACGGAGTGAAAATTTTTGCTAAAAAAGAGAACATACCTATATTAATGGATATTCCCTTTGACAGGAGAATAGCTGAGTCTTACTCGAGAGGTGAACTGGTAGTTGACAATATCCCCGAATGGAAAGAAAAATATATTAACCTCTATGAAAAAATAGAAAAAATAGTCCAGGAGAATCATTAATGAAAGAACTTATTATTATCAGTGGAAAGGGAGGAACGGGAAAAACAAGTATGGTTTCAGCAATTGCTTCCCTTGCCCAAAACATGGTTCTCTGTGACGCTGATGTGGATGCCGCTGACCTGCACTTGATTATGAACCCGGATGTTAAAAAAACCGAATCTTTCAAGGGAGGTAGCGAGGCAATTATAAACAGAGATAAATGTATTGAATGCGGTCTCTGTCGAGAACTGTGTAAATGGAATGCCATATCCGACGATTATATAGTGGATTCAATTGACTGCGAAGGTTGCGGTGTCTGTTATTATTTTTGTCCTGAAAAGGCTATTGATTTCCCGCTAAAAACATGCGGAGAATGGTTTATTTCGGACACACGTTTCGGTTCAATGGTACACGCCAGGCTGGGAATTGCCGAGGAAAATTCGGGAAAACTGGTGACACTTGTACGCAAGGAGGCAAAAAAACTGGCCGAAGAAAAGGGATTGGATCTTATTCTTACTGACGGAGCACCCGGCGTCGGCTGCCCTGTTATAGCATCAATTGGAGGGGCTAATGCCGTTCTTATAGTAACTGAGCCGACAGTATCCGGAGTTCATGATATGACAAGGGTAGCTGAACTGGCCTCTCATTTTAAAATTCCGGCAATGGTTTGTGTAAACAAATATGACCTTAACCCGGATAAGACAAAAGAAATAGAACAATTCGCCAAAAAACATGATATGCCTTTCGTGGGCCAGGTTTCTTTTGATCCTGTTTTTACAAAGGCAATGGTACAAGGCAAAAACATCTTTGAATATGATTCCGGTTCGGAGGTATGCGGAGAGGTTAAGGCCATATGGCAGCAGGTAAATGACAGGCTTAACAATTAATTAATATAATAGATATTTATCAATATTACATACTTATACTTAACAACAAAATCAGGAGGATTTAAAAATGAAAGATGGAAGAATAGCAGTACCTTCAATGGGAAATGGTGGGCTTGATGGTCAGAGAGCTGGTCATTTCGGACACTGCGATGTGTTTACATTTATAGATGTAAAAGACGGTAAGATAGAGCAGGTAACAACATTAAACAATAAAGAACATGTTCAGGGCGGATGTATGGTCCCTGTAAATCTTCTCTCGGAAAACAAGGTAAATGCGCTTGTAGTTGGAGGCATTGGAATGAGGCCTCTTATGGGTTTCCGCCAGGTAGGAATAGATGTTTATCATGACGCCGAAAGATCTGATATCAAGCCGGTTGTTGAAGACCTTATCGCGGGTAAACTCGCCATAATCGATGATAACCAGGTTTGTGGTGGTGGGGGAGGTGCTGTATAAAATGAAAATTGCAGTCACATCCCAGGGAAAAGACCTAAATGCTCAGGTTGACCAGCGTTTTGGACGGGCAGCCTATATACTTGTTGTCGATTCAGAAAATGAAGAGTTCCAGGTTTTAGACAACAATGAAAACGTTAACGCCATGAAAGGTGCCGGAATACAGGCCGCGAGCAATGTTGTAAACAGCGGTGCAAAGGTCCTTTTGACAGGATTCTGCGGCCCCAATGCCTTTAAAGCCCTGCAGGCAGGCAAAGTAGCAGTGGCTAATGATGCAGCTGGAACAGTCAGGGAGGCAGTTAAGTCATATCTGGAAGGCAAACTGAGCCATGCTGACAGCGCCAATGTTGAAGGACACTGGTAATAAAAAAAGGCACAAGATTCAAGGCGCAGGGCGCAGGATAAAATAAAAACTATCTGTGTCAAAACGACTCAGATTAATCGCAGGAGTATTTTATGTTAAAGATGCTGTTGGTCAGCAATAATATTAAATCTTTTTCGGAATTTGTCTGGGCATTGGAAGAAAATGGTGCCAATGAGGTTCTGATTGCTGATTCGGGTGAAAGAGCATTGAAAATGATTAAAGACAATGCTATTGATCTTGTTATTACAGATGAAGAAGCGGGAGATATGTCCGGTCTTGACTTTGCCAGAAGACTCATTTCATTGAGCCCCATGACTAATTGCGCTGCAATGAGCAGCCTACCGGAAAAAGAGTTTCATGAGGCAAGCGAAGGCCTGGGGCTTATGAACCATTTGCCTGCGAACCCCGAAAGGTCTGATGCGGAAAATGTTCTCAAGAATTTAAGGCAGATCAGGGGGCTTGAGTCCGGACAGGATTAATAACAGGATAAAGACGATAAAGGAAAGATAATGAGCGAAGTAAATAATGTATTAGATAATGATCTTAAAACCACAAAAGAACTGCTTTCAGGTTCCGGGTATTCTGACAAGGCTATTCAGTACTATCTTGACAAAAAAAATATGGGGCAACTGGATGACGCAACCCAGATAAGCGAGTTGACCGGCCACTGCGGCGATACCATGAAAATATTTTTAAAGATTGATAATGGAATCATCCAGGATGCAAAGATCCAGGTGCTCGGCTGTCCGGGCGCTATTGCCTCTGCCATGGTAGCGATGGATATGATCAGGGGGAAAACCCTTGACGATGCACTCAAGGTGACTGACAGGGACATCTTCCGTGAACTGGAAGAAATTCCCGACCAGAAACAGCATTGCATAAGGCTTACGAACAAAACTATTGAAAAGGCAATAAACGAATATAAATCGGGAAACGGCAACAGTCCGAAAGGAGAATAGCCATGCCTATATATGATTTTTTATGCACAGACTGCGGAAGCGAAATTGAAATACTTGTGACATTATCCGATGATATACCTGTCTGCGGTAAATGCGGCAGTAAAAATCTTAAAAAAAAGATGTCAGTACCTTCCTCCTTTTCAGGGAATGCTTCTGCCGGATTTCCGGGGGCTGGTGACACAGGATGCTGCGGATCAAACCCTTCACAGGCAGGTTGCGCTGGCCCCGGAAGCTGCTGCGGGAAGACCTTTTCATGATCCTCAAAGAAATAATTGCATCACTTAACCATGATTCAGAAGTAAAGGATATTCGACAAGGTGTTTTTCATACAGGTGTAGTAAGCCAAAACTGCGGTCTCGCAGCAACACTCCCAAGAGACGCATTAAAACAGACACCTCCCCTGGTTGAAACTCCCGGTTTTCTCCTTGATAAAACCGCGCTGGAACTTACAGATATGGCCTTTTCCGAAAGTATCCTTGAGGCGGCGATCGGCATGGCTGCCATCAACTCGCTCATTGATGTTGATGAATCAAAATGTTCCGAGCTCAATGCCCGTGAAGTTATTATCGAAAAAGGTAAAAATAAAAATATTGCGATAATAGGTCATTTCCCGTTTATACCAAAGCTAAGGGGGATTGCCCGGGAACTGTGGGTAATCGAAAAAAATCCACGGCCCGGAGATTATCCGGCAGAAAGCGCAAAGGACCTTATCCCTCAAGCGGATGTCCTTGCCATTACAGGTACTGCCATAACAAATCACAGCATTGGAGATCTTCTCAAGTTAAAGAAGAAAAGTGCCTTCACTGTTGTCCTTGGTGATTCGGCTGTTCTTTCGCCCGTGCTTTTTGATCATGGGATTGATGCGATTGCAGGCACAATTGTGACGGATAATGATCTTGCCTTAAAATGCATAAGCCAGGGAGCAAATTTCAGGCAGATAAAAGGGACAAGAAGACTTATCATGATGAAGGATTAAACATGCCCAATATATATGATGAAATAAAAAAACGCGCCTTTGATATTATAGATAAAGACCTGCTGGACATGAGTATAACTGTTAAGGCACGCGCATTAAGCACCGAAGAAGCTATAGGAAACCCCGAATCGGACGATTTTCCTCTTATGAAGGGCAGGGAAAGACTTATGCATGCCGAGCTTGAAGGCTCGGCAGGACAGGCATTTACAGACCAGTACGGTGATTTTGAAGGGACCCTTAAGGATATTCTCGAATCGGACCTTAATAATAATTACCGAAGGGCCATATTTATAGCGTCGCTTAATGCAGCATTAAGGCATATGGACCTCGCCAGAGGAACAAGTCACTGCAGGGATAAAGAGCCTGGCGAATGCGCTGTCGAGCTTGCAGAACATATTAAATCCGAATACGGTACTCCAAAAATAACCCAGATAGGTTTTCAGCCCAAGTTTGTCGAAAAAGTTTCAGCATCTTTTGATCTTCGCGTTGTCGACATTGATAAAGACAATATAGGTACCAAAAAATACAATACACTCATAGAAGGCCCCGACAAGACAGATGATGCCATTGACTGGGCCGATCTTTTACTGGTGACAGGTTCAACCATTGCAAACGGAACAATAGAGCAGTTCCTGAACAGGAAGCCGGTTTTATTCTATGGCACCACGATAGCAGGAGCAGCGCATCTTATGGGGTGGGACAGGTTCTGCGCCAAAGGAAGATAAAAAAGCCAATTTTCCTTTTTCCATTGTAATCATAGCCATTATTCTTTCAGGTGGTAATCGCAAAACCGGTAAAAGGGAAAAGTAAGCAGGTTGAGTTAAGCAAAGCAACCCATCAATAAAAAGGATGTAGGGTTAATAACCCAACCCGGCTGATTTCTGCCTACCGGCCGCTGTTTTCCGGTCTGACATCCGACTTCTCGTATGAAACTTCATTTAATATTACAGGACACGGATTGCACGGATAAACACGGATCTTTTTTTTATTTTACAATCCTGTAAATCCGTGTTCATCCGTGTCCAATTCTTTGCTTTTCATAAAAAATTTTGTATGGGACCTCCCTTAGTTTCCGGCCTGATCAATCTTGCCAGCCTCCCGGCAAGCGGCCTTGCTGATCTCTGTCTTTAGAATCTGACCTCCGACCTCAGATATCTGACCTCTGGTTTTTAATTGCCCAACTAATGATTTTCTGCTAAAAGCAAATCAAGCATAATTTTAAGCAATCCCAATTAGTTAAACGTTTAATAGAGAATAAACTTAAAAATCGGCCACAAAAAGACCGGTTATCGGTCGGACCTGAATTTGAATACATTCACCCTGAAATTATGCTTCATTTTGTCATTTCAACAGAAAAAGAAAAGGTGCCTAAGATAGATAAAATGAAATAAAATATGGAAGAACTTGTTCAGAATATGGGTAAACTGGCTGAGAAGACGAAAAGCCTTGTGAAACAGGCAGTGAAACTGTATTCGGTTGAAGTTGAGGTCATCATAAATGACCAGAGCCATAATGCAAAAAGGATTGAAAGATGTCTAGACGGTATGCTTGCCTTCTGTTTTTATGATGGGATGTTGGCTGTATATAAAAAGCTCTGCCGCTATTATTATAATATTAATCCTGAAGCAACTGTTTACTATGTCAATTCATATCGTGAAACGCGGGATAAACAGGAGTCAAAAGATTTAGAGATAAAATGACTGAATAATTGATGAGCCTTCAGCTTAAAAGACTAAGATTTACAAAGGACTTAGATGGCAAAAAATAATAACAACAAAACTAACGGCTTTGAACAAAATCTCTGGGATACAGCAAATAAACTCAGGGGTTCGGTTGAGTCTTCAGAATACAAGCACGTTGTACTTAGTCTGATTTTCCTCAAGTTCGTTTCGGACAAGTTTGAGGAGCGTCGGGCAGAGTTGATCGCTGAGGGCAAGGAGAAATACACGGACATGGTGGAGTTTTACACCATGAAGAACGTATTCTACCTGCCGGAGACTTCCCGTTGGAGCCATATTCAGCAGCATGCCAAACAGGGCGATATCGCAATCAGGATCGACTCGGCCCTGACTGCCGTGGAAAAGAGCAATGCCTCGCTCAAGGGTGCGCTTCCTGACAACTATTTCTCACGTCTGGGCCTCGATGGCAGCAAGCTCGCCGCCCTGATTGATGCAATAAACAATATCAATACTGTAGAGGACAAGGAGGAGGACGTTGTAGGCCGGGTCTATGAATATTTTCTCGGCAAGTTTGCCGCCTCCGAGGGCAAGCTGGGAGGTGAGTTCTATACACCCAAATGCGTGGTTAATCTTATTGCGGAAATGATCGAACCTTTCAGGGGCAAGATCTACGACCCCTGCTGCGGGTCGGGCGGTATGTTTGTGCAGTCCCTAAAATTTGTGCAGAGCCACCATGGTAACACCAAGGATATTGCGGTGTATGGGCAGGAGTTCACCTCCACCACATACAAGCTGGCCAAGATGAATCTGGCTGTGCGCGGGCTTTTGGCCAATCTCGGCGAGGTCCCGGCTGATACATTCTTTAAGGATCAACACCCCGATTTAAAGGCCGACTATATTATGGCCAATCCCCCATTCAACCTTAAGGAGTGGCGTGCCTCCGATGAACTGGTCCATGACTCCCGCTGGAGCGGCTATGAAACCCCGCCCACAGGCAATGCCAACTACGCCTGGATTCTGCACATGGTTTCCAAGCTTTCAGAGAATGGCGTGGCAGGCTTTGTGCTTGCAAATGGTTCCATGTCTACCAATACCAGCGGAGAAGGCGCGATCCGCCAGAAGCTGGTGGAGAATGATCTTGTTGATTGCATGATTGCGCTTCCCGGCCAGCTCTTTTACACCACCCAGATTCCTGTTTGTCTCTGGTTTCTCACAAAGAATAAAAAGGCCGACCCTGAGCGCGGATTTCGTAATCGTGAGGGCGAGACCCTCTTCATCGATGCCCGCAAGATCGGTTCCATGATCAGCCGCACCCAGAAGGAACTTGATACTGATGACATACTGAACATCGCAAAAACCTACCACGCCTGGCGCGGCGAGGTGAAAAACGGCAATTATGAAGACCAGGCCGGTTATTGTAAATCAGCTAAACTTGAAGATATGCGCAAGCATGACTTCGTGCTCACGCCCGGCCGTTATGTTGGTGCAGCAGACATTGAAGACGACGGCATCCCATTTGAGACCAAGATGACCGAGATGAGCCGGACGCTGTATGCTCAGATGGAGGAGTCTGCAAAGCTGGATGAGGTGATCCGGAAGAACCTGGAGGCTTTGGGTTATGGGAAGTGATTGGACGGAACTGCCTCTTGAAGAGGCAATGGATGCTATTATTGATTATCGAGGAAAAACACCAAGGAAGACCGAAAGTGGCATCCCACTAATTACTGCGAAGATCGTCAAAAACGGTCGTATCAACCCAACGCAAGAGTATATCGCAGAAGCCGATTACGATTCTTGGATGAAACGTGGCATTCCACAAAAAGGAGATATAGTCCTCACCACAGAAGCGCCTCTTGGAGAAGTTGCACAGCTAAATGGTGACAAGATTGCCTTAGCCCAAAGAATCATAACATTACGTGGTAAATCTGGATTATTAGAATCGGATTTTCTCAAATACTTATTACAGTCCAACGATGTGCAGCACCAACTCGATGGTAGAGCATCTGGGACGACTGTATCTGGCATAAAACAAAGCGAATTACGTCAGATTATTCTGCGATTCCCACCCCTCCCCGAGCAAAAAGCGATTGCTCATATCCTGGGATCATTGGATGAAAAGATTGAGTTGAATAGGCGGATGAATGCAACGCTGGAAGGGATGGCACAGGCGCTCTTCAAAAGCTGGTTTGTTGATTTTGATCCAGTAATCGACAATGCGATACTTGCAGGTAATTCGATTCCCGAGGAATTTGCGGAACGTGCTGAAGTTCGTAGGGCGATACTGGATAAAAAACAAAATGCTGAATTAAGAATGCTGAATCCTGAAACAGAAAAATCTTCACTTCATAATCCATCATTCATCACTCATTATTCCCTATTCCCCGCCGCCTTTCAACTCAGCGAAGAAATGGGGTGGATTCCGGAGGGGTGGGAAGTTGTTCCAATGCCTGAAGTCACCACATTTCGTGAAGGTCCAGGAATACTCGTAAAAGATTTTCATGAACAAGGAGTACCTCTAATACGACTTGCAGGGCTTAAGAGCGGTGTTTCTTTGCTAGACGGATGCAATTTCTTGGATCCCATCAAGGTGGAAAAGAAATGGGCGCAATTCAGATTATTTAAGGGCGATATACTCCTCAGTTCGAGTGCATCACTAGGACGAGTTGCAGAGGTGGACGATGAAGCGATAGGAACAATCCCATATACGGGGATTATTGGTTTCAGGCCCATAGAAGGAAAAACACTCCAACGATATATTCACCATTTTCTCACTTCATCTCATTTTCAAGATCAAGTTGTAATGATGGGGGCGGGTAGTGTATTGAACCATTTTGGACCAACGCACCTTAAAAAAATGAATATGCTTATACCTCCACTTGCGATCCAGAAAGCCTTCTCAGATTTTGTAGATCCAAAAAATCGGGCACAATATCAACGACTGAAACAATCTGATATTCTCACCAAACTCCGTGACGCGCTTCTCCCTAGGTTCATCTCTGGAGAACTTCGTGTCCCTCATGCAGAACAAATGATAAAGGATGAATTATGAATGATGAAATCAGAGAGAAGATCTTTTCAACTATACAAACCTATCTAAAAACTCCACCTGTAATTATCTGGGGTTCCGGGGCAACTGTGGCATTGGGAATTCCGTCTATGGCCGAATTATATGCTGTAATAAAAGAAGAAATAGCGGGGTTTAACAATTCTGACGAAAACCTGGAGGTTGAACTCGGAAAATCTGAGTATGAATCACAAATGCCCAAGATTAGAAAGATCATTTGGGAAGCCATCAATAAGGCTGATGAAAATGTTCTCTTAAAATTGATTAGCGTTGATAGTGAAGGCCTTGATGGAATTAAAGGCATGATTGAAAAATTCAGAGAAGCGCATCCTCAGGTAGTCAACATTATTACTACAAATTATGACTGTGTGCTTGAACATGTGATGGCTTTTTTTGGGATACCTTTTACTGACGGATTTGAGGGGAAAGAACTATCCCTGTTTAATTGCCACCTTTTCCAAAATAAAAACACCACTAATCTGGTAAAAGTTCATGGCTCATTGAAATGGTTTCAAGTGGGAAGTCATATTCGATATTTGAAACAAAAAAACACAAATGTTACTCCTACCATCATATGTCCTGGAAAAAACAAGTATCAAGAAGCCTACCAGACTCCTTATCGTGAGCTCATTCAAAAGGCTGATGACCTAATCAACAGCGCTTCCAGCTTTTTGGTTGTCGGCTTTGGATTTAATGATGAACACTTAACTCCGAAGATTAAAGAAAAAGTTGGAAGTGGCACCCCGCTCGTTTTAATCACTAAAGAAGTTACAGATAGTTGTATATCGGAACTCAGAGATGCGCAAAAGTATGTTTTTCTTCAACAAGGAGATGCCACAAATACGAATATTTCACTAAAGACAGGCAAAGACAACCAGATCGAAGAATTAACAATAGATGGTGATTACTGGAAGCTGGATAAATTCATGGAGGTATTGTGAAATGACAACTGATGCATTGATCGGAAAAGTACAGAGTGTAGATACCGGAAACATATCTGTAAAAGTGGATAAAGAGGAATTGCTTAACAGTGTTCAGATCAATCAGATTGTACAGATTCGCTCTACTAAAACCGGAGAGAAAATCATTGGCTTGATTAGTAAAATCATGCGAAAAGCGGTTTCTGAAAAAATTGACGAGTGTTCAGAGCCAGATCTGATCGTAGAGAATTTGATGCGCGTTAATCTTGTCGGGACCCTTGTTGCGAAAAGTGGCACGGAAAGAAATATTTTTAAACGTACCCTGAACACGGTTCCGAGCATTGATGCGGATTGTTTTCTTCTTCAAGGAAGTGATCTATCAAACTTCATGAGCATCATTTCATCAAACAGTGAACATCCTCTAAAAATCGGTAAATACACCATCTCTGATGAGTCTGATGCCAATCTTGATGGAAACAAATTTTTCCAAAGGCATGCGGTCATCGTTGGAGGGACCGGAGCAGGAAAATCATGGACAGTCGCCAACATTCTTGAAAAGGCCACGAACCTTCAATCAATCAACAGCTTGGTTTTTGATCTGCATGGTGAGTACAAGCCACTTGTTGATCTCTCTAATACGATCCTCCTTAAAATAGCTGGACCCTCTGACAAGCCTGATGGTGACAATCTTATCTTTCTTCCTTACTGGCTTCTTTCCTATGAAGAGATTGAATCCATGTTGCTGGACAGGAGTGACAGCAATGCTCCCAATCAGTCACGCACGCTCTTTGATCTGATTATAAAAAATAAAAAATTAAAATTGGATGCTGATGGTAAGCAGGATGTATTAGATAACTTTACCGTTGAGAGCCCGATTCCCTATGACATTTTAAATGTTCTTTCTGAGTTGGAATATAAAGATTCTGAAATGGAGGACGGCGCAAGAGCAGGGACATTAAGACAAGGACCTCTTCATGGTAAGCTAACCCGGTTCATACAAAGACTCAAAAGCAAGCAATCTGATAAACGCCTGAATTTTATTTTCAATTCTGACCAAAACCTTCAGGAATATGATTGGCTTATATCCTTGGTTCGTAATTTGCTTGATTTTGGAAACAGTAAAGGATTGAAGATTATCGATTTTTCTGAAGTTCCTTCTGATATTTTGCCCCTTATCACAGGATTGATTGGCCGTTTGATTTTTTCAGTACAGCAATGGATGGATGATGATAAGCGGCATCCGGTTGCTTTGTTTTGTGATGAAGCGCATCTGTATATTCCCGCTAATTGTAAAGGGAGTATGGAGGAAAAGGGATTGGCAAGCTTTGAGCGAATAGCCAAAGAAGGTCGAAAATATGGGATTTCGTTGGTGGTTATCAGCCAACGCCCGGCCGACGTGAATAAAACAGTTCTAAGTCAATGTGGAAATTTTGTAGCAATGAGGCTAACTAATCCTGACGACCAGAATGTGATCAAACGTCTTTTTCCTGATAATCTAGGTGATTTTGCAGAGATGCTACCTATCCTTGATATAGGAGAAGCTCTAGTTGTTGGAGACGCATCTCTCCTTCCCAGTAGAGTTAAAATAGATAAACCACGTATTCGCCCCAATAGTGCAACTATAGATTTCTGGGACGAGTGGGGCAAAGGAAAGACAGTTCGAGGAATTGAACAAGCTGTTGCAGCGTTGAGGAAACAGCAGAAATGAAAATTATCAAGGGATAAGCCCATGTTAGGAACAGGGTATGAAATTCACTGAGGAAAAGCTAAGAAAATCAACGATTGAATTTTTTTAGAGGAAAATGCCATGACTAATTCTTTCCTCACTTCCGACTACGCCACCTGGCTAAAAGAGCTCAAATTAAAAATACGCAGGGCTCAGGTGAAAGCGGCTCTTGCAGCAAATCGTGAATTGATTCTTTTTTATTGGGAGCTGGGCGGAGACATTTCACAAAAACTGGCTGAAAATGCCTGGGGTGCCAAAGTTATCGACCAACTTGCAAAGGATTTAGGCTTGGAATTCCAGGAAATTAAGGGCTTTTCCAGACGTAATCTTTATTATATGAAGAAGTTTTATGAGTTTTTTTCAGGTTTTTCGGATACTGAGGTAATTGTGCCCCGGGGCGGGGCACAAATTGAGTCAGCTTTTGTGCCCCGCCCCGGGGCACAAAATATTCCGTCAATTGTCCACCAGATCGGGGGACAATTGACCTGGAGTCATATTAAAATCATATTGGATAAAATCTCTGATCATAAGGAGACTCTGTTTTATGCAACTCAAACTCTTGAAAATGGCTGGAGTCGGGATGTCCTTGCATTGCAGATTAAGTCCGATCTTTATTTCCGGCAGGGTAAGGCCATTACCAATTTCAAAATAACACTCCCTGAACCACAGTCTGATCTTGCCCAGCAAACGATCAAAGATCCCTACAGCTTTGACTTCCTTACCTTCACAAAACCTTATAATGAGCGGGATATTGAAAACCAGCTTATAAACCACATCACAAAATTTCTTCTGGAATTGGGAAAGGGATTTGCATTTATTGGCCGACAGTATCACCTGGAAGTTGGTGAGAGTGACTACTATCTGGATCTCCTTTTTTACCATGTAAAATTAAAATGCTATGTCGTTGTTGAATTAAAAAACACAAAGTTCATGCCTGAATATACCGGTAAACTTAATTTTTACTTATCTGCGGTGGACAGTTTGCTTAAAACAGAAACAGATCAACCGACAATCGGGATACTGCTCTGTCGGGACAGGAACAGGATCGAAACGGAATTCGCTTTGCGGGATATCAATAAACCCATGGGAGTCAGTGAGTTTACTCTGGCTGAAAATCTACCGGAGAACCTGAAAGGCAGCCTGCCCACTATCGAAGAAATTGAAGCTGATTTTGAGCAACAGGAAATAGAGGATGAATAGCCAGGTAGGTTAGATTTTATTAACCCAACATCCTTTTAATTGATGGCTGAAAAGAGAAATGATCACTTTAAAAACTAAATAATGCATTTTTGAAAGAATGATTGAAGATTGTTGGGTTGCCCTATTATTTTATATGGGTTAACACAATTTTATTCCTAAAAAACTAATAACAGGACAATTTAAAATGAACGATAATCTTCCTGAAATACAATCTGAAATACTGATATATCAAAGTGAAGACGGCCAAACCAGGATTGACGTTCGTTTGATAGACGAAACAGTATGGCTGACTCAGGACCACATGGCGCAACTTTTCGGTAAAGCAAAATCAACAATAAATGAGCATATAAAGAATATTTTTGCAGAAGGTGAGTTAATTGAGACCGAAGTCATGAAGAAATTCGGAATTTCCGAATTTCAGCAAAAAGCACCAAATTACTACAACCTCAATGTAATAATTTCCCTTGGCTATCGAGTTAAATCACAGCAGGGCACCCGATTTCGCATCTGGGCAACCCAAAGACTTAAAGAATATATTGTCAAAGGTTTTGCCCTGAATGACAACCGCTTTAAAACCGGTAATTCAATGAATTATTTCAATGAACTGCAGGAACGCTTACGTGAGATCCGGCTTTCGGAGCGGTTTTTTTATCAGAAAATAAAGGATATATATGCCACCAGTATTGATTATGATCCGAAAGATGAAAAAACAATCGAGTTTTTCAAAATTGTCCAGAACAAACTTCTTTGGGCGATCAGCAGACAGACTGCCTCAGAGCTTGTATATCGCCGGGTAGATGCATCACTGCCGCTTTTAGGAATGCAGTCATTTGATAAAAAAGATGCGGGCAAGGTAAGGAAAAGTGATGTAAGCATAGCAAAAAACTACCTCAATGAAGATGAGATAAAACTGCTTGGTCTGCTTGTTGAACAGTACCTTGCCTTTGCCGAAACCATGGCACAGCAGCATATTTCCATGTATATGAAAGACTGGATCGAGCGACTTGATTCAATTCTCCAACTCAATGGAAGAGAACTGCTTACTCATGCAGGGCAGATCAGCCATGAAATGGCCATGGAAAAATCTGCACTTGAACTGGAAAAATACAGGGATGAGCGGAAACGATTGTCATATGAAAGCAGCCTTGATGAACTGGAGAGGGATATAAAGCAGCTGGAACCTGATAGCGGGAAATGAAGGAATGAAATTTACCGAAGCACAACTTGAAACAGCAATCATAGAACTTCTAGCAGAGGAAGGCTATCCCCATGTACTGGGTGAGACAATTGAGCGTGAACCGCATGAGGTTTTAATCAAGGCAGATCTGCGTGCATTTCTGGCCAGGCAGTATGCGAAAGACGAGATTACGACGGGTGAGATCGAGTCGGTGATTCGACGGATGGAGGCCTATTCGACAGCGGATCTTTACGAGAGCAATAAAGCGATTATGAAGCTGATCTCGGATGGTTTTCTCCTCAAGCGTGAAGACCACACCCAGAAAGATCTTTATATACAGCTGATTGACTATTCGGACCTGGTAGCATTTAGGGAACCGAAGGCGGGTGAAGTGCCTTTGATTGTGGCAGAGGAAGCAGCGGTTTACAAAACTGGTGGCAACATTTTTAAGATAGTGAACCAGTTGGAGATTTATGGCTACGAGAAGCGCATACCCGATGGGATTCTCTACATAAATGGGTTACCTCTGGTGGTATTTGAATTTAAGAGCGCGATTTGTGAGGATGCTACGATCTATGATGCCTTTGTCCAACTGACAATACGCTACAAACGCGATATCCCTGAGCTCTTCAAATTTAATGCATTCTGCGTCATCAGCGATGGGGTGAATAATAAAGCTGGTTCATTTTTCGCACCCTATGAATTTTTCTATGCCTGGCGCAAAACAGACGGCGGTGACCTGATCGAAAAAGATGGGATCGACTCACTATATTCTATGATCAAAGGGTTATTTAATCCGCTGCGTCTTTGCGACGTAATCCGCAATTTTGTTTACCTGCCTGACACATCACGGCGGGAGGAGAAGATCCTCTGCCGGTATCCGCAATACTATGCAGCAACCAAGCTATATCGAAATATCTTGCAACATATGAGGCCCAAAGGAGATGGAAAAGGCGGAACCTACTTTGGAGCTACTGGCTGTGGTAAGAGCTTTACTATGCTGTTTTTGGCGCGGCTGTTGATGAAGAGTGTGGAACTGGCAAGCCCGACCATTGTTTTGATAACTGACCGCACAGATCTGGATGACCAGCTCTCAGGCCTTTTTACCAATGGCAAAGGATATATAGGGGATGAGTCAGTGATCAGTGTGGAGAGCAGGGCAGAGCTGCGCGACTTGTTGAAGGGGCGTAAGAGCGGCGGGGTTTTCCTGACTACGATTCACAAGTTTACCGAGGACACTGAGCTGTTGACGAACCGAAATAACGTGATCTGTATTTCGGATGAGGCACACCGCAGCCAGGTGAATCTGGACCAGAAGGTGAAAATAACAGAAGAGGGAGTAACCCGAACCTTCGGATTTGCCAAATACCTGCACGACTCCCTGCCCAACGCAACCTATGTAGGTTTCACCGGAACACCAATAGACGCAACGCTGGACGTGTTCGGCGAGGTGGTGGATGCCTACACCATGACAGAATCCGTGGCTGACGAGATCACGGTGCGTATTGTTTATGAAGGCCGGGCAGCCAAGGTGCTGCTCGACAACAGCAAGCTGGAGGAAGTTGAAGACTACTACGCCCAGTGTGCAGATGACGGGGCCAGCGACTATGCGATTGAGAGTAGCAAAAAGGCTAACCTGCAGATGAATTCTATTCTTGGTGATCCTGATCGTTTGAAGGCTTTGGCAGCAGACTTTGTTGACCATTATGAAGCACGAGTTGAAGAAGGTGCCACTGTTGCAGGTAAGGCCATGTTTGTCAGTAGCAATCGTCCCATTGCCTATAATTTCTACAAGGAAGTGATTTCCCTGCGTCCCGAATGGGCAGAAGTGAAGGTGTGCGCCGATGGGGAAGAACTCACGGAGCAGGAAAAGAAACAGATCATGCCCATGGAGCACATCAAAGTGGTTATGACCCGTGGCCAGGATGATGAACCTGCTTTATACAATATGCTCGGGACAAAAGAATATAGAAAAGAGCTTGATCGGCAGTTTAAAACCTCCAAATCCAATTTTAAAATAGCCATTGTGGTGGATATGTGGCTCACGGGCTTTGATGTGCCCTTCCTCGACAGTATGTATATCGATAAGCCGGTAAAAAGGCACAACCTGATCCAGACTATCTCCAGGGTGAACCGGAAGTATCAGCAGAAAGAAAAAGGACTGATCATTGATTACATCGGTATCAAGAAGCAGATGAACCTGGCACTGGCACAATACTCCAAGGCTGACACTGCAAACTTTGAGGAAATAAAGCAATCCATTGTGGTGGTCAGGGACCATCTGGATCTTCTGCGAGCAATTTTCCACAGGTTTGATACCCGCCCTTATTTCTCTGGTCAGCCCATGCAGCAACTGCACTGCCTCAATATGGCGGCGGAATATGTCCAGATTACAGATGCGATTGAAAAACGCTTTATGTTCCTGGCCAAACGAATGAAGGCCGCCTATGACATCTGCGTTGGTTGTGATGAGTTTACCCAGGATGAGCGGGACCATGTCCATTTCTATATGGCGGTCCGCTCTATAGTCTTTAAACTTACCAAAGGCGATGCGCCCGACCTTGCCCAAATGAACGCCAGGGTACAACAAATGATTGCAGATGCCTTGCAGAGTGACGGGGTGGAAGAGATTTTTAAGATGGGACAGGGTGATACAGCCGAGGTGGATATCTTCGACCCTGACTACATGTCTAAAATCGAAAAGATCAAACTACCAAACACAAGAATCAAGCTGCTCCAGCAGTTACTGGCAAAGGTGATTGAAGAGTTCAAGAAGGTCAACAAGCTCAAGGGTGTGGACTTTTCCAAACAATTCAAGGCACTGGTGGATAAATATAATGATCGAAGCGAGCAGGACATTCTCAGAAGCGAAGTGCTGGAGGATTTCACTGACGAGATTATCGACCTGTATCACGCCATAAAAAAGGAGAAAGACTCCTTCGCTGAGATGGGCATTGATTTCGAAGAAAAGGCATTCTACGACATCCTTAAAGCCCTCACCATTAAATATGATTTTGAATACCCTGAGGATAAGCTTCTTGATCTTGCAAAAAAAGTAAAGGTTATAGTCGACGACAAGGCCAGATACACCGATTGGAGCAAACGCACGGACATCAAGGCCGAGTTGAAGGCCGATTTGATAATCCTTCTGGCAGAGAATGACTATCCGCCGGTTGATCGTGATGAGGTGTATAAAGAAATATTTGAGCAGGCTGAGAATTTTAAGAAATATCAGAGTAATTAAGAATTTATGAAAAACCGGGGTCTACCCTTGGCATGTGACAGATTCAGAGCTGTCCAGTAACAGGGATAATTTAACAAGATAATTGAAGTCGCAATTTGAAAACGAGGAAAAATAATCAGATGTCTGCTACCCGACTGAAGATATTCATAAGCAGTGTGCAAAACGAGTTTGCTGATATCAGGCGTGATCTTAAGGCGTTTCTTACTATTAAATAGGGGTCGTATTTCAAAATATCAATTGACCCGAATGAAGGTGTTGCGGGAGAAAGTATTAGTGTTGCTAAGGGGATGTTCTGATTGGCTTTGAGAAGCGGAGTAAAAAGCATGAGGTTAGGATAGTTTTTATTTGTCCGGATCTAATTGAAAAGATTTAAAAATCACGGCACTATAAAGGAGAAAAAAAATGAAAAACTCGGGATCGGCACGAACATTGTTACATTATCCTTCCGGGCCAGTCATCACCGAACCTCTTATCGCAATCAGTCCATTTCCAGTCATCCCAGCTCCGAATTCCCCATTGTAATTCACGGCATTTACCGAGGTCATTTTTCCCCTCTAATTTGAGTGCCCATACCAGAGACTCAGGTCAGCCGTGTTTTTCAGCAATTTGACTGACTGTGAAAGCTTTCTTTAAATCGCTATTTACCGGATTTGGCAACATTGCCAGATCCGATAATCTGAGATTGTCTGCTGTGCAGCATTCAATCGTCTTGATATTCTATCCTGAGGGATGCCGATCTTTTTCATGCGATATAATTTAAGATCAAAATCCATTTGAGCCTTGGCTCTTAAATTAGCAATATACAAATCAACCCAATTTTTGCAGACGAAGGAGGGTGCAGGCTATGTCATCTTGTAACGCAAAACCCGAAAATTTGGCTATTAATCCAATTAAAACAGCATGTTGAGCATTTAAGAAATCTTGTAACGTAACTTTGTTCTTTTTCCAGTATCCAGGGTGGCTCTTTCTCCATTCCCGGACTCTCGTAACGTTTACTGGCCCGGAAAAGTGATCCCGGTTCTCAGGTTTCTTTAACCATCTGCGCTGACTGGCCCTTTTACTTTCCTTCCTGCACTCGGGTTTAAAACAATACTTTTGCCGATTCGCGTTGCGTGGATCAGGTATAAATAACCTTTTGCAATGCCTGCATTTTTTCTTCTCTTTAGCACCCATGACAGCCTCCTGTTCATGGAACACTAAATTAGAATAAAATACTTAAAAGGTAAGTTGTATAATTAGAGCCTTAATGAAGAAAGTAGAAGAATATCCTTTACATTTGATTATAAAAAAAGAAAATAATCGAAGAAGATCTAAAGAAGATTATTAGCTTTTTCAAACCGCTGAAGAATATGCATTATCAGATTGCCGTTGGCATGCCTGTAGAATATTTCTCCGATGGTTGGGAATTTCTTTTTTAAATTGGTATCAGCGCCACCGATTTTTAGATCAAAATTTGGGTTGATTGATTGAATTCGCTTCATGACACCGTATAACGCATGAGAGTAGTTCGCCACAAAGGTCTTGAGTTTATTGATTTGAATGGGGATATCCAGATCTTTTATCATTTCGTAAACCATCTTTACATATTCATCCGGGAACTGAACATGATTTGCAACCATGTCACAAAACTTTTCTTCAGCTTCATCATAACCGTCATTGATGCTAAGCTCATCACGGATTGCATGGACGGCCTCATGTAAAAGAGGAAATATCAGATCAAGCACATTTGTAGCGTTGTTGACAAAAACAACTCTGTGATCATTAATTTTTGTGTAAAAGGCATAGGCTTTAACCTTAGAGTTGATTTCTGTACCGAACATTGCCTCCCTCCTTTATCATGGGACAGCGGTACACATTATTTTTCTTTTATTTTGTATCCTGAGATTCATACCTGGTTAATAGCGAAATGAACACACCCACAGGCATTACCGGGATTCCATTAAATTCTTTAAGGTTAAGAAGATGACGATCACCCGAAACAATTACATCAGCACTACCTTCAAGTACACATGGAAGTAAAATATGGATCGCTTAAAGATCCCTTTTTGAATAAATGGCTGTCGATATCTTTATTGATAAAACAAAAACAAGGATTGCAGTCCCTGTTAGAAGCAGCGAAGTTACGAAATCATCGGCTAACGATAATTTTCTAATCTTTTCAAATAGTCCCGGTATCTTAAATACGGCAAAGAAAACAGCATAAAACACCCCCATAAGTCCGAGAGTCAATCCATTCATTGCTTTTGTGGCCCCAAATTTAAAGTAAACCGGAAAAGTAATTGAAGCCGGCAGCGATGAAACAATCAAAGTTAAAGCAAAATAACCGGGAGGGATCTGAAATTTTATCAAGCCTGCAAATTTGAATGCCAGATTCCCTGAATATGCCAGTATCAGGTGAACAGCCAATATCACAACCACGCCATAGTATCGTGACAGGACAATATCTCTTCGCCTGACGGGCAGAGATGCAAAAAATCTTTCTGTTCGGTATTTTTCTTCCAGTATAAAGGTGTTACTGCTATACATCTGGAGTATAATAGGTAAAAAAATCAGGGTAATGAATTTCCATACCGGTGCAGCAGGAGACATAAAAATCAAGGATAAAAATACAACGGCGCCTACGCCCTTTTCGGTCCAGAGGGCATAGAAATCCCGACGTATAAGATTAATAATATTATCCGACATTTTCTGCTCCTTTCACGCTATAAACCATAATGTCGTCAAGGCTTGCTTTTTCTACGATTGCATTATCGCCCATCAATGAGGTCAAATCCCCGGCTGATCCGGTTAACGCCTCAAATCCCGTCTGCATTTCCCGGACGCCAACACACATTTCACGTCCCTGTTCATTAAGGAGTTCCAGTGGCCCTTTTACGATTCTGTATTTATCCAGGAGGTCATCCTTGGCCTCTGAGAAAATAATCTTTCCATCCTCGATGAAGGTTATATGGTCTGCAATCTTTTCAAGATCTGTTGTAATGTGAGTGGAAAATAAAATTGATCTGCGTTCATCCTGAATGATCTGATAAAGGATATCTATAAACTCACTCCGGAAGACCGGGTCCAGACCACTGGTTGGCTCATCCATGATAAAAAGTTCTGCATTGTGTGAAAGTGCAAGGGCCAGTGAGAGCTTGGTTCGCTGCCCATGGGACAACGCTTCCGTCTTTTGCTCAGGGTCCAGCCTGAAAATTTTAATGAGCCTGAAAAATTCATCATTGTCCCAGTTTTTATAAAAACGGGATGTTATTTTTCCCATAACCCTGACAGTCGTAATCCCGCCATAAAACCCCTGCTCATCATAGATAAAGCCGATCTTTTCCCTTATCTCGACGCTGTCCGGCCCCATCTCACTGCCCAGGACTTCCACTGTTCCGCTATCTTTTCTGAGCAAACCCGTTAGAAGACTTATGGTAGTGGTCTTTCCTGCTCCGTTTCTTCCAATAAATCCCATGACTGCCCCGCGCTCCAATTCAAATGACACGTCGGAAAGCGAAAACCCCGGGTATTGCTTGGTAAGGCCGTTCACTTTAATTGCGTAGTCCATATTATTTTTCCTCCTCAAAAATAATGGAAAGCATGGTTTGTAGTTCATCCATTGTCATACCAATGCGTTTTGCCTCGGTTGCAGCCTCATCAAGCTTTTCTTCCACGATGCGCATTCTCTGCTCCCTGAAAAGCTCCTTGTTCTTTACCGAGACATAACATCCCTTGCCCTGTACTGATGTCAGGAAACCCGCTGCAACCAGTTCGTCATAGGCCCGCTTTACAGTGATTACGCTTACCCGAAGATCCTGCGCCAGCACACGAATGGAGGGAAGTTCATCTCCATCATTAAGCTCTCCGGCTACAATAAGGGACCTTATCCTGTCTTCTATCTGCTGGTATATAGGTCTGGGTGATGTCTGGGATATGATGATACTTATATTACTCATTTCAGCTCCTGTTCTACAGTGTTTATACTGTTATTGTATAATATATACAGTGGGCATATTTTGTCAATAATAAAAATTTAAAAACATTTTATATGTTATAACTTGCTATTGCAGTGATATTAAAGATAGTTGATTTTCTAAAAATAGTGAGATATTTCGGGGCGGTTCATTAATTGGTGCCCATCCAGAAACGTTCGTTTTTTAATGAAAGTTCCGGCACCTAATTCAAGTGCCTCTTTTACGCGATCTGTTTCAGAGAAACCAGATCTGTATCGTTTTATTGATGAAGATGTCCGACGTTCAGCTTCAGGTGCGCTGGAGTTTACGGTTAACGCCTCATCGCCCTTGCTTCCGCAAGCAGCTGAATCAGAAGATCCTTTAATGTCCATGTTTCACTTGTGGGTGTCAGGGACGCCCAGATCTGGCTTACGAATCCAGCCTCCCTGTACGCGCCCATAAGATCATGCAGTTCATTCTGGCTTAATCCCGACATAACAACCGATCTCGGCAGTTCGGAAGGCCCGGTGACCCCTGCCCTGTGTTCACAGGTGAACAACTCTCCAAGATTTTTTTCCACATCATTGTTGACTGCAAAAATCACAGGGACATCACTCATATTGACTTTAGCGATAAAATCTATAAATGAATCGCGTTCCTCTTCAGGATACCCGCAGACCAGAAGCCCTCTTGGCCCGTACATCTTTTCTTCGGATTTATCGATCCGGTTGAAGTCTCCTCCCTGTTCCATTATTCCTTACTCCTTATATTCCTTTTAATTTTTCCTGTCAGAAAGCGCGGCCAGGATTTCCTTTATTGATGCACCCGGGTTTTTTGAAAGATAAGCGGCAACCTCATTTGCCACAAAGGCTGTTGATATTGAAGTCCCGGCATAGGTCCCCGGTCCTCCATTATAGCCTACTGGAAATGAGGCAAACCCCGGCGCGTAAATCTTTACAAAATCACCATAATTGGACTTATCCCATTTTTTGCCCTGCGGATCAAGCGCTCCGACGCCGATTACTGAATTATAGGCTGCAGGATACATATCATTTCCTGTAGGTTCATTGCCTGCAGCAGCTAAAACAATCAGTCCCTTTGATGCTGCATAATCAAATGTCTGTTCTAGAAATTCGCTTTTGGTCTCCGAACCCCAGCTCAGGCTCAATACCCTGGCTCCATTATTCACTGCAAACTCAATCCCGTTCAATAAATCAAAATTGGATATATAGCCGTTCTCATCAAATCCTTTAATAGCTATGACAGGGTTAAGGGAATCAACACTGTCGCCTGTACCGACGGGTCTTACTGCACCCCCTGCTATCATTGCCATCTGTGTGCCGTGACCCAGAGTATCAGAAACAGATTCATCCGGATCAATAGAGTTGAAATATGCATAAATATACGGGGCTGATTGATAGTCCCCGGTAAGACCGCTGTCAATCACAGCAACAGGCACCGTGTTTTCCGAACCGGCAAATGTCCGATTTTTGAATGTATTTGAAGGAGAGGTTGAAAGGAAAAGAGGATGATCAATGGGATATGCATAATTGGGTTCGGCCTTTTTTATGCCGGGATACCTGCTTATCAGTTCAAGTATGGCAAAATAGTCTGAATTATCTGGCAAAGTAATTATTAAGATTCTTGCAAATCTGTTATACCCTGAAACTGCCAGGTCGTTATCATCTAAATATTTTTTGAAATCAGTCAAGTCTATCTTACTTGAGAGCCTGATCAGGATCTGGTTCTTAATAAATAAAGAGCCGTCCTTCGGATTTCTGGCTATTTTACGTGTGTTCGGGGCGAGGATTTTTGTAAGTTCCTTTTTGCCAGGCCGAAACAGGTGGACCTCATTGAGTCTGACAAATTGTCCCAGCGGAGTATCGATAGATTTCCACAGGAGGATGTAATTTATGTTTCTGAACAGGTCGTTCAAACCCTTTTCCATCTCTCTGTTATTGAAATCTACTGTTACCAGAGGGTTGATTTCCGGATCAGCATGAACAGTTATACCCTGGTTGGCAAGAAGCTGCAATATATCCCCGAGGTGCTCATTATTTGCATGCACGGAAAGCCTGTTACCTGTTACATAAAGCTCAACAGGATATGATTTTACCCCGATGAACAGAATGATAAAAATATGAAAAAACAGCAGGTATATCCTTTTCATGTGGTTTTATCCTTTAATACATTAAAGCGCTGATCTTGCCCCGAAAGGAATTTAAAGCTAAAATAAGATACAAATAAAATAAGTTTAATCTGTTGAAATTATTATCACATATTATTATATAATAACATTTGATCATAGCCGATATAAAAAATAAGGAAACAAATAAGTATTTATGTTTAAATATATACTGTTTGACTGGGACGGATGCCTTGTTGATACGTTACCGATATGGTATCAGGGCATGAAAAAGGGGCTGTTTAATTGCGGGATAAATGCCTCCGACATGGAAATAAAAAAAGGATTTCAGACATGGAACTATTTTATTGAAATGGGCGTCTCAGACCTCACTCTGTTTACCGGATTTGTATATGAATATGTCATGAGTTGCCTGGACGATGTCAGGTTCAATGATGGTGCGATAGAGTTACTTGAACTGGTAAAAAGCAGGGATATCAGGACAGCCATTGTCACATCCACCGAAAGACAGAGTGTATTGCCTGTACTGTCACGTCTTGATGCAGGAGAATATTTTGAATGTATAGTAGCAAGGCAGGATGTGAAAAATCTGAAGCCACATCCCGATCCCATCAACAAAGCGATCGAAAAACTGGGAGGCAGCAGGGATAATTACTTAATGGTCGGAGATTCATTAAGTGATATTCAGTCAGGTAAAAACGCGGGAATCAGGACTGCCTGGTATCTGCCTGAATATAATCGTGAATACCACCTGAACAGACAGGATATTTTTGACATATTTCCGGATATAATAATTAGCCACATGAATGAACTTATAAGCCTGATTTAGGCAGGACGGTTATTCGATGTCCAGTATAACAAATTTCCCTGGCTTCTGGCAGGGAGATCCATTCGGAATCATCAGGTCTGACGAATATGAGATCTTAGGGATCGATGCAAAGGATATTCCCCCCGGGACAGTTGCCGCCCACAGGCATCCCACACTTTTATCCAGTCGCTTTGGCGGTAATGCCTATGGTTTCGGATTCTTTGAAATATATAACCGCCTGAGTAAGGGTGATCAGAATATCATCGACTCCATAGATTTCAACCAGATTGAAGAAATAAAATCAAACTACCGGGAAATAAATAAAATATATAAAAAAATCAGTCTTCTGATCAGGTTTTCAAGCCTTGGCAGGCCCTATTACCTGATCCCCGGGCATATGCTCGCAACATCACTGACCAACATAAAGAGCAAGGCTGATGAAATAAGTAAAATAATCAAGGGTCATCGAAAAAAATATATGCAGGAGAGTCACAGAATAGGGATATTGACCCACATGGATGACCCGATAGTCGATGACCTTACCATAGAGTTCAAAGAGCACGAGTTTATTATTATAGATTCCCAGGAGAAGCTGCGCGATATCAGGAAGACCCTTGATATTGTAATAATCACAAGGGATCTGTACAGAACGGTCAAGCTTGAAATGTCCATAAACCGTTCCATGACTGCGCCAAACAGAAACCAGCAGGAAAATTATATAATCTATACACTTGACAGGATATATAAAATTCTAAAACCGGACGGTGAGTTATTTATCGTCTCCAACCGGTACAAACAAAAGACAGACCGCAAGACAACCCTTACATTCAAATCACCGGAAGAACAGAAAAACTTCCTGCTGTTTACCCATATTTATAAAACGGAAAATAAGTATTACAGCAATGAAAATACTATTGAAGTAAATATCTTTGATTTTGAGAAATATCTGGAACATGTTTATCTGGATCAGGACCTCAGAGAAAAATTATTAAAAGGGCAAAATGTAACGGATCTCTCCCTTGAAGAAATAAGGGCCCTGCCTTATCTGAATGTTCCCATGCTAAATAAAATTTCTTCGGAGCAGGAAAAATCATGGCATAAACTCATATCGATATACTTTGACGAAATATTTATAAAACCTGTCCTTCCGGATTCTGTAAAAACCGAATGGGATCGGAGATTTGACCTGGAAGGATATACACCTGACTACCTGCTCATCTGCCTGGCGCAAAAGAGAAAAATAAATAAAGAGATCAGGTTATTGAAAAAAGATGTCTCGATATCGGAACTCGCAGGCTGCTCATTACCGCTTATTGCCGACTACAGGGATTCTTTTGACTACCTCATAAGGACCCTGAAGGTGTTAAAGGAAATCAAAAACAAGACCTATTCAGGGCTCCCGGAAAGTTATCTGGAAAGAATGCGCGAGCCCTTTGAAAGCAAAAAGATGCGTTATGGGGGTATAAATCAGATCATCAAGCTGATAGGGAAGATAAAGAGGCTCGAAAGGCTCAAGGTTCAGCTTAATCCTGATAAAATCGAAGGGTACAGAACCAGGGTGTTGAAAAACATCGAAATCCTTAGTTTTTATGGATTCAGCCTGGAAGAGCTGAAGGAAATATGCCTCGTTATTATCGGGCATACAACCGGGGGAAGAATTCTTGCAGGCAAGATGAGTGAAAAGACGCTTAAGCCGGTGACCGATTTTGCCCGGTCCTATAACCATGAAGATGCAATCAATCTCCTGAGATACTGCCGCCTGATGAGTATGGCTGAGATCGTGGCATCCAGAAGGGCGGATATGGACCCTGTGCAGGTGACAGAGCTTTTTGATCTGTTTGAATCGGCCCTCAGAATCACCATGAACAGGGAAATCGACTGGGACAGTCTCCTTGACGAAAAGGTGTCAGCAATGGGCGGGATTCATAACAAGCTGATAAAAAAGCTGCTCATGATGATGAAGCATTTCCAGTTTATAGACAACTGGAAAGAGTTGAGTTCAAAGGGAGAAATGGAAAAAGAGTCCATTGCCGATTATGATGAAGATAATCTGGCAAAGATAGAAAATATAATCGCCCTTGTAAGAAACGTTGAGCATTTTGAAGCAAAATTTTTAAGCGATGATCCGCTCCAGAGACCTATAATATTCAGGAAATTTCTGAATATTGAGTTCCATGGTACGGGCCACCTGTTTGAAAGACTTGGCAGCCAGCACGGATTTATCCTGTTGTGGTTTACAGTCAACGTTACAAGGGGAAACATCATCAATTTCAACCCGATACTGGGGGATTCGATATACTCGGATCTTGCTGACCGGGTTAAAAAGGTCGAAGAAGAGGCGGGCATAATAAATACCGATTATCTTTCTCCCGGGGTGTTAAATCAGTTCGCCGAGCAACTCTATGAAAATAAACTGGTATTCATCTTGAATACCGGCTTCAAGTTATATCTGGCACAGAAGGATCAGAACCTTGATATAACCTATATTGACATCGACAAAATAATTGAAAACCTGGCCATCCTCTACAGAAAATACAAAAACTTAAGCGTATCCGATATACCGCTCGAAAAACTAGAAGAGATAGAAAAACTGCTTTCCGAACTTGAAGATTTTTATCAAAGTCATCAAAGGCTTGTGAATAGAGATGTAGCTGAATTAAAGATACCCAGACGACAGGCAGAGTGGATAAGGACAATAGAGGGCTTAAGACAGATAATAAGAAGAAACTTTAAAAATGTATTGTTCAAGCCGGACAGCCTGTTCAGCGATCTGGAAAGGCTTTTCAATTATGCACCCGCCATCCTTAACCTGGTCCTTCCGGAACTCAATGAGCTGCGTGAACTGGGAAGAGAGGGCAACCTGTACCGGAAATCGGCTGTGATAGATCATCTGTTGACCTGTACAAAAAAATTCCAGGCACTGGTAAACGGCAATCTCAGGGGGTTCCAGGATGTTGACGCGCTGCATAAACTCGCCCTGAGGGAATTTGGGCAAAATGCAACAGGCATTGTCGGGTTGAATGAATCCCAGGTCGAGGATCTCGCAGATATAGCCGCAGACTTGAGAAAGAATGAAAATCTGTTTGATGCCCTTATCAAGGCCTTTATACTTCAGGACATAGGAATGAGTCCTGTGTTGAGAGAAAAATATAAGGATGAAATAAATCTCGCTGATCAGGCTCAGGCCGGTGCCCTTTTTTTAAAAAAGGAAAATATACCGGAAAAATACGGCATGGGAAGCAAAGCCGAAAACTACCTGCTGTTTCTTATTACCTATCATGACAGGCTCCATCACATTGTAAGAGGAGAATATACCCTGCTCGCCATCAGAGACGTAATTGATAAAGGAGATGCGGATTTTTTTAACGCCTTCTTCCTCTGTTCGGTAATAATGATCTCCGCCCTTGGTGAAGAACAGATACTTGAGGATCTTGCCAGCAGGCTGTTCAGTCTGAGGGAGCTGTGCCTCCGTATAATAAATGGTGAGACAACGCTCGATGAGTACCTTAAAGAACAATACACGGAAAAGGGCCGGCTGTTTTTTACTGTTGAGGAATATAATAAAAACGGCATTCCTGAAAAGGAAACCCCTGCATCGTTCCTTTCTTCCTGGGGAAGGCAGTTTACAAATTCGGAAAAATTCTGCGAGGCCGGGAAACTGATCTTTGCCCTGGAAAGGTTCTTCAAGTTAAGGGGGCTAAGATATGTTGATTTTCTAGATCTTTCGCGGATGATAATCCGTGTCCCCTGCAGTACATTTACCAGGTAAAAAAATATTCAAGTGTAGGATATGCAACATTTGAAAAGGATCTCTTCGAGGCATTGAGGATATATAACTATATAAGAAAGCTGCCTGAGGCTGTAAGGTATTTCATCCTGGAGAGCCTGGGGGGTGATAATGCAAGACTGTACGGTTTTGAGAACGTGAGCATCTATCTCAGTTATGATAACCTGATGAAACTGCTCCTCCTGACTCTCCTTGCTGCCAAACGTTTTAAAGACAATGACAATCGGCCTGTATGCCTGAGCTACCTGGTCATTATGAAAGATATCAGAAGAAGATATGAAGCAGTAAACGATGCGCTGAGCAGGATATCATTTGATGATATCTGGCAGAACAGGAAAAAGCTGGATCATCTGTTCAAGGCCAAAACAGGCATCATCCTGGAAAAGGATGAGGCGGAAAAGATCCTGAACATCCAGTTTAAAGACGAAATCAATATGCCCAGAAGAATTTCCCGCATGGATAATATAGAGGATGTGGACCAGTTAAAAAGTTATTTTCATTACAGCCTGCAGTTTTTAAGAAAAAATACCTACTATACCGATGATTATGAGGCGCTTCTGGAAAGGGCCTACGAAAAACGCTTCAGTGAAATCGTTGATATGATGCTTGAACAGGTTAAAAAGCGGATGCTGCGTGTAGATGACTTCAGAGAGGTCCTTGCTATCTATACTGACCTTATGAACAGATCTCTTGAGATAGGCTTCAGAGAGGATCAGATACATCGTTTAAACGACCTGTATGAATTACGCAACGACAGTTTGAGAAGAGCAAAACTCGAAGAAATAAACAGTTTAATAGAAAAAATCGATGATCCCAATGAATTGAGAGAATACTGGAATACAACCAAATGGTATCTCTATAACAACCGGCAGTTTCTCGGGAAGGAATTCGAAAATCTCATTGCCAGGAATTTTGACCTTGCTGCTTCAAGGATCAACAGGCGTAAAACCGGCGGTTAGTTATTTCAATTGAACAAAAACATTCTCGCGGTAATATTTAAGTTCTCCGATCGATTCCCTTATATCATTTAGTGCCTGGTGATCCTTTTTCTTTTCGTAGGGCGCAAGCCCCGGATACCATCTTGATACCAGTTCTTTAATGCTGCTTACATCAATAAGCCTGTAATGGAAATAGCTTTCAAGAATGGGCATGTGTTTTACCAGAAAACGCCTGTCCTGCCATATGGTATTGCCGCACAGTGGTGATTCTCCCTTTGCGCAATGGGTTGAAACGAATTCGAGGGTTGCCTGTTCTGCCTGTGAACAGTCAAAGGGTGAGGCCTTCACCCGGTCAAGGAGCCCTGATGCCTGATGGTGGGTGCGGCTCCATTCCTCCATATTGTCAAGAACGCTTTCGGGGTAGTTTATGGCTACATGAGGTCCTTCGGCTATTATGTTAAGGTCTGCATCTGTTGCTATTGATGCTATTTCCAGAATTACCATTTTATCGGGATCAAGCCCGGTCATTTCGAGATCTATCCAGATCAGGTTATTTCCCATTCGAAGGTCTCCTCTGTTAGCTGTAGTTTATTAACAGCAGATTTATAGGTTAAATACCCTGTGCTGTCAAAAAAAATCCAATATCAGGCGGGGGGTTCGTATATGTATTAGCGAAAAGAGGCGTCGCCGGAACTGCGTCGCATAACAAATAACCTGCCCAAAGACATAGGCAGATTGACGTCAGGGGCATTGAGCAAAGGCATCATTTTTCAGGACAGGATCGAACGACCTCAGTACACATTTATCATTATATTGGGGTTGATATCGCATTCATCTCTATATATCCGGTTTTATTCAGATTATTTTTTGTTGATTTTTCTTCTCCTATCTGGTTAGTTATCAGCATTTTAATAATCGGAATTTACATAATAACCATGCTAAGAATGCCTATGATATTAACTTCTGCAACACAGAAAAAAGCCATTTTCCTTATCTCTTTTATAATTGCCTTATTTATATTAAGTCCTTCATTTGCTGACAAGGTAAAGCAGCCGATAAATACAAAAAGACTTGTTCCGTCGTGTCTTCTGGCTTGGAACAGCGGGCCCGAATATGCTGTACTCGTTGACAAATCCAGGGAGAAGGTAATGGTTTATAAAAGGGATGATCTTTATAACCCTTATAAAGTATATGATTGTTCCACCGGCGAAAATGACGGGCCCAAGCAAAAACAGAACGATCGGAAGACACCCGAAGGGATATATTATTTTATCAAATCCGTTGATGGTAAAAATCTGGCCCCTGTTTACGGTGCAAGGGCACTTCCCCTTGATTATCCTAATATCATTGACAAAAATGATGGGCGGGGAGGATATGGTATCTGGTTTCATGGAACAAACAAGGAACTGAAGCCAAATGACACAAATGGCTGTGTTGCGCTGAATAACAGAGATATTGAAGAGCTTGCCGGTATTGTCAGCCTTTTTAAAACTCCTGTTATAATAAGCTCAAAGATAGAACTGGTTCCCGAAGGTGAGAATGAGAGACAAAAGGAAAATATCTCGGATATTGTAGAATCATGGAGGCGCGCCTGGGAGAACAAAGAAATTGATAAATATATGTCTTTTTACAGTAAAAAATTTAAATCCGGCTGGAAAGACTGGAGAAAATGGAAAGATTACAAGAAACAGCTGGCAGATAAATACAACAAAATAGATGTTGAGGTAAGTGGTCTTAATCTTTTTTCACATGGAAAAGTTATAATAGCCTCATTCGAGCAGAGATATCAGACACCGAGCTTTGATAGCCATGGGATAAAAAAGTTATATCTGACTCAAAACAGTAAAGACTGGAGAATTATTGCCGAGACCTTTGTCGGAAGTGAAAAGTCTAAGATTGCGGCAAAAAAGGCCCCCGATTTTAGTAAAGATGAAATTAAAGATTTCCTGAATTCGTGGAAAAATGCCTGGGAAAAAAAGGATATCTCCGGTTATATTTCATGCTATGATAAAAATTTCATATCCCGAGGCATGGATATAAACGCCTGGAAAGACCACAGGCAAAAACTGAATGAAAAATACAATAATATCAATATAGATATCAGTAAAATAAAAATCCGGTCTCTTGACTCGGGGAAGAAGGCAAAAGTAAGTTTTGTTCAGAGATATAAGGCTGACAGCTACAGAGATAAGGGAAAAAAGAACATCCTTCTTATTAAAAAGGGGAAAGATTGGAAGATAATGGAAGAGGATTGGAGCCCGATCCGGTAGATAACCCACCAGTCAAAAATGAATACCCAGGCAGCAAACAATTAACAATAATGCTGATAGGGAGCGTGGGGAAAATACATTCTTTTAAGATATCCAGAAAGTTCATATTGTTCACCTCGATTCTTTTTTTCCGTTTATCTTATTGTCTCCCTGTTTACATCCTATCTGTATTTTAACCTCTACGCAGTACATAAGGCACAGTCCGGCAACCTGAAGGGCCTTGAAACCGAACTTAGTAATAAAACAAGGTCTCTGGAGGAGAACAAGCTGTATATCGAAGGTCTTGAGGATTACATAAATACCCTGCGTGGGGAATCAGATAAAAATGGTAATACAATAGCTCGGGATAAGACACAGGAGAAGACCCGGACTCCTGAAAAAAAGGATACCGAACAAAAAAAGAATGTCGCAGGCGATTCTGTTGACATAAAGGATATCGTGTTCCGGAGAGTTAACTCCGAGTTGATTCTCGATTTTAAAATGACGAACAACCTTGCTGAACAAAACCCCGCCGAAGGGTATGTCCATATAATTGTTCTGGATAAGGACAAAGAATGTCTTTCTGCATGGAATCAGACCGAAAGCAGACTCTCAAATTGTTATCCTGCTGATTACCGGAGTGGCCAGCAGTTTTTAATACAAAGGTTCAAGACATATCAACGGAGATTTAAGATAAGCCCTGATTCGGCGCTGCCTTCTTTTATAAGGATTCTGGTTTATGACCGATCAGGTAAGAAGATCCTTGAAAAGGAATTTCCTGTAACAAACGTATCTGCTGATGTTCCAAATTAAAAGACATAGCTATTTGTGCCATATTTTTTTTATAGCGCTTATAGCAGCCTTTTCATCACAGGCCATTGCACAGAGAGAACATACCGTCTATTTCCAGAATACTGCTTACGAACTTAATATCTACAGGATATACGGGACTGAGCCCGGAAAAACGCTGATGCTTATCGGCGGGATACAGGGAAATGAACCGGGTGGTTTCTTATCTGCCGATTCCTATGCGGACTTAAGTCTGAAAAAGGGCAACCTGATAGTTGTTCCGCGTGCAAATTTTTATTCCATCATCATGAATGACAGGGGTCCCAACGGTGATATGAACAGAAAATTTACCCACGAGGACAGCTCCTACAGCATGGAAGACAAGATAGTAACCATATTGAAAAAACTTATAAGTGAAAGTGATTATCTGATAAACCTTCATGACGGGGCCGGGTATTTTTATCCTAAATATGTCAGCAAGTGGCGTAATCCGGACCGGTTTGGGCAATCTGTTATCGCTGACTGTGAATCATACAGGGTGTCGGGAACCGACAAGACTATCCCCCTGGGGGAGATCGCACGGAAGGTCCTTTCCAGGGTAAACCCCCACATAGCAAATGACCTGTATAAATTCAATTTCATGAATACACGTACAAGTGCATTAAACAGTTCCCACAAGGAACAGCGAAAATCAGCCACATACTATGCGCTTAATGTGCATCATATCCCTGCCTTTGGGGTCGAGACGTCAAAATTTCTCCCTACGGTTGACCTGAAGGTATTATTACATAACATGGTTATTAACGCCTTTATGGAGGAGTTCGGTATTATTCCCCAGTCACCTGGTTTTACTCTTGATGCCCCCTCGTTAAAATATCTGGTGGTGTCTGTTAACAATGAAACCCCGATTGTTGTAAAAAAAGATGAAACCTTAAACATTTCAAAGGGGGATTCAATCAATATATCCCATATCGTATGCAATTATGAAAGGGGCCTGAGTCTTGATATCCTGGGCTTCTGGTGATATTAACGACTACCAGAAAGACATAACAATACTAAAAAACACCGTGATGATTGTACGCAAGGACAATGAAAAATTTGGTGAAATCCCAATAAAGGTAAGTGAACAGCCGTCAACCCGGCCAAAAAGATTATCAACAAATGTTACACCTGATAAAATTGAATATTTTTCCGTTGATCTGAATGGAAAGCCAGTCCTCATTCCCGAAGGAAGTACATATGATATTATCAAGGGGGATGTCATTAAGGTTGTGGATGTATTTCCAAGGTCCATTGGAAACTGTGTTGTTAATTTCAAGGGATTCGTAGGCGACCGTGTAAATAACACAGGCGAAGACAGGGGTTATGATATTGATACGGGCGAAGACCTGATGGAAAGATATGCCACGGATAACTTGGGGGACACGTATCAGATTGTGGTTACAAAGGCTGAAAAAGAAATTGGAAGCCTTAATATACGGCTTATCCTGCCCAAAATGGATTACCTTGTCCTAAAGATAGCAGATGGCAGATATCTGCTGGTGAGGCCTGATGAATCAATAACACTTTCAGCCCGGGACAATATCCTGCTTGAAGCAATCGCGACCAACATCCTTGATAATGACGGGGTTCATCTTGAGATAGGCGGAAACAGGATCAAAGCCGGAGAGTCAAGGATAATAGGCGAATTATGCAGGTCCGGGCACAATGAGGTAAATATTAAAAAAGGGGATATCCACCTGGCAAAAATATTTGTTGATCTGGTCATGTAGTAGAACAGCCGGCCGTATCAGTCCCTGACATGTTCCAGTTTCAGGATATCATTCCACGGGTCGACCTTGACTACGCGTACCTTTATTTTATCCCCTGACGAAAGATTACTGTCCTTTTCCCTCTTCATTTCTACCGTAGTATAAAAGTCTGTCAAAATAACCCTGTACCTGCTCTTCATTGCATTGAGGACTATTGCCGGAATAATCTTTCCTGTCTGATTTTCAAGATATCTGTTGATCCAGTAGCTGTAACGGTTCCTCCTTACCATATTGAGCTCTTTGAGTGCTGCTGTTACCTGCATCCTGATCCTGTCCAGCTCATCCCTGTTATAGAAAGGGACGCCCCTGGCCATAAAGTTCAGCATCTGGCGTGGCTGATCAGGTCAAAATATCTCCTTATGGGAGAAGTCACATTTATATAGCTGTCCAGACCGAGCCCCGCATGAGGGCGGGGTTCCACATCGATTACAAGCGGATGGATCTTTCTTCTCTGTCTGAAAACATAATAGACATATCCGGTTTCTTCAAGAGACAGTTTTTCGCTTGGCTCCTTCTGTCCGCGGTATATCGAAGGTATGCGATTGTCACGGCAAAACCTTGCCGCAAGCCAGTTATAAAGGATCATCATCTCCGATACCATCAGTCGCGACGGGGTTTCCTGGCTTACAAGGCTCAGATTGATATTGGAATTTTTATCGACCGAGATGTTTAATTCGGGCAGTGAAAGGATCAGTGCGCCCTGCTCTACCCTGATTCTTTTTCTTTTTGAGGCCAGTTTATAAAGGTGATGATATATGGTATCAGTTTCCGTTTCATAGATGGAGTTTACCTGGTCATAGGTCAGCTGCTCCTTTACCTTTATGATACTGGGAACAAATCTGTAGTCAAAAATATCACCGTTCGTATCAAAATTAACGAGAAGTGAAAGTGCCTGCCGCCTGATATCTTTTTTCAGGCTCAACCTGTCATGCGAAAGTTCAGGGGGAAACATCGGCACCTGTCTTCTCGGAAGATACAATGAAGACCCCCTTAAAAGGGCTTCAGCTTCAAGGATGCTGTTACTGTTTATTACCGATGAAACGTCGGTAATATGGATACCCACCTGAATGTGATCATCCTGAAAATCGACGCTCAGCGCGTCGTCAAAATCGAGTGTATCTGCGCCATCAATGGTGAATACGTTGAGGTGGCATAAATCTTCATAACCTGTGTCGTCGAGGGCCTTCATATTCAATATGCCGGCCTCGTCAAGCTGTTCATCACTGAAGGCCTGCCTTATATTGTAACGTATAAGATCAAGGGGCTCATCCTTCTCCCAGACACCCAGTTTCACGAGGATTTTTCGGGCTTCACCCGTATCTGTGATGCCTGCCCTTTCAAGCAGCTCTTTACCAAACTTATATTCAGCAGCGTCCCTGTCATGAATTGCAAGGTCTATAAGCGCATTAATAACAGTCCGGTCGCAGCTTTCCGGGGCTGTTACGCCTTCCTTTAATGATCTGGTCAGCCAGGCACTTCCGGCAGAAAGAATTTCTTCCTTCTGAGCTTCTTCATCCTGCTGCCTGGTAATAAGGCCAACCTTTTCTTCAGGATTGGGTACAAACTGCCCATCCTTCATTTTAAAATAGAGTTTGTCATCAAAGAGCGCCCTTATCAGGGCAGATATATGATCTTCACTTACAGATTCTCCGAAACAGAGTTGCGCAATGTATTTATAATCAAAGCTTTCTTTCTCGTCTTTAATCAGTTCCCATAGCTCCTTCACCCTTATTTCTTCCTTCAGCATAGCCCTTGTTGAGTCAATTTCCCTGAGCCGGTTCAGTATTTCTTCCCTGGGGCGGTCTGTTGAAATATGAGATGAAGAAATGTAAGCGGCACGCTTTGACGGCAGGTTTACGAGCCTGTTTAAAGAGGTGAGCAGGTGCAGTCTTGGCCCTTTATCCTGCAGGCAAATCGCACAGATCATTTTCCCCTGCTCTATATATTCTATTATTTTACCCTCGGACATGAACGAATGAATCTTTCTATCTTACGGATTACTGGATATCTGATTATTATTAACCGGTTTATATGCCTTAAATATATAGGTGAAATACTTTAGTTACCTTGCTAAAGACCGGAGTATTGATCAGGTTAAGTAAATAAATCAAACCGCTATGTTTAGCAAGGGACAGTCTATATGTCAACAAAGCTTGACATATTTATTCCTGTCCATTACTTAAATTGTTAAAAACAAAGAATTTTCTTTCTTGTAACCTTCTTCGGAGGAAGATTATGAAGGTATTCCCCTATAAAAACCGGCTTAAAACATTAAGGAAAAGCATTACTGATAAAACCCCTGACATGCTGTGGATAGTGCAGCCAGAAAACCGGAGATATCTGTCGGGTTTCAAGGCCTTTGACACGCAGCTGAATGAATCATCGGGCTCACTCCTTATTACCGGAAAAAAGGCATTATTAATCACGGATTCCAGATACACTGTCGAAGCGGAAAATGAGGCCCTGGACTACAGGGTGATAACACAAAAGGCCGATTTTGAGGCTGAACTTATTAAACAGGTAAAAAGAACCGGGGGGAAATGCCTCGGGTTTGAAGGAGATCATGTTACCTGGAACCTTCACCGCCAGTTGTCTCTAAAACTGAAAAAACTCTCCCTGCCCGTGCGGATGAAGCCGCTGAAGGGGCTGATAGAAAAAATGCGCGAGATAAAAGACCCTTCAGAAATTATGCTGATGGAGAAGGCATCCGACATGATGTCAAAGGTGCTGGACAGGGTAATTGATACGCTTGAACCGGGACAGACCGAAAAGGAGATAGCAAGAAAGATCGAGACATTTTCCGTTGAAGAAGGTGCAGAAGGCATGGCCTTTGATTCTATTGTGGCCTCCGGCCCGAACGCAGCCCTGCCCCATGCCGTTCCTACCAATAGAAAGATAGGCAAAAGGGATCATATTATTTTTGATGTGGGCCTGAAGGTAGACGGATATTGTTGTGACATGACAAGGACGATTTTTACGGGCAGGCCCGATAAAAAAATAAAAGAGATATACAAAATAGTCAGGGAGGCGCAACTGGCCGCCCTTGAATATATACGACCGGGAGAACTCAGTACAAAGCCCGATTCCATAGCAAGAGATATAATCAGGAAGGCAGGCTACGGGGATTATTTCGGTCATTCTCTCGGACACGGTGTGGGGCTCGCAACCCATGAAGCCCCGAGACTAAGCCCCGGAAATCCTGTCACGCTAAAAGAGGGTATGATAGTCACCGATGAGCCGGGTATATATCTGCCGGGTAAAGGCGGAGTTCGGCTCGAGGAAATGGTCGCCATAGAAAAAACCGGGCCCAGAATATTGACAAAAAATGCAAGGTATTATGATTTTAAAAAATGACAGATATCATGAAACAGCATGAGATGGAGAGCAATGAACTCCTTGACCAGTTCCTGAGTTATCTGAGAATCGAACGCGGGCTTTCGGAGAATACCGTATCATCATACAGCAGCGACCTTGTAAAATATTTCAACTACCTGGATAAAATGAAGAAACCGCCTGTCCAGGTCAAAAGAGAAGACATTGCCGAATATACAGGGGCAATGAAAAAAATAAATGCCTATTCGGCGCGTACCATTGCCCGAAACCTCTCTTCAATAAAGATGTTTTACAGGTTTCTTATAACCGAAGGCAGGCTGACCGAAAATCCTGCAAGACTGCTTGATCCGGTAAAACTTCCCCACCGGCTGCCGGGAACATTGAGCCAGGATGAAGTAGACCGTCTGCTCGCTGTTCCTGATAACACAACAAGCCTTGGACAGAGGGACAGTGCCATGCTTGAGCTGCTTTACGCTACCGGGTTAAGGGTATCGGAACTCGTTGGCCTTCATCTGATAAACGTAAACCTTGAACCGGGATTTATCAGGACCATAGGAAAAGGTTCAAAGGAAAGGATCGTCCCTATGGGAGATAAGGCAAAGGATGCAATCAAGCTTTATCTGACATATGGAAGGCAGGACCTGATAAGAGGGAAAAACGTCTCATATCTTTTTCTTAATTCCAGGGGCGCATCGATTTCAAGGCAGGGCTTCTGGAAAATTATAAAAAAATATGGCATAATTGCCGGAATAACAAAAAAAATTACCCCCCACAGCCTGAGGCATTCCTTTGCCACTCATTTGCTGGAAGGCGGGGCAGATCTAAGGTCCGTACAGATAATGCTCGGGCATTCCGATATCTCGACAACACAGATTTATACACATGTCAGCAGGGAAAGGCTTAAACAGATTCATGAAAAATATCATCCAAGGCCTTAACCGCTTTAAAGCACTCATTCTC
Organism: uncultured delta proteobacterium; assembly: GCA_963815145.1. Lineage (GTDB taxonomy): Bacteria > Desulfobacterota > DSM-4660 > Desulfatiglandales > HGW-15 > JAAZBV01. The sequence goes on from CAWFFS010000015.1 coordinate 343,961, forward strand.
CTTCTCTCATACAGAACCGGATTTCATACTTAAAAAGGCCTGATAAAAGAACTTATCATGGAGGTGCAGGGGTTATGAAAAAAACACAGGATGCCTCGAAGATGCAGAGTCTGGAGTCTCAACTTGACAAAAAAAACAGCGAAATCAGGGAACTGAAAAAGATAAACATGTTCTTAACCTCCCTCTATGACGGTGTAAGTGAAGAGATAATGGTGGTTGATCAGGATTTTATTATTAATGATGTAAACAGGGCGTTTTTAAAAACAGTCGGACTTAACAAAAAAGATGTTGTGGGAAAAAGATGTTATGAATTTAAAAAAAGGGCATGGCTTCCCTGTGTAACAGGCATTGGTCAGTGCCCTGTCGAAAAGGCCTCGGATACCGGTGAATCAGTTGAAATGAACATCTCATATAAGGATGAAAACCAGGGTTCGCGTGAATATATAATTATTATGTACCCGCTGAAGGCTGAAGATGAAGGGAAAAAGTATTTTCTGGAAATAACAAGGGATGTTACCGAATACCGCCACCTTATACTGAAACTTCAGAGGTCTGAAAAACGTTTCAAGGCCATTCTCGATACTGCTACAGACGCTATAATCAGCATCGATGAAGATCAAAAAATTATACTTTTTAATAACGCCGCACAAAAAATCTTCGGGTACTCAGGACAGGAAGTAGTTGGAAAGGATCTGGATACAATTATCTCTACCGGTTACGGGCCTTACCGGAGGTATCTGGAAAATTTCCTGGAAGACCCGAACTCAGATATCATAGGTAAAACAATTTCCCTTAATGCTGTGAGAAAAAACGGAGAGATTTTTCCTGTTGACCTCACAGTTTCCGTTCTCAATATGGGCGGCAGAATAACCTTTACAGCAATAATGAGGGATGTAACCTTACAGCGGCAGATGGAAAGGAAGATGCTCCAGTCGGAACGGCTGGCCGCTGTGGGGCAGGCGGTAGCCCATGTTGCCCATGAAATAAAAAATCCCCTGATGATAATAGGCGGTTTTACCAGTCAGATAAAGTCACATCTTGAAAGAGAGAAGGATATAAACAAGATTAATATGGTCCTTGATGAAGTGACAAGGCTTGAAAGACTGATAGCAAACCTCGGCGATTTTACAAAGGAGTATAAACTGGTGATGCGGCCTTCCGAGATAAATTCGGTAGTGGGGGATGTCCTTAATATTATGGCAGGTGTGTATAACGAGGCCAATTACTGTTTTGAAAAATACCTGTCCGATGAAATAGGTGAAATTAACTGTGACCCCGATAAATTAAAACAGGTTTTTATTAACATAATCTCAAACGGGACAGAGGCCATGCCAGGTGGTGGACTTATCACGGTGGAAACAAGAAAAATCAACGGGGGCATAGAGATAAGCATAAGCGATGAAGGCAGGGGGATGTCGAGTGAGGAGCTGAAAAATATTTTTGAGCCCTTTTATACAACAAGGGAAAAGGGCACAGGGCTTGGCCTTGCGATTTCATATAAAATTATACAGGCCCACAAGGGTGACATATGGGCGGTTAGTACTCCCGGCGCGGGGACCACATTTACCATCCAGATCCCTGAGTAATCGTAAAATTAAATATTTTATAAATATCATTGACTCGGTTCAGGAGTGGTGTTATATAACGTAGCTTACTTGTCGCGGGGTGGAGCAGTCAGGTAGCTCGTCGGGCTCATAACCCGAAGGCCACAGGTTCGAATCCTGTCCCCGCTACCAAGAATTTCAGAGACTTACACTAATTTAAGTGTTGGTCTTTTTTTTTGAGGGCCCAATATGGGGCTCTTTTTTTACATGCAGAGAATATGTCTTAAATATACAATCTGAATGGCAATACATGTAATTGATTAAAATCTGGAAGCTAGTCATGGTAGTCAACAACGCCCTGCCTGAAGGTATAGAAAGTAAAAACAGTGACCACTGATCTCTTTCCTCTATCTTATAACCTCTCTTACCTGATCAAGAAGTTTCATGTGCTGCCCGAAAAAGATGTACACCGGGAAACAATCCTGATAATCAAAAAAACTTGACATTATGATATAGAAGGCAGTTAACTTCAGTTTCAAGAGGGACGAACTGCGCCTGTTAAACTGTGCGTTGAATGGATATTAAAAAGTAAAGGAAATACATATGGATAAAAACATTCCAACTGATGATGAGAGAAGAAAACTTCAGAAAATAGCTGTGGATTTTAAACTTTCAATTATCAATTTAGTTATTCTTTCAGGCGCTTACTGGGCTGTTCGCTACCTTCTCGATAAATATCCTGTAATACAAATAGCGGCATATATCACGATACTTCTGGCTACATTCTTTGTATTACTTAAAATGGCGTTGTTAAACAGATGCCCCAGGTGTTCTTCATGGGGAGCGCCAATCATGGGAGGCAATTGTCCAAAATGTGGTTTGCGTTTGAACCCCTAATATAAAGGAAGATAAGCTGCCAACGAAAGCATTGAGAGGGACAGGAATCGGACCTGTTAAAAAAAAGGCCGAGGAGGGATTCTCGGCCTTTCATTTCTAAACTGACTTGATCTAACGATCTAAGCATTGGTGAGGACACAATAGCCTACAACTGTAATTATGTCAACAGTGAAACTTTAATTTATTGTTAAAAAATTGTAAAAATTGACCCCAAAAAGCTAATCACTTAATAATATTTTACAGCCATTAAATACTAACAATATCATGGATATGCAATTGATTTATCATCACAGCATATTATTCAGATCAACAGGGCCTGCCTTCTCCCATATCTTTCTTTCCTCTTCATAAACGGCCTTTTCAACATGGCAATCTTCCGCAATTATCATGGTATTTCTTTCGGTACCATATTCAGGCCATTTTCCCATGCTGTCACATGACGGGTTGCCCGTGCGGGCAAATGCCGTCCAGGCATCCTGCATCCGTTCCGAAAGCCTGTCTGCGGCGGGTCCGGTACCGCAGAACGTGTCATTCATTGTACCGAATACAAAGCCTACTTCAAGGGCATGAGTTGCACCAAAGATACCTCCGGCAGCCGGGGATTTCCATTTGAAGAGATAGTTATATGCCGGCATGCCATGGTTTCTCTGTGCTTCGGTAATATGAAGGGCTATATTCCTGAACATGATATCAGTGTTTATAGCCGAATAAAGCTCAAAAGATGTTATTGTTTCCCCCCTCATTTCCTTTTGCTTTTTATATAAATCAATAACCGCAGGAATATTTTCTTCAGGGACATTCCTTTTTAAAAGTTTTAGAAGCATTGCGTCATCCATTTTCTGGTGCATCGGATTCATCAAGGAAAACAGCTTCTGCTCATCCAGGTTGGAGCCGATCATTGTGGGCACCCTGGCCGCTTTTCCCTGTGAAAAGGCCTCAAGAGGCATAAGGGGCATTATTTTTCCGTCCGCTACAGGTATGCAGGGCGCTTCTCCCTGGTCGGTTTCAATGGCCACCTTTGTCTGAACCTTCAATATTTTTTCAACAGGAAGATCTATAAGTTTATCAATGTCATCTGCCCTTAATCCTGCTATTTTAATAAAGGTTTCTGCCGTGTATATGGAATTTGCAAGGGGTCGGCCAATGGCACCTACAGCGCTTTCTATGATAGCCCTGTGAAAAAGTCCCCGTGCTTTTGGAAGCACCATCAGGCAGACGACACTCATGCCTCCTGCCGATTCTCCAAATATGGTAACATTGTCCGGATCTCCGCCAAAGGCAGTAATATTGTCCCTGACCCACGTAAGGGCTGCAACCTGATCAAGAAGACCTTCATTGCCTGTTGAGGGTATTTTTCCCCCGGTTACCTTGTCAAGATTTAGAAAACCGAGTGCGCCAAGCCGGTAGTTGGTTGTAACCAGAACGACATCACCTCTTTCAACCAGTTTACCGGATCTGTACATCTCTTCGGAACCCGAACCCAGAGAAAAGGCTCCGCCATGAATCCAGACCATTACGGGTCTTTTTTTATCATCAAGGCCAGGTGTACAAACATTAAGGTAAAGGCAGTCCTCACTCTGAGGCTCCGGTTTGCCCAGGCTGATAAACCCTTCAGGCATGGGATTCTGCGGCGCTATTGTCCCATACCCGGTAGCCGATCTTACTCCCTCCCATGAGGCCGCAGGTTGAGGCGGCATCCACCTGAGTTTACCCACAGGCGGAGCTGCAAAGGGAATACCTTTAAAAACAAAAAGTCCCTCTTCCCTGGCGCCCTGAAGTTTACCCTGTTTTGTATCAGCTACACATTCCTTAGTATTGCCCATGTCTCCCATTTTTTTCTCCCTGCTTTCTCCAATCTATCAAGTTAAATAAAATGTTTGACCCTGGGCCCTGAGCCCGGCGCCCTGGGCCATGTTTTAAATAATATTCATATGTTTTATCGCTGCCATTGCACAGTTTTCACCGTCAATTGCTGCAGACACTATACCCCCGGCATGCCCGGCCCCTTCTCCGCAGGGAAAAAGGCCATCGATATCAGGATGCATCAAAGTGGTCCTGTCCCTCGGAATCCTTACTGGTGAGCTTGTCCTCGTTTCCACCCCTATAAGTTGCGCCTCACTTGAAGAAAAGCCATGCATCTTTTTATCAAAAATAATCAAAGCTTCACGCAGGCCCCTGACCATGAACCCGGGCAGATGTTCATGCAATGGTGCAGACACTATGCCCGGTATGTATGAGGAAGGGTTTAACGAGGAGCTTACTCTTCCCATTATAAAATCCCCTGCCCTTTGTGCAGGGGCAGTCTGTGACCTGCCTCCCAGTTCAAAGGCAAGTTTTTCCAGCTCCATGCGCAGCTTCAACCCGGCAAACTCATCTTCGTTATTATATTTAATCCAGTCTCTTTCATCAACAGTAACAACAAATCCGCTGTTTGCAAAGGGAGAATCGCGCCTTGAAACGGACATGCCGTTTACAACCTGCTCATCCGGAGATGTCGCGGCAGGAACAATCATCCCGCCCGGGCACATACAGAAAGAAAAGGCGCCCCGTTCACCCGCCTTACAGGTAAGGGAGTAACTGGCAGCAGGTAATTGTTTGTTGTAATTTTTAGAATGGTACTGGATTTCATTTATCAGTGACTGTGGATGCTCGATCCGGACCCCCATTGCAAAGGGTTTTGCCTCAAGTCTGATATTATTCTTTTTCAGCATGTAATAGATATCAACAGCAGAATGACCCGTGGCAAGGATAATGGCATCGCCGGAATATTCCTTTGATTCATTTACAACCGTACCTGTGAAATTCTTATCTTTGATAATCAGATCAGTAACACGGCTGTTAAAATGTATTTCACCGCCATTGGAAAGGATGGTTTCCCTTATAGCTGTTACAATTTTGGGAAGCCTGTTGGAGCCGATGTGAGGGTGGGCATCAATAAGGATATCAGGATCAGCGCCATGCTGAACAAGAATCCTCAATATTCTTTTTACATCACCACGCTTGGTGGAGCGTGTAAAAAGTTTGCCGTCACTGTATGCCCCTGCACCGCCCTCACCAAAACAGAAGTTTGAATCAGGATCAACAATATGTTTTTTCTGAATGGCGCTTATATCAAAGCGGCGGTCTGTGACATTTTTACCCCGCTCCAGGACTATGGGCCTTATGCCGGCCTCGATCAACCTTAGGGCAGCAAACATCCCTCCGGGACCAAAACCGACAATAATGACTTTCCTGTCCCCCTTAACCGGCAGATAATTAAGGGTCTCTTCAAGAAAAACAGGTTTTTCATTTACATATACATCATAGAGTATTTTATAAACAGGCGCTTTCCTGGCATCGATAGAGCGCCGGAGTGGGATAAGGGCGGTTATGTCTTTAATATCCGTCCTTAATTTTTGGGCGGCAAGTTTTTTATGATGGTCCTTGTCGGTTAGTTTGTCAGGATAAACGGCAAGTTCAATCTGTTTTTTCATATGGTCCCCTGTTATGAGGAAAAGTAATTCCTAAACCACTTTACCCTTCCATCTTCCTATTTTAAAATAAATAACATAGGCTATTGAAAGCAATATATAACTCAACACCATGGCCCATCTGACACCATACACCCCCAGGCCCCACAGCTTTGGGAACAGGATAGCCATGGGCAGCAGCAGGCACCAGGTTGTGCCTACCTCAAAGATCATGGGTATGGTTGTATCCCCTACTCCGGTGAAAAAATTGAGGAAAACCGGCTCCACGCCGCACATGACATATCCAGCAACCCCGATCCTTAAAAATATACTTGTGAGCTTTATCAGTTCCGGGTCGGAGTTAAATATGACTATAATTTTTTCAGGAAATATAAAGGCAACGGCACAGGCCATAATAACAAATGATTCGGCTATTGATATGGCAAACAGACCGCTCTTGCCAGCTCTTTCCGGCTCTCCCGCCCCCAGGTTCTGGCCGGCAAGCACTCCTGCGGCAGACCCCATTCCGACCCCGGCCATAAAAAAGATCATCTCCACCCTCTGGAGGATCGCATGGGCTGCAACGGCCAGGGTGCCGTACATAATTATAATTTTCATAACAATCAGATTGCTCAGATTCTTCTGGGCCATCATCACAATGCCCGGAACTCCTATCTTGATTATACGCCACATCAGCGGGGGATCTATCCGCATCCCCTTGAGATGCAGATGCAACTGGGTTTTTCCCGTAAAAAGGGCATACAGATTCATTCCAAGTGCAACAAACTGGGCCGCAATAGTTGCCAGTGCCGCCCCGACAATACCCGTCGCCGGCACAAAAAACCAGCCGAAAATAAAAAGTGGACACAATATCAGATGGAAAATCTTACTTATTATTCCGTTCCTCATGGGAGTAATCGTATCACCGGAAGACTGCATTATACTTTCCGATATCATCCAGAAACCCATAATAACCGAACCGCAAAACTGTATCTTGAGATATTCACTGCCCAGCCTGAGGACTTCTTCTTGCACCCCCATTAAATGAAGAATCGTGTCTGAGAAAATAACTCCTATACCTGCTACAATTGTGGAGAAAACCAGGCTTACCAAAAAGGCCTGCCGCGCCACCCTGACTGCTTCCAGGGGCTGTTTCATACCTATAAAGCGGGCGATCAGCGCCCTGGCGCCGATTGAAACACCCATCATTACGGTCATGACAAACATTACGATCATGCCCGACACACCTACCGCGGCAATATCATCCGGTCCGAGTCTTCCGACCCATATCATATTGATTGTGGGCCCCAGCATAGCCATAATATTGCTTATGATCATGGGCCAGGAAAGAAGGAGGAGGTTCTTAAAAATACTTCCGCTGGTCCAGTCCTTGACCTCCTTATTTCCGGGGGCATTTTTTATTACTTCAGATTTCTGCATATATTTCCCTGAGATCTGCACCACACGGCTTACAGTGCTGTCGCAGATAATATTCATTCTATTATTTTTAAGCTAAAACTAATTAAAGGTGATTTCAATCTGAAAATCAAGCATCGATAATTTTAACCCGGCAGAAAGAAACCTGTCGGATTCAAGAATTCGTCGCTGACGGGTATTTAAACCCGAATTTTACATCAGCATGTAGAGATGGGGTATGACCTTTTATTTATCGGTATCTCACGATTACCCCTGTATGGTTGTTTAACCGATTAAATCCAGCATTTCTTCAGGGCTCATTACAGGGGCGGAACAGGCGTTGTTGCGGCAGACATATGCGGTGGCCCTGGAATCCATGCATTTATAATCTTTAAGATAGGGGGCAAGCATATCAATTTCGGCCTTTTTTACATCAGGCCTGAAAACAGTTACCATACCTGGAAAATATTTTTTATGGAGCGCCTTTAGCATTTCAACTGTATCGTCACTCTCCTCCGAACCTGTGATGACCACTTCGCAGGAAGGACCTGATGCAAACTCCAGGGCACACATTAAAAAAGTATGAGCGGAAGGCATACGCCCTGTTGCGTCCGAAAAGGCAGCCCCTGTTTCTTCGGCATATTCCTCAAGGTCTGTTCTCCCTGTGATCCTGGCAAGCCTTATCAGGTTTAACATTGCAACGGAGTTGCCGGAAGGTATCGCTCCATCATAGATCTCCCGTTTTCTCACCAGCAGGTCTTCGCCATTATCCGGTGTAAAAAAGAAGCCGCCTCTTTTTCTGTCACGAAAATGGGTGATAAAATAGTCATTCAATTGGATTGCGTGTTTCAGGTATTTAACCTCAAAGGTTGCCTCATACAGCTCTGTCAAACCCCAGATTAAAAAGGCATAATCATCGGCGTTTCCTTCTATTGCAGCATCTCTCTCCCTGTATCTGTGAAGAAGCGTTCCGTCTTTTTTATACATTTTATTCAGGATAAAATCCGCCGCCCTTTTTGCGGCATCAGCATACTTTCTATCATCAAAGACCCGTGAACCAACGGAAAAGGCCGCGATCATAAGACCATTCCAGTCTGTAAGAATCTTGTCGTCCCTGTAAGGGTGCACTCTTTTTTCCCGTTCCTCGAAAAGGCGTTTTCCGGCTTGTGATAATATCTCATCGAGTTCAGAAAGAGATATGTTCAGTTCGTTTGCGACCTGCTCAACAGGCCTTGAAACATACAGGATATTTTCTCCGGTTGTTTTTCCCGTGGCTTCTTCCTTAAAATTTCCTTCTTTTTTGATATTGTAAAATTCTATAAAAGGGTCGGCGCTGTTCCCTGTTATTTTTCTCAGTTCCCTTTCCGTCCAGACATAGAATCTGCCCTCTTCTCCTTCACTGTCCGCATCCAGGGCAGAATAAAATCCGCCCCCGGGTGATGTCATGTCTCTTAAGACATGGGTAAATATCTCCTTTGCTGTTGACCCGTATTCGCTCTTCCCCGTGGCCTGGTATGTTTCCATATAAGCAATTGCGAGCATAGCCTGGTCATAGAGCATCTTTTCAAAATGGGGTAAAAGCCATTTGCGGTCTGTTGAATAGCGGTGAAAACCAAAGCCTATATGGTCATAGATGCCCCCCTTCCTCATATTCAAAAGGGTTTTCTCAACCATCTCAAGGGCATTTTTATTGCCTGTACGTTTCCAGTACCGCAGTAGAAATAACAGATTGTGGGCACCTGGAAACTTGGGTGCATCTCCAAAGCCCCCGAACTCATTGTCAAACCTGCCCTCAAGCTCTTTGTATGCGTTATCGAGCATGGACTCATCCGGTTTTTGTCCCGGGGCCAGGACATCAACACTCTTCAAGGCACCCTGGATTCTTTCTGCGGAGGCAAGCACATCATTTTTTCTGTTCTGCCACACATCCCTGACCCTGGGGATAAGTTCCATAAGGCCTGTTCGTCCGAACCGGGTATTTTTAGGAATGTATGTGCCTGCAAAAAAAGGGACTTTGTCCGGGGTCATGATTATGGTAAGGGGCCAGCCCCCATTACCGGTGAGTATCTGGCAGGCCGTCATATACACATTATCGAGATCAGGCCGTTCTTCCCTGTCTACCTTTACGGCTATCACCTCGCGATTCATGAGTTCAGCGACCTCAATATCCTCAAAGGATTCCTTTTCCATAACATGACACCAGTGGCATGTTGAGTATCCTATTGAAAGAAATACCGGTTTGTTTTCTTCCGCTGCCCTTGTAAAGGCTTCGTCGCACCATGGATACCAGTTAACCGGGTTATGGGCATGCTGTAAAAGATATGGGCTTTTTTCATTGATAAGCCTGTTTTCATAGTTTTCCATAGGCTATTCCTCAAGCTGTTATCAGCAAATACATGAAATACTATAAGCACTGAAAAAATGGAAACAACCGGCGGAATGCCATTTTGCAGGCAGGACCTGCGCTCAAGGAATGGCGGGGATTTTTATGGTTACCAGTTGTTTAGTGGCATACCCGGCCTGTTCGTTATTGCTGTTATCGGGCATCAAGGACCTCCCTGATTTCCTTTAACATATTCCGGATATTATAGGGCTTGCTTATAAAGCCCTTTGCGCCTGCACCCATGGCTGATTTTGCATCGCCATCCGGCGAAAAACCGCTTGCGATCACAACCTTTATTTCCGGATATTTTTTAAGAAACTCATCAAGACATTTTTTACCACCCATACCCGGCATTATCAGATCGAGTATTACAAGAGAGATTTTATCCTTATTCTTGAGATATATCTCAAGGGCCGATTCTCCGTCCGCGGCGGATATGACACTATAGCCGAATTTAGTGAGTATCTGCTCTCCGAGCTCTCTAACAAAATATTCATCATCAACCATAAGAATCGTTTCCGAGCCGCCTGAAGGCATATCCATTTCTTTTTTCTCGATAACAGGAGGAACAGCCTGCTCTATGGAAGGCAGATATATCCGAAAGGTTGCACCCTTTCCGACGCTGCTGGTACAAACAATATGGCCGTTGTGTTTGGTTACAAGCCCGTAAACCATGGACAGCCCAAGCCCTGTCCCCTTCCCCAATTCCTTTGTTGTAAAGAAAGGTTCAAAAATCCTTTCGCATTCCGCCTGCGTCATTCCTTTGCCGTCGTCTGTCATAGAAAGGATTATATAATCCCCAGGAACAAGTCCGGGTATATTTTTACAGTCATACTCGTTAAGTGTGGTATTTTCCGTTCGTATTATTATCCGGCCTTCTTCTCCAATGGCATCCCTTGCGTTCACAGCCAGATTCATCATAATCTGTTCAATCTGTGAAGGATCGGCATTTATGATATTGATATCCTTCTCAAGCTTCATCTCGATTTTGATCATTTTGGGGATGGTTCTCTCAAGAAGTTTTTTTACATCGTGCACTTCCTTATTAAGATCAACCGGCTTCATTTTGCTTTCTACCTTCCGGCTGAATGCAAGCAGTTGCTGAGTCAGTTCACTGGCCCTTTGGGCTGCCTTTTCAATGCTAGCAAGTTTTGTGTAATCGGGATTTTTTTCATCCTTGTCCATCAGGAGAATCTGACTGTAACCGATAATGGCCTGAAGGGAATTATTGAAGTCATGGGATATTCCCCCGGCAAGTGTACCTATGCTTTCCATTTTCTGGGCCTGCTGGAGATGCTGTTCCATGTTTCTCTTTTCCTCTTCGGCGTTTTTTCTTTCGGTTATATCAGTTATCACTGCAAAACAGCCTTTGAGATGTCCTTCCGAGTCAAGAATAGATTGCGGAGAAACAATGGTGGGAAGCTTTGTGCCATCCTTCTTTTGCCATGTCAGTTCAAAGGGTGAAATATCGCCAAAATGGCATCCTTCCATGTATTTTAAATATATGGGTATATTTGCATCATCGAGAAAATCGGAAGTATTTCTGCCCTGCAATTCATCTTCATCATATCCCGTCATCCTGATGAATTTCCGGTTGGCATATATTACAGTACCTTGAAGATCCAACATAATAAGGCCGTCATTCATGGTTTCAACCAGCAGGCGATAACGTTCTTCACTCTCCTTCAGCCTTGCGTTTATCTCCTCCAGTTCCTTATTTCTCCTGCTCAGCGCCTCCTGGGCCGCCTCTTTTTCCTTTTCCAGTTGCAGCTTTTCAAAGCATCTTTCAAGTGTTTTTAGAAGCTGGGGAGGATTCAGGGGTTTTCTTAAATAGTCATAGGCCCCTTCCTGGAAGGCCTCTATTGCGGTATCAGCCTCGGCAAAGGCTGTCATAATTACAGGTATAATATTTGGACGTGTTTCTTTAAATCTTGTGATAAGGTTAAGCCCGTTTTCATGGCCCAGTCTTACATCCAGCAGGACAACATCAGCATAAAAGGACGCTATTTCCTCAACCGCTTCCCTTTGATTATGGGCCATTCGAACATTGTATCCATAGGCCTCAAGGATGTCTGTCAGGCTGAGAACGAAATCCCTTTCATCATCAACAATCAGAATCTTCCTGATATCTTTACTCATATTTCTCTCTCCGAAAAGACACGTTAATCGAAATAGTCAGCAGCCTTTTTTCGAAACACGGGATTTTTAAAATATTTTAAAAATACATAATGCTCATCATGGAAAATCAAGCAACTATGCTATTCCTTCATAAGGTTTTTCGGCTATTTTTAAGAATATCTGAAATTATATTTATAACAAACAGTTATGTCAATAAATGTAATCCTGGGACAGGTGCTGCTATATATACTGTGTTCATATTTTTTGAATGGTATATTTATTGATCATATGATGCGGGAGGTAGGACTCTTTTGCCGCCCTTAGCCCTTCGACACCAAGATCCTGCTCTCTGTTGATATATTCCATTTCTGCCCATGCATTGCTTAGGAACATCTGATTTATTGCGGTATAGAGCCCGGGAATATCAGGATTTGCCTTTTCAATATGTATGACCGCAGTGTTCCGGTTCAGCCTTTCTCCAAGGGAAAACGCCTCAATTTTACCGTCAATCACAATCGCCCCGCCTTCGTAATCAAGTTCTTCAAAGTGGGTCAACGCCCTGCGTACCGCGTAGTCCTCGGAGAGGAGATTCGGAATTTCAACACACTCCTTCATCCTGCACCATTCTTCCTGCATATCTAAGAAACATTCGACCAGTTCCATATCGAGTTTGCGATATTCATACCTGAAGCTTTTGATAAACTGATTGAGGTGATTTTTTTTCCTGTGAAATTTCCTGCCCGAAAGCTTAATAAGGTCATCGGTTGAGTATACATAATCATCGTTGTCCCTGTCACGTATACATATATACCTGTTTTCATCAACAGTTTCGGAGATAAATTTCTCGCCGGCCCTGCGAATTACAGGCTTTTTGGTTTGCTCCTCAAGACAATCCAGCAGTATACCCAAGGCATCTGCCCTGTTTCCGGGGCCAACGGGCTGAAGCCCGAAGGGGGGAGAGCCCTCGGGCCTTAGAACAATCAACAGGACATTATCCTCTTCTGTCCAGAAGGGGTGGTAGAGGCCCTGCCACATAAAAAGGTTTGTAAAGGTCAACTCTGAGATTTCAGGAGTATCCGCCTTGAAATACCGGGTATATATCTCCTTATCATTTATTTCCAGTGGTTTAAATTCAAGCGACATCCTGCTTACCTTTCATGATAAAATCCGGCGCCATGCCTGTACATCTTAAACATTTTTTTATCCGGTAACAATGTGACTTATAAGGACTTTAATGCCAATCGCTATAAGCACAATACCAGCGGCGACTTCCATCTTTTTTTCAAAAAAATGGGCACCCCTGTCACCAATCAACACACCTATAAAAGACATTATAAAGGTGATAATACCTATAATAATAACCGGTGCAACAACTGCAACATGAAGCAGCGCAAAACTCACACCTGCGGCAAAGGCATCAATACTTGTGGCAATGGAAAGGGAAAAAAGCACGGCTGTATCCATGGGGTTTGATCTGTTTTCAACATTCCCTATCCGGAATGCCTCATATATCATCCTGCTGCCTATGAAAAGGAGAAGGCCAAAAACAATCCAGTGATCTACTCCTGATATAAATTTCTGGAGCCTGATCCCTCCCAGCCAGCCTAAGAGCGGCATAACCGCCTGGAAAATGCCGAACCACGATGCAATAATAAATGAGTGTTTGATGCTCATGTTTTTTATAGCAATGCCGCTTGCGATAGAAACAGCAAAGGCATCCATTGCAAGGGCAATGGCCAGTAATATGATTGTAATAAATGACATTATTTATAAATGTGCCTGGATTTTAAAATAAATATTATTATAATATTATGACCTAGGATAATCCAAATAAGTTAGGAAAACAAGGAGGAAGGGCCCGTATAAGGTCCATATAATTAAATAGCAAATGAAAGGTAATAACCATGGGAGATGACAGTATAATAATTAAATGCAACAACTGTGGAGTAAAAAACCGGATACCGGCATCAAGAACCGATGACAAACCAAAATGCGGAAAATGCGGAGCAATTCTTTCAACAGACTCTGCTTCCGGAAAGCCCGTGGAAGTAACAGATCACACCTTTGAAAAGGAGGTATTGTCATATTCCGGGCCTGTGCTTGTGGACTGCTGGGCGCCATGGTGCGGCCCGTGCAGGGGTCTCGCCCCTGTCATTGAACAGCTCGCAGAAGAATACAAAGGGCGGGTAAAAATTGCAAAGCTGGATACAGATGACAATCCCAAGATAGCGATGAAATATAATATCCAGAGCATACCTACAATGCTGCTTTTCAAGAACGGAGAGCAGGTGGACAGGGTGGTTGGCGCACTGCCCAAGCAGGAGATTGAGAAACGCATTGCCGCGGTTATATAAATCTGCCGGCAGGACTGTTAACATTGCTGGCGCAGTTTATATTCATATATACTGCGCCTGTTAAAAGTATTAATCTCCCATCCGGGCCAGATAATCATCCAGGAGGGTTTCCATCTTGAGTTTATGCTTGGATTCCTCCTGTGCCAGAATTTTAAACAGCTTTTTGTGGTTTTCCTGCTCGGCCTTCTCAGCAAAATCAGTATAAAACTTAAAGGCCTTTTCTTCACGCTTTGCCGCGAGCCTTAAAATGTCATCATATGACATATCGGGTGTATATTCCATATCAACAGTGTAATCGCTTATTTTAAGGTCCGGTATCTTTTTTTCTTTAAAATAACCAATATTTTCCACTGAAAAATTTTCAAGCATCTTCTGGTGTCCGCGTTCTTCAAGTGCAAATCCCCTGAAAAGCTCCTTTGCGCCCGAATAGGTTTCTTTTTCGGAAGCTTCAGTATAAAATTTCTCTGCTTCCTTTTCCTTGTTTATCGCATACTCCATGATCTCTTCAAAGGTCTTAAAATTCATTTCTTTCTCCTTTACATTATAAACCGGGTGGTGGATTGCATGTCAGTTTTGAGAATTCAAAAAGAAAAAGTATAAAGCAATCGATCGTCCGGGTCAAGACCGGCTAGATGTATCCGGATGAAATAATTTCACCCTGCCGGCTGATTACGACCCTGGTCAACGGGATATGCTTTCCGGATTGTTCCAGGGCCTTTTGAATTATGACGGGCAGGCCCTGGCAGCACGGAACCTCCATAACCGGGACGGTAATGCTTTTAATGTCAGCGGTGTTAAAAATATCTGTAAATTTCTGTATATATTCCTGGGCATTGTCAAACTTGGGGCATCCCATCATAACTGCCTTTCCCACGATAAAATCCCTGTGCAGGCCGGCATAGGCCAGAGCAGCACAGTCTGCAACAACAAGCAGGTCCGCACCCTTGAGAAAAAGGGCATTCGGGGGAACAAGCCTTATCTGGACCGGCCAGTGAGAAAGAGCCGAATCAGCGCTTTCCTGGTTTACAGGTTCATTCGCCTTTTTACAACTGATCCCGGATAAAAAGCTTTGAGGAACTGCCGAAGGGCATACGCCGGCTTGCTCATCCGGGTTTTCCCTGTCAAGGGTCTTCATCCTTTCTTCAACCGCTTTTTCGTCAAAGTCATCGGCCTCGCGTTCGACTATTTTCAGTGCCCCTGTGGGGCATTCCCCGAGGCATGCGCCAAGGCCGTCACAGTAAACCTCTGAAACCAGTCTTGCCTTACCGTCTATAATCTGTAATGCCCCTTCGGCGCAGGAGGGTACGCACTGGCCGCAGCCGTTACAAAGTTCTTCATCTATTTCTATTATTTTTCTGTTTATTTTCATGTTAACCTCCGCTTATTTTAAGAGAACACTTTCCGCCAGTTTTCTTCCTGAATCAGTCAGAAATGATTTTTCAATTATTTTTTTTATCCTTTCGGGATCTGACGGCTTCTCCTTCCGGTCCTCCTCCATGTTTGTGATCAGGTCTGCGTCATAAAGTGCCTTAAAATTCATGGTTTCTTCTTTTCGGGGATGATGGTGATGAGCGACAATATCGCAGACTTCATCTATAAGGTCCTCTCCGGCGTTGAGCTTTTCCAGTATCTCCCTGGCAATCGGCGGGCCTTCCAGCTCCTGGAATCTGGCCGCGTTGCTGTTATGTTTTCTTTCCGCTTCCTTTATACCGATATCATGCAGGTAGGCGGACGGCAGGACAATGGAAAGATCTGCTCCCTCGTCCCTGCCGATTTTTTCAGCATATCTTGCAACCCTGGATGCATGGCCGATCCTTTTAAAGTCACGGCCAAAATAGCGCTTCATCTCTATAGCAACCCGATCCTTCAATAGATCTTCCTTCTGTGCTATCAGTTCCGGAGGAAGGTTTCCTATACACTGATCCGCGTACTTGCAGTATGAGGCGCACCCGAAATCCATACCCGGGTTTAAAAACCTGTGTCCGCACTTTTTGCATTTTCTTGATGTATCGTCCTTGAAAAACTCTACATCCGCACCGCACTCCGGGCATTTTGCTTCAAAAATAGCATCCGGCTGCCAGTATCTGCTGTCCTGTCCCGGGCATTTCATATTTCACCTCCTGATCATCATTTTATAATGATAATAAACCATCCAGGGTTTTGTTTCCTTGATTCAGGTCAAAATTTTCCGCTTTTTCAAGGACTGCTCCAAAACGTTCACCATTTAGAGATTTTTTCTTGTAAAACCTGATCAATTCTTTCACCTTTGCCAGGGTTTCCTCAGGGTTGAAGATGCCTGGAAGCTCCATTGCCAGTCTTGGATGACGGCCGAGCTTTCCGCCAATCAGGATCTTAAATCCTTTTTCCCCTTCTTCGATGAAAGGGTCCCTTAACATTTTTCCTTAAAAATCTCTTAATATCTTCTTTAAAGCATAACTTCTCTATTCCTTCCGAAAAGCCTGAAATATCCATTATGCTGTTCGGGCACCCGCTTGAGCTGAAGCAGGTCTCAATCCGGAATCCCTTGATCTCATCTTCCATCCTGTTCATGAACCTGTTTTTGCAGATGTTGACATGATCCGCAGTAACCACATCTGCACCCAGGGCTTCGGCTTCATCTTCAACCCGTTTCTTCACACGCTTCTTAACAAAAAAAGGACTTTTGATAGTAAATCTTCCGCTTCCTTTGACCATTTCATTTAAGTAACCCCGTTTATTCCAATTATAAGACCATTCACTCGGCCTCTTGAACATTTTACCCCTTAACCCTTAAACCTTGTACCTTGTACCTTGCTTTACTTATAATCATTTATTTTTAAATATACATTGATCTGAGTCAAATTGAAGACATAAGCAGGCAGATGTCCGGAGGCATCGATCCGGCAAAAGAATCATTGACTTCTGATCTCCGGGGTTACATTTCTTTCCCTAACAGCCTGTAGTCTTTACCCTGTTAAATCCGCATAGCGGGTTGCGAAGCAACATTAAACAGGGTGCTTCCCTGGCCCGGCATAGCCTCGGCGACGACGGCAGTCCGCTTTTTCGCTGCCCTCCGACCTCGGATATCTGACCTCTGGTTTTTAATTGCCCAACCAATAATTTTCTGTTAAAAACAAAACGTTCAAAATTTTAAGCAATCCCAATTAGTTAAACATTTAATAAACAAAATATTTTAAAATCGGCCACAATAAGACTGAATCACAGCTGGAACAGAATTTAATTATATTTACCCGGAAATTAACGTCCATTATTGTCATTTCAACAGAAAAAGAACATTAAAGAGACCTTCTTCTCACGGAGCAACTTGCAGCATGAAATACCGAAAAACAACCGCCGATGAACTTGCCCTGATCATGGATGAGGGTGAAGGCTACATGCTGGAATTCAAGAGGAACGTCAATTCTGATCTTCCGAAGGAACTTGTTGCCTTTGCCAATGCCTCGGGAGGGCGCATTGTTATCGGGATCGAAAAGATAGTCAAAATCTTCTCTATAATCTTGGGGCAGGTGATTTTAAAAATGATGATTTTTATTTTAACCAGGCCGGAATACTCTTATTCAGTAAAACACCGGTTAAACACATCTTTCATTCCAGTGTAGTATGTGCTCTTTTTAAAGGCGTTAACAAGACCTACATACTTGACCGAAAAGAGCTTACAGGAAGCCTACTCGAAAACGTTGAAGACGCCATCCTATTTCTTAAAAAACACCTTCAGTTACGCTGGGAGATAACAGGTCAGAGTTTACAGCGGAAAGAAATCCTTGAGCTCCCCGAAGTTGCCCTTCGTGAGGCTCTGGTAAATGTAGTATGTCACAGGGATTACCTTGAACAGGGTGCACAGGTAATGGTTGAGATTTTTGATGATCGTGTTGAAATATATAACCCCGGGGGTCTACCAAAGGGACTCCCTCCAAGTGAATTTGGCAAACGAAGTGTATGTCGGAATCCATTGATTGCCTCACTTTTACTGAGGTGTGAATATATTGAAAGAATGGGGACAGGAATGGACCGGATACACGACAATCTGAAAAATGAACACTGCCCACCTGTTGATATTCGTTATAACACAATGTTTACGCTTGAATTCAAACGGCCTACATATATAAAACAAAACGACCAATTGGAATCATCCGGTGAAAAAGCCAAAGGAGAAACTAGGGTAAAAACTAGGGTAAAAACTAGGGGAGAAACCAGGGAAAAAATCCTGAAATTGATATCAGGGAATCCTCAAATAACAATTCCACAATTGGCTGATAAAATTGGGATTACAATAAAAGGTATTGAATGGCAGATCAACAGACTAAAGAAGGACGGTCTCCTAAAACGAGTTGGCCCATCAAAAGGTGGAAAATGGGAAGTTGTGAAAAAATGAGGATCTGATATTTTTAATGTAAATGATTAAACTTTTAATATCAGGAATCTTGATTTCCTATCATAGAGATTAGCGATAAAAAGAGCTAAAACCATTAATAAATTAAGGAGTTATATTAATCTAAGGGATTCAAAACAAAGCCTTGCAATAGGAAAATGAACATGACACCTTTTACCTTGCAAAACACATTAAAATAATGTGAGGGAAAAGGTGCCATGCCACAACAAATACTACTACTTATACCGTACGGATCAACCCCTATTAACGATATTGTGAGTATTTTTCGTGATGAAGACCGTTGGAATTATTTTTTAGGTCTTTATCCTATATATACTCATATGGCAAAAGATAACCGTATGTTTCGATTGGTCACCTCCCAGTTGATTGAATCCGGAACCTGCCGACAGATAGATATCATAAATACCTTTGGTGTATCAAAGAGCAGTGTTATCAGGTCAGTAAAACAATTAAGGACAAATGGTGCCGAAGCGTTTTTTAAGCAGCGTAGTGGACGTCGTGGAGGTAAGATATTGTCTCCTTCTGTTCTTGATAAAGCCCAGGATTTTCTGAATCAGGGTTATTCAAGACGTGATACTGCGAAAGAACTTTCCGTGCGATATGATACATTGCGCAAGGCGATAAACGATGGCCGCCTTGAAGAAAGCAAGCTATCCGAAATCTCTGTTTCCAAGTCATCACGCAGTGTTATAGATACAGTTGCTGCTGAAGAGATGGGAACAGCCTGTACAAGGGTCGCCGAACGGATACTTACCTCATTGGGCAAATGCATTGGGGCGCCTATTCGCTTTGAAACCTGCCTGGATGTACCCAAAGGAGGAGTCCTCTGTGCATTACCCTTGCTGATTGTAAATGGCCTGCTGAGTGGCGTGGATCATTTACTTGGCAAAGTTAAAGGATATTATACAGCTGTTCCCCTGTTGATGATGTTGGCGTTTATGGCTCTATGCAGGATCAAAACAGTGGAGAAGTTGCGGGGACATGCTCCTGGAGAGTTTGGTAAATTACTGGGTCTGGATCGTATTCCTGAGGTTCGATGCCTTAGGAACAAGTTGGATGAGTTAAGTACCGGACAAAGCGCGGAGCGCTGGGCTGCACACCTGAGCAAGCAGTGGATGAGTTCTGATCTTGAAGCGGTTGGAACCCTCTATATCGATGGTCATGTCCGTGTCTATAATGGCTGCCTGACCAAATTGCCACGACGTTTCGTGTCTCGCCAACGATTATGCCTCCGAGCTACGACTGACTACTGGGTGAATGATGCAACCGGGCGTCCCTTTTTCGTAGTGGAAAAAGTAATTGACCCCGGATTGTTGAAGACCTTAAGAGAGGATATTGTTCCAAGATTAATAAATGACATCCCAGATCAACCTACCGATCAGCAATTGAAGAATAATACCTTGTTATGTCGTTTTATTCTGGTTTTCGACAGGGAAGGTTACAGCCCTGACTTTTTCCGTGAAATGTGGCATGAGCATCGGGTTGCCTGCATCACCTACCACAAGCATCCTGGCGAAACATGGCCTGTTGAATGGTTCAACAAACATGATGTGATAATGCCAAACGGGGAAACCATAACAATGCACCTATGTGAAATGGGTAGTATGGTCGGCTCAGGAAAACATGCCATTTGGTTGAGAGAGATACGTAAACTTACTGAATCCGGTCACCAGACAAGTCTAATCAGTACGGCCTTTGAATTACCTCATACCCTACTTGCAGCGCGTATGTTCAGCCGATGGTGTCAGGAAAACTTTTTTCGATATATGATGGAACACTTTGCTATTGATCTGCTTCAGGAGTATGGGACCGAGAAAATTCCTGACACCGAAACAGTAGTGAATCCTGTATGGCGTGAATTAAACCGATTGCGTAATTCATTACAAACTAAACTGAGATATAGACATGCTCGTTTTGCAGAAATGACTATTCATCCTGAGACTGAAAGTAACTCGGCAAAGTATCGCAACTGGGAAAAGAAAAAAACTGATCTTTTAGAGGACATTGACCAATACGAGTACCAGCTTGCTGAATTGAAAGCTGAACTGAAAAACACAAATAAACATATTAAATGGGGAAAACTCGATGAAGAGGATAAATTTTATCGATTGCTACCCGGCCGAAAGCGGTTTATGGATACTGTGCGTATGATCGCCTATAGGTCAGAAACTGCCATGGTCGAGTTATTGAAGGGCCGGGGAATAAACTCAGCAGGTGCACGACGTCTTTTACAGGATCTGTTTGTAAGTGAGGCGGATATTATACCTGATCCTGATGCTAATATACTGCGTGTCCGTGTGCATACAGCTTCACGCCCAGCGGCTAATCGTGCTCTTAATAGTCTCTTCGAAAAGTTAAACGAGGCTGAAGTACCATATCCCGAAACTAATATGATTCTTGTTTATGAACTCGGTGGGGCAAAATATCACAAAATATGACGTTCAAGGTGTCTTTGGTATTTCCCAGAGGTAAGGATTCCTGAAATTGATTCCAAATTATACAGGAGATCGCCTCATGGATGATATGACGGCAGAATAACAGGAAAAATTCTATTGGAATTATTTAACCCAGATTTTGCAGTAGAAAACGTAGCGAGGGCGAAAAACCAAAGCGAAACGCGAAGTTGGAACGATTTTGACCCGGAAGCATATCATAAATATGTTGAGGATCAAAATCGTGAAACAAGCGTTGCAGCAAAGGTTTTTCGTCCGCAGTGGGTGGCTACTGCAAAATCTGGGTTTAAGCTCATTGCAAGTGAGACCTTGATTTGCATAGTGGTTATGTTATCATAATCTTTCGCGAGTTTTCGCGAAAAAATTATTATGCTCTTAACCCTACTAAGGAGGAAAACAATGAAAAAATATTCTGCTCTGATTCTGTTTGCAATTCTGTTTTTCTGGGCATTTAGTGCGCAGGCCAAGGAGCCTGCCCAGGACACTCAGTTTGAAACCCTTCGTTGCGCAATCTGTCATAAGGCCGATACAGGCACGGTGTATCCGTCTCTCAAGGAAATTACCAAGGCATATAACGGGAATGAAGAAAAACTCATAGATTATTTTAATGGAAAAAGTGACCCGATTGTCAAACCGGCAAAAAGTAAAATTATGAAGACCTTTCTCGAAAGCATAAAAGCTCTTTCGGAGAGTGATATTAAGAACCTTGCGGATTTTATTTTAAGCCATAAAGATTAGTAACGTGTCAATCATGAACTGTACCGCCCTGTCATTTCTTACAGAAATGACAGGGCGGTACAGATTGGCCCGGACCTGATACATTATGTCCTATCTCGTAATCCTGCCTGCATATTTTTGTACAGCATCAGGCAGGTCGAAAGGCTTTTCCACGACCGCAGTCGCGTGCTTAAGTTCCTCATCACTCCCATAGCCCCACCTCACTCCCAGGGAGGGCATACCAGCCTCGCTGGCAGCAATAAAATCGCTGTCACGGTCTCCTATCATAATCATGGGCCTGTTATTGAGAGTTGGGTCTTTAATCATATCTCTGAGCAGGTCTGCCTTTTTTCTGTTAATGTCACTTCCATGGACCTGTGTAAAATTTTTATCTATCTTAAAATACCGGAGGACATTCACCGCAATATCCTGTCTTTTTGCCGTGGCAACACAGAGAGTATCTCCCCGGTTTATGAGCCGCTTCAGGGTGTTTTCCATCCCTTCATACATTTTATTTTCCTTGTAGCCGATTGAAAAATATCTTTCTCTGAATGTTGCTACTGCCTTTAAAAGAAACGCTTCATCCTTTTTCCCTGTAAGCCTTTCAAATATTTTATTGAGAGGAGGGCCTATATACTGAAGCAGTTCCCTCGCCGGAAGTTCCTTAAACCCGAGTCTGGGCAGTGCGTAGTTAAGGGATTTTACAATTCCCTCGGCAGAATCACTCAGCGTGCCGTCCAGGTCAAATATTACAGTGTTCATTTTACCGTTTCTCCGTCCATCCGAATTCCGAATATATATTTCCTTTCAGATATTGCTCAATAGCATTACGAACATAGGGAATCATGTTGCCCGGGATTGAATCAATCGGAAACCAGCTCAGGTCATCACATTTATCAGGCTCCATGTTTTGCGGTGTCCCTCCCCATTTAGTTGTTGTGAAAAAAAATGATACCCTTTCATCCAGGTGTGTCCGGTGTGTGATGTGCGCAAGGATAAGATCTACAGGATCGATCTGTATTCCTGCCTCTTCCATTGCCTCCCTTGCCATGGCTTCTCTGGCTGTTTCACCGCCTTCAAAGTGGCCGGCGACAACACTGTACTTTCCATCCTCATAACCGGTATTTTTTCTCAGTAATAACAACACTTTATTTTCCTGAAATAAAAGAAGATGGGCCTCGGGTATGAGTTTAAATCTTTCTTCAGGCATTTTATGTCCTGTTTAGCTCCTGGATAGTTAATTAATAAATCAGGGGCAGGTTCTACATGAACCGGCCCCTGAACATGAAATCATACAGGTCCATGATTAAAATTATAATACCAAATACCATGATCACATAGGAAGATATGCGTGACATCGTACCGTAGATCGATTCGTTTATTATTTTTCTTACCCTGTGAAGAATCTGCGTCAATGAAAGCCAGAAGACTATGGAACCGGCAAACACCGATGAAGCAATTATTACAGAATTAAAAAAACCATAGTGAGTTTCTGTTATGCCGAAAATGGTAAATAGTATCGCAAAGGCAACAAATGTACTGGGGTTTAAAAACACAACCAGAAATGTTGACAAAAACCCTGCAGCCCTGTCTTTGTTCTGTAACCGCGGATAGGATATGTCCGGAGTATTAAATATCCCGTGCAGGCCATACAAGATAAAAAACAGTGCTATTGCAATTTCCAGGATGATTTTTTCCTGTTCAATCCAGTGTGAAACGGTTGTAAGTCCATGAATGGCGACAAATGCCCAGAAGGCATCTGCACAGGACATACCAAGTGCAGAGGTAAAGCCCGAGGTCGGTCCCTGTGTCAGTGTCCTCTTGAGGCAAATCTGTCCCATGGGACCAAGTGGTGACGCCAGGATGAACCCTAGGAAAAAACAGGTGATTAATGCACGTTCCATATCGTGTATTATAAGCTCTTTTGAAACTCCTCCGCCCACATGAGGTTTTCCTTGATCATGTCCGGTATGGGCAGGGAGTATGGACACCTGGTCATACATTCACCGCATTCCGTGCAGCTGGCAGCGCTTTCCAGCGTTTTAACAAACATCGGGTTATTAAGTGCCTGCGGTCCTATTCTTTTTACAAAGGATTTAAGCCCCATTACCATCTGGATATGTATCCCGGCAGTACAGGGCAGGCAGTAGTCGCAGCGGCGGCAGAATTTTTTATCATACTCTTTTCTGATTGCCTCCAGGGTTTTTCGTTCTTCGGAAGAGAGTTCATAGTCACCCTGGAAGGCCTTCCAGTTCTGATCAAAAAGCTTTTTGTCTTCCACTCCTGCAAGCACAAGTATGTCAGGAATGGACAGCACCCATTTAAGGGCGACCTCCGGGGCATTTATCACTCCTCCTGAAAAAGGCTTCATTGCCAGGACACCGATATTCTTTTCCTTTGCCTTCGGGACAATCCTTTTCCTTGCTTCCGGTTCAAGAAAGCTGAGGCAGACCATAACTGTCTCAAAAAAACCGTCATCAATAATCCTTTCCAGGAGATCAAGGCTGTGGCTCGTGATGCCTATGTGGCCTATCAGGCCCTGTTCTTTTGCCTTTCTCAGGCCTTCAAGCGCACCCCCCGGGCGGATTACCCGTTCGTACTCATCACTGCTGCTTACGGCATGACATTGATAGATGTCGATATAATCGACCTGCAGCTTTTCCAGGCTGACCTCGACGTCTTTCTGTACACCGTCCGAAAATCGGTTCATGGACTTGGTTGCCAGTGCAACTTTCCTGTCTGTCTGCTTCAGGGCCTTTCCTATACGTTCTTCGCTTGTCGTATACATCCGTGAAGTATCTATAAAATCGACACCTGTTTCAACTGCATGCAATACAACATCCACGGCCCTGGCTTCATCCACACGCTGAATGGGTATACCGCCGAAGCCTAGCCTTGTGACCTCCAGTCCTGTATTTCCAAGAACGATCTTTTTCATATTCTTACCTCTTTTATAAATTAGCTTGTCTGGTGAAGTATATAATAATAAAATATCGAAAAATTATTCAACCTTAATATAAATTTACCGGCTACCGCCTTTTAAAATAAAATCCTGAGCAGGCTTGACCATATCGTTTTCCGGCCATATTATTACAGTATCAGACCGGATGGAGAATAGATAATGGAAATAGAAAAATATAAACCTGCGGTTGCCAAAGATGTTCTTTTACTCATAGCCGGAATTACCTGGGAAGGTGTTGGAGTGATGCTATTGATTCTGGCTTTTTCATGGCTCTACAAGGCCTCTGATATTAACCCTTACCTTTATGCCTTTGCCGGAATACTGCTGGCCCTGCTCGTGCATCATTTTGGTTTTTTGAAGATAGTAGACAAGAACCTGGATAGAATACTTCAAATGGACCTGAAAAAAAAATGTTTTTTCTCTTTTGTTCCCACTCGCAGCTATCTGTTAATAATTGTAATGATCGCGATGGGAATAACTCTGCGCCACTCCATGATCCCGAAATATTATCTGGCGATACTGTATATAGGTATCGGCCTGGCACTGATTTTATCCAGTGTGAGATATATAAGAATATTTTTCAGAGAAACTCTGAGTCACAAAGATCAATAATCATTTCATTGAATACATTCCCGGAGCAGGGTAAAAATTCTGTTTCACCCGGAATCTTATAATGTTTATTTTTCCTTAAAGATATGGAGGCCTTTTTTCGATCTAATATTAGGCACATAGAATGATTTTACCTTTAATATGGTAATTCGTGATGAAATACCGGGTTCATATAAAATCAAAAGATAGAAAAAGCGCTATTATTGAAGGTGCTGAAGAGCTCGGTATTGACCCTTCCCTTCTCCGGATATCAGAAGAAGACGGAGACAATTTCGTCATCTCTCATATCAATTCCCCCGGTGAGTTCGAGATAGAAGCCAGGGATGATAAAATGTCGGCTGTCTTAAAGACGATCACACCTCCAACAGGAGACAATGCCTCTGTTACTGTAGAAGATATCGAAAAAACTCTTTCCGACATGAAGATAGTATACGGAATAGATAAGGATATAATTCACAAAACAGTAAAAGAGGTCAAAGAAACAGGGAAGACAGGGAAGAATATCATCATAGCCAGGGGCCTCCCGCCCGAAAAGGGTGAAAAGGCAAAGATCGAGATGAAGATTGGAAGGGATGCCCTTAACAGGGATCCGCGGGCAGCCGGCATGGTAAAACCGGGACAGGAACTTGCAGTAAAAACCCCTGCCACGCCCGGAGTTTCAGGAAAAAATATCTTCGGGGAGTCTGTCCCGGCAATTCCCGGCGATGACATACTTTTCTCGGCAGGAGAAAATGTCATTATAAAAGACAATGGTACAAGATACGTATCTGAAGTATATGGTGCCGCCAGAGGGACATGGCAGAATATTTCGGTTACCGACTATGTTAAGGTAAGCAGGGACCGGATGCTGGTCGAAATGAACCTGTTTCCTGTTCTTTCGGATAACAGCAGTCTCTTCCTTGATGACATAACTGATATCCTCAGGCGCAGGGGAATTAAATACGGTATCAATCTCGAATTGATACAGGCGGCCCTTGAAAAGAAAGATGTGATTGAGAACTTTAAAGTGGCCGAGGCTGTTCCGCCCAAAAACGGCATTGACGCAAAAATAGATTTTCAATTTAAAATAAATAATGATGACCCTGAAGTATATGATAAAAAAAGGATCGAGGGCAACACAGACCCATTTTCTGTCACAAGAGACATTGTTCTTTCGGGAGAAATTCTTGCCAGAAAGATACAGGCCATAAAAGAGGAAGACGGAAAAACTGTTACAGGTGATGTGCTTAAAGGTGTTAAACCGGATGACAGGAAGATTAAGGCGGGCAGCAATGTAGTAAGCCATGATAATGGACAGACATTCGTTGTTGCCGAAAGCGTTACAGCCGGATACCCTGACTATACCGGGGATACCATATCTGTTGAGAGCCCTTTAGCCATATCGGAAGACAAATTATCGGCAGGTATAACCCTGTACCCCCCTTCTTTAAAGCGAAGAATCCTCACATTGGACCTGATAAAAAACATATTGACCCGGGCCAATATTAAATATGGCGCAAGACTTGATGAAATTGAAAATTTTTTATCATCGGTTGAAAAAAAGACCTTCCCATATAAAAAGATAGTTGTTGCCAGGGGTAAAGCGCCTGTTGATGGAAAAGACGCTGTAATCGAGATTAAATTTGAACATGACAAACATGCGGGATCTCTTGTTAAAGGGACTGACCGCATGGATTTCAGGGAACAGTCGTTAATACACAATGTTAAAAAAGGTGATCTCCTTGCAGAAAAAACCCGCCTGACACAGGGAACCGAGGGAAAGAATATCTTCGATGAAATAATCCCCGCAATTCCCGGCAGGGATAAAAGGCTGACCCCGGGAACAAATGTAATGTTGTCTGATAATGGCCTGACATTGACATCTGAAATGGATGGAATGGTAATTATTTCCGAAGGAAACAGGATATCTGTCCTGAAGAGCCATGAAGTTCCCGGTGACATAGACATGAACACGGGCAACCTGACCATGGATGGGTCACTCGTAATAAAGGGCTGGGTCTGCACGGGATTTGTAGTACGCGCAAGCGGAGAAATTCATGTAGGGAAAGGAATCGATCAGGCTTCGGTAGATGCAGGTGCAGGACTGTATATTAATGGGGGGATACTGGGCGGAAGTCATGCAAACATCCTCTCGGGCGGAAGGCTTACTGCCTTTTTTATAGAGAATGCCAGGGTCCATGCAGGGGGAGATATGATTATCCGTGATGATATAAGGAACAGTATCGTTTCAACCGGCGGCAGAATTGATGCAACCGCAGGAAAGGGGCGTATTGTCGGCGGTACGGTTACAGCCTTCAGGAGCATAACAGCCCATGAAACAGGCTCTGTGGCAGGGGTACCGACCAGTATTATCATTGGTATTGATCAGGAATCATCCACCCGAATGGGAAAAATATCCGGTCAACTTGACGAATTTAAACGTCAGAGGGCAAAAATTGACATGTATCTTGCAAGGTTTTCAAATAAAATAAAATTGTCCGAACTGCCAAGGGCTATCCGATTCAGGGTAGATAAGCTTATAATGCAGAGACGAAATATTGCACAAATGGAGGCACGGCTAAAAAAGTACAAAGAGAAGCTCTTAAAAAAGGAAATTGAGGCGGGTTCACATCCACCTTCTCTTACTGTTGATAAAATAGTCTATGCCGGCACCAGAGTAAAAATCAAAGAGTCTGTTCTTGAGGTTAAAGAGGATATACCCGGAAAAGTTAAATTTTATCTGGATGATAACAACCAGGTTGCCTATAAATAAAAATAATCCCTGAGAGGAGGATTTTAAGATGAACGCAAAATTAATAAGAGTAGGAGATATGATGAACAGGGATGCCAAGTTCATTGATAAAAATACAAGCATCATTTCTGTAGCAAAGCAGATGATTGAAAAACATGTTTCGAGTTTTATTATTAAACCGGATAATCCCAATGACGCATTCGGTATAATAACAAGGAAGGACGTAGTGGAAGCCCTCATTAATGCTGGTACCGGAGATACTTCCATACTTGTAAAGGATGTAATGACAAAACCCAGTATTACTGTTAATCCTGAGCTTTCCATATATAACTGTCATCAGATGATGCTGATGGTTGGTGTAAGGAGGATGCCGGTTGTTGAAGGAAACAAACTGGCAGGGATCATCAGCAACAGTGATATATTAAAAAATATTGTGAGCGGTGAATTATAAACAGTAGTATATTGCCTCGCTCGACTCCAGCGGGGCAATACCCGTCAGGCTTGAAAAACACTTTACAGATGGAATTTCTCTGGCCATCTAAAATGAATACCTTATTCCTGCGTAAAAAAATCTTGTTTTTCCAGGTATCAAAAACGGTGTTATATATTCTCTGTTAAACATGTTTTCGATCTGAAAAAAGAGAGTGATATCCTTTATATCATATTCAACCCTCCCGTCTACCTCCCAGTGGCTTCCAACGCTTATCGTATTTGCGCTGTCACTGAACTCTCTGGATGACCAGTTTGCTGTTGTGCTTATGGACAGGTTTTCTATTGGAACTGCCACTATCTTTCCCTGGAATCTGTGTTCGGCACGCATAGGGAGCCATAACCCTGTCGCATCATCCTTTGCATACTTGTAATTATAAGTAAGAGACAGGCTGAACCGGCAGTCAGGCTTCCATGACATCGAGCTGTCAAATCCCTTCTCCGTGGCACTTCCTATATTTACAAAGGTTCGCTGTGTACCGTTTTCCGTGGTTACAGTATCCATAGATATCATTTCTTCAATTTCCGAATAATAGGGCGTGATATTGATGGATACCGCTTCAACTGGTGAGAAAAAGAAGGAGAGCTTGTAGTTTGTATATTCTTCCTTGCCAAGGTTCGGGTTGGCGACAACAAAGGCGTCCGATCTGTATCTGTCTCTGTATGCAGGAAGCCTGTCGTTGAGATTAAAGGAAAACACCGCGCCATATGTGCCCCTGTTGTAACCAAGGGACAACTCGGGGTTAATGGAATTATCAAAATTGTTGTAGTATATCCCTCTTAAGCCAAGGTATAACGAATATGGATAATTTTGTGAATCAATTTTATAGGTCGTAAACATCCATGCCTTTTTTTCCAGGTGTGATTCGGAAGGCAACTGGATATTATTTATGTTTGTTTCCACATCGATCGTCACATGCTCATATCCCGCGCCCAGGTTAAGACGGCCCCGGGAATTTAATGAGAAATCAGTGGAAAACTCCTGACTGAAAATCTTTGGATTGATCTTGATATCATGCGGGATTGGGGCAGGAGGAGCATCAATACTCTGATCCGTAGAATTGGAAAAGATCGATTTGCTGTTTATTTTTTTAATACTGGCTATTAGCGTCGCAGAAAAATTCTCATATTTGACATCATTATACGGGGTTGGCGCAAAGTAGGGTCCACCCAGTCCTTTAAGCTCTTTCAGGTAGTTAATTGATGGGGATAAGATAATGTCGTCTCCAGGGCTGAAGGAAAGATTCAATCCGGCCCTCGTATTTTTTTCATGTTCATTTTCCCGCCACCCGTCATCAGAATCATAGCCTGCCATTATTCCTATTTTTACGCCCCCTGCCTGCGTCTGGACATCGGCGCTGTAGGACCTGTAATTCATGTTTCCAGCGGCTGCTTCTACATTGCCCTTGAATGTATCGGCAAGCTTTGATGTAATCAGGATAACCCCGCCGCTTGAATTCTCGCCGTATTCGGAACCGCCGCCCTTTATAACCTCTATTCTGCCAATATTGTTAAGCGAGATCTGATCCCACTTTATTTCTCCCGATATCGGGTCTTTAATGCTGCGGCCATCAAGCAGGACAAGAATTTCCATAGAACCATTAATGGAAATTCCCATGCCCGCTGATGTCACGCCGGGCACCATTTCGAGAACTTCAATTACATTTGATACATTCATTTTATCTATTTCTTCGGATGTAAAGATGTTCCTCTCTTCCGCCTTTGGAGATGATTTTTGTTCCTGGGCAGGACAAATAGAATATGTGAGCAATACAATAAATAATGTCTGAAAGATTTGATAGATCAATCTCTGTTTGTTAAAAGCAGTACAAGTCATTTAACTCCCCTTTTCTATATAAATTTAAAATGCTGAAATTTAATAAAGATATAAGAGAAGATAACTGCTAAATGATAAGAGTAAGGTTGTGTAGATAAATCGGAGTGGAGCCCGGTGCATTGATCTCATGGAGAGGCATATAGCTGGCAGGCTTTCTCGTCGATGAATGTTGTCTCTGCAGATAAGAATTAAAAAATAGATTTTTAAAGCCCCTGTTATTGATGGTATCCTTTGACAGGTTTACAGCTTTGACACCGTGTCCCTTTTCCAGTTCGCAGCCTTTACACCCATAATCTGTGCATTGTGCATGAAACAGGCGGTTATTTTCCTTTTGTCCCTGATCACAGGTGCCGTCTCCCCCGTAAAAACATGCCGCGGCTGTTGCACTGTTCAGAAAGAGATCAAATACTAAAAGGAGTATAATTAGAAACTGATATATTTTTCTTTTTTTAATCATGTTGATTCTGGTATCAAACCAATAAGGTTTTAACGATGATGCCCCCTGAAGCCCTTTGAATATTCCGTGTAATTTTGCCCCTGGTATCCGTGTCTTTCCCCGGGGATGAAAGATATCATTATAAAAAATAACAGGGCAATGACAACGGGGATGCCCCAGTCCATTCTGAATATAAATTTTTCATCCCTGCTTCCTGTGAAGTAGCGGCACAACACCTTGAAATTCAGAACAAGATGCCAGGCGCCGAAAACAGCAAAGAAAATGCAGACTATTTCATGCATTCCCTTCCAGTTGATCAAACCGGCAGATGATCCCGGCCCGTGTGAGAAAAGAAGCACCAGCCCTGAAATACCGGTCATAAGGAATGTACACAAAGTCATTACGGATACAAAACGCCTGATACTAAAACCCTTGTCTTTTTCAGTCATATTACCTCCTCCTTTTAAAATTTTGATTTTTGTTATAAATATAAGTCGCAATATTTTAAAGAGCAAAATAAATGCCAACAATACTTTAATTAAAATGAAGTGTTATTGACAAATATAAATCAATTTAAATAGATATAATTGCCAAATTACTGGATATTTTGTACACAAATTGAAAATGGCATCTGTGTAAATAATAAACGTAAATAATGAAATAACTTTTCATTACAGGCAGACGATAGGCCTGAATATATAGTTTACTTAACCTCAGTAATTTCCGGTTAAGAAATTGTATTAAATGGACGAACTATCGTTCCGGCGCTGCCCATTTCACGAAAACATATCCGAACCTCGCCCTGCTATGGTTTTGATTTTTAAGGATCAATTACAAATAATTAATGCGCACCTCTTATATTTCTCTGATACTTAAAAATAAAACACATGTACTGGAGCTGTTCGATCCCGTCCTGAAAAATGATGCCTTTGCCGGCTTTAGTTTTCACAGCTAAGTCATTTTGAGTTTTTAAAATGGATTATAAAACGCCGAAAAGTGCAGGAGATAATACATAGGTTAAAACTAAATCCTTAATCATTCCTGTTTTTATATGAACGGGTAGAAGATATCTCCCTATTATCCTCAAGAGACGCAATAAACTCTATTTGCAAATCTAAATGGACTTCGGGAGGGAGTGTTCATTTAATAATAAATGTTTATTGCGTCTCTTGAGAATAATAGAATTTTCAATACAGAAAAGTCAGGCGGATGTAAATCAGGAAATTCCTGATTTTTTATAGGGAAATTCCTGATAACAACAAATCTAAACCTCGATAAGATTTTTTTTGATGGCGATCTTTGTGAGCTCGATTATAGATTTCGCCCGAAGTTTTTCCATGATGTTGTATTTATGGGATTCCACGGTTTTAGGACTTATGCACAGGTTATCGGCAATATTTTTAATAGTCTTTCCCTCCGCCAGCTGCTTGAAAACATCCTGCTCACGAAGGCTCAGGCTGTTATAAAGATCTTCACTGGAGTCCTTTTCTTCCAGCTCTTTCATATGTTTGAGTAACACGTTTGGCGCCATAGTGCTGAAATATGTCGCCCCGTTCTTCACTGCATTGAGAGAAAGTATCAGATCAGATAAAGGATCGTCCTTGAGGATATAGGCGGAGACCCCTGACTTGAAAAGGTCAAGGACAAATTCCTTGGATGAATGCATGGTATAGATCACTATTTTGATCTCAGGGGCAGAAAGCTTAATGTTTTTTACAACCTCCACTCCGTTCAAACCCGGCATGGAAATATCCAGGATCATTATGTCAGGCCTGAGAAAGTTTGCTAACTTGACAGCCTCCAACCCGTCTGTAACCTCTCCGATGATCTCATAATCAGGGTGTTTATTCAAAGCGCTTTTAATCCCCTCAATCACTACCCTGTGGTCATCTGCCAGAATAATTTTGATTTTCGATGTTTTTTCATCCATTGTGTTCCCCTCTATTCGCAATCAATACTTACCATTTTCTTCAATTTCATCTTATATCGGAATTTCTACCAGCAGATACGTTCCCTTTTCCTTTTCCGATTCTATGCTGAATTCCCCATGGAGCTGTTCAACCCTCTCGCGCATTATAAGAAGACCGAAGGGACTTTGCCTGTTGGCTGGTTCCATTGTCTTTTCTGGATCAAAACCGGCCCCGTTATCTTCGATACTCAGCGAGACTTTGCCATCCTTCACCACAAGACTTACAAAAACTGTGCTGGCATGCGTGTGCTTGACAATATTATTTAACGCCTCCTGCGTTATCCGGTATATGGTAAGCTCCTTTTCCTTTTCTAATTTTGCCGGTATCTCGTGAGTGAAAAACTTTATGTCTATGCCTGTATTCGTTTCAAAATCATTTAACAGCTCTCTCAGGGATGATACCAGGCCTAGCGTATCCAGAACACTTGGTTTAAGCCCCCTGGAAATCTGCTTGATATCCCTCATGGCCTGAACAGCCCTTTGTTTGGCTTCCTTTATTCTGAGCGCCATATTTGAGTTCCCGGTTTCCAGCTGGCCCTGGATTATCTCGAGATTTATCTTTAAAGACGTCAGAATCTGACCTATATGGTCATGGAGCTCCATGGCAACCTGTTCACGGTCTTTTTCCAGAAGATCGATCAGTCTCTTTGATAACATCTTCCGCTGCTCGTGTTGTTTCATTAACTCCTGATTCACTGTTTTCACCTCATCCTCTCTCCTTTTTAAGGATTCGGCCATATCATTAAATGAATCAGCAAGCATACCTATTTCATCTTTGGTTTCCACAGAAATTTTTTCAGCAACCATACCTCTCCCAATGGCATTGACACCGTCGATCAACTTGTTCAGGGGTTTCGATATCCCTTTTGCAAGAAAATATGAAATGAAAAAGGCAAACAGCAAAAAAAGAATCAGCATGATTATACTTGTAACCAGCAATTCTTTAAGTTGCCTGTCAAGAATCTCCTTGCCAATTCTTAACATTGCAAATCCGATAATTCCGCTACTTCTGTTAACCGGAACCTCATCAAGATCCATAGCCTTCTGCATATCATAGTTTGATGTTGACAGTATCGGGGCCCAGAACTCGAATCCCTTTCTGTCCTCAAGGTAAAAGGGCCGCATGGTCTTTCTGATTTTTTTTACCATCTCATCATTGGCTGCTTTTTCTCCCTTATCAAATCCATTGGCAGTCCCTTTTCCTGTCCTTTCCAGTTTTTTTAAAAGCCGGCCATCCATGTTAAATACCATGGCTTCCTGGACCTCATCCTGATGGAAAGCGGACTCAACCGGATCTTTAAGAAATTCTACATTTTCCGAAAAAACGCCGATCCTGCAGTTGTGGGCAAGCACCTCCACCTGAAACAATCCTTTTTTGATCATTGTGGTATTCAGCCATCTGCTTTGATGGATCAAATAAAATCCGGTGAAAAAGCCGGAAATGAGGAAGGCCATAATTCCAAACACCACAAAGAGTCTGAGGCTGAAATGTTCGTTAATGTTTTTAAAAAGGTTTAATTTCATCCTTACCTTAAAAACCTTTCAGGGCATTAGGTGAATACCAACAGTTTCTTACTGTCACGACATAATGACTACAGGCGGCAGTCAAGATGACTAATTATCATACATTCAATGTTCATTAAAAACAAAAAGGGGATTTTATCGCTAAAATCCCCTTTTATTGTCTTATATTGTCTGGAAGACAGACTGCAGAGCTATTATGCCTCTTTTTTGCCTTTCATCTTGTAATCTCCGGATTCTTTTTCTTCCTTCTTTTCCCAGCAGTTATCTTCCCACTTTTTACATACACCACACTGATCTTCTATCATTCCATGTTTGCATCTTTTTGCGTTCATTTTTTCCTCTCTTTCGTGCGCCTTTATTATAAGGCAATAAAAAAGGGCTGTTCACTTTTAGATTTTCTGAACAGCCCTTATATTATTTATATTAAACCTTCCCTGTGATACACGGAAAGGGTTCCGCCATTTTTTAACAGTGTTTTGAACCTACGAAAAAACATGTAACATTTTTTATAAATCAAATTCATATAAAAAAACATCGCCTCTCAAAAGCCAAAGTCAGATAATTTATCACTTGATATGACATCTGTCAAGTATCCCGGCAGGGATTACAAAATTAATTATCACACACAGATTCAATTTTTATCTATGTAACCGGCTTCAAAAAAATCCCAGTATTTTCATTTTGGCTTTATACCCTTTAGGGAGATAGTTCCATTTCTTTTTATAGACATGAACCCGTTTGGTTTCCCCTTTTTTATCATAGACCTTTCCGCCCTCCAGGACCCATGCAAGTATTCCTCCGGGGAGGTTATAAATATTGACTCCTTTTTTACCCATTTCTTCAACGAATTCACCGCTCCGGTAACCAATCGTGCAATACGCAATAATAGTTTTGTATTTATATTTTGAAGGATCTTTCAGGAATTCTTTTTTTGTTATAGCATCCGGCAGCATGGATACCCGCCTTTCACTCCAATTTCTTGTATCCACAAATATCGCCTGACCATGGTTACTCTTATCCATTGCTTCTAAGGGAGATATGTCATGCACATCCGGAAAATTTTTTTTATCCTCTTTGTACATTTCAAAAACCTTAACAAGTTTTTGATCATCCGAAAGGGTATCATCGCATAAACAAGGATAAGAACTTAGAATTAAAATTAAAAAAAGGATAAAAGTCAGAGTGTGATTTATCTTATTCATTATGACCTCTTTTTGCCTCCATATTTTTAGAATATTTTATTATTACACACTACCTCAGGCAGTTGTCTTTGATGCCTGAAAGGTCTCTCGCAATTCCTTCATAATTAGTAACATAAATCCAAATGGGAAGATGACAAGGAAGGGGAATGCAATCCAGGTACCCCTCTGGGCTGAAAACATGAGTGGCAATAGAGTATAAAAAAGAAAAAACACATTTAAAACTAATGAATAAAATAATTTTATTATGATACTTTAATACGGATATGGGTAAATTTCCTTTATCCAGACAGCCGAATTTGGGCGTGCGAATAAAATATCCGCCTTTTTTTATGGCTCCGGCCAACACGGACAGAGCAATACTTGGAGCCATTCCGATTGTCAAAAACGGCAACAATAAAAATCCCGCAATAAGTTTTTGTTCTTTTCGTGATAGTACATAATATAAAAAATAGAGCATTATTGTGCCGCTGCTGCCAATAAACAAAGGGATATCAAGATGCAGCAACTGGTAGGGGCCAGTGTCTACTCTCCAGTAAATAACCGGGTAAAGTGTCAATGTAATTATAGTGCTGAAAAGCCACCCCAGATTCGCAAGCAGATGAAAGGCGGACTCTATTTTTCTTTCAAGAGAAAAGGATTTCGAAAACAATAGTACAGGCAGAATTTTTCTTGCGGACTGTATTGAACCCTTGGCCCAGCGTTGCTGCTGGCTTCTAAATGCACCCAGAGTCACCGGAAGTTCAGATGGAATGATCAGATCATTCAGATAAATAAATCGCCACCCGTTCAGCTGTGCGCGATAACTCAGGTCAAGGTCTTCGGTTACGGTGTCGGATTGCCAGTTACCGGAATCTTCAATGGCCTTTTTTCTCCATATCCCGGCAGTACCATTGAAATTGAAGAACAGCCCGCGCTGAAACCGGATATTGTGCTCAATCTCAAAATGCGGTGCAAGAAGCAACGCCTGGATACGTGTAAACCAGCTATGCCTGGTATTTACAAATCCCCAGCGCCCCTGGACCATGCCGACACCCGGATCCGCGAAACAGGACATGGTGCGGATTAAAAAGTCGTGGGGCGGAATGAAATCCGCATCGAATATGGCGATAAAATCGCCCTTCGCATGCCGGAGGCCTTCTTTAAGCGCCCCGGCCTTGAATCCGTCCCGATTGTTCCGCCTGAATACCTTTATGGAGATACCCTTTTTCGACCAGTACGCAACACGCTCATCTATAATGTCACTTGTATCATCCGTGGAATCGTCCAGCACCTGAATCTCCAGCAGCGCTGACGGCCAGTCGAATCGAGCGACGGAGTCCAGAAGCCTGGCAGCCACAAAACGCTCATTATATACAGGCAACTGGATGGTGACCCGTTGAGTCCGATCGGCAGCCGGTAATGGGTCTGAAGTGAAATGTCTTTTTTTCTTTATTATGTGCAAACAGAAAAGAAGCCAAATCCGATGCAGTCCATAAACGAAAAGGCCCATCAGGGCGAAATAATACAGTTTTGTTACAACAGAAGAACCTAAAAAACTCAAAGATATATTCCTTACCTGACATCAGAAAGCTGCCCTCAGGCAGCTTTCTGTGCTTCTGTCACTATCTACTATTACCCGAACAGGTGCCGGGTCATTGGGGAATTCCGATTTCCCTCGGGTTACTCATCATTCGTCGACCAGAGGTACCATCCGCCTTCATAGTTTGCCGCCGGCCATCCCATCATATATGCGTAAAAGGTATACATGGCCGACCTCGCACCACCGCCGCAATAAAAATACATTATTTTATCAGGTGTAAATCCATCCTGTGTCCATTTAGTTTCCGCATCTTTAAAAGAAATAAAGGACTGATGGTCGGCAGTTGACGATATCAACCCAATCACCTATCCATCTGGCTGTCGGGATACGGCCGTATTCTTCAAACCACCAGTAATATGAATTGGATTCACCGGTGAATTCCGTCCACTCCCGGTCGTCGACGATGACCGATCCTGTGTCCGTTCCATTTATCACGTTTCGGACATCGTCGGTGGTGGCGATGAACTCAGGCTGTCCTGAAGACTCGCCGAAACTTTCCACAGGGGTCCACGAGGTTGGACCGGTTTCAACCTGATAGCCGGCTTCCTTCCAGGCTTTATAGCTTCCGTTTAGAATGCGGACATCCGCTACTCCTGCGTATAATAATGCCCATGCAATACGTCCGGATGTCATCGTTGAAATATCATCATCCGCGTAAACGACAACAGTTGTGTCCTTTGTAATACCCATGCTGGCGAAAAATGCCTGCAGGATCGGGAGTGATTTGACATATGAATTGCTCGGATCCGCATACCCTTCATATTCCGAAGTCGGCCCGGTTTCCACGGAATAGGTATCCAGGAATATAGCACCCGGGATATGCCCGTCTGCGGCAAAGGAAAGTCCATCACCGGTCGTGGATACCTCATTTGTTTCCCAGCGGGGATACCAGGATGTAAACACTATTTTGTAGGGCTTACCAAAATTGTCATTATCCAGCAACACGGTTTTAACCCATTTGGCATCCACAAGCTTGTTTACATTGGTATATCCATCGAAGTCATAGTTCAGGATAGACGCCATAGGCAACGGGTCTGCCTGACGGATCCTGTATCCAGCCGTCTGTACCGCCTGCAAGGTCTTCCGGCGGTGTGTATGATGCATCTTCTATATAGGTAGTACTCCAGCCCTCCCAACCGTCGGAATAACTTCTGGCATTTTCAAATCCCATAAGATAGGAAAACAGATATGCAAGGCTTGAACGGTACCCGCTGCCGCAATAGAAAATCACCTCCTTGTCAAACATTGTTTCATCAGCGGTGGACGTTATCCCCACACTTTTCCACATATCCCTTACCTTATCATAGCTCCGCAGGGTGCCATCGCTGTTAAGATAATCAAGGTCAGGCTGATCGGCATTGAAGGCATATACTGCTCCCGGAATACGTCCCTTGTTTACCACATAACTATAGCCGCTGGTCTCGCCGGCGTATTCGGGATAAGTCCGGACATCGGCCAGGATTGTGTTCCCGGTATCATATGCTGTTTCGACATATGTTGTTTCTGCGACTATTGCCGGTACTACACTGCCATCATAGGTTACAGGGACAGGATCGTTGATCTCGGTTTCACCTTCATATCCCGCATCGGTCCAGGCCTGGTATCCGCCGTTTAAAATCCGCACATCGGCTACACCGGCATATTTGAGAATCCACCAGAGCCTGGCCGCAAAGATGGGACTGTCACTGTAGACAACTACTGTTGTATCAGCAGTGATGCCCATACTTCCGACTGCGTCCTTGAGCTCATTATCAGGAAGTTTGAACCAGCGGGGGTAATTGTTTTCATACACATCGGAATTGGAATGAATTGCTCCCGGGATATGCCCCTGCAGGTACGAATCATCTGCCCACCCCTGCGCCATATCATCAAAGCTGCCCCACTGTGTTTCAAAAATCAGATATTTGTGATCTCTTTCATAACCGTATTCTGCAGGAGCAGCAGAGTTACTGCCTGAAGCATGGTAATCTATAAGGGCCTTGACCCACTCCGGGTATACCATGGTCTGGTAATTTTTCATTTCGTCCATCGGGTAGTCAGTGGCATCTGCTGCTGCCCATTCATAAATTGATCCATCGTAGTTTGCAATTCTGGTGTACCCCATGAGACGTCCAAGAAAATACAGGTACCCGCTGCGAATCCCGGCAGTGCCATAGCCAACCACTTCCTTGTTTGAGGTAATCCCGTTAGAATCCAAAAGGGTTTTGAGGTCTGCATAACTTAGAACGCTTTTATCCGAATTATAATATTTATCATATGGCAACTGCACAGCTCCCGGAATATGACCACCTCTAGCCTCACCATAAAGTGTCCACCCCATATATTCCTCATCTGTTCGGGTATCCACTAATACAAAATCATTTTCCCCAAGACGGCTCTTTATATATTCCTTGTCTGCACCGGCACCGGGATAGATTGATATATCGGCAGTAAAGGTGGCAGCAGGCAGGATATTTTCTTTTATCTCAGTGGGAAGCTCATCGGCAGACCATTTGTCCCAGCCTCCATTCAGAATCTGTACATTAATACAGCCCAGGGATTCAAGCATCCAAAACAGGCGGCCGGCCGAACCCTGTGAAGTCTGGGTATCATAGAGAATAATATATGAGGTCCTGGTCAATCCCAGTGCCCCAAGTTGTGATTCCAGTTCATTGACAGGTTTAAGAACATCCTTCTCAAGCGGATCACTCGTTGAAACAAAATCTTCCCATTGGGCATTGATGGCACCCGGGATATGTCCGGCGGCATAGGCTTCTGCCGACCTCGTATCAATAAGCACAATACTGTCTTCAGATGCCGTCACCTGGCCATCCATCAGGATATCTTCATCTGATGCAAGCAATTCCGAATTGGGAAATAATGTGACATCACCGGTCAGTGCTGCACTCGGCACAGCAGGCGGATCACCTGAACCATTGTCTTCTGTATCCTTGGTAGTAGTTGAACTGCCGCAGCTTAACAATCCAAATCCCAGCAGTAGAATTAGCAACATTATAAACAGTATACTGATTTTTGACTGATGCCTGATCATTTTCATTTCCTCCATTCTATATTCATGATAAAAAATATCTACAGAGCAATTGACACGACGATGAATATATCTTCATTTATAAACAAACAACCTTCCTATCCTGTCATCTGCTGCTGGTCGATTCCATTAGCTATTGCATTTTTTTATTTTATTTTAGCAGCCAGCCCGGATTTGCGGCTTGCAGTTCCTCTTCTAACCGGTATCACATCAATTCAGGTAATCCTGATCGCCACTGCCCTCTACCTTGGTGAATTGAATGTCATTCAATGGTCTCCAGGGTTTATCATGGTTTTGGCCGTACTGTTCAGGATACTTTTTCTTTTTAAGGCGCCTCAATTGTCCGACGATGTCTACCGATATCTCTGGGACGGCCTGCAAACACTGTCAGGAAACAATCCCTATACTCTACCGCCCGATACGGCACGTGCATTTACCGATGCCATGATATTGCTCCGACAGAAAGTCAATCATTCTGATCTGATAACCATCTATCCACCGGCTTCTCAGGTTATTTTCGCTGTCGGAGCCTTCCTGGGCAAAAATATTTTCGGTATCAAAGCCCTGATTGTGCTGATGGATCTTTTAACCTGTTTTCTGATAATTCGACTCCTGTCAGCTTTAGATATAAAACCTTACAAGGCTGTCCTGTATGCGTGGCATCCATTACCCGTAATCGAAATTGCCTATTCAGGTCATATTGACGGAGCCGGGTTTTTGTTTTTATTTTCAGCGATACTGTTGTTTTTCCTGAAACCGGATCCAAATTTTTCATTAAAAGGAAAACATGAGATCTGCGATTTTTCAATAATTCCCCATTTGTCGGCCGGATTTCTATTCTCTTTCAGTGTGTTGATAAAATATTTTCCGCTTATATTTCTTCCCGGTTTAATGATCCCCGGACGTATACGTAATAAAGCTGCATTTTTAACCGGATTTTTTTCAGGTATATTTTTTTTATCACTGCCCTTTATGCCCGGCTTGAAAAACAGCTTTTCCAGCCTGAATACATATTTATATAACTGGGAATTTGCCGGATTTATCTTTCGTTCTCTGAGAGGAATGATAATTACACCGGAAATGCCCCGCAAAATACTATTGCATTACGTTTATCACGATAACAGGATTTTTATATTCCAGGCTTTTCTATTGTTCATGGTTTAGTATGAAACCGGTTAATGAGCCTGCGTCACTTTCAAGCCTTTTAAAAACATTCTACTTGATCAGTTTTGTCTTTCTTTTACTGACACCCACTCTCCATCCATGGTATGCCATTTGCCTGTTATCTTTTCTTCCTTTTACTGCAGGCCCCGCCGGCCTGGTATTCAGCTGGTCTGTTTTTTTAGGCTACCGGGTTCTGATCCCCTACACTATCCTGGGGCACTGGACTGAAAACACGACAACAGCATTTATGATATGGATCGCTCCGGTTATAGCTTTTATTGCATCATCCATAGCGAATACAAAAAGACCATGCCGTTTACTTTCCATTCTCAAACATATAGATCACAGCTAGAGAGTAAGTTTTTCCGGCTGATGTATTTTTCCCGTATATTTCCGGTGTGTAACTGAGCTCAACCGACCATTTCCTGTACATCTTATATCCAAGTGCCATATCAAGCTTTCCCAAATCAAAATTATTTGTAAGTGTAGGATTTCCTTCTATGGTGAATGCATTTTTTCCATTGTTAGCACTCTTTATGCCGTCAAGCTTTACACGGGCATATACTTTTTTGCTGAGATCCATTCCGAATTCGACGAGGTATCTCCACTCATCGGACGGGTCCTGGGTACGGTATCGATAACCTAGCTCCGTATTGAAATACCCGGGAAACCTGGGCATAAATGAAACCCCGTACAGAAATTTAAATTCAAAATCATACTGTCCGTTTCCCAAAGGCACCGGATCATTTTTATCGTATAGTGCCGGTATCTTGATTAAACCCTGGGCAGATAATACTCCGAATTTGGTATCAAGCAGTTTTGATTTAAGCCCAAGGTCTACGTCTGAAATTCCCCAGGTTTTTATCAGAATGGAGTCATCTTCCTTTTTCAGGTATTTGTAGTACATTGAAGAAATTATAGTAAGATCGTCTGTGATTCCATATTCCATGTAATACTGGAAATTATAATCCCTGAATTTTCCATTCAACGGGAATTTTCCCCTGTCCCCATTTGCGTTATAATTTTCATCTGCATAATAGTAATTAAGGGCAAATTTATTATACATCTCCCCTTTTTTTGCGGTCCAGGCTCCTGCAAAACAATACGCCGAAAAATAACACAGACTCATCATTATAAAGATAGGGATGGATATTTTTTTCAATGATCTAATCATAACTTTTTCCTTTCTGAAGTCGGCGATCGATTGGTAATTTAAAAAAGAAGGTCTTCTGATATTTGTTTTTATTCGATTTGTCTAACTGGAAAATCCTATGAAAAAGCGAGATGTTATAGGAATCATAGATGTGTTACATTTAGTATTTGAAAATAATTTCTGGATGAGTATTATCGTTTAATTTTAACCTCTTTAAATAGATAAGATATTCTGAAGTGAATTATGAAAAGAGAAGCTGATAAAATTAAATATTTTTCAGGTATTGATATCGGATCAATGACCACAAAATGCGTCATTATCGATCAATCCGATTTTTTTGACAGTGTAGTACTGCCCACAGACTCTGATCCGAAAACAGCAGGGATCACGGCACTGGAAACCTTGCTGAATCAAAACGGGATAGACCGGTCCGACCTCTCCTTTATAATGGGGACAGGATATGGAAGGATATCCCTTGATTTTTTTGATCATACTGCAACAGAACTTACATGCCACGCTATGGGTGTAAGGCATATAAATACGGAGGCTGAAGGCATAATAGACATCGGCGGGCAGGACAGCAAGGTGATAAAACTGAAGCCGGACGGAACCATAATGGATTTTATACTGAATGACAGGTGCGCCGCAGGCACAGGCCGTTTTCTGGAAGTAATGGCAAGTGCCCTGAAGCTGGGCCTGGAGGAATTCGGCTCGCTTTATGAAAAATCCGAAAACCCCAGCCCCATAACCAGCACATGCATTGTGTTTGCTGAATCGGAAGTGATTTCACTCGTCGCGCAGGGCGGGTCAAAGACCGATATCGCGGCAGGGCTCCACCGCAGTATCGCCCAACGGGTTGGAAACATGGCTAAAAGGCTTGGAATGGAGAAAAATATAGCTTTTGTGGGAGGTGTTGCAAAAAACAGGGGAATGCAAAGCGCACTTGAGGATTACCTGGGCGTCAGATTCCTCCCTCTCTCAAGAGATCCCCAGATCACAGGAGCACTTGGGGCCGCAGTTTCTGCACGGCTTCAGTTTAATAAAAAGCAGGTTTGAGGCGATAATTTTATTATGAATATCTTCTCGAAATTGCCTCAATTACACTCCCGGCTATCTTATTTGCCTGGGGAGTGATTTCAAAACATATGCTCCTGTCGCTACCGGGATAAACGTCCCCCAGTTTCTGTCCTTCCTTCACGCTGGCGGGCGTCCTTATAATGCCCCATATGATTCCGGAGACAGGAGAAACCAGTTTTTTATCCCCGACATATCCTATTACACCACCTTCTTTCACGCTGTTTCCAATATCCCTGATTACATAAAGCGTACCAGTACCAGGGCTCGTCAGCAACCGCTCAAGAGATTTACCCAGTACTTCTGTCGGGATACCTGTATGTTCTTCGGCATACCCCTCTTCAATAATCTTTCCCAGGTCAGGAATATTCGGGTTTGTTTCAATAACATAATGTGCATCTCTGCCTGCATAAAAGCCGGGACCGAGCGCTATGACAAGTGGAGCGTCATCAATTGAAGTGCCTTTATTTCGCTTCGCCATGATACCGTCGATTATAATATCCGGATTTATTTCCTTTATCAAATCATCATCCGGCATAATAAGCAGAGCAATATTTTTCCTGGAGAGTACAGCTTTCACCGAATCAGCTGATGATTCGGCCTTTTCAGCAGTAACGCCTTTTACTTCCTTTTTCCCATCGATCGCTGCTTCGCAAAAGCAGACACCCCTTCTTTCTGCCAGCGGGTAGGAGATGTCTGACATTATGATATTTTCAAAGCCGTTGGTAAAAAGCCCGTAGGCAACGGCACTTGCCTTTTCGCCTGCACCTTTTATAAATATAGTCTGTGTTTTTTTCATTCTTATTTTTTATCAGTGGATATCCACTTTTACCCTTATCTGTTTTTCAGGAAAGACAGCATTATCCGTTTTGATTTCAATATAATCCCTGTATCTGCCTTTTTCTTTCTTCAAACTTGTTACTTTTAATATATATTTATTTTGTCCTTGGCCTTCGGTTTTCTCCAGCTTGACGGCTACGACACCTGTTTTTGATTCGGCTGAAAGAACTTTTAAAGGGCTTCTTTTGTCATGGGTTATGGAAATTTCGGTTTCTATATTTTCACCCGCCTTACCCGTAAGGACTACCCTTTCAGGTTTAATAATTAATATCGGGTCCACATGCCCTTTAATTGTGAGGTCAAAGTGTTCATGGTTCGGATCATTGGTTTCACCGCGAACTTTATAATCCACTGTTTCTCCGCCTGAACCTTTGCTGTCGTACTCTATGGTGACAGTGCCCTTTTCTCCCGGCATGATTTTTTTTGAATAATCCGCAACCGCGCATGCACAGGTTGATCTTACGTTAGGGATCAAAAGAGGATCGTTTCCCCTGTTCTCGATGACGAAACTGTGGGTAATCACTGTCCCTTCAAGTATGGTCCCGAAATCATAGGTATCTTTATCCATATGAAAAGCAGGTGCGGCTCCTGCTTCACCGGGAAATCC
This sequence comes from uncultured delta proteobacterium, assembly GCA_963815145.1. Classification (GTDB taxonomy): domain Bacteria; phylum Desulfobacterota; class DSM-4660; order Desulfatiglandales; family HGW-15; genus JAAZBV01. The sequence goes on from CAWFFS010000015.1 coordinate 388,886, forward strand.
TAACAGCAGGGCACCATAATAAAATAAACCCAAAGCAGCAACCATTATTCTCCCGAGATGTTTTTTATTTTTTTTCATATTAATCCGTGACCTCGCTTAATTATTTCTGTTACTAATATATAGTAACTTTCAATATTCATTGCAAGCAATTGTGCGTCTTTCTGTATACAGGGCCGGGCCTCCTGATTATTATAGGTGTTTCCGATATATTTCGGTTTTTTTATCGGAATATAAAACTTGACAAACAAAATACCCCTTTATAAGTTTGTAAAGTAGATTTGTTTTAATCAGTATTCCTTTCGGAGTTTTTATGAAAAGAATTTTCGGCTTTACCTGAGTTTTTAAAAAGAAACCTGCCCGGGTCCGGTAGTCCAGGGTAAGGCTGAAGATTTAACTTTCTTTCAGATTGAATCAAGATATCCCTTCTCCCTTTTCCCTGAATGTTAAAACAAAATTATAAAATAATTAGAAAGGCTGTTAATGCGATGAGATATATCAAGGTCGGTGCAAAGGTTAATGACCGTATTGATGAACTCAATCAATCCTGGAAAACCGGTAAGGGAACAACCTTTTGTATTAAAGCCCGGGATACTGAAGACCCTGATTCTTCATATGATGGCCGGGATGATTTTTGTGAAGACGAAGTATCGATGAATCTCAGCGAGCAGGATATGCGGATAGTTTTTTGCGGACTGGTCAAAGGTGCTAAAAAGAGGTTTTGTTAAGAGGAAAGATATATGACCGTTGAGTCCCCGTGGAAGCAGGAATTTGAAGTCCTGAAAAACTATATTGCGTCAAATCCGGAAATCTCTATCGGCATGTATGAGACTCACATACCTGAAGAGCTGCGTGACAAATTTTACATGCTCTTCGATAATGTGCGAAAGGCTGTTGTTGACTCCTGGATCAGCTCATTTAATTTTGATGCCTATACACTTGGTAAAAGCTATATTGAGGCCGAAAACAGGCTGGCTGAAGGTTTAAACCTTAAGCATATGGATTTACCCGTAGATCTCGCCAGTTTTCTTCACAACCCCGTAGAAGGCATGATGCGCCTCTTGTATAACCGCTTATTTGAACTTCTTCAGGGCAAAATAACAGAGGATGATTTTCAGGAAATAGCAACGAGAGATCTTACCTCCAGTGCCACGGAGATGTTCAGGCTCGCCTATGAGCCCTGGGCCCTTGTCTCGCTTTTACTGTTGCTTGAGCCTGATGAAATCACAGGCGTCAGCCTCAATGAAAAACAGCTCTATACTGTGCCGCTGGACCAGATCATTATAGGTAAACAGGCCCATCACCCTGCAAAGCGTATCCCTGAATTCATTATTCATTCAAAAAGACTGGACAGCTATATAGCTGTCAGGATGCCCCTGACAAGGGAGGTGGACACATACTATTTCCGGTAGAAATTCCCCCGAAGGATATTGAGAGACCACACCGGAGATACGTCTTCGGTCCTTGATTACAGGATGATATTTCTCTCTGTTGTTCAGGATTTGAAGAAATTCCCGGTATTTGCTGATATGCAGAGCGGACAATAAACGGACCGGACATCGCAATAGAGTTTTTAATGGGGTATGATCTGAACTGACCCCGAGGATATACCGACAGATTCAAAACCGTGTGGAAATCATGAAACCCCGTATTGGAGGAAGTGTAGTGATTATAAAAATAATTCGGACACCGAACCCATAAAACAATGGAAAATATTGATATCGTTTACAGTTGGGCTTGATCCGTCAAGATTACAGCCAATTGTCGATAAATTATTTACACCTGATATCAACTCAAATGTAGGAGGATCAAGTATGGCTGATGAAAAAAATAACATTGACCGAAGAAATTTTCTTAAGAATGCGGGAGCCATTATTGGCGGAAGCGCTATCGGTGCAGCGGTGATGGCGGCAATAAGGCCCGAGATGGCCCGGGCTACCGAGGCTGTCCAAACGATTCCCAAGACAGTGACACAATTCCGCTGCCCCGTGTGCAATAAAAATTTCAGCAGCTTTGCGGAATTGAAAGATCATTTCAAGGCGGACCATCCCGAACATGTGGAACCTGTTACAACAAAGCTGAACATAAATGGCGAGGATTGTGAGGTGTTGATAGAACCCCACTGGACACTTCAGCGAACATTACAGTTCAAGCTCGGTCTGACCGGAGCAAAGCAGATGTGTGACCGAGGTTCCTGCGGATCATGTACGGTGATAATGGACGGCAGAGCCAGTTTTGTCCTGCAGCACCCTGGCTGTCGAGTGTGAGGGCAAGTCCATCCAGACTATTGAAGGCATTGCCGCCGAACCCAAATGGAAACCCCTTATCGACTCATATTGCAAATGGGATGCCATGCAGTGCGGTTACTGTACCCCAGGATTCCTGGTTTCCTCAAAGGCCCTGCTGGACAAGAACCCCAACCCGACCAAAGAAGATTGCAAGCAGGCACTCGCAGGCAACATATGCTGCTGCGGCACCTATCCGCGTCATCCTACGGCAATAATGGAAGCGGCGCCGCAAATAGCTAAAGGAGGTAAATAATATGGCTGATCTGACTATAAACGGAAACAGAAAAGATTTCAGGGTGGTCGGGAAGCCGAATCTGCCCGGCAGACTTTCAAGAGCGGTCGCAACCGGCATAGCAAAATTCGGAATAGACTATGTCGTTCCCAATATGCTTGAAGCGAAATTTATGCGCAGTCCATACGCCCATGCAAGGGTAAAAAGCTATAACAAAGAAAAAGCCATGGCTGTTCCCGGGGGTGGTGGACATTGTTACCTGGGAAGATGAGGATATGAAAAAATTAAAACGCGGTGGCGGCATGGGCGGCCCGCCAGCGCCTTTCCTCTCCAATGTCGCGGAAGAGGAAAATGTGGAAGTGGGTTTCATCGCCATCGCGGAAAACGTGGATATCTGCGATGAGGCTTTCAGGCAGCTTGATGTGGAATGGGAGATACTGCCGCATGTAGTGGATATAAAAAAGGGAATGGAACCCGGCGCTCCGGTAATCCGGCCCGAGGATAGAAGCGGTGTCGGCAACCCCTTCGGGAGGAGGGGAGGCAATAACAATCCTCCGAAAAAAGGCAATGTTTCCTATTCGAACGCGGAGCCAGGGAGATATGGAAAAGGGATTCAGGGAAGCCGATCATATTATAGAGTACGATCTGAATATGCCTACATATGCCTCCGCTTCTCCAAATCCCCACAGCTCGGTGGCATGGTGGTTTGACGATCCCTACCTGGGAACAGACAATCTCCACATAGAAGGCGCTGTCTGGCATGCCAGCGGCGGAAAAAATGCGATTGCGACAGATGTACGGACTGCCGCCGGAAAAGACTGTACAGAAAGGTCTCTTCCAGGGCGGAAAATACTGCGACTGGACAATACGCAGATCACAGCAGATCACCCCGTTTCTTTCAAAAAGGGTAGGGGAAGGCCTGTCCGCTGTATAAACGAGCGCAAGGACACGTTTGACTTCATGGTCCAGCAGCGCTTTATCCACATGAAGGTGGGCTTCAAAAAGGACGGTCTGATTACCGCCTTCGATGACTTCTCCATAACCGACGGCGGCACCACGGGCAATTCATTTTTCGGAACCATCGGCGACCAGGGTTACGGACCATACATCGGTACAAAATGCCTGAACATAAGGCAGAAAATGGATGTTGTTGACAGTAACCGCGGACTATATGCCTTTCAGCTCGCAATTCTGTCCCTTCAACTGGGATTCGGTTACAATGGCAATACATATGATCGCCGAGAAACTCGGAAAGGACCCGATCGACATCGCAAGGCTGAATCTCCATGGACCGGACGGGCAGACGGACACAAGGCCGGTTCCCAGCTTTGACGCATGCATTGAAGCCGGAAGGAAAATGATGAAATGGAACTGGCACAAGAACGGTAAAAAGAAACTTCCGGACGGCAGAATGCACGGGGCCGGTTTCAGGTACCAGATGTGCCCCAGGCATGCAATGGGCAGTGATTTTCATGCTGTGCTCGAGCTTCGGAACGGCGTGGTCCACATGCCGATACAGGGCCCCCATGCAGGTGTATTTTCCGTTGAAGGCGATGCCATGATTGCGCTGAAGAACTCGGCCTTCAATACGAGGATATCAGCATCGATTACGATCCTAACGCAATATTCGTGTCTATCAGCGGAGGAGCAGACGGACTTGTAGCAACCGGTTGGGTCATGAAAAACTGCTGTCATATATTCAGGCAGCGTATTTTTGAAGCGGCTATTGATGAAGCGAACAAGCCGGCGCCCATGGGAATGTTCGGCCCGCCCAGAAATACCGCTCCAAACCCGTTGAAGGGGAAAAAACCGGAAGACCTGGACATAGTGGATGGGAAAATAGTGCTCAAGTCGGACAAGAGTGCCGGGGTTCCGATTAAGAATCTCACGTCAAATGTATACGCGACATTTGCCGGCCATCCCCCTGCGCCTCTATGGCCCAGCAAAGTACGATCTTTTGAACACCCTGTACTGCGAAGTGGCGGTGGATACGGAAACCGGGCAGGTAGAAATATTGAATTACGGCGTCGCGGTTGACTCCGGCAAGGTAATAAGACGCACCTCTCTTGAAAGCCAGCTTGACCAGGTAGCGTTCTTCAGCCAGGGATGCCAGATGTTCGAGGACTATTATTACGATGAAAAAACAGGCGTGAAACTCAACATGAACATGATCGAGTACAAGAAACCGGGCATGCTGGATGTGCCGGATGTGGTTTCGGATTTACTGGAAACCCGCGCCGGCAACGGGGTATACGGTGCAAATGGCATCAGCCATTCAATGGCAAACACGCATCTTATCATCTGCGCAATTTACAACGCAATCGGCAAATGGGTTGATCCGCCAGCCACTCCGGACAGGGTGCTCAGGCATTAGGGAAGGCGTAAAAGACGGTTCAAGGTTCACGGTTCACGGGATTTAAGGTTTAATAACCTGAAACCCTCGTAAAGATCAAAGGAGATAGAAATGAAACCATTCAATCACACAAATGCAACATCAATTGCAGAAATCAAAACAGCCCTTGCCGACGGCAAAACCACCCTGATCGCCGGCGGGACTGATCTTCTGGGGACTCTCAAGGACAACATCCTCCGGGACTACCCCTCTTACGGTAATAAACCTCAAATCCGTTCCCGGGCTTGATTTTATCGAGGAAAAGGGCAGGCATGCTCAAGATAGGCGCAGCCACGCGTCTGGCCGATATTGCTTCAGACCCTGTTGTACAGAAAAAATATACTGCTCTTGCCCAGGCTGCATCACGTGTTGCAACTCCGCACATCCGTGACATGGGGACCATCGGCGGCAATATTGCCCAGCTTCACAGGTGCTGGTATTTCCGTAAACCTGAAAATCGCTTCGATTGCAAGCGCAAAGGCGGAAATACATGCTTTGCCATGATGGGAGACAACCGATACCACTCCATCTTCGGCGCAGACGGGGGGTGTATTGCCGTGCATCCGAGCGATACGGCGCCCGCCCTTATTGCCCTCAACGCAAAGGTGGTAACCGACCGAAGGGAAATTGAGGCCGAGAATTTCTTTGATGTAAAACATCCCGGAAATACAGTGCTTGAACAGGATGAAATCATAACGGAAATCCATATTCCCGAGCCTCCGAAGGGTTATAAAAGCGCATTTATAAAATTCGCCTTTCGGAAATCCATTGACTTCCCGATCGTAAACTGCGCTGTCATGGTCGGTGGAGAAAACCCCAGGATATGTCTCAATGCGGTTGCTCCCTCGCCGTATCGGGCCACCGGGGCGGAGGCAGTTATTGCAGGAAAGAGCATAAAACAGATTGATGAAAAGATAGCCGAAGCGGCGGGAGAGGCTGCCGTTGAAAAGGCAAGGCCTTTAAAAGCTCCAAGTTCAAGGTGCAGATCGCCAGGACCATGGTGAAGCGGGCAATTCTGGCTGCTGTTTAATAATTTTTCGACATACTAATCACCGATTAAAAAAGGGGAGAACAACTTAAGTTCTCCCCTTTCTGCTTCGGAGTTTATCCGTTTTACAATAGCGGAAAGGAAAGAATTTTAACGGTCTCCTTTTTTTAATCAACGCCTAATATCTCCAGCTATAATTCATTCAACTTTATATGTGGGCATTAAATCAAACAGATCTAGCAGCGAAATAAAACACCCTGATCACTCAATATGGAATTTCCGATCATTTTACTTATTTCCATCGGAATATGCAGTTTGACAAACAGGATATCACTTTATAAGCTGCTATTAAATTATTATATTATTTTGTCGGAGTTATTATGAAAAGATTTTTCGGCTTTACCTGAGGACTTAAAAGGTTTTCTACCCGGGTCTGGTAGTCCAGGGAAAGGCTGAGGAATAATTATCCATACCGGATACAATCAAGATACTACTTCTCCTGAATCCTGGTCATTAAATTATTGCTGCCAGCAACAGAGACCGCGATATTGAGCGAATCGCCTCCCCTACTGACTATTACCGCCCGACAATAAATATAACAGCACAAACAAATAAATGCCGAAATGTACGGCATCGCATGAAAGGCGGGTTGAAAATGAAATTTGTCAAGGTCAGTGCAAGAGTCGAACGTCGCATCAAATCGCTTGAACAGTCCGACAAAGCCGGAAAGGTAATAGCAAGAAAGGCTGAAGACATTATTGAAAACATAAAATCCGGCGCTGTTTCGGATCTCCGGGAACAGAAGGGCATGCTTACAAAATACGGGGAGAAAAGAATCAGGAATTGCAGGAAATATGATTTCGGATGCGGATATCGATTGATTACTCTGCTGAAGGACTCAACGATTCTGATCCCCTTTTTAGGCACCCATGACGAATGTCAGCGGTGGCTGGAAACCAATAATAAATCAAAACATATTGCTTCCGGAAATGGAACGCTTGTTTCTGTTCCATATGAAAGCCAGGAGGAGGAAGACACACCCTGTGATGATATTCCTGAGCTATGCATGGATGAAACACAACTGGATATAAGCGAACAGGATTTGCGTATTGTATTTTCCGGACTGGTCGAAGGTGCAAAAAAGAGATCGAGGTAAGAGGTATTAACTATGACCCTGGATTCACGATGGAAGTGGTAGCATAATGATAATGTAATTTTTAGACAGGGAAGAACAAATCAGTCTTCCCCATTGTTTTTTTATAAATTAAGGAGGCATCAATGTTAACAGTAACGGAAAAAGCAAACGAAAAGATAACAGATTTTATTAAGGCCCAGAAAGATCCTTCATACATAAGGTTTTTCCTTTCAGAAGGTGGTTGCTCGGGACCTTCTATAGGAATGGCTCTCGATCAACCTTCAGAAAATGATGAAATTATAAAAGACAACGGGGTAACCTACCTGATTGACAAAACGCTCCTGGAGCAGGCAAAGCCAATAAGTGTTGATTTTGTTGAAACCGAAAGAGGTTCCGGATTTTCAATCTCTTCCGGTTTACCCGCGGGAACCGGATGCAGTTCCTGCTCAAGCTGCTCCTGAGCCTAGCCTTATATCTATTGTACGCAGGCTCTTGACTATCTGAAAGGCCGGCCTAGTTAAAAATTGTGCAAATTATTCTCTATTGGCGGAAATGCCATTATCAGCAAATCCGCCAAATAGATGTGATAACGAACTTCGACCTCTCCAGCCCGGCAACTTGTCAAGGCTCAGCCTTAAGCGAAGGTTGAAGCTTTAGCGGTGGCAGATGACATCCGGTCTCTCAGCTTTTCCTAACAGCCGCCAGCCTACAGCCTGCTTTAAAACCACACAGACCTCTGAGCTCAGACATCTCATGTGAAACTTCATTTAATATTACAGGACACGGATTTACACGGATGCACACTGATCTTTCATTTTTTTTAATTTTTAAATCCTGAAAATCCGTGTTAATCCGTGTCCGATTCTTTGCTTTTCTCAGTTTCCTATTTGATCAATCTTGCCATCTTTTCGGCAAGTGGTTAGGCTGACCTCTAGCTTTCCCTGGCTTCCGACTTCCGATTTCTTAGGAAGTGAGGTCATGACATTTTGTCACGGACCGGATTTAGAAGCTTCTGGCAGGAAGAATCAAAACCAGGAACAAGGGACCTAGGAACAAGAAGCCGTTTTTTTAACCCTTTCCCTTATTTCCAGCGCTCTTGTTTTTAAGGTACCTGTATGCCATTCAGGTGATGATATATGAGTTGCTTCTGCGTGTAATTTCAGCCCGAGTGCACTAATTACTTTAAGTATCGTACCAAACCCCGGGCTCCGGTTACTGGATGACTATGACCATGAAACCCTTGACAGAAAGGGAAAATCAGATGAGCCTGTGAGTTAACCATCATATGAAGAGTACATAACAATTGTTGATAAGATGGACTGACTTTGATTCCTCTGTTTTCGCTCAGGAACGTGGTGATGGGTTTAAAAGTTCTATAGAGCAGATTCGACAGGAGTTCACAATGGATGCTTTATATGGAAATTTTTCCTAATATCTGCTAGCTTCCAGTATCTATAAGGACTAAACTGTTACTCCGTTTTTCTGGGGGAAGATCAGACTACCCCCGTTCCGTTTCTTTTATGACCCTGGTGCTTTTACCTACCCATCTAAAAAGCATTTTATATGACCTAACTTCGCCTAATAATTTATCATCTTTAAACTTTACGAGTTGTATTATTCTAAAAAGATCATCGCAATCAATATCTTCATGCTTCATTCCACAATGCCTAAAAACGATTTCGTCTTCATCTGGATCATAGATAATTTTTTTGAGGGTACAAATATATCCATCCTGATCTTTAATCGTTCCTCCATTTGCCGTAAGAGTTAAATGTATTGGGTATTTTACTTCTCTCCACCAAGTGTTTGTCATTACAGTTGAGCTTCCCAGATGATCCTTAAGAAAATAACTTCTGGTACTCCCCTTAATTTGTGCCACTTTCAGATTCCCGGCAAATATGTATTTGATAGTTGTTCCGCCATCTATCTCAAAATAAAAGGGGACGGTGGTTCCATGACAACTTATAATAATCTATTCAATTAAGTTCTTTCGACACCACCGTCCCCTTTTATGCCATTTTGGGTAAATAGGGATTAATTCGGACCGGCTTTTTATTTTGATACTGCTATTTATCCATTTAGGAAATGTTTCCTTTTTGGATAAATACTAAAAATGACACCTTTGTAATTGTTTCATTTCAGCTTTTAACGCCGGGCATCAGCGGGCGCCCGCTTTTTGCGATCCGCTGTATGCCCTGGTTGTGTGCCCAGTGCTCGCAGAAATAATCCAAAGTCCACCAAGAACACTGACATTATGATTTTTTATTGTCTTAAATATTCTATCAACCGTGGTGACCCTTTGCATGGGTCCACCAATTGCCGGATCAACAACCGTCACTTGGCCAATAGCCCCATTATACTCTTCAATTAGAAAAACGTGCTCTATGTCGCCGTCGCCAAAAAGATGCAGACTATTCAAGCAAAGCACTATGTCATCGTCATGGTCCAATGCGGTACAAATGATAGAATCCAACTCCCATCCGATTTCGTCTTGAGACATGCTTTGGAGACCGCGCCTGACCTGTATCATTTGAAGAACAGCCGGCACACAACAGTATGGCTTTTCAGTAATGTGATCGTATCGCAATTGTTCTCCAAGGCACTCAACTGTGAGCTTATCGCCCGGTCCTTGTAAAGCGCCTCGTGTTCTATGGATTTTTAATTATAAGCAATTCATTGCCACCAATTTGAAACTCATAATTAACTTTCTTGATCTCTATTTCTTTTTCCGGAAAATCCAATATTGTTTTTTGAACGAAAGGTGATTTTTTCCCATTTACATCTAGCAGCGGAAATATTCTTACTTCATTTGAAACCCGCAGCATTTCTTTTATTGCTTTAAAGTGAAACTCATAAGTAAGATTGTCTGTATACAAAAATAAAAAATGAGAACTCAAGGAGATATCAAATTCATTATCGGTGAATGGTAGAATAGGTAACGCACCTGGTAGGTATTTTTTATTTAATTTACCGTCTTCATAAGAATCTAAAAAAATGTTCATTGCTTTCATTCTAATTCTACCAAGGTCATCAATCGATTTAATTGTATCCCAAATGAATTTATCTCTATTTGCTGCTGTTTGGCTTAACACATCACAATACGTTTCATCTATTCGCTTTTGTATCTCCTCTCGCACCATATGATAGATGGGATCAACCGATGTTACATTGCCTCCGTTGCTATTGCACTCATAGTTAAAACTGGCTGGGCCATCACCGCAACCCAATATTTTCCGCTTTAACTCACTATCGGTAAGATCAAACATTCTCTTATATTCATCAAAATTTCTTCCCCATGGAACAATATCTTTATAGTTAAAGGTCATATTCTCTATTTTCTCTCAGTCTTATATCCATAGAACAAATGCTTAACGCGCGGCGGCTTTTTGCCGTCGCAGTTAAAACAATTGTTCAAGAAAGCCGCTATGCGGCAGCTTAACTTACCAAAACATTGTTTGATTAAATTGAACATGGTATCTTCCATACCGGCTGTAGCGGAGTCGGTATCTTCTACCCGACAAGGTATAAACAACTAAATGAAGAAAGGAAGATACCATGAACGATTTAATCAAAAGATATAAATAAGACTTACAGTTATCAGGTTATGCAAAAAGAAGCATCGATTCCTATGCAAGTTCAGTAATACGATTACAGCGTTTTCATAATTGATTTGATAGTTGCTGTTTTCAAAGATGCCTGTGAAAAGGATTTCTATGATATTTGGTTTTTGTCCAGTAGGTTTAATTTCAATGGCAAAATCCTTAAGGATGCAATTGAAAAATGGGACACCCTTTTCTTTTGGCGTATTTGGAAGTAGGGGATGTAGATAAAATGGTAAAAATAAATGTTTGATTTGCCTTTTTACCGACATCCCGTATTCCTGCTGAAGGTTGCCGAAAAAGCCGACAGATCGGCGGCCTTTTCATTTTCGGGGATCAGAACATGGTGTTCTGATTCTTCGCATCCTTGGGATCGGGAATGGTCTGAACCACATCCCAGTGCTCGACTACCTTGCCGTTCTCAATCCTGAAGATATCCACCACGGCGTAGCCGCGCATTTCCGGGCTGCGCCGGCAATGGACGTGCAGTGCTACCAGATCACCGTCGGCCAGGACATGCTTGATCTCGCCGTGGTTTTGAGGGAAATCGCGCTTCAGGAACTCGATGTGCGCCTTCAGCCCTTCCGGTCCATCGATGGCAGCAAGGTTGTGTTGAACGTAGCGGTTGCCGATGAAGCTCTTGGTCTTCTCCCAGTTCTTCTCGTTGAGTGCGGCGTTGTAAAACTCGATCGCAATCTTCTTGTTTTGTTCCTCAACCGCCTCTTTGCCATCGGCGGAATACGTCGGCACTGACGCCGAGATACCGGCCAATACGAGGATCGCGATGAAAATAAATCGTTTGATCATTTCGTTTTCTCCTTGTCCCCAGCACAGGAGGACTATTAAGGTTAATAGGTCACTCTTGAATCAGGCATTCTGTGATAAATTAATCTTTGCACATTTCCAAATTTTCTGCATTCAAACTTTTATAAGAATTCTTTTTTTGAAGAACAAAATATATGGGGTTCGGCATTGTGTGTCAATAATAATAGCTGCCAGTGGCATAGATAAATTAAGAGATAGCGAATGGACAGATAGCCTGGTCCGACCTCAAAATACAAAAGACTCTTTCATAGCTTGACAACCTATCGTAATCCTGACATACAATTTCTTTTAAAAAACATCCTGTCGACGAGACGACTTTATCGAGGCAGGCCTATCTATTTTTGCCCGATAATGCAGTATCTGCTGTGTGCCTGGACTTTTTTCAATTATTGAAAGAGTCAGGTATTGCAGCTGCGCCCAAAAGGCCATATCGAAAATCCTGGCGGAATCGCCGCCGGCAAACACGCCGGCAAGAAAAGGAGATTGACCTATGCTGAAGAACCAATCGCCCTTGACTCTTGCGCTCGCGCTGATGGTGAGCCTGTCGTTCACCTCCGGCGTCTTCGCGCTGAACTACACCAACAGACAGGGGAACAAGGCCACTTTCGAGACGCTGGAAGAGACTCGCGCGAGCAGCCCCGCGGCCGCCGCCTCACAGGGATCCGGCAAGGGGACCTTCAAGTCGCATCCTGTACTCGACGGCTATCCCAAAGGAACTACGTATGTGTACCGGTCGGCGAACCTGTGGGGCGGGCGCGCCAATCGCTCCAACACGAACATCCTGGTCTTTGCCGAGAAGTCCTTCCAGGACAAGGATGCCGCGCTTGCCTACCTGAAGGATCTCGGCCTGATCAACATCATCGATACAGCAATCGGCAGTGTGGTGCTCATCACGCCGTCCGATCCCAAAGCCGGTTTCGCCGCCAGCGACCAGAAGCACTATTACGCCCTCCAGACGGCGATGCTTTCGCTTGGGGCCTCTGAAAGATCCAAAACGTCATTACGACCTACTCCGACGGCGACTACTTCGGCGGCTTCGGCTTCATTTATGTCATCGGCATCGACGGCGGCGCTACGTTCTTCAACAACTACATTGCCAGCACTCTCGACTACGCCAGCCGCATTGCCGGCGTTCTGCTGATCAACAGCAGGATGGACGAGATCCGCCAGGTAGCCGGCGTTCTGCCCGCCTATCTCGTGAACGCCACTGAGGCTGTCGAGGCAAAGTACAGGGCCGCTAACAAAGCCGACGCTGTAAAGGGTGACGCCAGGACCACAACCTACTTCAATCAGGCCCTGCCGCTTCAGCAGGTGATTGTCCAACAGAGAAGCAAGTCCAGACACGGCCGCGATCATCAGGAGGGTTTATGATGAGATGTTCTCCAGAGCGATGCGAATCCCTGTTGTTAAACAGGGTTTGCACAGCGCCGGCACGCCCTACCAGGGATATAACTTCGATCAGGCGCCCTATTCTCTGGCCGCGCGGAACGTAGTCACGAATGGTGTGGCGCCGGGCGGCATTTCCGTGTTTTCGCACCAGGAAGACAGGTTCTCCGGCATCAAGACCAAAGCCGGTGAGTACCTGCAGACCTGGTACGAGTATGTACCCGGCGAAGTTCTCCAAAACAGGGTCGCGCCCGGCACCGTTCCGCTGGTAATCGCCCTCCATGGCGGGGGCGATGATCCGCAGGCCTTTGTTGAGGAGGTCGGCTGGCTGGAGATGGCACGCCAGAAGAGGTTTATCATAGTGGCCCCGGAACACCAGGGCCTCTATTCTGATCAATCTGTTCTTGGAGAATCGATAGCTGCGCTGGCTGAATATATGATGAAGACCTATCCTGCGATTGACGCTTCACGCGTATATGCGTCCGGCTATTCGATGGGCGGAGGGGCTACCCTCACAATTGCGACCAGCCATCCCCGGATGCTGGCGGCCGTTGTAGACATGGCCGGCGCGATGTTCACTTTTACTGACAAAATGGAGGCGCAGTTCAGAGAGACGGATCTGCCGTTCATGTACCTGACCAGCGCCTATGACCTGTCGCCCAATATAAATCCGGAAGACGGAAGTCTTTCAGATAATTCTCAGGTTCTGCTGAATAAATTTTTAGGTTTTCAATAACATGAACCAGGATCAGCTATGACTTCAGAGCTCACCCGAAGTGCGGGTTTCAGGCTGACGCCTGGTCCGAGACGGTGTTGAATGATGAACACAGGAACTTCATATGGTATTTGAATAACAGGCAGGGTGTTCCCATGGTGGCCCTCAACTATACGGAAGATCTGATTCATGCTTTGTATCCACAGTACGCCAGGATGGCGTGGGACTACCTGACTCAGTTCTCACGCGATCAGAAGACCGGCGCGATCAAATACAATCCTTAGACCAAATCGGTCCGGTAGCACGACGCCAGGCTACGCGCTGCCGGACCTTCTACAGTATGATGTTCCTGCTCTGTCCATGACGCCGGCCTGTCTGCCAGGAGCATATCCGGGAATCACGTAGGATACAGATGTGAGAGGCCTTTTTTACTTATGTCTTGAAACCTCCGGCAAGGGCAAGGGCATACGACGAAAACGCCTGCCAGTGGCTGCAAAGACTGCATTTGCAACAGCGGCAGCAACCGGGGGGACTCCGGGTTCACCCACTCCGGTCGGATTTTCATCTGACGGAACGATGTACACCTCTACTTCCGGCATCCGATCAAAGCGCAACAGTTTGTACGTGTCAAAATTTGACTGCTGCACCTGTCCTGAATCAAGGGTAACTGTCTCTTCGAGTGCCGCCGACAGGCCGAAGGCAATGCTGCCCTCCATTTGTGCCTTGATTATCCCCGGGTTGACTGCCGTTCCGCAGTCCACTGCACAGACCACCCGCTGCACCTGAAAAGTTCCGTCGTTGTCAATGGACACTTCCGCAACCTGGGCAACGAATGTATTGAAAGATTCATGCACTGCTACACCCCGGCTTATCCCCGGCGGAAGCGGCGATCCCCAGCCGGCTTTTTCCACTGCAAGCTCCAGAACCCCCAGATGCCGTGGATGACCAGAAAGCAGGACCCGACGCAGCTCGACCGGGTCGCGGCCGGCGGCTTTAGCCAGTTCATCCAAAAATACCTCGACGGCAAAAGCCGTATGAGTGTGGCCGACCGATCGCCACCAGAGCACAGGCACTTTTACCTGGGGGGTGTGCAGTTCAACTGTGTGATGAGGGATAGCATAGGGCATATCAGTCAGGCCCTCGACCGACGCGCCGTCAATACCATCTATGATCATGGCACCTTCAAAGGGTGTGTTGGCCAGTATTGATTGACCCGCCAGCCTATGGTGCCAGGCAAGCGGATTCCCCTGTTTATCGAGTCCGGCCCGCACACGATGGACGAACAGCGGTCGGTAGCGCCATCCGCGGATATCATCTTCACGGGTCCAGACAAGATGGATGGGAGCCCGTCCGGTCAGGGCTTTAGCGACGTGGACACCCTCGACAATGTAATCGGAGTTATCATTGGCACGCCGGCCGAAGCTTCCTCCCGCAAAAATTGTGTGGATTTCGACCTGGCGGATATCCAGACCCGCGGCTTTTGCGGCATTTTCCTGATCCACGGTCTGAAACTGGTCGCCGGCCCAGATTTCACAACCATTTTGCGACAACTGCACCACACAGTTAAGAGGCTCCATAGGCGCGTGCGCCAGGTAAGGAAATTCAAAAGTCGCTTCCAGGACCTGCGTTGCCCCTGTCAGGGCCTTCTCGACATCCCCCTGCCTGTGGGCGATTTGTCCCGGATTGCCAAGTAGAGTATGATATTCAGCCAGCAGTTCCGCACTGCCGCGCATCTCCGCCTGATCGTCGTCCCATTCTATTTTTAAGGCATTACGATCGCGAATGGCGGACCAGGAATCGGCTGCCACCACTGCCACACCTTCGGGAATTTCCACTACATCTGTAACTCCGGATATTGCCAGGGCCTGCGTTGCGTCAAAAGATTTCACCTTACCGCCAAAACGCGGTGGCCGGGCGACCACGGCAGTCAGCATTCCGGGCAGGCGCATATCCATCGCATACCTGGCCGATCCGCCTACTTTAGGTTCGATATCGATGCGCCTGTCCTGTTTGCCGATAAGTTTGAACTCCCGCGGATTTTTGAGATCTATTTCGTCCGGAGGAGCAATATCAACCGCCTTCTGTGCAAGTTCGCCAAAGGTTGCCTGTCGACCGCTGTGCGCATGCTTCACCATGCCCTGTTCAACGCTGATCTCCCCGGCAGGTGTTCTCCAGATCGCGGCAGCAGCCATGACGAGCTGCGCCCGTGCCATAGCGCCTGCCCTGCGATACTGCTCGTAAGAATTGGCAATGCCGGTGCTGCCCCCGGTTGCCTGGACCGGTCCGAATAAAAGATTGTTGTAAACTCTTTCATCAGCAGGCGCGGATTCAACCCGCACACGGCTCCAATCGGCATCAAGTTCTTCGGCCAGGATGGTCGCAAGCCCTGTGAAAATTCCCTGTCCGGCTTCAAAGTGCTTGGAAATGACTGTCACCGTGCCCTCCTCATCGACCCGG
The DNA here is from genome assembly GCA_963815145.1 of uncultured delta proteobacterium. GTDB lineage: Bacteria > Desulfobacterota > DSM-4660 > Desulfatiglandales > HGW-15 > JAAZBV01. The sequence continues at coordinate 404,900 of CAWFFS010000015.1, forward strand.
ACAAAAGGATTCAAGGCATAACCATCTTTTCCTGTGGCAATGGAGGTTTCCGGAATATTTTGTACCGGCACATGCCCTGCAGTATAGCCTGACCGCATTTTGCTGGCAGCCAGTTTGACCGCTGCTTTGATGCGGGAGTAGGTACCGCATCGGCAAAGATTCCTTTGCATGGACCTGGCTATATCTTCATCGCTGGGATCAGGCTTCTCCGTAAGAAGAGATATGGCATGCAGGATTTGACCGGGCTGGCAGTAACCGCATTGGGGCACTTGCGCCTCAACCCAGGCACGCTTTACCGGGTGATCCCGGGGGATGCCTTCTATAGTCGTTATCTGCGTATCTTCCGCTGTCCGGGCCTTGATGGTACAGGAAGCCCGGGCCCTGCCGTCCAGCAGAACCGTGCAGCCCCAGCATTGACCCATCCCGCAGCCGAATTTGGTACCGGTTAGACCCAGTACGTCGCGCAGAACCCATAGAAGAGGCATCTCAGGGTCCACTTCGGCTTTGAATGCCTGACCATTTATATTGAAGGTTGCCATGATCTTTTTCTCCTTTTTGAAAATGTTTTGCAATATGCTTCTGTTAGGCGATAGGTATCTGTTTTTCCGGAAGTGGTATAATCATATAATAGTTCAGGGCAGGAAAATATGGGGTGAACCACCTATTTTAATCGAAAAAGCACTGCATTGTCCGAAGTGACCACGACTGTCTGCATGCGGAAGGGCCCATCAGGTATAATTTAGGTGATTTAAGAATTCATTCGGATCATTCCCTCTATTAACTGCATTAATAAAAAATCCAACGTAGATTTTTTTACGCGGCAATTTTTTCTTTCCATCTGTATACAGACCCCAGACTTCTGATTATTTCAGTAAAGTTTTTGCATGTTTAGGCAAACTGAGGCCCCATGGAAGCGGAGTTATCGTAAATATTAACCCTCTCAGGCTCTATTCCTATTTCTTTGAATAATGATAGATTTTCCCTATATGTTTTTTAACTTGTATCGTTTTTTCCAGTTTGACCGGTCTGCGCCTATCATGCGACAAATCTAATTTATTATAAACAATACAATCAAGGAGCATAAACCATGAGCGAAGACTACAGATCCATGTGGAAAGATTTGGGGCTTGACCTTGATGCGCATGACGCATTACTGGGTGTACTGGGACAGGCATATAACGACATTTACCTTTCACAAAAAGATCGCCCCGAAGGAATGGGTTACTTTGACTTTGTAATGAGTGAAGTGCACGGTCTCAGGATAAAGGAACTGCTGGACGAAAAAAAGGAAGGACGAAAAATTGTCGGTTCCTATTGCGTGTTTGTTCCGGAAGAGATTGTTCTCGCGGCGAACGCCACGCTTATCGGACTTTGCTCAGGGGCTGATTTTGCCATGGAGGAAGTAGAAAAATATCTCCCCCGCAACACATGTGCACTTATTAAGTCTGCCTTCGGGTTCAAACTCGGAAAGGTATGTCCTTATCTCGAAAGCGCAGATATGGTCGTCGGGGAAAACACATGCGACGGAAAAAAGAAGGCATACGAAACACTGGATTGCCTGGTTGACAATCTCTATGTAATGGATCTTCCTCAGGTAAAGTCTGAACAGGGAAAAGAGCTTCTTAAACAGGAATATATCCGATTCAAAGAGAGTGTGGAGAATCTTACAGGAAGGAAGATAACTGCAGAATCCCTGAAACAGGCAATAAAAACTGTAAATGCAAAAAGGGCTGCAATTCACAGACTTTCATCACTCAGAAAATATGATCCTTCACCCATTTCCGGGCTGGATGCTCTGCTGGCAAACCAGGTGTTTTTTTATGACAATCCCGGGAGGTTCACTGATTCAGTGAACAAGATATGTGACGAGCTTGAAAAACGTGTAGTGGAAAAAAAGGGTGTTTTTCCGGCAAAGACACCCAGGATACTTATTTCCGGATGCCCGCAGGCAGTACCCAACTGGAAACTTCCTTATCTCATTGAAACATCCGGCGCGGTTATTGTCGGAGAGGAGTCATGCGTAGGAGAAAGAGGAACAAGAAACCTTACAGACGACTCAGGCGAAACAGTGGAAGAAATGATGGATGCCATTACGGACAGATATTTCAAGGTAGACTGCGCGATCTTCACACCCAACCAGGATCGTTGCGACCATGTTAAAGAGATGTATAAGGAATACAATGCAGACGGGGTTATCCATTATGGACTCCAGTTCTGCCAGCCCTATATCATGGAATCCATTCCCGTAGAAAAGGCACTTGAGGAAAGCGAGATCCCCACACTCAGGATCGAAACGGACTACAGCATGGAGGATGCAGGCCAGTTGAAGACAAGGATAGAAGCATTTATAGAGCAGTTGAAATAGCGGTCGGCATTCAGCTATCAGCTAAAGGAAAAAATGAATTTTGCAGGTATAGACATAGGTTCACGCACAATAGAACTGGTTGTTATTAATGAGGCAGGAAAGATAGTGCAAAAGCTTCAGACTGACACTGGTTTTGATCCTGCTGTGACGGCAAAAGAGCTTTTAAAACAGGTTCAGTATGACCGCATTATGGCAACAGGATACGGCCGCAACCTCTTTGAAATAACATTCGATGCTCCTACAGTTACTGAAATAAAGGCCCATGCAACAGGCGCAAGGGCCTTTTTCCCCGAAATCCGTGCTGTTATAGATATAGGCGGCCAGGACAGCAAGGCAATCTCCCTGTTTGAAAACGGCAGGGTAAAAAAGTTTGAAATGAACGACCGGTGCGCAGCAGGCACAGGAAAATTTCTCGAGATCATGGCAAAGACGCTGGGTTACACTATTGAAGAGTTCGGCAGCGAAGCCCTCCTTTCCGTACAGGACATTAATATTTCCAGCATGTGCACGGTATTTGCAGAATCGGAAGTGACTTCGCTCATAGCAAAGGGACAAGACCGCAGGGATATAGCAAGAGGTCTTCATGCAAGTGTTGTTAACAGGGTCTCGGGGATGGTAAACCGCATATCGCCGGACGGGGATATCGTATTCACAGGGGGAGTTGCAAAAAACCCTTGTGTAACGGAACTGCTTTCAAAAAAACTTGGAAGAAATGTTGTGGTCCCGGATGACCCTCAACTTGTAGGCGCATACGGGGCAGCCCTGTTACTTGTTGACTCCGACTGAAAAGAAGGATGTTACTCCGTCCTGATAATCTCAATTTTGCTTTTGGATTTTAAATCGTACAGGTCCAGTCTTCTGTCATGCAGAGGACGTACCGTCGCCACATGCCTCTGCTGTGCCAGAGCAAAAAGGGCAAGTTCTGAAACCACTACCGCCTCAACATTCGGATCTGCCATGCCCTCAATTCCCTGCTCGGGGAAGGAGAAATCGCTGGGAGCTATTATGGCTGACTGGCTGTAATTCATAAAAGAGCCAATCTTTGTTCTCATGTTTCCCACGTTCCCGGTAATTGCGATATATACAAAATTTTCAACTGCCCTTGCATGGGCACAATGGCGTACCCGGTAGTACGCCTTTTTTTCTTCAGTATAAAAGGGAACAAATATAACTTCAACGCCTGCCAGTGTAAGCAGTCGGGAGAGTTCAGGAAATTCAATATCATAACATACCTGTATCGCTATCCTTGCAAAGGGCGTCTGAAATATCTTTAATCCGGTGCCGGGTTCGATATCACACTCCTCACGCTCAACAGGAGTAATATGCAGTTTGTCCTGTGTATAAACCTGACCGGTCGGTGTGAACAGGTATGCAGTATTATATAGAAGCCCGTCTCTCATGGTAGGATGGGAACCACCTATAATATATATATTATATTTTCTGGCAAATCGGATGAACATATCCACATACCTGTCGGTCATTCCTGCCAGTATCCGGATCATTTCTTTCATATCACTCCCGTCAAGGCAGCTTATCATCTGGTGTGTAAAATTCTCAGGAAAGATCAGGAAGTGACAGTGATATGAATCGGCAGTATTCACAAAAAATTCTACACTGTCTTCCATCTCCTGCCAGTCCCTGATAGGCCGCATTAAATACTGGGCACCGCAAATCCTTAAACGCCTGACTGCACGTTTGGGCACATAGGCTGTTGTGATACGCTTTTTGGCGATGTTATAATCAGGATTCAACATCTCGAGATATGTAGAATAGTTAAGGCTCGAATGCATCCTCTGTAATGTCCAGTTGAACCTTTTTTACCTGAAACCCGGCCTTTAAATGGGCATTAAGCGCCGGATCTCTTAAATCTCCTGCGATTACCTTTCTGACATACTGTTCTGCGGACATTTTACCGGCGTAATCCTTATAACCGGGGATGCGGCCATAGGCGATCATCCTCCTGAGATTAAACCGCTGCAGGATACTCTTTCTCTTTTTATAGAGCATCATAGCAATCCCTCTCTGCCTGAATTCGGGATCAACTGCTATATCCGCACCATAGAGGGTATCCCCGTCCGGATTATGGGTGCTGAAAGTCCCTGCTCCGGTAATCTCGTCAACATTGTACCAGAAGTCATCCTCTATATTAACAATTACTGATGTTGCGTAGCCCGCAATCCGGCCGTCTACCATGGCCACAAACTGACCGGCAGGGAATGCGGAAAGCTGCATCGTATAATGTCTTGGAGTAAAAATATATTCTTCAGTGTAATCCGAATAGGCCTTTCTGCTGCATTCAATAATTCCCGGAATATCTTCGGGCTTCCATCTCCGTACTGTAATTTTTGATTTAGCCATTTCTCCAAAATCTCCCGGATTTCAGTTCAATATCTTTATAAATTTCATAATTTCTCCAGGTAATACTGTGACCGGTTGTAATATATATTATTCTTTTTCAGCGCCACAGGCAATACCGCATGAATATGCTGCCTTGACTCCATCGAGAAGAGATATATTTTAATACTTATTTATCATATTAGCGTATTGGAATATAATGTTAATATTTTTTCCAGGGGTTTTATCAGCAAAATAATTTTTCAGATTAAAAAACGTCCATACAACTATAACAATAAAAGGAGGGAATTATGAATAAATCAAAGCATATTAAAAGGTTTATTGTGGTATCTGTTTTGTTCGCTTTTATAAGCGGAATATCCCTGTTCGCTATGGCGGCGACAGAGGATGGAATACATTCCTACAACATCGGAGAATTTCATAAGGCGGAGGCCCTCTTTAGAGAAGTTTTAAAAGGTAACGCTGATGATATCCAGGCCGGTTATTATCTGGGGATGTCGCTTCTTATGCAGGAAAAGTTCAAGGAGGCACTGGGCATCTTTCAAAATCTGGAGGACAATATCAATAACAAAGCGGTAACAAAAGACACCGATGTGCCGACCAGGGGTCAGGTCGAGATCGGACTTGTCCGCAGCTATCTCGGACTTAAACAATATCCTGACGCACTGAAAAGCATCCATGTGGCAGAAAGAGTGAAAGCGGACCCCGTAGATATCCATACATATTATGGTGCCTATTATCTGGAAAAGAATGACAACTCCAGGGCGCAGAAAGAACTTGAGACGGCGCTTAATCAGAAGTCTCAGAATCCCTATACCTATTATTTTGCCGGCATTTCCTATCTTCGTTCAGGCCTTCCGACAAAGGCAGTGGAAATGTTCAAGGTATTTTTGAAACTGGCCCCCTATGCACCTGAAGCGGAACATGCAAAGTTCCTGATCAATACGCTGTGCTAAATACTTGCCCCCTGAGTGATATCAGGGGGCAGGTACTGACTTTGACACACAGAACCATAACAGCACTTTAATATTTGAGGAAAAAGATCAATGATCAGACAAATTTACAGAACAGTCTTTTTCGCCTCAATCTTCATTTTAACACTGGTATTAAATATGAGTCAGGTCAAAGCACAGGATAATCCTGCGGGTTTTGAAATTTCGCTCCACCATATTGGCATCAGTGTGGCCAATGCAGAGGAATCAGCGGCATGGTACAACAAAATGCTTGGTTTCAAGGTCATAGCACGAATGAACCAGAAAGGGATGAAGGTTGTGCACATACAGCGTGGAAACTGCTACATAGAATTATTTCAGGTTGAGGGCGCAAAACCTCTGCCCGACTATCGTCGTGACCCGACAAAAGACCTGGGGGTTCATGGTATTGCGCATTTTGCCTTCAAGGTAGCCGATGCCAAGTCTGCGGTAAAGGAGCTGAGAGCAAAGGGTGCTGAGATCGCCATGGAGCCGGTGGAAACACCGGGTATTGTCTTTACCTTTATTCGGGATAATTCAGGTAATTGCTTTGAGTTGATACAGTATAAGAATCAATAGGTTTAAGTAAGTTATTTTTTACGCGACGAGGTTCCGGCGATGTTCTTTTCCCGAAACTGTAGGCAGAAAGCAACTTTGGAAAATTACTACATTTAGATTTCATCCATTTTGTTCCACGCAGCAGGCAAAGGACATTGTTTTTCAGGATGGGATCGTTTGATAACTGGCAACCAGGCTTGCAGTGTTTTAATTTTTGAGGATCAACTGTACAAAAATAATGTGCACCTCTGATATTTATCTGATCCTTAAAAATAAAACACATGTACTGAGATTGTTCGATCCCGTCCTGAAAAATGATGCCTTTGCCGGATCAACGCCTGCTTGGGTCTATCTACTTATGTCTTTAAGAAAATAAAAAAGGCCGGTATATCTTAAAAGCATACCGGCCTTTGTATTATCTAAAGATAAAGATTATTAGCCCCCGGCCTGTGTTTCCAGTTCATCAAGTTTATCGGGATCGGAAACTGCAATATCTACCAGGGCCTTCGGGATGTTACTCTGTTCGCACATTATGCGGATATCCTTTTCCTGGTCGGAAAAGTAGAGAATCTCACGGATGCCTTCTATGTATTCAAGCAGCTGGTCAGGCTCGATCTGATCCAGTGAAGGACCCGCTGCCTCAGCCGCTTTTTTGGCTGCTGCTTCTTCTTCAAGGCGCTTCTTTTCTGCGAGTTCCTCTTCCATTGCCTTTTTAACATTGTCAATGGCAGCCTGGTCAAAACCACCTATTTCAGTGATAAGTTCATCAGCTACATTGTTATTAAGAAGATATTTTATTTTTTCATCATCGGATTTATCGGAGACTTTTCCAATAAGATCCTTTACCCTGGCCTTCTCGGCTATCTCAGCATCTACCTTTGCTTTCACACTCTTGTATTCGTCCTCTGAAATTTCCAGGAGCTCGATTATTTCAGCGGATGTAAATTCTTTTGCTATCAGATAGCGGATGCCTTTCTCTCCTCCGAGTTCCTTGGCCTTTGCGACGATCAGATTTGTTTTTTTATCAACAACCATTTTCTCAAAATCAGGCCTGTTCTCAGATGCCAGAACAGACGGCCAGTCCTTGCCCAGGCCGGATACAATCTTCATGGCATCAAAATGTGTATCCGTGATGTTTTCCAGGGTAAGTTCGGAAATCGCATTATCAAGGTCCTGCATAAAAGGTCGACCCACTTTATTGCGCGCTTTTATTGCAGCCTTGAGCTGCAGCCAGTTTCCGCCGCTTTTTGAGACATTATATCCTGTTTCATCAAGTGTGGCGGCAATTTCGCTAGCAGTGCCGAGGCCTTTCATTTCGGAAAAGTCATCATCATTATATTCTACGATCTCCTTTTCTATGAGGAGCCATAAGGGGTCTATTCCTTCTTTTCGATTTTCTGCCATATCTATTCCTTCCAAATTTGATTTATATGAAAACAGATCTTTTTTAAGTAAGAAACTATAGGTAAATTTATCTTCATCGTCAAGAGGCAATAGCAGCGCGGCGGAATAATACCTGAATTTTGCACCAAATATCTATTACGGCTTGAAGCGCCTTGTGTTTAAAGGTCGTTTCGTAATTTTAATCCTCACCATATAGGTAATATGCTTGCGGATTAAAATTATTCCAACTTTTCTTTAAACACAAGTCTTTCGGCGCCTCACTACGACATCCGGTGCAAAATTCAGGTAATAAACTATGAAATTTTTCAATGGATTAAAAAAGTTTTTTGGATGAGGATTCCCATAAGTAGTATCGGACATGTCACCATGTATACAAAATATAGGATCTTTCGATTTACCATTGATTTTAGCCTGCAGATTTCACTGACTGCTTCAGTCTTTTTTAAGATTCTTTACCGATCTAATATATTGACATTATTGGTCTTATGCAATAGATAGGTTTCTAATTTTTTTTAGTTGAAGACAATTCCGGGAGAAGAAACAATAAAGCTCCCTGATTTAAACCCCGATACTTGGCAGTGTTGACAAGCAGTTGCGGATAGTATAAAAAAAGCTTGTTTACTTTTTGTAAATTCAATTAGTTAAGGAGAATCGTTTTATGATAATGATTGGAGAAAAAGTCAATGGCTCAATACCTTCTGTAAAAAAGGCCATTGAAGAAAAAGATGCAGAAAAAATTAAGCACCTTGCCAAAATTCAGGCAGCAGCAGGTGCTTCTTTTATAGATTGCTGTGCTTCTGTTGAAGAAGCTAAAGAAGTTGAAACGCTAAAATGGATGATCGATCTTATACAGGAAGCAACAGATGTCCCTATCTGTGTTGACAGCCCGAGCGCGAAAGTGTGCGCAGAAGCCCTTAAGTTCTGCAATAAGCCCGGCCTCGTAAACTCGGTTTCAATGGAGGGAAACAAGATAGATACAGTCTTTCCTGTCATAGCGGATACCAAATGGTCATGTGTTGCACTTCTGTGTGATGACACAGGTATTCCGGATAAGAAAAAGAGGATCGACGTATTTGAAAGGATAATGAAAAAAGCGGAAGAACACAAAATTGACCCTTCAAGGCTCTATATTGATCCGCTTGTTGTTACCTGCTCAACCGATACCACAGCATTAACCGCCTTTAACGAAGTAACAAGAAAAATTAAAGAGATGTATCCAACAATACATGTTACCAGCGGACTGAGTAATATTTCCTTCGGCCTGCCTGCAAGAAAATATATCAACCAGGCATTTCTTGTAATGGCAATGAGCGCCGGCATGGACAGCGCAATTATGGACCCCACAAACAAAGATGCATTGGGTCTGCTTTATGCGACTGAGATATTACTTGAGAAGGATGATTTCTGTCTGGAATATATCAGTGCATACAGAGAAGAATTATTCGGCACAAAAAAATAATATAAAGAAAAGGGAGGCATTAAATGTCTAAATTAGCAGAAGTAAAAGAACTGACTGAAAAAGGAAAACAGAAACTGATAGCTGAAGCCGTTCAGGGCGCACTTGACGAAGGCAACGGCGCAATCGCAATCCTTGATACCATGATTGAAGCAATGGGTGTTGTGGGTGAAAAATTCAAAAAATCTGAAATATTTGTACCTGAAATGCTCATGGCTGCCCATACAATGAAAAAAGGCGTTGAGGTTCTTCAGCCTTTGCTCGTTGGTGAGGCTTCTACCTCTCTGGGAACCTGCGTAATCGGAACAGTTACAGGTGACCTTCATGACATAGGCAAAAACCTCGTTGCCCTGATGATCGAATCAGCCGGCTTCAAGGTAGTGGATCTGGGCGTTGACGTATCCACAGACAAATTCATAGAAGCCATTAACTCAAATGCAGACTGTAAAGTTGCGGCATTGTCCTGCCTTCTTACAACCACCATGCCAGCCCTTTCCGACTCTGTAAAAGGTCTCATCGATGCAGGTCTTAAGGACAAAGTAAAAATAATAGTTGGCGGCGCACCTATAACACAGGAATATGCCAGCGAAATCGGTGCTGACGGCTATGCAGAAGATGCAGCATCCGCAGCCGATCTGGCAAAAGGCATTATTGCTTAATCTTTAAATATTCTCAAATATTCTGTCCTGCTTATTAAAAGCGGGACAGAATATTTAAAAATCCCCACTTCTCCCTTTCTTATTTTCCGGAGCTAATCTTTGTCAGATAGAGGAGATTGTGCATGAGTAAGATTCCCTTTTCCGAAGATGAATTAAAAATAACAGGAGAATATCCTGCACCCTTTCCGGGAATGCCGGCCCTCCCGAGATATAATACTCCCATAACACCTGCTGAAAATTACGAACTGATAATTAGGGGCGAAAGACCTTTATGGCTTCCAGGCATGAATGACATAAATATGATCATGGGAACCTTTCTCCCGGATAACGAAGCCCGAATGAAGGGCGGAAAGGACTTTTTCGGGCTTGAATGGGTCTTTGTACCGGTGGCGACGGGTGCCACTCGAAAACCCGGAGCCCCCTATATCACAGACATGAATACCTGGAAGGAAAAAATCTCCTTCCCCGACCTGGACAGTTATGACTGGCAATCGTTAAAAGAGAGTATTAAACCTGATGATGACCGTGTTTCTTTTGTAACCATTCTTAATGGTATTTTTGAGAGGCTGATATCATTCATGGATTTCGACGGCGCGGCCATGGCGCTTATAGATGAGGACCAGGAAGATGCAATACTGGAATTCTTTGATGTACAGGCGGACTTCTACTGTAAACTGGTAGATAAATACATAGAGTACAGCAATCCCAGGATAATCTCCTTTCATGACGACTGGGGCTCCCAGCGCGCCCCGTTCTTCTCTCCTGCCACAGTAAGAAAGATGATACTGCCTTCTTTAAAGAAGGTCCTTTCGCATATACGCAGCAGAGGGGCATTTGTAGATATGCACTCCTGCGGAAAAAATGAGATGCTTGCTCCTATCTATATCGAGGCAGGTGTTCAGTCATGGAACCCCCAAACCATGAACGATCATAAAATGCTTTATGAAACCTATGGCGACAAGCTGCTTCTGGGAATTGCCCCTCCGGATATTGATCCTGAAGCATCGGAAGAAGAATTATATGCAGGTCTTAAGGATTTTATAGACTATTACTGTCAGCCCGGAAAACCGCCTGTTTCCATATTTGCAATGTCAATGCATAAGAAGTTTCATCCGAAACTGGGGCAGGCTATTTATAAGCTGAGCAGGATAGCGCTGAGTCGATAATGGCATAGAGCAGAGGGCATAGGGCAAAGCGCATGGAGCTGAAAGCTGAAAGCAAATACATCCCTTTCTGTCATTCTCCGGCTATTTTGATTGGGGTATCCAATATGTTTTGTTTTTTAACCCTATGCTCCATGCGCTCTGCGCTATGCTTTATTCAACTTTCAGCTTTCAGATCAATTCTCCGCCTCACTGAACCCGGTATTCTCAACAAAACGCTCCATAAACTCGGGCTGTTCCGCGAGGTTCATGTATCGGGTTTTGCTTTTTATTTCTTCGGCCTCCTTGCTGGTATCCTTATCCAGAAGGGCCATCACTGCGCCTTCTCCGGCGAGATTGTCCCTTGAAATTACCTTGCCCAGTGTCCCGACATCAGGAAGCATGCCGATGGTGACGGCACTCTTCCAGTCAAAGGCATTGCCAAATGCCCCGGTCAGGATTGTGCGGTCTATCTTATTGATCCCGACTTTATCCATAAGGTACCGGATACCTGTAATAACAGCCGCCTTGGCAAGCTGCACCTGCCTTATATCGTGCTGGGATACAAAAATCTCTACATGGGCAGAATTTTTTTCCTCCGGAAGGAGCACCATTTTGGCAACCCCATTATCTCCATCCGCTGTATATCCCGGAAAATCCCTGTTAAAATTGCCGCCTTTTTTTACAGCACCTGCCCGGATCATCGTTGCCACGAGATCAAGTATCCCTGAACCGCAAAAACCCAGTGGCGGCTCCTGGTTGTTATCACCTATAGTTGTATAGTTGAAATTGCATGTCTCCTTATCAATGATGCATGCACTGATTGCACCAAGGGTAGCCCTCATCCCGCATGATAACTGTGCACCTTCAAGAGCGGGCCCGGTTGCACAGCTTGTTGACCACATTCCGTCCCTATTTCCAAGGACCAGTTCGCCATTGGTCCCAAGGTCAACAATAAGCGTCATTTCATCACGCTTGTAGGGTTTATCCGCAAGCACGCAGGCAAGAGTATCCCCGCCTATAAAGGCTGCAATTATGGGAAGTATTTTAAAACCTGTCCCCGGAGTAAAATCCAGGCCCAGATCTTCAGTCTTAAGGTTTATTTCCGATAGTGTGGCAGGTGTAAAAGGTGTTCTTCCCAGACCGCCTACATCAAGGCCTGCAAGGATGTGTTCCATCGTAGTGTTACCGGCAACCGTAACACCGTAGATGTCATCACGGGACGCCTTTATCTCCGTGAGGCAGGTGTCTGCAAGATAAGATATGGCATCCAGAGCAAGGCCCTGCAGCTTCTTAGCATTCATTTTAGCCTTACCCGCATAGTTGATCCGGCTTATTACATCGTCACCATATCTCCTCTGGGGATTTATTGTTGCGGAGGATGCAAGTATTTTTCCTGTCTTCAAGTCACAAAGATAACCTGCAATGGTTGTTGTGCCCAAATCCACTGCAAGACCAAGAGACAGTCTGTCATCCGGGAGAGATATATATGGATTAACAGCGTAAGGACCGGAAAAAACCTTTTTTGCCTCAACATGTCCCCGATCCTGACCCGCGTCCGATAAACGTACCGCCATTGGCCTGTCAACGGGGACCTGGCATGCCAGACGAAAACCTGAAGCGATAAGCCCGGGTGACAGCTGATCCTTCTCAACATCGGTCAAATCAGGCATGTCCTTTGTTTCAACTATTATACGGCATTTTCCGCAAACTCCCCTGCCCCCGCATGGCGCCCTTAAGGGGATATGGTCTATAAGGTTTTCCATAAGAGTCTTGCCGGCTTCAGCCTTTATTTTCTTTCCTTCAGGCAGAATGGTAATCTCGTGGTAGTCAGTCATTTTATTATCTTATCCTTTGCAATTGTTAAAAAATGCATTACATTAGCTTTCTAAAACAAAGGCTGTCAATGGAAAACCAATATGCATTATTCATTGGCGTTGATCCGGAGAACAAAAGGGGTGAAATCTAAACATTCTAATTCTCCAAAGTGGTTTTGGGGCTCCTGTGGAGGTGATGCCCTTTTCCCGAAAACATATCCGCATATAAGTTCGTAGTGAGTGTGCGGTTTTGAATTTTTGAGGATTATGTAATTACGTTATCAAAACGACAACGGTTACAATCCTCAAAAATCAAAACTATAGCAGGGCAAGGTTCGGACATGTTTTCGGGAAAAGAGGCAGCGCCGGAACGTCGTTGCATAAGAAATAACTTATTTAAAAGGAGCAATATGTTTAACGCTGATTTTTTACTTACTTCTCTAATTGTTGTGCTTGTGCCAGGTACCGGAGTGATCTACACCCTTTCAAACGGATTTTTTCTGGGCCGAAGGGCAAGTATCGCTGCAGCCGTCGGGTGTACAGCCGGAATAATCCCTCATCTGACGGCCAGTATCCTCGGGCTCTCCGCAATACTCCATATGAGTGCACTTGCCTTTCAATTCATCAAGTACGCAGGCGTTTTGTATCTGCTCTATCTTGCATGGTCAATGTGGTGTGAAACAGGCTCGTTAAATTTTAACGCTTATTCTCAGTCAAAGGGTCTGTTTCAGATTGCTATAAGGGGTATTTTGATTAATATACTTAACCCCAAGCTTACTATATTCTTTCTGGCTTTTCTGCCGCTTTTTATTTCATCGCAGGCTGTGTCTCCAACTCTGCAACTTGTTATTTTAAGTTCAGTGTTCATGACCATGACCCTTTTAATATTTATTTTATACGGCCTTTCTGCCAACATGGTACGCAGTCGTGTAGCAGAGTCTCCTAGAATTATTACGTTGCTGCAACGATCTTTTGCTGCGATCTTTGCATTATTCGGTCTTAAACTTGCGTTGACAGACAGGTAAAATGAAAACCGATCATTCACTGCCAGGTATTGATCTCGATCAATACAGAAACCGGATCAGGCTTGATGAACATTATGGGCATGGAAATGGAACCATCTCTTCTGAAACAGAACTGAATGAGATCCTTGATTTTCTTCTCAATACCTTGATCGTTCATGAAAGACTGTCTGCGATTGATATCCTGCCTGCTGATTTAGAAAATAAAAGGCAACTACTGAGGGCGTTATTGAACATAAGGCCTCCCGGCCAGATGAAAAAAGGATTTATCGAAAATATAAACAAACTGCTTGCGGATGAATTAAATAAAAAGGAGATATCGGACTGCAATAAAATCGCCCCCGTTTCCGAGGTATTCACTGAAAATCGCCTCAAACACCCTGACAGGCTTTTTTTGTGGAAGGGGGACATAACCTCCCTTAAGATCGATGCCATTATAAATGCTGCAAATGATAAGATGCTGGGGTGTTTCCAGCCGCTCCACAATTGCATAGATAATGTTATCCACAGTGCAGCCGGCCCTCTTCTTCGGGAAGACTGCAAAACAATAATGGATATCCAGGGCACAAAAGAAGAGACCGGCGATGCAAAGATAACCCGGGCATATAATCTGCCGTCTAAATATGTCATCCACACGGTAGGGCCTGTAATTATGAGGAAAGAAGCATCCGAATTTCAGCAGGAACAACTGGCTTCATGTTACATAAGCTGTCTTTCTGTTGCCGCCCGTATGAAAGAAATAAAATCCATTGCCTTTCCGTGTATCTCAACCGGGGTATTCAATTTTCCCCGGAAACTGGCAGCAGAAATCGCCATCCGGACGGCGGATGAATGGCTTGAAGACAATTCCCACACATTTTCAAATATTGTATTCAATGTTTTTCTAGAGGAGGATTTTTCGATTTATGCCCGAATATTCAGGAGAGAGGGTAATTGAACTTATTGCCGATTCCATAAAAACCAGCGAACGTATCCTTATCGGGGGAGGCGCAGGTCTTTCCGCCTCCGCAGGGATAGACTATACTGACAGTGATACCTTTTCAAAACTCTTCCCAAGATGGGTGGAAAAGGGCTACCGGATGCAGTATGAGTTCATAGGGTTTGAAGACTGGACCGAGGGAGAAAGGTGGGCATACTGGGCCACCCACTTGAATCATGTTTTTTTTGAATTTCCGCCCAGCCCCATGTACATGAAACTTCATGAAATAGTTAAAGACCGGGATTTTTATGTAATAACATCAAACGCGGACGGCATGTTTATCAAGAGCGGATTTGAACCGGAACGAGTTTTCCAGGCACAGGGGAACTATGAGCGGCTCATGTGCATCAAACATTGTACCGACAGGACATGGCACGCAAAGCCGTTTATAGAAAAAGCACTCGCCAGCATCGACCATGAAAAATTCAGCGTAAAAGACTTTGCCATTCCTGTTTGCCCTGTATGCGGAGGTCCCATGGCAGTGGCATTCAGGATGAGAGAAGATTATGCGGAATGGGCAGAAAGATATCAAAATTGGATAAGCGGCATCATGGATAAAAAGCTGACTGTCATGGAATTCGGGGTCGGATTCAATACACCCGGTGTTATCCGGAGGCCGTTTGAACACCTTGTATATTCACATGACAATGTCCTTTTTGTTCGGGTGAACAGATCATACATTAATTATGCTAATACGGGGCATCCACAGATACCAGTCGAAATCAGGGAAAAGTCTATTTCGGTAAACGGAGACGCAGCAGAGTTTATAAACAGGTTGCATAAATATATGGCGCAGGATAAATAATCATTGTTAGTTATCATGTGAATTTAGTAAAATAAAAAACTACCGGATTATAATTTAACCTTTACAGGACCATTTACTGATGGAAGATAATAAAGATAAGAGAAAAGAACAAAGAACAAACGCTGAATTATCCAGTGTAGAATTTTCCGTCAATGCATTCGCATTGGCATACCAGTTTAAAATCCTGGAAACATCCCCCTCGGGCATGAGTATATTGATTAAAGAAGGATCTGCAATATTGGAACACCTGAAGGAAGGCCAGGTACTTGACATGAAGTATTATCCGGAAGATGAAACCGAGGCGCCTAAGATATTGAAAACAAAAATAATGCATATAACAAAATCCGATTCAAACCGGCTCGTGGGGCATTATCAGGTAGGCATCCAGCTGCTGGAGTGACCTTTTTAGCTCATGTTATCCATTTTATCAAATAAGGAAGGGGAAAATCTTTTTGGTTTTCCCCTTCCTTATTCCATTTATCAGGATGTCTCTTTTAACTTACACCTTTATCTTCAGGTCAATTAAATTATCCCGCAGGTACCGTCCTTACATGCCGCGGTGTGCGGTATTCTTATGGGGTCCTTATCTATTTTTGGCCCGCCCTTTGGTATCCATCTATCTATGGAGACGGTCTGGGTATGGTAAAAATCCGTTGTCGTATACATGGGGTTCCATTCTCCTCCGACAACAATGAGGTTCAGGCGAAAAGGCATGGGAGGAAAAGGGCCTGTATGTTCGGTCTTTACCTGCTCTTCGAACCACCGCCTGAATTCTTCCTTGGTATTGAACCCTTCCTTGTCCTTCAGATTTTTTGCAGTAAGGGGATCCATAATAAAAGTTCCCCCCATCCGTCCCATCAGGCTCATGGCCGAAAGCCCCTTAATGGCCCTTACCATGGAATCTGAATCACCCATGCCCATGTGATTGACATTCCAGCCCCTGAAAAGGCTTACCGTGCTTTCATTCGGTTTATAACCCTGTTCCACATGGAAGGGCATCCATGGTGACTCCTCTTCATTTTCTCCTGCAAACATATTGTTATAGTTGGTAACATTACCAAAGGTGGCTGTAAAATTCTCCCCAATCCTCGCGTTTCCAAAGGTAAGGCTCATCAGGGTATAAGCCCTTCCTATTACGGAATTTGCAAAATTAAACGGGCTGAATGCACCGGCAGCACAGTTTATTCCTATCTGATTCCGTACAGGACCGTTTACTATCACCATCCTCCCGAAAGATGTGGTGGAGCTGTGCATGGACGGTTCCTGGCTTGCGGCAAGGGCAAGAATGACAGGAAGATGTTCGGGTCTTGCGCCGGCCATTACAGCGTTTATTGCCACCTTTTCCACTGTATATTCAAGCCGCTCCTCATGGGTCGTGACCGACATCTTACCGACAACCATATCAGGGGGCGCATCAGTTCCGGTCAGCATCTCTTTAACCTTTTCTTCGGTAGGCAGCTCAATAGGCAGCCCGTCTGTCCAGCCGTTTTCTATAAACATCCGCTTGTAATTGGCTAAGGTGTCCTTTTTTAGATATCTTCGTCTTTTAGGTCTTTTTATAATTTTCGGATTTTTTTCTTCTTCAGTCAGCGGCTGGGTAAGGGCGTCAACCATCTCCTGCATGAGAGGTCTTCCGGTTACAGGATCGCTGCCGTCAATATAACCCTGCAATACCTCAAGCGATACCCACCCTACAGGATATGGAGGAAATGCAAACCTGAGGGGCATGCCGTGATTTTCAGTATCACGTTCAATGTAACGCTGGAACCTTGCTGTTACAACCGGACATACAGGCACATGATGGGTATTCTCCAGTGTCCTTGCGAACTCTGCGATACTCGCAGAACAGCCGTCTCACCCGCCCACACCGAGTATTACAGCATCTCCCTTGTCTTCGATCTCCGCCCACAGGGCAGGATCATCGGTGAAGATCATTCCCTGTGTTGACTTTTGGATGGTTTTAACTTCGGGCAGATTTTTATTAAACCATATTTCCACAAGGTTCATAAACTCCCTGGCGCCATGAAAGCCTGTCTCAACAAGGTAAAGGACCTTTCCATCAAGTGTATCAGGCCTGGACGCCATAAGCTGGCCCTGCATGGAGTCAGAGGTCTGTGTGGGCTGGCGAAAGGGATCCAGTACAACTCCCATGTTTTTATTGGTGGGATCGGAGACCCGTCCAAAGATACCGGTAGGCTGTCCGACCGGGTCCATGACATTATCAAGAACTTCATTTTCATTCATGTCCAAACTCCTTTTTTTTATCCCTGTTATGGAAGTAGAGTTTTAAGTACATCTTCCTTTCCTATAACTCCAACCAGTTCACCTCCTTCCACAACAGGAATAGTGTGATAGCTTTTATCAATCATAAGACCCGCGACTTCTTCTATTTCGGTATCCGCCGAAACAGTGGCCGGGTCACAGGTCATGGCATCTCTTACAACCGTTGCTGCCAGTTTTTTAACTGTCTTTTCAATATCCTTGTTTGACCGGAGGGGAATAAATCCATCGAGAATGGTAAAAACCGACGGCATGGGAAACTTTTTTTGCTGGCTGATCAGGTCGCTCTGGCAGAGGATGCCGACAAGTTTCCCCTTTTCAACGACAGGTATACCATTAATACGATTTTCAAGAAGTATTTTTGCTGCGTTGACTATTTCCATATCCGGGGTAACAGTTATCGGATTTTTGGTCATGATATCTTTTGCCTTTATCATAATGTATTACTCCCTGTTTTAGTTATAAGAATTATTCATTACATTATATACCGGAAGGAGAAAATAGCAACACTGCATGAATCAGCCGTCAAACAGGTTTATATACCTTTAGTCTGGGAATTACTATGTTTGGCTTCCACCCCTTTTGTTCCCCGGAGCAGGCAAAGGACATTGTTTTTCTTGGCAATATTCTGCAGATTAACAAGGTTTACCCGAAAAATTTTAATGGTTTTCACGTTCAATAAATTATATCGTGTACAGAATAAAATATTCCACAAACTACTCTGATCTAAAAAAGGAGATATCTATGAAAAGACATGTCAAAAACATACTAAGAGTATTTTTTGTTTTTATAATGGTAACGCTCCCACTATTTTCTGGATGCAAAGGATCTGATACCCGTGAAAAGGTGGATGACACGGTTAAGACCCTGGCAGGGAAAAAGAATGTTGATCAGATGAAAAAGGCGGAAAAAGATATAGGCAAGATTGAGGATAAGCAGAAAGCAAGAATGGATGAGCTTGATCAAACAGCCTCGGAAGAAGATCAGTAAACCCGGGCTTTCGGTTTCAAGCAGGATCAAAAACAGGCTGTGCCTGCCCTGGTAACCGCTTTTATCTAGAAAAAGGATAACCTCCCTGGGAGAAACCTCTTTCCTTTCGTCATTATGTTTTGGCTGGATAACCATGCTGAAATATCCGTCATCCGAATCAGACCTGTGGGTCAAAAAGGCAAGCATCGTCCTGTCGCCGCCGACCTTGTATTCCAGTATAAAATCCTTGTTGGGTATTACAGGGCAGTTCTTAAGACTGACTGCTTTGGTGGTCCAGGAAGAGTCATTAACTTAAAATTCCTGGGTCAACCAGTGACCTATTTTACAGGGATGAGGTAATCAGGCTCTTCCTGATACAGCAACTTTTTGCTTTTAAGGAGAGCCATTGCATCAATATAGGACATGCCATCGGGGAGCGAAAGGATATGGTAGTGAAGGGCTGCAATATATTTTTTTACCTTAATATTTGCCTCTGAAAGGAACTTGTTAATATCCTGTTCAGAAATCCCCTGCCTAAAGCGAATAACCATTTCATTTAAATGAATGTTGTTTTGTGTATTTTTATTTTGAGAGATATCTTTCCCTTTTGAAGCGCTGCCGACAGGATTAAAATCTGTTGCCTTTGCCTGATTGATATCGTTTGAAGCTAAGGAAAGATTGGCTTTTTCCCTGGTTTTTATTATTTTTTCCAGGGATTTCTGCGCAGAATGACCCTCTGATAGATAGAAATTGCCCTGTGTATCCCTGTCGAATATCAGTCCGCAGCTTTCAGCAATCTTTCTGACACCCTCTTCAAATGGAACGTCTTTCAAGCTTACAGATATCTTCTTCGACCGGAGGGCAGGGCTGATATTTATTTTTACACCGGCTTTACGGCCGATTTCTTCCAGTATCGACCCCAGAGGGTTGTTTCCTGTTATTAGCGTCATTAACCCGTTGTCAATATTCAGAAAAAATTTTTCGGGAAAAGGATCCTGTCTGTTATACAGGGTTTCAACGGCTCTGGATGGGATACCCATCACGGGC
The DNA here is from genome assembly GCA_963815145.1 of uncultured delta proteobacterium. GTDB lineage: Bacteria > Desulfobacterota > DSM-4660 > Desulfatiglandales > HGW-15 > JAAZBV01. Next base: position 424,729 of record CAWFFS010000015.1, read on the forward strand.
AAAGAAACGCATAAAATGATAATTAAAGACAAAAAAAAGGATGGAATTACCATCCCTGTGCCGGTACTGCCATTATTCATGTAAAACCTTATCATACAAAAACACTCAACAAATCATATTTTCTGATACTTAAAAAACATTTTCAAATGCGTCGGTAAAAAACGCTATGTTCTTTAGGCTTTTTTTTCAGAATAGTCAATAAAAGAGATCAATTTTATAAAATAAATTTATCTTATAAATACAGGCGGTTAAGCGCATAAAGGTCTAAAATGTGGCATTCAGTGGTATAAAATTTATCTTATCAGGGATGTCAAAAAATTGATGACCGCATCTTTATGATTAATGAGTAAAAAAAGAACCCTTTTCCCCTCGCCAAAAAGCCTTTCTCCAAGCTCAAAGGAAGTAATATCAAGCTGTATTGCCAGGACCCTCGGCCTGTTCTGTTCAACTAGTTTTTTTGTCTGCCTGTAAAACCGTTCGCTTCCGTCGTTGGCAACAACAACCACTCTGGAGATACGTTCTTTCCTGTTCATGCCGGTTTTTTTGTCCGCATAGATAATACCTGTCCTTTCGGCTGTAAGCCTTTTCTCCGCATCCTCTAATCCGCGCACCAACCTTCCTGTTCTTCTGGCCAGATTCAGGGCCTCAAATATGGGTTGAGATTTCTGAAATGAGGGCAGCACATAGTCGCTTCCCGGTAAAGCAGGGGCAAGATTATTATTCAGGCTGGCCAGTACTTCCTTTCCGTCTTCACCTGCTTCAAGCCTTTTGGGTAAAAGAAAAGAAAAGAGGACAACCTCTGTCTTGATTATTTTTTTATCCACATTTCACCTGTCATTTTTTTCTGTCCCGGCATGTACCTGTTGCATAATTATGAAATATAATATAAAGACAGCTTCTTTAACAGAACAATATGGCAAACCATTCCCTGTTTAAATAACATATTAATATTATAAACAATTTTATTTCATGACTTCAAAAGATCCGAACGTAACCGAACTGCTCAATCGCTCTGAATTTCACAGAAATTCAGTGGCGCTCCTGCCCGCCCCCTTTGATAAAAAGCCCGGGGTTGCCTTTTTTATAAAAAGTGAAAAGGAATCATCCGGAAAGACTTTCTGTTCATGCATGTTATCAACAAAAGGGGTATGCCTTCATGTGCAGGAACTTAAAAAAATATATATGAGACTTAAAGGACGCCTGAAAGAAAAAACTATTGATGAACCTTTCAGGTCAGGCATATGGCACCAGATAGCTTCAGTGTTTATGGATGGAAACAACGTTCCCCTTAAGCATATCTGCTTAAAAAAGATCCGGCAAAAGACCGGAAATATGATCATTGTAACGGATGCTCAAAATAATGAGCTGCTACGCTATTTTTCTCAGAATAGTGATGTTGCGAGATTTATCGAGAGATGCATGGGTATTCCTGATGGAAATAAGGAAGAAGATATAATTCCCACTCGAAATGTTGTTCTCAACAAGCTTTATCATTACACCCGGACGCAAAACGAATGGATGATGCTTGAGCGGGGATTCAAGACGCGGGGACAGATACTTGAAGAGAGCTTCTGGTTTCGTTTTGCCTATCATGCCTATAGAGAACTGGGGAATGATGGTTTCAGATTCAGTCCGGCAATTGATAAAAGATCCGGCGCCTTTACCGTTACATGCAATAATATGGCTAACATGGCTTTATTCAGGTTCAGCGTTCCGCGGAAGGCGGTAAATCGGTTGTTGATAACATTTAAAAAACTTTTACCCGGCCAGAACAGCATGCCCATACACCCGGTTCCGCTCAAGTCCATTTTTAATGTGACGATCAACACCGAGCTTGATCTTGAGGTACGCCCGCTTATTGAAGTGCTTCAGAAGAATGGTGAGACCAGGTTTTTTGAAAGAGAAGATCTGGAGAGGTTCAGGTATAACGACCTCGTATATATCCCGGAGCTCGGCATAATGACCGAGCTTGAAACTGCTGGCAGGGAAAGAAAATTCCGGGCACCTGTCAAAATGGTCCTTAAAAAATCCCAGGTTCCTGAATTTCTTGATGAATACAGAGATGAACTGCTTAACGATTCAAATATTATCTCACAGGAGGTCAAGGCCCTTAAAATATTTAAGGAATATGAAAAGGTGGATATTGCGCCCGGGGTAATTGATCGCGACTGGTGCTGGCTTTCTGTAAGATATCGTTTCGGAGGTTCCGAACTTTCTCTCAATGACATCCTGCGAGCTGCAAGAGAAGGACAGAGATACATAGGCACTGACAATGGCTGGGTGGATACAATATCTCCTGAAGTAATAAAAATAACAGACTATTTTAAGGGTATTGATCCGGGAAAGGGCTCCGAAGATTTACAACTTAGAAGAATGGACCTTATTCGCCTTAAGGCCCTGTCCGAAAATCTTTATATTACAGAAGGCGAAAATACCGATCTGGTTAAAAGGATAATTGACCTGAAGCCTTCCCGGCATGTCTCATTACCGTCGGGATTGAAATCAAATCTCAGGGAATACCAGAAACTCGGGGTAGAATGGTTAAGCTTTTTATTTGAAAATTTTTTCGGCGGCCTTCTTTGCGATGACATGGGTCTTGGAAAGACCCATCAGGTCATGGCCTTTTTACTTGCCTTAAGAGAGCAGCAGCAGATCAACACTCCTTTTCTAGTTGTATGCCCCATGACTGTACTCAGTCACTGGGAGATGAAGATCCAGGAGCATGCCCCCTCTTTAAAAGAAACAGTATATCATGGGGGAGACCGGGATCTTGAAGAGGCGCGATATAACAGTAACCTGATCATTACTTCATATGGGATACTGACAAGAGACATGGAAAAACTCAAAGGGATATCCTTTCCGGTTGTAGTGTTTGATGAGGTGCAGCACATTAAAAACTCGGAAACAAAGGCCTACAGGGCAGCCCTTAATATTGATGCAGCCATGAAGATCGGTCTCACCGGAACCCCCATAGAAAACAGGCTGGAAGAACTAAAGGCCTTGTTTGACCTTACCGTGCCCGGTTATCTCGGCACTGACAGGGATTTTTACTCAATGTACATCAAGCCCATACAGGAACATCTGAACAAAAAAAAGCAGGAAGAACTGGCCAGGCTTGTTTCACCATTCATCCTCCGCCGCCTTAAAAAGAGCGTACTGGATGAACTGCCTGATAAAATAGAAGATATCCTGAGCTGTTCTCTCAGTGATGATCAGGTCAGCCTGTACAGGGCAGCAATAGAGTCAAGAGGATCAGGACTTTTAGATACACTGAGGAATGGCAGGGAACCTGTTCCCTATATCCATATCTTTGCACTCCTTAACCTGCTCAAACAGATATGCAACCATCCTGCACTTGTAGAAAAAGCCCCTGAAAAATATGAAAAGTATGAATCAGGCAAGTGGGAGCTGTTCAAGGAGATCCTGAACGAAAGCGTTGAAAGCGGCCAGAAGATAGTCGTATACAGCCAGTACCTCGATATGATCAATATCATGGAAAGATACATGAAACAGCAGGATATAGGATTTGCATCCCTTACGGGAAAAAGCAGAAACAGGGGGGCGATTATAAAGAGGTTCTGTGATGATCCTGAATGCAGGGTTTTTATAGGAAGCCTTAAGGCGGGCGGTGTCGGAATAGACCTGATAGCAGCTTCTGTGGTGATACACTATGACAGATGGTGGAATGCCGCAAAGGAAGATCAGGCAACTGACCGTGTTCACAGGATAGGTCAAACGCGGGGTGTACAGGTCTTCAAGCTTGTGACCGAGGGAACGCTGGAAGAAAAGATATCTACAATTATCAGCAGAAAAAAAGACCTGATGAACAGCGTGATAAAGGAGGATGATCCCGGTCTGTTAAAAAGTTTTTCAAGAGAAGATCTTATTGACCTTATTAACTTCTGATACAATATATGCTATTTAAAAATATGTATTTTTCATCTTAGAGGATAACAGGGTGATAAGGGATATTAAGAAGATATATACTGTTTTTATCTGCCAGTTTCTTATTCTGGTTTTATTCACTGGCCATGCATACGCATGGTTTGGCAGAACACACCTTGCCATAGCAAAGGCTGCGGGTTACAGAAACTGGTATAATGCCGCGGCAGCCGATCTGGCAAGACTAAAGGCTGGAGACATTGAACGGTTCAATCATTATGCAAACAACCCGAAGGGAACAGTCATTAAGCCTGAGATGGTGCTCAGACAGGCGGAAAGATACAACGATCCCTACGACAAGAGCGGACATCTCTATGGTGCTATTCTTGCTTCCGTAAGGCAGTATATCAAGGACAAAAAGGAAGGCCGGTATCCTGAAGACATTATGGCATACTGCGTTCATTATGTCGGCGATTTATCAATGCCCCTTCATAATACCCCGTTCGATGAATTCAATAAAAAATATCATATGCAGTTTGACGGGATTATCGACGATGAAATCCTGGATAATGTCTCAAAGATAAAAATAAATCATCTCTCAATTAAATCGGAAAACGACCTGATAAGAGAAATCATCCGGACAGCAGATATATCAATGAAGCTTGGTTTCAGACTCGAGGCAGAAAACAGGTTGATGACAAAGGCTGAAGCATACAGGCAGATAGGCTTAAGCGCTTCCCTTTTAAAGGCGATACTGGAGTATGTTGATTCAAAATAAATGAAGCAGAGAGCATGGGGCATGGAGCATAGTGAAAACAGCCCAAAGTATAGAAAAAGCAAAAAGAAAAACTCTATGCGCCATGCTCTTAGCTCTTTGCTTCAATAGCTTATCGTCCTTGTCCGGATCACATCGGGGTTCGCTTCTATCGCCTTTATCAGCTCCGATGGCACTTCCGTCTCAAGATCGATTATGTTATATCCCACGTTGCCGTTACTCTCGTTGAGGTAGCTGATGATATTAATATGATTTTCACCAAGAAGGCGCGTTGCGTATCCTATCATTCCCGGAATATCCTTGTTAATCATTATCAGCCGTGTATGAACATTGTTTCCGGGAACGGATTCCACATTGGGAAAATTCACGCTGTTAGTAATGTTTCCATATTCAAGGTAATCGATTAATTCCTTTACTGCCATTGTGGCACAGTTTTCTTCCGACTCTTCGGTGCTTGCACCCAGGTGGGGAGAAACAAGTACCTTTGGATGGCCGACAAGTGCCGCACTTGGAAAATCGGTCAGGTAACCGTCAAGATGTCCGCTGTCAAGGCTCTCCAGAACAGCCTTTTCATCAACAATCGGACCCCTTGCATAATTGATCAGCACTGCGCCTTTTTTCATCTCCTTCAGTTTATCGGTATTTATGAATCCCCCGGTTTTTTTATTAAGCGGGATATGAACACTTAATATATCAGCCTTCCTGATGACCTCTCCTATGGATCGAACCATCACAACCTCAGGAGACAAGGCATGAATATTTTCAAGCAAAGGATAGGGATCAAAGCCCATCAGCATTCATATTCCGGTGCAAACCGCTGTTTGCCACTGTAACGCCTATCTTGCCGAGACCAATAATCCCCAGAGTTTTTCCGGCAAGTTCGATTCCCTTAAAGGCAGATTTTTCCTTTTCAACAGATTCACGGATATCCTCATCGCTTTTCCCGGCCAGGTCAGCGCAGAATTTCATGCCCCGGTGCATATTCCGCACCCATATCCCAAGCATCGTAAAGACCAGCTCGGAAACAGCATTTGCATTTGCCCCCGGAGTATTGAAAACACAAACACCGCTGCCGGTTGCCTTATCCACTGTTATGTTGTTTACGCCCGCACCTGCCCGCACAACGGCCAGAAGCTCAGGGAAGGCATCGGTATCAACGGGTGAACTCCTGACTATAATGCCCTGGGGATTTGTTTCATCAGGATCGATCCGGTATTTATCATCAAATAAAAACAGACTTTCTCTGGCTATCCTGTTTATGGTTTTAATGCGGTATCGGTATGATTTTGTTTCCATAACAGCTCCTGCAATTATTAGTCATCTATTATGAGAAAAACAAGAAATGCTTGTAATACAACTTTTGTATGAGTTATGCTTTGTCGAAACGCATAGGGATAATCAGTAATTTCCGGTTAAGAAATTGCATTTAATGGATGCGATGAAGTTCCGGTGATGCCCTTTTCCCGAAAACATATACGAACCTCGCCCTGCTATGGTTTTGATTTTTAAGGATTAAAACCTTTTTCATTTTAAGAACCTTAAGTACATAATCCTTAAAAATAAAACACATGTACCGAGGTTGTTCGATCCTATCCTGAAAAATGATGCCTTTGCCGGATCAACGCCCATGGAGATCGCATATATAGTCTTTAGTAATAGCCGCAAGTGCAATTTTATAACCGGAAAAGACTGAGGAATAATATAACTTTTTCTTCGTCTAAAGGCGACTTATTTCTCAATTAAAGGTACGTGTTAGTTAGCGTGACCAATTAACAAATTTTGTCCATCCAGAAACGAGAAATTTTGGACAAGATCAAGGAACGCGAAGATTGTAACCACAGGAATACATTGAAGTATTTCGAGGATTACAATCTGAGTGTGACGCAGAGATTGTTCAAAAGGGCCGTTTCGGGATGGGCACTAAATAAAACGTAGCGAAAAAAAAGATATTAGAATTTTAACTGAATATGGTCGGGGCGAGAGGATTTGAACCTCCGACGTCCTGCTCCCAAAGCAGGCGCGCTACCAGTCTGCGCCACGCCCCGATAAAAGATGTGCAATAGATTGTTGGCATACAAAGATGGTAAATTTATACTTTTCAAACAGAAATTGCAAGTAAATCTTGTGCTTTGAGGATTGTGTGTTGTTAGTTGTTTGTCTGGGATAATATCTGTCACTACCAACAAACAACTTATAACTTACACGCCCGCAGGGGCATACCGTTTTTTATTGACTTAGTGCCTTTCCCGTTTTAAAAGGTCCTTAAAATACTGATAGTTACAGGAAAAACAATGGAAGACATACAAAATCACATGGATCATCGAAATATAGATATTGACCAGGTCGGGGTTAAGGGAATCAGATACCCGATCACTGTTCTTGATAAAAACAACGGCAAGCAGCAGACAGTTGCCAAGATAAACATGTATGTGAACCTCCCGCGTCATTACAAGGGAACTCACATGAGCCGCTTCGTTGAAGTTCTTAATGAACACAGTAAAAGGATTTCTCTTCAGAATTTTTCTGAAATACTTGATGAGGTAAAGTCCAGGCTCAACGCTGAAAGCGCCCACATGGAAATAACCTTTCCGTACTTCATCAACAAGATGGCCCCCGTGACCGGAAGTGAGGGCCTGATGGAGTACAAATGTACCTTCAAGGGGTCCTTGAACAAAGGAATCGATATTGTCACGGTCATCCACGTCCCTATTTCAACCCTCTGCCCCTGCTCCAAAGAAATAAGCGAATTTGGTGCCCATAACCAGAGAGGAGAAGTTACACTCAAGGTCAGGTTTAAAAAATTCATATGGATAGAAGACCTTATAAAACTTGTTGAAGACGCGGCGTCAAGCGAGGTCTATTCCGTACTCAAGCGGGAGGATGAAAAATTCGTTACAGAAAAGGCCTATCAGAACCCCAAGTTTGTTGAAGATATAGTAAGGGATATCGCACTTAAACTTAATGGCGATTCTAATATTACGTGGTTTGCTATTGAGTCGGAGAACTTTGAATCCATACATAATCATAATGCGTATGCATATATTGAAAAGCATAAGGACTAAAAGCCGGTCTCTCACAGAGTTCGCAGAGTAAAGCAAAAGCATTATTTGTTTAAAACAAAATACAAAAGGGATTTTCTCTGTGTCTTCCCTGTCCCGCCATAGCCTGGCGTAGGCCGATGCGAATTCTAGCGAAACGAGCGAGATATTAATAATATGGATATCAACGAACTTTCATCAAAGATAATATATGCGGCAATAAATGTTCATAAGGAACTGGGACCTGGTTTATTAGAATCCGTTTACCATTCCTGTATGATTATTGAATTGAAGAACCTTGATTTAAAAGTAGAATCTGAATTATCTCTACCGGTTTTATATAGAGACCAAATCGTTTCAAAAGAGGGTTTGAGAATAGACTTATTGATTGATGACAGAGTTATTGTAGAACTTAAATCCGTAGAAAAACTTATACCATTACATAAAAAACAGCTTCTTACTTATTTACGACTGACAAATAAACCTCTTGGCCTGTTAATTAATTTTAATGAAACCGTGCTTAAAAATGGTATAACAAGAATAATAAATTCATCAAAAACTTAATAAATATATCTCGCAGAGCCCGCAAAGGTCACAGAGAAAATCTTTATTTTCTTTGTTTAGTCTTTAAATACATTAAAAATGTTTTTGTTTTTCTCTGTGGTCTCTGCGGGCTCTAGTGACCGGAGGGAGCGGGCGAGAGAAAAAAGGAGTTTCTATCATGACGAATGATTTAAAAAAAATGTACAAAACAGTAATGGATGACAGCTTTCCTCCAGAAATAACTATCTCCTTTGGCGGGCAGACGCTTGTATATAAAAAAAGGACATGGAAGATCCCTGATGAAAAGAGCGGGGATCTGATAGAAAAGGGGCTTCGCTATGGTGAGAACCCCGGTCAGGAGGCTGCCCTGTATGAACTGGTTAACGGGAACCTTGTGCTTGGTGACTGTAAATTCATCACCCCCGGGAACGGTCTTGTTTCGGCTATTACAGAAGATGATATGATACAGGCCGGAAAACATCCGGGCAAAACCAACCTTACTGACATAGATAATGCTGTCAACATAATTAAATATCTGTCCGAAGGTCCTGCATCTGTAATCGTAAAACACAACAACCCCTGCGGTGTCGCCTATGGAACAACTATCGCCGAGGCCTTTATCAGGGCAAACATGGCAGACCGTGTTGCTGCCTTTGGCGGTTGTGCTGTGTTCAACAGGCCGGTAGACAAATTTACCGCGGAGCTTTTATCCGATATCTATGTTGAGGTGGTTGCAGCGCCTGAATTTGAAGAGGGCACCATTCAGGTCCTTGCCAGACGTAAAAACCTGCGCATAGTCAAAATCAACAGGATAGACAACCTGGAATACTATAAGGAATCAAGATTTGTCGATTTTAAGAGCCTTATTGACGGCGGATTGATAGTGCAGCAGTCTCCGGTCAACAAAATAAAAACCTCTGCTGATTTCACACTTGCCACGACCGAATACAAGGGAAAGACCTATGCAATAGAGAAAAAGCCGTCTGACGCTGATTATGCGGATATGCTCTTTGGATGGCAGGTTGAACAGGGTATTACTTCCAATTCGGTTATCTATGTCAAGGATGGTGTTACTATAGGAATAGGGACAGGGGAGCAGGATCGCGTGGGTGTGGCAGAGATAGCCGTCAGCAAGGCCTATACCAAATATGCGGATGCCCTTTGCTTCAAACGTCATGGAATCCCCTACAAGGAAATGGAACTGAAGGCAAAAAAAGGTGAAGCAGATATGGATATTCTTACAGATATCGATCTCGAAACAATGGAGGCCAAGGGCGGACTGATCGGCTCAACCATGGTGTCCGACGCCTTTTTCCCCTTCCGAGACGGTCTGGATGTCGGGCTTGAACAGGGTATTACAGCAGTGGTTCAGCCCGGTGGTTCTATGAGAGACTATGAGGTAATCGAGGCATGCAATGAAGCTGATCCACAGGTGACAATGGTGTTTACCGGACAGAGGGCGTTTAAGCATTAAGAGGAGCGGGTGAGAGATTAAAATAATCGGTTATAAAATCAGCTAGTTTTTGCGGATTATCAAGGTCAAACACCGGGACCGGTAAATCCAGTTCTACCTTCGAGGCAACTGCTATCAGGTCGGGATCATCCAGGAAGCTGGGTTTTTCGTGAGCCTCCGACCTGAATATCTCTATCTTGGGGCATTTTTCTTTTTTATATCCCTCAACAATCACTATATCCATTCCGGCCATTAACGTTATCAGTTCATCCAGAAGCGGTTCATGGTCAACCTTCATCACCATGCCTATACTATCCGGAGATGACACGATTGTTTTATCCGCACCGGCCTTCATGTGCCTAAAGCTGTCTTTACCCGGCCTGTCAAATTCCATGCTGCCATGGTGATGCTTTACTGTTCCCACCTTAAGATTTTTTTTCTTGAGGGCAGGCACAAGCTTTTCCACAAGTGTTGTTTTTCCTGATCCGGACCATCCTGCAATAATTACGGCAGGGACCGGGTGTTGTACTTTATTTTCCCGCACTCTCATAGATCCATGATTGGGTTTTCACTTTAAATCTCGTTTTTTATTCTTTATCAAAAATTTGATTGAATATCCTGTCATCAGCCTGAAGACATTCCTTTTTAAGCTGATTATATTTTTTTAACAACTCTTTACCTTCTTCCGTAAGCCTTGAGCCCAGCTTTCTGTCAGTGTCAACAATACGTGCATTCAGATATCCCTCGGTTGTCTTTATCTTGCTCCAGACACCTTTGTAGGACATCTTCATCACCTTTGCTGTCTGATTAAGAGACCCGGTTCTTTCAACTGTCTCAAGAATCTCCTTTCTTCCCTCGCCAATAATGATGTTATTGTTTTCATCAACAACCCATTGCTTCGAAAGTAATTTAAGCGACCTCATCATATCTCCTTTTCATTTGGAAATTTAAAAAACTTCCATACTGCACGCGCCTGTTTAATCTATCCTAATTCGACCCATAATTCTCCGCTTTTTCCCGGATCATATCCACCGAGAGCCCTCACCCTTTCCCTGAAACCATCAGACCTTATTGTTGAAACAAGCTCAAGGATGTTTTCATTTTCAAGGTGAGACGATGGCATTATCAAATCATACTGTTCTCTGACCATTGTTATAAAGTCAAGGCCAAGTGCTTTTGCCGCGGCATAAATGCCCATGCCGCAGTCCGCAGCACCGCTTAACACATCGACAGCAACTGCCATATGGGTATATTCCTCATGGTCATACCCTTTTATCTGGGAAGGTTTAAGACCTGACTCTTTTAATTTATAATCAAAAAGAATGCGTGTGCCCGATCCTGCCTGCCTGTTCACAAAGGTTACATCGCCCCTTGTCAAATCGCTTATTCCTTTTATCCCCTTCGGATTATCCTTTCGCACAATCAATCCCTGCTCCCTCAACACGAGGTGAAATACGCTTACCCTTGTACCCTTCAGATATTTTTCTATATAGGAAAGGTTATATTCTCCGGTTTCAGTATCAAGCAGATGGGCGCCACCAAGGTGAGAAACCCCTTTTTTTATTGCCATAAGGCCGCCCAGGCTGCCCACGTTTCCGGATGATACCCTTATGTCTTTTCCTCCTTTTCTTATTTCATCGGCAATAACATCCAGTGTTATGTCATGGCTTCCAATGATAACAAGCGTATTTTTCAGCTCCTCCTCATCGACTATGAGTTCTGCCTCAACATCCTCCTCCTGGGTTATTCCTTCTGATAGTGCCGGTATTCGCACTATTCCCTCCGCTCTTGTCAGGGTTGTCACCGATCCTGCCGCCCTCGGAAGCGGCGTTGCCACGGCCCTGCCGTTGACATTCCCGATATTGACCCTTAAAAATTCCTCGGTCCCAAGCTTTGAAGGGATATTGCGGGATGGACGAACGGAGATGGTCTTTTTCTTCTTTAACCGCAGTTCCTGAAGGCTGTACAGCAGCGGTTTGACAAACTGTTCAAACGAAAGCACTGCCGATACGGTATATCCCGGATTTCCTATAACAGGTTTGTCATTAATTTCACCCAGTATCGTGGGCTTTCCCGGCATCATTGCCACACCATGAACATGGACCTTTCCCAGTTCGGCTATGATTCCGGCTGTATAATCCTTGCTTCCGGCCGACGACCCTGCATTTATGATAACCACATCGGTGTCAGACTCGGCAGCTTTTAAAAGTTCATCACGTATTGAGTCTTCATTGTCGGGAATAATTTCCTTAACTACAGGAACCCCGTGACTATCCTTTACAAGGCCCGAAAGTGTTACAGAGTTTGATTCAATTATCTGGCCGTCTTTTAAATATTCAAGGTCCGAAATATTCCTGTGGCTTACAAGTTCGGTTCCCGTAGGGATTATTGTGACCTTCGGCATTTTTCTCACGGATATACGGCTTACTCCTGCTGTTATCAGGGCTCCCATATCATAGGGTCTTATTACATGGTTCTGCGGGATAAGCAGTTGGGTCGCGACTATATCTTCACCCACCTTGCGTATATTCTGCCATGGATATGCCGGGGATCTTATCTCAAGGTTTGCGTCATCTATCTGGTGGAGCTTTTCTACCATTATTACTGCATTATATTCCCGGGGCAATACCTGACCTGTGTTTATCCATATTGCATCCGTTCCAACCCTAAGTATCCTGGGCTCCTTTTCTGTTGTTCCGTATGTGCCTTCTGCCTTGACCGCTATGCCATCCATTGCTGCCGCATGATATGATGGTGCCGAAAGTCTTGCGAACACCGGCTCTGCGGTCACACGTCCAAGGGTATCTTCTACATCTATTATTTCAGGCAGGGTTTTTCTCCCTTTCCACCTTTCTATAAAAAGATCCTTTGCCTCCTGAAGGGTTTTAAGATTGAGATAAACATTCCTTTTCATTTAATACCTCAAAAAATCCTTTCTTATTATATCTTTAACGCGTCTATCTTCTGTAATATTTTTTTTGGTCAATCAGCAGTTAAACAGCATAACATCAACAACCTGACCCTGGTAGACGCCTTCGGAGTTTCTATCTATTCTGACCAGACCATTGGCATCAACCAGTGTGGATATAAGGCCGGATTTACCGAAAACAGGTATTGCAAATAGCTTTTCCCCGTTCTTTTCCAAACGGACCCTTATAAAGTCGTCTCTCCCGTTTTTTGATTCGATGTTTCGGCTCATCTCGGCTTTAACGCTTCCGTTCAGCCTGATACCCGAAAATTTATCTCCAAGAAGTCTTGAAATAAAGTTTTTAAGAAACACCTCTGCTATTACCATTGCTGAAGCGGCATGTCCCGGCAGCCCGAATACCGCTCGTTCCCCAATTTTTGCTATGATGGTGGGCTTTCCCGGGCTTATGGATATGCCATGGGCGAGAAGCTCCATATCATCGAATGATTCCAATAACTTAAGTGTCAAATCCCTTGCCCCGACCGAACTTCCGCCTGAAACCCATACGGTGTCGGCAAAAGCAAGACTTTTTTCCATAAGATTCTTAAGTTGTGAAAAATTGTCCCTGCATATGCCCATTATGGCTGGATCTGCGCCTGCCTGCCTGCAGAACGCGCTTAATGTATAACTGTTGATATCCCTTACCTGTCCTGCTTCCGGAACCTTTTCGACAGGAATTATCTCATCTCCGGTTGAAATAATAGCCACTCTGGGTCTCCTGAAGACCGAAACCTTAGAGATGCCAAGACCTGCCAGAAGCCCTATATCCTGAGGCCGTATTTTTTGCCCGGCCCTAAAGACTGTTGCATTTTCCTTGAAATCATCGCCCGGACATATGACATTTTCAAGAGGAGAGATTGCACGGCTTACTTCGATTGTATTTTCATCCAGGGTATGGCAGTACTCCAGCATGACAACTCCGTCGGTGCCTTCAGGGAGCATACCGCCTGTTGATATCCTTATTGCCTTCCCCTCAGTCCCCGTCACCCCAGGAACCTGACCCATTATAACTTCTCCTGTTAATTCAAGAAATGCCGGTATACTTTCTGTTGCCCCGAAGGTGTCCTTCGCCTTGACTGCATACCCATCCATTGAGGAACGATAAAAACCCGGAAGATTTTCAGGAGAAGAAATATCCCGGCTTAATGAAAGTCCAAGGGCCTCCTCAATTGGCATTGTAATCTCACCAACAGGCTTGAACCCATTTAACAGGTCAAAGACCTCTTCTGTTGTTTTTACCTTGAAAAACAATATTTGATAGCCTCCTTACAAGTTCCGATAAATCGGATAAATCTCCCATTTTCAATTAGTTATTATTTCATTATTTCAATATGGACATAACATATAGGGGCGGGATTAACAATATTTTTTCTTATGTTCTGTTTAACATGTCAAAAAAATTGGATGGAATTCAGTATGAATATATATGCGTATATGCTTTCGTGAAAAGGACGTCACCGGGACGGTAGGCAGAAATCAGCTTATTTTGTTCCTGCAGCAGGCAAAGGACATTGTTTTTCAGGATGGGATCTGATGACAGGCAACCAGGTCCGCAGTGTTTTTATTTTTAAGGATCAATTGCACCTGAGTAATGCACAGCTCGAATTTCCGTGTGATCCTTAAAAATAAAACACATGTACTAAGGCTGTTCGATCGCATCCTGAAAAAGCCTGGTTACTTATCTGCCAGGGCAGCTATTCCGGGAAGGACTTTACCTTCAAGGTATTCCAGTGATGCCCCTCCCCCTGTGGAAACGTGAGATAATCTTTTTACTACACCGAATTTTTTAGCAGCGGCAGCACTGTCACCTCCGCCAATAACTGATATGGCGGAAGATTCGGCGATTCCAAGGGCCAGCCTTTTTGTGCCTTCGGCAAATTCATCTTTTTCAAACATGCCCATCGGTCCGTTCCACACAATGGTCCCTGCATTTTTAATTTTTGATAAAAACAGTTCAACACTTTTTGGACCTATGTCGATCCCCATGTATCCGTCTTTAATAGCCGCGCCTTCGGTTGTAATTATACTTTTCGGATTTTCAAAATTATCACATGCAATATGGTCAACCGGTAAAACCAGTTCTACATTCCCCGCCTTTTCAATGATTGCCCTGGCCATGTCCGAAACCTCTTCCTCAAATCTGGATGAGCCGATTCCGACCCCCTTTACTTTAAGAAAGGTATAGGCCATTGCCCCTCCAATAATTATTGTATCCACCTTTGAAAGCATATTTTCAATGAGAGGAATTTTATCCGAAACCTTGGCCCCACCGAGGATGAGAACAAATGGCTTTTCAGGTGAACTATTGATCTTTTCAAAATACATGATCTCCTTTTCCACCAGAAAACCGGATACAGATTCCAGATAATGCGTAATACCTTCGGTAGAGGCGTGCGCCCTATGGCAGGTACCAAATGCATCGTTTACAAATATATCCCCGAGTTCGGACAGTTCCTTTGCAAATACAGGGTCATTTTTAGTTTCTTCAATGTGAAAACGTAAGTTTTCAAGGAGCAGGACCTCTCCAGACTTCATTTTATTTACTGTATCAATAACTTCCTGACCGATACAGTCATTCGCTTTCTTTACAGGTTTTTTAAGAAGCTCCGAAAGTCTCTGTGCAACCGGGGTAAGCCGCATCTTTTCCTTTACCTCTCCCTTTGGCCTTCCCAGGTGACTCATCAGTATGACCTTTGCGCCCTTACCTAATGCATACTCTATGGTGGGAAGAGCCGCCCTTATCCTGTTATCATCAGTAATGTTAAGACCTTCATCAAGGGGAACATTAAAATCAACCCTTATCAAGACCTTCTTATCTTTAATATATATATCTTTTATGCATTTTTTATTCATTATATTAACCTCTCATTAAATTAACACTAATAAACATAAAATATTACTGTTAAGATAATCATAAAATAGAATACATTGACTATACTGTTTCTAAAACAATTTTATGATCAATAAGACTGAGATTTTTTACTTTTGCTTTTACGAGAATCTCTTCTCCGAAGATGTTGACAAGCCTTATCTGTTCTCCCTCAGCTTCAAAAAGGTCTACATCTTCCATTAACAATTCAGATTTTCCATTGTTTTCCAAAAAAGCTGATGATTGACACATATTTTATACCTCCTTTATCAATTTGACGGCTTTCTGAACCATATGGGGAAGTGGCTCTCTGGATATTCCCACAATATCAACATTTTCCTGTGTCAGCGGGATCAAGATTTTCCTTGCAGAAGATGAACAGACCGCCTCTGACATTCCTGCTGTTACCTCGCCCATCATCGAATTTGCCATTATTATTGCAACCGGACCAATTATTATATCAACGCTGATGCAGTTCCGTATTATAGCATTTTCACCGGTTGCCCCCCTGTTCGCACCGGATTTCATCATATTGGATGTGGCAATCGAATTTGTACCAAGGGCGTATATTTCAAGATCATTGCCATACTTTTCTCTCAGGCCCTTAATTATTGCAGCTCCGATACCGCCTCCCTGACCATCCATTACCATAACTATCACAACAATACCTCAATAGATAAATACATTGCATAAATAACTAAACTTTATATATAATGATCTTGCCCCTTTAAAAATAACTCAATATTTGAAGAAATTAATATGTTTATTTTCCGTATATTTTTTTTATTTTTATCCTATTTCATAGGAGCTATTCCCTTTGGATTGATAATCAGCCGTAGAATTGCCGGAATTGATATCACTCATAAAGGAAGCGGTAATATCGGTGCGACAAATGTGGCCCGTGAAGTCGGTATAAAATGGGGGCTTCTGACCCTCTTCCTTGATATGGCCAAGGGTTATATCCCAATGATAATAGCATCAAAATATATAGGACAAGACTATTACTTTTTTCTTATAGCCACATCTCTCGCTGTTTTACTGGGCCATATGTTTTCACCTTTTTTAAATTTTAAGGGGGGCAAGGGTGTTGCCACAGCATTTGGGATATTTCTCACCCTTTCACCCGTCTCAGCCATGTTTTCATTATGTGTTTTTCTTTTAACGGTTTATTTATCCAACTATATCTCTCTCGGTTCAATAACCGGGGCCTGTTTCATGCCAATAACACTGACTTTATTAGACAAATCTGCAGCCATGATAATAACCGCTTTTTTTACCGCATTGCTGATACTGATTTCTCACAGCGGCAACATAACCCGCATCATTAAGGGACAGGAAAGAAAATGGAAAAAATAGATTACGAGAGGACCTCAAGTAATCGCTCCAACTCATCATTGGAGTAAAAAAATATATTAATCTGTCCCTTTTTACCGCGTCTTTTGATTTCAACCTTTGTTCCCAAAGCCCTTTTCAATCCTTCAGCCAGAGATTCTATATAATACTCCTCTTCACCCTTTTCCTTTTTAGGAGAGACTTTAGAAGTTTCATTCTTTATCAGATTTTCTGTCTGCCTTACATTAAGTTGCTTTTTTATTATTATATCCCTGAATCTTTTCTGATCCCCGGGGCTTTTTAAGCCTGCCAGGACACGGGCATGCCCCATAGTAAGAATTTTATCTATTATATCCTTTTGAATATCTAAAGGCAGGTTTAAAAGCCTTAACAGATTTGTAATGGTTGATCTTTCTTTTCCGACTCTCCGGGCAAGAATCTCCTGGGTCGTATTTGAGTTCTCAAGCCATCTTTTATATGCCTGGGCTTCCTCTATGGGGTTAAGATCCCTTCTTTGAATATTTTCGATCAATGCCAGCTCAAGCGATTCAAGAGGGGTTGTTTCCTTTACTACAACAGGAACCGTTTCAAGACCGGCCTTCTGGGCCGCCCGCCACCTTCTTTCCCCCGCGATGAGCTGATAACCATTGTCTGTCTTACTCACGAGGATAGGTGTTATAATCCCTTTTTCCTTGATTGAGTCTGCTAATTCCTCCAAAGCCCCTTCTTCAAATACCTGCCGCGGCTGCATCGGATTCGGTTCAATAGCCTCGATAGGACACTGGAAATACTCCTCTATTTTAGTTTCCACCGTTTCAGCGTCCGGAATTAATGCGGACAAACCCTTTCCCAATGCCTTTCTTTTAACCATTATTTACTCTCCGTTTTATTACTTCCTTTGCAAGATCATAATAACTTGCAGCCCCTTTTGATCGAATATCATATAGAATAATGGGCTTTCCATAACTTGGCGCTTCGCTCAGTCTTACATTTCTTGGAATAACAGTATCAAACACAGTACCCTTAAAATGTTCCCTTACCTCTTCCTCTACCTGGGAGGCAAGATTGTTTCTGGAATCATACATAGTAAGCAGTATACCAACGAGCTTAAGCTCCGGATTGAGACTTTTTTTGACCGCTTTCAGCGTATCAAGGAGCTGACTGAGCCCTTCCAGCGCATAATATTCACACTGCAGTGGTACAAGCACATAATTCGAGGCAGTTATGGCATTCAGAGTAAGGAATCCAAGAGAAGGGGGACAATCAATAAATATAAAATCATACTGCTTTTTTATTTCGTCAAGCCGGTTCTTTAAAAGAAACTCCCTGCTATCTTCCAGATACATCTCAACTTCGGCCCCAACAAGTTCTTTTGTTGCGCCCATCAGAAATAAACCCGGCATTTCCGTCTTTACCGCAGATAAACCCGCCGATACAGAACCCAGCATAAAATCATAAATGCCGTGCTTGAGCTCTGACTTACTGAACCCAAGCCCGGTGGTTGCATTTCCCTGGGGATCAGTGTCAATTATCAGAACCTTCTTACCGGCCTTTGCAAGGGATGCTGATAAATTTACTGCCGTTGTAGTTTTCCCGACACCACCCTTTTGGTTTGAAATTGTAATTACACACCCCATGAACGGTTACTCTCCCTGAATGGCGATTACACCTGCATAATAAAAAATCAACTCATTGATGCTGACAGCATAATTAATAAGTAAAAAAATATTTTAATTTTCTTTTAAGACATGCTTTTCTCATATTATTCATAAACCGTATGATCGGCATGACGCTGCATTATATGAAAGATAAGCAGATAGCACAATAGAGATATTTTGTATAGATGTTTCTCTTTTTAATGATCTGAATCGTATGTCATCCTGTTTCGGCTTATTCTATAATATAAAAGACGTTTCACGTGGAACATAATGCCCTGAAAGTTTATTTATGTTAACCCAACTTCCGCAGTTAGAGGGGAGTAGAACAGCTAAGTACTTTAAAATACTAGCTCCAGATTAAATTTGTACCACTACATTTTTTCATTTAAAAATCTTTTTGGCATAACCAACTTCAACCTTTGGAGTAATATCAACTGATGTTTTGTCGGTGTTCCTACACATCTTACTCTGATTTCCTTTCTGTTGCATGTAGGCAGCAAAACGTCTGTCAGTTTGATCTGAGATAACTCATGAAACACTTTTCTCGGTTCATCACCTAAAGCTGCTTGCCTGTATAAATCTTCCAATGTTTTCCAAAGTACATAAGCTAAAAAACAGACCAGTATATGTGATAAAACACGCTCTTCCTTTTGATACCATATGGGCCTGATCCTTAAATCATTTTTCTGTATTCGAAAGGCTTCCTCTGCTTCGGTCAATTGTATATAAGCCTTCCATAATTCCTCCGGTGACCAGTCGCGAACATTGCTTCTCAACATATAGCATCCTTCGCTTAACCGGGCCCAATCATGCCAGTCATTCCTTTTTGTCCATGATACTGCTGCTCCTCCATTTTCACCTTCTTCAACCTTGATGTCAAAAAGCCCCGCTGCGCGGCTGTTTTTTCCAAGTAATTTACCAACTCTGCGCTCCTGGTATCGTCTTTTCTTACAGCCATCAGCCATTCGTATCAGGCTTTCCTCTATACGCTGTTCAAAGCGGTCATGCATGGATTTTTCTTTTTTAGCCCGATCACTGCTTCTACATAAAATAAAAACTTCTTCCCCGTCAGGGCTATCGACACGTTTTACCTCCAGACCTGCATGAACTGTCTGCCAATCTTCCTTCAATAGATCGGCTTCATACTGCTTCAATTCTCCACGATTTGCCCCAATAATATATTTTCGTCCACCCTCATTTAAATACTCAAAGTTTACACTGCTTGCCATTCCACGGTCCATTACCCAGATGCGATTGGCCTTTCCATACTTGCTTTCCATGACTTCTACAATATCTTCAACCGTTGTAACATCTGCACGGTTACCGGCAAATACTTCATAGCCCAGAGGAAACCCGTCCCTCGTACAACCAGACCAAGGCAAACCTGTTTGCAATCACCGCGATGGTCCCTGGAATAGCCTCTCTGTGCCAGTGAATTACCAGTGGCCAAACCTTCAAAGTAGGTACTTGTTACATCATATAAAAACAAATCGTAATCCATATTGAACAGGCTTCCTGCTTTTTCTTTAAGATTTAATTCCAGGGCATCCTTGTGAGGCAACAGTTTATCCAGCGCACGGTATAGACGATCTTCGTTTATTCTTTTTAATGGGATACCCAGAAGGTCAGAAAAGGCTGTTTCTTCAAATAAATGTTCAGCTATATGCAGTTCACTCGATGGATTACATAATCTGCATATCACTAATACCTGTGCCATGGTAGACCATGGTATGAGTTCACGTCCTTTGGGGATATGCTTTTCGAAGAATTGCTCCAGGTGTAGCCTGTGGATAATCTCCAGACATAGCTATGGGCCGCCAAAATCTTTTATCTTCTCAACCCTTATGCCGTTTACGTTGACTTCTACCCACTCAGGATCTGGGGATTTATTAAACAGATCCTGTTGTGACTCGGAATTATTCTTTGTGTACTTTTCTATGCCAAGTCTGCCTGCCTTATCCAACTCTCCCAGCCAGGCAACAGTACGTTGACGCGGGCGGCCTTTTGGTGTCGGCCCAGTAGTCATGGATTTTGCCGTCTTTAATGCGGGTTGTTTTTCTGATGTACATGCTCCAATTATGGCACGACTCAACATCAAGTCAATGCACTTGGTTGTCACTACATCGGCTTTTTGATCAGTTTTAAAAACCACCCATTGCAATTTCAGATGCTTATGCGAACCTGCCTTCGATTTATTGCCTCATTTTTTTATTTTTTTCTAAAAACTGCGGAAGTTGGGTTAATGTTCCACGTGGAACTAAGCATTTACATCCGCAATTTTTCAATGAAGCTTTTTCTAATAAATATATCCGGACATCACCATACATAGGTTTTTTAAGATAAAAGCAAGACAATGACTTTCCTATTACTTTTCTGATATTTAAAATTCAAACACCTCTCATAAAACTTTATCCTATCCTTAAAAAATTGCCCCAGATTGTCTGAAATCCTTATTTTCCGTCTTTTTTGCGTCTTGTGAATTTTTTCATAAATGAAAAACATTATACAATCGCAACATGTTGCGATATCAAAAAACATATAGGGACATATTGATATAAGATCTTTCTTTACCCATTTTTATTATGTCCCGAAGAGAAAGAATAGAATCAGCAAAATTCATAAAACCTGGTATATTTAAAAATTAGAAAACCTTTGAACAGGCAGATAACTTCATTCAACATCTACCTCTTTAATTTTATCCTGGAATAAAAAACATATTAAATATCGGTTATATACCTGTTATTACAGATATTATTTATTTTTTTCATATTCCAGGTCAATTCCTTCCCTCAGGATAAAACATTTATACAATTCAAAAAATATTTTTTTTAATTTCCCTTTGAAATAAAATAAAAAAATATTTTTTTATTTTATTTCAAACAGTGCTTTTAAAATATTACACATGAAAACATATTCCAGTAACCCATTGACATAAAGGCGAATATTTAATTTTATGGATATATGATTTTTTATTTTATACATTCTGAAAACTAAAAATAGTATTTTTTAAGGCATATTTAAAGTATTTCGATGTTTTTCAAAGTATTTTGAATATTTTCAGAGTTTCCGGTTTGTTAGTTTTTTTTTAAACAATATCGTATAATCGCCGAAGCTTCTGAATTCAATAAAAAATCCCGGTTTTCAAAATATCCTTATCTGGAAATGTTATAGAGATCGCATTTATTTTTTACCCATTTAATCAGGTGGTTACAATCTGTCAAAAATCTATTTGCCCATAAGCCAATCTCCTATGACATTCCTTTTGACAGTTTTCACTGTTTATTAGATAAAGTCCCTGTTTTAAGCATCACGTCTTTATAATAATAACAATAATACTTTGTGTGTTTCGGAGCTAATAATGAGTATCTTGTGGGATGAATTGAAAAAGCATATTAAAGGACAACTTTCTGATAAAAGTTATTCTCTCTGGATCAATCCTTTGTCACTGATTGATGAAAAAGAAGATACGCTTTTTCTTGGCTGCCCCAATAAGTTTTCCATGAACTGGGTAACCGATCACTACTGTACACTTTTTGAAAGCAACCTTAAGGAAATGGGAATGGAGCATAATGTCGTCCTGAAGGTTGCAGCTCCGGTTAGAAAAAAGAATGAGCCAGATATGTTTCAGGATTCGCCTCAGTTAAATCTCCCCAATATTTCTCCCAGACGCACCAGGGGTAAGATCCATTTCAACAGAGAGTTTACCTTTGACCGGTTTGTCGTAGGCTCCTGTAACGAATTTGCCTATTCTGCTTCAAAGGCAATGGCATCCGGGAATGGCTGCTCTTATGATTCTCTTTTTATGAGGGCTAACACGGGCCTCGGAAAAAGTCATCTTTCACATTCTATCGGCCATATGCTGCTTGAAAACAATCCGGATGTCAGGGCTTATTATATCACGGCCGAAGACTTCGTTAATGAAATGGTAACGGCCCTGAAGAACAACCGGATAGAAGAATTTAAAAATAAATACCGAAAGTCATGTGATGTTCTAATGCTCGAAGAAGTGCATTTTTTAAGCGGCAAGGAAAAAATCCAGGCGGAACTCGGCTATACCCTTGATGCCCTTGCAAATGATAATAAAAAACTTATATTCACAAGTTCTTTTTTGCCTAAAGATATACCAAACATGTCGAAAGAGCTTTCTTCAAGGCTTACTTCCGGCCTTATTACTACGCTTGAAAAACCCGATTATAATACACGGCTCAAGATAATTGAAAAAAAGGCAACGGAACACAAACTTCTGCTTTCAGAAGAAATCGTGCATCTTTTTGCTGAAAAACTCACCAAGGACGTAAGGCAGATAGAAAGCGCCCTCAGATGTTTCAAGGCAAAGGCAGAATTGATGAATGTAAAAATAGATTTAAATCTTGCGCAGGAAATATTGAAGTATCATATAACGGATCAAAGCGCTATTTCCCTTGATACCATAAAAAAAATCATCTGCAGGTATTATAAGATAGAGGATTCTATCCTGCCATCCAAGTCCAGAAAAAAAATACATACGTATCCAAGAAATATGTATGTGTATCTTTCGCGTAACTATTCGGATGCAACCCTTGAAGAAATAGGGAAATCAATAAACCGAAATCATTCAACCATTATTTACTCTTCAGAAGTTATTGAGAAAAAAATCAAACTTGATAAAAAGGTAAAAAATCAGGCGGATTTTTTAAGTCAGAAAATAAAGGGCGTATTTGTATAGTCAAACACATATAAAGGACCAATATCCAGGAAATTAAAAAAAAACGATTATACCAAGCTTTTTTTCTTTTTCGGATAATTATGTTTTATCTGAGAAGAGCCAACCCTTCTCAGATATTGTCTTTTGAATAAAATGTCCTTAAAAAATCTTCATCCTTTGGCGACAAATTGTATTTTGCTGCGGCCTCGATAATTAATTTATTAATATTGCTTTCCCGGTTTTCCTTGCATTCATTTGAAATCCATTTTACCGCGTTTCGAACAGCTTCACCTTCAGGTATTATTTGAGACAATATGCAATCTCCTTTTTAAAAATTTATTTCTCAAGATCTCTCAAGCGGGCAATCTATAGAACTTTAAATAACACCCTCTTATATGACATAAATAATAAATTCGATTTTAACTCAATAACAACAAAAATCTAATATCTGCCAAATATTTTGCCTTTATTATATCAGCATATAATAGAGGTATAATATAAAAATGAGTATTCTTCAAAACGTAAATCATATAGATACGGTTTTCTTAAATAAAATATTTAATCTTGATGGTAAAAAATTTTTCGCAATCTTTTTACCATGGGTGTCACATAGTGCAAACGGATATTATTATCCGCTAATTCCAATCTATTTATTTTTTATTGACCCTGCCAAGGCCTTTTCTTTTTTTGTTTCGGCAGTAATTGCCTTTTCAATTGAGCTCCCTTCTTACAAAATCATTAAACGCCTGGTAAAAAGATATCGGCCCTATGAAGTTCAAAAGAATATAAAAAACAGAATCAATCCGAGTGACAGGTTCAGCCTTCCATCAGGTCATACCTCAGCCGCCTGGATTATTGCCATACTTCTTGGCCTTGAAGTTCCGTTTCTTATGTTACCATTGGCCATATGGGCGGTCCTGGTAGGAATCTCAAGAGTTTACCTGGGAGTTCACTATCCGACTGACATACTTGCAGGCTTCATTCTTGGCACCATCAGCTCATTATCTTCAATATTTTTACAAGGTCTGTTCTGATATATGAATATATTATACGGCGTCCAGGCTACAGGCAACGGGCATATAAGCCGCTCACGTGAAATTATCAGTTGCCTCAGGAAAAGAGGACACAATATTTTTGTAATATTGAGCGGTCGTGACCCTGCGTTACTCTGGGACATGGATGAATTCAAACCATACAACACATTTAAAGGCCTTACTTTTTCTACATACAGGGGTAAAATAAAATACCTTCAGACAGTTATAACCCTGGATTTCAAACAATTTTTTAGGGATATACGCGCCTTTGATGCATCCTCCTATGACATTGCGATCACGGATTTTGAACCGATAACCGCCAGGATTGCATCGAAGCATAAGATACCGGCAATCGGTATTGGCCATCAGTACGCATTTTATAAAAAAATTCCTACTGCCGGGTCAAATCCCTTTGCCAGCTATATAATCAGACATTTTGCCAGCGTTGATTTTCCCATCGGTCTTCACTGGCATCATTTTAACGAGTCTATCCTTCCCCCGGTTGTCCCAATGTTCAATAATGATAAAAAGTCAGTTATTGAAAACAAGATCCTTGTATATCTACCCTTTGAGGAGCCAGAAGAAATTATTAAACTTGTGAAGCCCTTCAATAATTATAATTTTTACATATACCATAATTTTGAAAAGCAATCTCTGAAAGGAAACATAATGCTTTATCCATTCTCCAGAAATGGTTTTCTCAAGGATCTTACGGAATGCAGCGGAGTAATTACAAATGCCGGTTTTGAGCTCGTAAGTGAAGCGCTTGTGCTCGGAAAAAAGATATTAATAAAACCGCTCGCCGGGCAAATGGAACAATTATCAAACGCCAGGGCAATAGAAATTCTTAACATTGGCCATATAATGAAAAGATTAGATATGGCCTTGGTTGAAGCCTTTCTAAAAAAACATCAGGCAACACCAATAAATTATCCCTATGCTGCGGAAATAATCGCTGATATCATTGACAAGGGAAGCTGGGCAGGCATGGAAAAAATCGTCAGGGATTCATGGGCCAATGTCAATATTACCTATTGAATTGCTGCTTTATAATATTCCCAGTTTTCAAGATATGCCGATTCGAAGGTCCTGTTTTCCATATAGACCCTGGCTTTTCTTCTCATAATTTTCATAAGTTTATCATCTTTGTTTATGTTTTAATATCAGATACGATCTTTTCTATATCCCCTGTGTTCATAATAATTCCTGTTTCGTTGGGAATCATATTTTCTTTTGGTCCCCCTGTCTTTAACAAACACCGGAAGTCCGGAGGCCTGGGCCTCAAGCACCGCGTTTCCAAAGGTATCTGTTTCAGATGGAAATATAAAAAGGTCGCTGGACGGCATAGGCCGGGGAAAGGTCTTCTCCCTTTAAACATCCTGTGAAGATCACCGGAACTTCGTTGCGTAACAAATATTTTTGGCATTATCAGATGCACTTCATGAGACGTTGAGCGGGCAGCAAGATGGGTAGAAATAAAAATTATGCGGGAGTTAGGAAAAATTGGAGGGAGAGCGAAAAATTCCCCGCTCTCCCTGAGAGGCAAGACACATCCTCTTTTATATAAACAGAGAATATTAAAATTCTAACTGCAGTGTTACCTGAATCCTTTTATCATCCTCTTTACCAGCCTGTTTGTATTTTACTGTGTCATAGTCTACAAGGATCATATTATGATGCGGCTTATCCAGCATATAGGCGAGGCCAACAATATATCTGTCATTCTCATCATCACTCACGTTTTTATTGGGATCGAAATGATCATAACGACCTATTATGCTGTATTTATCCATGGGTTTGATTTCAGTAAAAAAGGAGTACCCTTTTTTATCATTCACATACCCAATTCCTTCGTCGTCTATTCCATCGTAGCCGCTCGATTTTCCTTTTCCCCAGTAATACTGTGCTGTAAGGGTTACGTATTCCTGCTCATAACTGACGAATCCAAGATTGGTTCTCCAGTCGGGCTCAGCAGCTGTATTGCCTTTCCCCGTTATCCCAAGGTAAGAGATCTGGAGTCCGGGAATGACATCCGGTAATGGTCTGATCGTCAGTCTTCCTTCAATCACCTTATTTTGATTACTCTCTGAGGCATGGTACCCGCCGCCATCGTAAATACCAACAGCCATGCTGCCGTATCGCCCCGGATAGTTTTTAGAAACTGTATTTTGATATTCCGTACCCATGGTTCCGCCAAAAAGGGTGTTAAAAGTAATACCTCTGTCAGCGGAATTGAACAGTCCGTTTCTTTCAACAAACATGGTATCCTGCGCGCGGAACAGATTAATATGCTCCTCAAAATCAAGCCAGGGGGTATGAACAAGACCGACTTCAACTGATGGCTTTGTCAGGAATCCCATGTCCTGTATTTTAAACTCGCCATAGAGATATTTCAGTCTCGGTGATGTAGATCCGTCTGCATTGGTGTAAATATCAGTGGTCACCCTGCCAGTCAAATATGGTGTGATACTTTTCTTAATCGTTACATACCCGCGCTTGAGAACGAACTTGTTGTAGTCCGTTCCATTATTCGACTGACCGTCCTGATATGACAAATACCATTCTGAACTTATACTGAGACCTTTTAATGCCTTTACAATGGATTCAATATCCTTCTGGGAAACACCATCATCCGCAGCGAAAACCGGTGAAGTCCCAACAGTCAGTATTGCTAAAAGTAAAACAACAATTAATTTGAATTTCATAAAATTTCCTCCTAAAGTTTTTTATTAACGTTTACAAATAATTTTAAGATTCAGATAATTTTTTAAACCTGAGATCCTCTTGAGCACCACCGCTACACGAAAAAACCTGTTAAAATATTTTTGTTGCATGCAATTCTTAGGTTCACATTTTTTATTATGATCGTTCGTTTAAAACGAGCTTACATTATGGTGTTCTTATTAATGGAATATTCAGAAAATGTTAGATTCTTATTAAGTCTAATAAAAATGGAAGTTTTATAATGAAAACATGTGTATGGGCCGGAGTGGATAAGTTCTATAAATCTCTATTCAGGCCTTTTATTTTTTGTTGAAAAAGTTCTTGATACGCTGGAAATAAAATACGCCTCTCTATCGGATCAAAAAAATAATATTCCTGCCTCAGGATCTTTACTTGTTGTAGCTAACCATCCATTCGGCGGTATCGACGGGCTTGTGCTGGCTTCCATTATATCAAAGGTGCGTCAGGATATTCGAATACTTGCAAACCATTTCCTTGGTTTATTCCCTGAGCTCCAGCCTTTATTGTTTCCAATGGATCCATTCGGAAACAGGTCCTTTGTAAAAAAGAATGCCTTTTCTATTCTCAAAGCAGCTTCATGGGTGAAAAACGGGGGATTGCTTTTAACTTTTCCGGCAGGCGAAGTTTCTCATCTCTCCATTTCAAAAAGAGAAATATCTGACCCGCCATGGCACAATACTATCGGCAGATTGGTTCAGCTGTTATGCCGGTTTTCTTTCACGGAAAAAACAGTCCATTATTTCATATCGTAGGACTTGTTCACCCGCTTATTCGATCGGCACTGCTTCCGCGGGAACGGTTAAAGAAGAGGTCGGATATAATCAGTTATAAAATCGGCCATCAGATTTCCTATAAACGTTTATCGGACATTGAAAGCTATGATGTCCTGACATCATACCTCCGGTTTAGAACGGAATTACTTGGAAAATCAGGAAAGAGTATTGACCTGGATCGTTTTGATCATACATATATTCATATATTTCTCTGGAATGAAAAAAATAATGAGGTCGTTGGCTCCTATCGATTGGGCAGGATAGATGAAATCCTTGCACGGGAGGGAAAAAGAGGTCTTTATACCTATACGCTTTTTAAATACCGCGATTTCTTTCAGCATAATTCCTCCCTGGCAAACATTTCATTCTCTCTCTAACAGGCAACACAAAATTTCGCTAAGGGTATCACCTTGAGTCTCTTTTTTGATATCCTTTCACCGCAGTTCTCGCATATCCCATAGGCTCCCCCATGAATTCGCTCGAGAGCATCCTTGAAACCGTCTATCTTTGTATTATTTTTTCCAAGTAATAAAAGCGTGATATACCTGTTATTGTTTAGTGTTGCCTGTTCCAGTATATCTGGCGATTTCCCATATTCATTAACATTGTAGAGAGGTTATTACTTTATTTTTAAAATAGAAAAAGAATAACTAGGCAAAGGAAACATTAAAACGAGTTGCTGTGCACTCATTATAAAGAGCAGGATCGATATTTTTATATCAAAAAATCTGTTTAAAATTAATAAAACTCTAATAAATATTTAATATCTTGAACCTATTCTTAACAGAAAAAAGGAGTCTATATATGATTTTTTTGCTTTATATATTAACCCTGCTCTGGATTTTCTCTGTTTATTCATTCGCAAGGTTAAGAATATCATTATCCGGAACAAAAGCAGGGTCTATAAAGGCTCATAAAGATTGGATTTGTCAGGCATACCTGCGGATTAGCGGAATATTTATTCTGTTTATTATTTATCTTATTAGCCGGCGTTGAATTTTATTGTTTCTTGTGTCTCTGAATTACTCCTTCAATAAGGTAAACTACTTCTTCCGCAATATTCGTTGCATGATCGGCTATTCTTTCAAGATGGTGTGAGATTGAGAAAATATGTATCAATGAACCTACCCTTTCTGAATTATCAGGGATAATTTGCTTAACTTTTTCAAAAAATCCCCTGTCCAGTTCATCAACTTCATCGTCATCTAAACGCACTTTGTAGGCAAGATCTATATCGAGAGATACAAGGGCATCAAGGCTGTCCTTGAGCATCTTGATTGTTTTTTCCGACATTTCTCTGTAATCAAAAGATACATCAAGGGGGGGGCGTGATCCCAGGTATATCACTCTTTCAGCAATATTTACTGCTTCATCCCCAATTCGTTCAAGATCATTATTTATCTTTA
The DNA here is from genome assembly GCA_963815145.1 of uncultured delta proteobacterium. Lineage (GTDB taxonomy): Bacteria > Desulfobacterota > DSM-4660 > Desulfatiglandales > HGW-15 > JAAZBV01. The sequence goes on from CAWFFS010000015.1 coordinate 453,889, forward strand.
TAACGGCCGTAATAAAACGCAGATCTACTGCTACAGGCTGATGAAGCGCCAGAATTTTGAGACATTCCTCTTCGACCTCCACCTCTATTTCATCAATCTTTTTATCAACTTTTATAACATTCTTAGCAATCTCCATGTCCTTTTTCTCAAGAGCCTTAATGGCCAAATTAACCTGCTCCTCAACTATGGCTCCAAGTGAAAGGATCTGTTTTTTCAAATTATCTATCTCAATCTGTAAACGCGGTGGCATTAATATCCCCTTTCTTTTTTGTTATGTGATCTCATAATAATTATTTTAAATCGGATAGTTATCCGAATTTTCCAGTAATATAGTCCTCAGTGGCTTTTTTGGCAGGATGCGTAAAAATCATATCTGTTTCGCCGAATTCAATCAACTCGCCCAGGTACATGTAGGCCGTAAAATCAGATACACGGGCTGCCTGCTGCATATTATGGGTAACGATAGCAATGGTGTAGTCGTTTTTCAACTCTCCGATCAGGTCTTCGATGCGGGAGGTCGAAATGGGATCAAGGGCTGAACATGGCTCGTCCAGCAGGATCAATTCAGGTTTCACGGCAATAGCACGTGCGAGACACAGGCGCTGCTGCTGTCCACCGGAAAGGCCGGTGCCGCTACGATGAAGCTTGTCCTTTACTTCATCCCACAATGCCGCCTTTCGCAGGGCCCACTCAACCCGCTCCTCCATGCTGTGGCTATCCAATTTTTCATAAAGCTTTATACCAAAAACTATATTGTCATAGATCGTCATCGGAAACGGGGTCGGGGACTGAAACACCATCCCTACCTTTTTGCGAAGGAGATTAAGATCCTGCTTTTTAGACAGGATGTTCTTACCATCCAGAAGGATTTCACCAACCGCTCGCGATCCCGGGTAAAGATCATATATTCGGTTGAATGTGCGTAACAGGGTCGACTTTCCGCATCCGGACGGGCCGATGATGGCCGTTACTTTCTTTTCCTCTATATCTACGGAGATATTTTTCAGTGCCTGAAAATCCCGGTAATAAAAATTCAGATCCCTTACGGACATTTTGACAGAATTCAACTCGCTGTTCATCTGTGCCTCCATGCCGTTTCAAACTTCAACTTGATACTTTGATATGTTTTAAACATTACTTTTGGTCCTTAAAAGAATACGTGCCAGGATCGTGAACCCAAGCACGCCGAATGTGATCAACAGCGCTCCGGCCCATGCAAGCTCCTGCCAGTCCTTGTAAGGGCTCATGGCAAATTGAAAAATCACCACTGGAAGGTTGGCCATGGGTGTATTCAGATTGGCATTCCAGAACTGATTGTTCAGGGCAGTGAAGAGCAGTGGCGCTGTTTCACCGCTTATGCGCGCCATGGCCAGCAGGACACCCGTGAGTATGCCGGCTTTTGCGGCCCGGTAAACAATAAAAACAGAGACTTTCCATCGCGGCGCCCCGAGGGCTGCTGCGGCTTCGCGCAATCTGTCGGGTATAAGCCTCAGGATGTCTTCAGTGGTGCGAACCACTACAGGTATAACAATCAAGGAAAGCGCAAAGGAACCGGCCCAGCCTGAAAAGTGTCCTACGCGGGCCACATAGATCGAATAGATGAAAAGACCTATAACTATGGACGGCGCGCTGAGCAGGGTGTCGTTGATAAACCGTGTAGTAACAGCGAGCCACCCGGTTCTTCCGTATTCTGAAAGATAAGTTGCTGCCAGAATGCCTATGGGTGTTCCGATGAGTGTTGCAATCGCAACCATCACGAGGCTTCCGAAAATAGCATTCAGCAGGCCGCCGGCGCTGCCGGGAGGAGGAGTCATCTGGGTAAACAAATGTATACCGATTCCATGCACACCATAACGCAGAAGTGTAATTAAAATCCAGATCAGCCAGAACAGACCGAAGATCATGGCACCCATGGAAAGCGTAAGGCATGCTGCATTAATAATACGCCTGCGGGCATAGGGAGATACGATACTTTTCATGTTACTTACCTGTTCGTGCGGAAAGGCGTGCGAGCATAAATCTGGAAAAGGCCAGCACGATGAATGTGATCAGAAAGAGCAACAATCCCAGGTAGATGAGTGAGGAAGTATAAAGATCCCCTATGGCTTCGGTAAATTCATTGGCCAGTGTCGAGGCTATACTGTTGCCGGGCATAAAAAGCGAGGCGTTCAGGTTGTGGGAGTTTCCGATGACAAAGGTTACAGCCATGGTCTCGCCCAGGGCCCTGCCTAGCCCCAGCATTATACCTGCCAGAACGCCGGACTTCGTATAAGGCAGCACCACACGCCAGACTACTTCCCAGGTTGTGGAGCCGAGCGCATAGGCGGATTCCTTGAGTTGCGCGGGAACGATTTCGAATACGTCCCGCATGACCGATGCAATAAACGGGATTATCATTATCGCCAGAATCAGGCTGGCAGTCAGGACGCCTATCCCCATGGGCGGCCCCTGGAAAAGCTTTCCGATCAGGGGAAGTCCGCCGAGATGGCTGGTAAGCCATGGCTGCAGGTTATCGGCAAAGGCAGGGGCAAACACAAACAAACCCCACATGCCGTATATTATGCTCGGTATGGCTGCCAGAAGTTCGATGGCAGTGCCAAGCGGTCGTTTGAGCCAGACGGGAGCCAGTTCAGTCAGAAAAATCGCGATGCCGAAACTCACAGGAATTGCTATTATCATGGCTATGCAGGAGGTGAGCATAGTACCTGCAACAGGAACGAGTGCCCCGAACTTCTGGGTGACAGGATTCCATTCATCACTACCTATAAATCCGAAGAAGTGGAAGGCCTTTATGGCCGGATAACTGCCTGCAAACAGGGATACAATAATCGCAACAAGGATGCCAAGAACAAGGCATGCAGAGATGCTGCAAATATTTTCAAAGATTATGTCGCCAATAGACCGATGCGGGACTGCAATCCCGACAAGATTTTCATCATTTATCAATTCTGTGCCCATCTTTTTTATGCTAAGCAATAAAGAAGGAGAGGATCTTTCCATCTCCTCCCGTTCCGCATAACAAATATTTTTCCCAGCCGGAGTATCGGAAGTAAACCCGCGATTTTCAGGTTTCCTTGCGACGGTAATTTTAAATACATTCTGCGAGAATGACTGTCTTACCAGACCTGTTTCCCGTCAGTTCCTTTAATCATTTTCCACTCATTACGGATGAGTTTGACAACAGAATCCGGCATGGGAATGTAGTCCAGTTGCGAAGCCATATTGCCACCATTGTCATAGGCCCAGTTGAAGAATTCAAGGACTCGTTTAGCTGCTTTCGGGTTCTTTTGAACCTTATGCATCAGTATAAATGTGGCACCTGTAATGGGCCAACTGTCACTTCCGGGTTCGTCTGTCAATATCATATAAAAACCAGGAGCGTGCGTCCAGTCGGCACCTGCCGCAGCGGCCTGGAAATTTTTAGCGTCGGGTTTCACGAAAACACCTTCTCTGTTTTGCATCAGGGTATAAGACATTTTATTCTGCAGGGCATAGGCATACTCGACATAGCCGATGGAGCCCGAAATCCGCTGCACGTATGAGGCTACACCTTCATTACCCTTACCGCCCACACCAACGGGCCAAGCTACCGCGGCATCGTTTCCGACCTTTGCCTTCCAGTCAGCGCTGACCTTGGACAGATAGTTTGTATAAATAAATGTTGTGCCCGAACCGTCCGAACGATGTACTACGGTAATATCTCTTGACGGAAGGTTTGCACCTGGATTGAGTCTGGTTATTTCGGGTGCGTTCCATTTGGTAATTTCACCCAGATAGATTTTAGCCAGTGCCGAACCGGTCAGTTTGATCCCGCCTGGCTTGATACCCTTAATATTAAACACTGGAACAACTCCGCCCATGACCGTCGGGAACTGAAGTAAACCGGCCTCATTAAGCTCTTCAGGCTTCAAGGGCTTGTCGCTGGCGCCAAAGTCCACGGTTTTAGATTTTATCTGTTTGATGCCGCCACCGGAGCCTATGGATTGATAGTTCATACCCACATCGGTATTGGCTTTATATGCAGCAGCCCATTTAGCATAGACCGGGTAGGGAAAGGTTGCTCCGGCACCGGTAATGTCCGCTGCGATGGCTACAGTGGACAATGTGAACATGGCCACGGTAATCATAATCAAACAGGATGCAAATCGTTTCATAATAATTTTTCCTCCGTCTCGATATCTATAATGTTGAATATTTCTACATTGTAGTGCGGGATTACATTGAAATACCCAGGTTATCCGCGCACTGGAATTTTCACCGGAAAACATAAGATATTCTTACAGAGTTCAATGTAAATAGTGTTAGGGTATTATTAGATTTATGTTAGGATTCCTTAAATCATGTAACAAATCGCGGTAACGGCCATGATTTTGTTTCATTTCTACCCTTGAGAACATTTTACTTTGGGGAGAAAATACGGCAGCGAGGGTTTGTTAATTTCTAAATGCTTCGGTAGGGTTCCGTCTATTTATTGAGACAGTTTTATTCTCCGGACTTACGAGTTCCAGGGGACATTCGGGAAAAAGATATTTCAGGCAATTAATCAAATCCTGAAACCTGTCATCCTTTTTTTCACATATAAGTACTATTCTGTCCAAAATTATCTCCTTCCTTATATAGAACCATCTCTCCACGAGCGTATTTTATAACATATGGGTATTAAGACAGTTATAATTGCCCGTGTCCAGGCTGTTGGATTTCAGGCCATATATAATGTCTTCTGATTTAACATTATCATTGAGCCAGTTTATAATCCTGTCAGCCGATTCCTTTGATATATCTTTATTAAGCACTGTAAATTCCTGGCAGTTTTTTACACCGTCATAATCATATCTTATCCTTACAGCTGGCTTTCCTGATACACATTTCAAATCATGGTCCAAAAGATCGATTATTGTTGAAAGCCTATGAATTGTCCTTTTTGTTTCCATTAATTCCTCCATATAAAAGCTTTTTTACTTAAATAAACATTCTTAAGGTATTTTAAAGCGGATACATTAGAAAAAGATTAGAGTGATATTTGGGTTGGATTAAATTTTCTCGTGAGATTTAAAAACCTGAGGCTTTAAGCATGATTTTCATCGCTATTTATTTATCAAATTATTTCGGTAGTTTTATGGTAAATACAGAACCCTTTCCCGGGGTACTTTCAACGCCTACAGATCCCCTGTGGGCCTGGATAATATGTTTTACTATTGCAAGGCCCAGGCCTGTGCCTCCCTGTTGACGGCTCCTAGCCTTATCAACCCGGTAGAATCTTTCAAAGAGCCTGGGGAGGTGCTCCTTTTCAATGCCCCGTCCTTCGTCAATAACCTCAATGACTGCATCATTCTCCGTCCCGTAGGCATTTACAGCTACCTTGCTGTTGTTATTGCTGTACTTAACCGCATTATCCAGAAGATTTACAACCGCCTGTTCAAGAAGAGGAGCATTCACCTTTGCGGACAGCTCTTTATCACATTTGAAGCTAATCTTTATATCTTTCGATTCCGCATTCGGTGTGCAGACCTGCACTGCCGTTTCAATGACGCTGAATATTTTATCCTTCCTTAATACTATCCCATCTTCTGTCTCGGCATCTCTCTCAATTCTTGAAAGTTTCAGCAGATCATCTATTATTGCCTCAAGCCGATTTACGTGTTTTGAAATGATATTTAAGAACCTGGCCCTGTCATCCAAAGAATCAACGCCGCCATCCCTAAGAGTCTCTACAAAGCCCTTAATAGCTGTAATAGGAGTTTTTATCTCGTGGGAAACGTTTGCAACAAAATCGCGCCTTATATTTTCCAGCTTCTTTATCCTTGTAATATCATTTAATACAATAAGGGCACCGATTTGTTTACCGTTTGCATCTACAAGCTTGTTACCATGTCCGTTTACAAACTTTTCTTCTCCCGGGAAAAGGGTTATCTCCCTTTCTACCGGATCATCGCCAGTTATTGCATCTTTAACAAAATCATGAAAGGCCCTGTTTCTTATTGCTTCCTGAACGCTTCTGCCCTGGGCATCCTTATTGCTGGTGTCGAATATTTCCTCCGCCGCCCTGTTGATGCTGATTATATTTTCCCTGTTATCAATGGCTATGATGCCCTCGTCCATACCGGTCAGAATCACCTCTATTTCATTCCGCTGTTTGGTTATAGTTGAGATGCGGTTTTCAAGGTCATTAACCATATCCTTCATTGCATTATGGAGATTATCAATTTCTTCAATGTTGGATCTTGGCCTGTTGAAACGATATTCTCCCTTTGATATTCCTTCAGCGTTTTTTCTCAGTTCTTCTATTGGCCGGCTGATTTTACGTGAGATAATCAGGCAGACAATGGCGGTAAAAAAGGCAATAATAATACCGCTCAAAACTATCTTCGTCTGTATCTCGCCTATTGCCTCATCAATTACATCAACAGGAATTGATGTCCTTATTACCGCCAGAAGCTTCCCATTATTATACGCCGGTATGCCGACATACATTAAATTTTTATCAAGGGTACGGCTGTGCCTGGTTGATATTCCTTCCTTATTTTTAACAGCACCCAGAAATTCAGGCCTGTCTCTGTGGTTGTCCATGTGGTCCGGATCACTCTCGGAATCTCCTATTACCTTTCCTGAAGGCAATATAACTGTGATTCTAGTTGAGGTTGATTTTCCTATTTGTTTACATAATCTGTCTATTGCTGCCGAATCAGGTAAATCAAGCAGGTCCTGTATTCTGTTCTGGAATAATCTTGCCCTTACCTCCAGATCATTTTCTGTCCGTTTAAGAAAAAAATTTCTGGTAGATATTGATGCATACAATGTTACTGTTGTAATGGATAACAGGATAATAAGCAGGTAGGAAGGGTACAGCACCCATATAAGTTTTCTCTTTTCGGTCAATTTTACTCCTTGAATCTGTATCCGACACCTCGCACTGTTTCTATATACTTTCCCGCGGGACCGAGTTTTTTTCTTAACCCCACTATTTGTACATCAACAGACCGGTCGGTTACAAAGTAGTCGTCTCCCTTTACAGCATCGACTATCTGAGACCTGGTAAAGACCCATCCGGGTCGTTTAACAAGAAAATTGAGAATTCCGAACTCAGTAAAGGTTAACTGAATGGGTTCATTATTTACCAGGACCTCATGCCGGCCTGTATGAATTATAATATCATGAACCTCCAGAATATCCTTTTCGTCGCTAACCGGTTTGGATCTTCTCCTAAGGATTGCTCGCACCCTCGCGGTAAGAATCCTTGGACTGAAGGGCTTTGATATATAATCATCCGCTCCCAGCTCGAGACCCGTCACGATATCGGCCTCTTCACCCTTTGCCGTCAGCATGATAACAGGAATGTCTTTTGTGTTTTTTTCACTCTTTAAGCCCCTGGCTACATCGAGCCCGTCAATACCCGGAAGCATGAGGTCCAGTATAATCAAATCAGGTAATTTTGATTTTGCTGCATTTAGTCCCTCTTCTCCTGTAGATGCACACAATACATTGAAGCCCTCTTTTGCGAGATTATATCTTACAAGTTCGAGAATATCCTCTTCATCATCCACAACTAATATTTTTTCCTTCGGCATTTCATATCTCCTGAAGAGTTCAATTATTTTTTAATCATATAATAATAAAAATTCATAATTAGCAAATTGTTAGAAACATGTAAGAATGATATTAGAAGTCGAGTCAAACATAGAAAAAACAGGCTGTTTTTAAAAATTTATCGATACGTCCCCGTTTAATATTTTTTTAACATTTCCATCCGGCCCCTCTAAAATCAGCGCCCCTTCTTTATCAATGCCGAGCACTTTTCCCTTAATCTTTTCACACCCCGAATCAACCGAAACTTCCCTATGGGTTAAAATGGACAGCCTGTTGACCCTGTAATAAAACCCATCCAGGTTTTCATTAAGGATATCGATGTATATGTCTTCAAAGTTGCGTAATATTCGAACAATCAATTCGTTTCTGGATGTAACTCTGCCCGTCTCATTAAAAATACTCGTTGACGGAAAGAGAATGCCTCTTTCTTTTTCAGGGTTCCAGTTTACATTGAGTCCCATCCCGAGAATAACATATGCCGGTTCATTCCCCCTGACCCTGAATTCCGTCAGGATACCTGCAAGCTTTTTATTATTCAGGTAGATGTCATTTGGCCATTTTATCATGGGTAATAATCCGTTTAAACCTTTAACGGCATCTATCCCAGCAATTGCCAGCGCAAGGGTAAGGGTATAAATTTTTTCTACTTTTATTTCCGGTTTTAAAAGTATGGAGATTAGTATGTTTTTATGTGCGGGCGAAAGCCATTTTCTATCCATCCGTCCCCTGCCTGCTGTCTGCTCTTCGGCAAGTATCACAGTGCCGTCTCCGGCACCCTGCATATATAATTCCTTTGCAGTATTGTTTGTTGATGGGAGGCTTTTATATATGCGGATATTTCTTGAGAACATGGACTTTTCAAGAAGTGTTGTCAGTTTTGCCGCATCAAGATATTCAATATCAAGATATTCCATGGGTTTCTATCAGGCTTTTAAAATTAAATAAATTATATATACCACATAGCATGAAAGCAATGTAACTCCGTTTGCCCTTGTAAGGGTATGGTCTTTTCTCATCATGATCCAGGGCAGAAGGCTTGTGAACATCATCACCATATAATCTATTATTAAACCGCTTTCAATAAAACCGCCGGGAATAACAATCGGTCTGATAAGAGAAACGGCCCCAAGCACGCTTAATATATTAAAAACATTACTCCCGATCAGATTACCTATACTTATATCGGTCTCTTTCCTTATTGCTGCCACAACAGAAGTTGTCAGTTCGGGAAGCGATGTACCGAATGCAAGAAGAGTAAGGCTTATAAACTTTTCTCCCACATTAAGGGCGGTCATGATAATTTCTGCAGTATAAACGATGAGCCTGGCTCCGCCTGTAATGCCGATAATGCCTGCAATAATAAAAATTATCTGTTTTCCTCTTGACGCCACATATCCTATCTCGTCGAGTTCTGAGGTAAATTCAGAGGCAGCATTATTTTCTTTTAATCCCTTTTGTTTTATGGCAATTTTATAATTAAGTATAGTATAGAAAATAACGCCCGCAAATAGAATGCCTCCTTCGATTCTTCCTATTTTTGAATCCAGCGATAATAAAAGAAGAAAAAACGAAACACCGATCATGATAGGTATTTCTCTCTTTACGACGTCACCGGAGCATATAATGGGTCGAAAAATAGAAGTCAGGCCAAGTACAAGGGCGATGTTGAATATATTGCTTCCTATTACATTTCCAACAGCCATCATGCTTTTACCATCAATTGCTGATATAAGACTGACAACCATTTCAGGCGCTGATGTACCAAATGCTACAACCGTCAAACCTATTACAATCGGGGTTAATCCCATATTTCTTGCAAGACTGGAGGATCCTTTGACAAGCCATTCGGCACTGAAATAAAGAATAATAAATCCGATAATACATATCATGATATGCAAAAACATTATAATCTCCGGAAAAACAGCCGTCGGTTCAGCAGCCCTGTTATGGCATAGATTTTCCTTAGTTGTTATCCTGACGAATTTGATTTTTTAAAAAAGATTTCAGGGGGGAAAGATTAATATAGTGAGTATTATTAGTACAGCAAAAAAGGATAATCATTAAACCACCGGATCATTTTTCTTTTGGCCTGAAGTGCTCGCACCTGGTTCGAGGCATCCGGAACCGATCACTGTAGTTGCAGATGCCAGAATCGCCCCGAACCGAAGCATAGCCTGAGCACATTATTCGTAAATTCTTAAATATTTTTTCCAGATTATCGGGATCATCCTCAAAATACCAGCATGACAGGCATCCTGGCTCTTTTGGGTTTTTTATTTTTTTTAGTTTCATAGCCGTCTATAATGAAATCCAATAGGATTTGAAAACCACGTTTGACAGAAAATAGCCTAAAGGAACATTTATAATAACGCCTATTGTAAATACCAGTAATGGTTTCCACCCAAACTGAAATATTTCTTTAAATCGTGTGGTCAGTCCAATGCTTAAGAATGTAAAGATAAATGTCCATGTCCGTAGTGTTTTAACAGGTGTAATCACAAGGGGTTTGAGCGACGAATCAAAGTTTTCTTCGCCGACCATGGAAGATGCAATGCTCATTATTACCGATGCGAGAAAAAAGCCGAGAACAAATTTGGGGAACCTGGCCCATACCACCGAGACACCGGCACGATCGGCAGGGTCTGATGATTTTTTTTCCCAGTAGACAACCGAGATAACAGACAGGACAAAGGCCCATATTCCGATCCAGATATCCCTTCCAATAACCTTCATGAGGGTATATGCATGAATCGCCGCATCTCCGCCAATCGATGCAGCAGCTGCAAAGCCGGCAGCATCAGCGAATTCCGACGTTCCTATCCATGCACCGGCAATCCCTTCATTCATGCCCACGGACTTTATAAAAAAGGTTAAAAAGAAGATCATTACAATAGCCCATAGCGCTACGACGCAAATCCCTATAGAAATATGTTCTTTTTTTGCCCGTGTTGCCGCACCGATCGCTATTGATCCAGATACACCACAGACGGCACCGCCGGCACCCAGCACGGAAGCAAAGGGTTTTTCGAGACCGAATAATTTGGTGCCTACAAAAAAGATTGTAAGAAAGGTAGTCAATGAAACAATCGTAGCCTGAATAAAGGCAATGGGTCCGGCGTAGATAATAAGTGTAAAAGGAAGGGTTGCGCCCAGAAGGACAATACCGGTTTTAATGTAATACTCTGTTCTGAGGGCAGATTCAAACCATTTTGGCATTTTAAAAACATTGCCTATAATCAGGCCTACTATAAGTGCAAGGATGGGCGGCTCCAGATTATGGTCATGGGCCACTTTCCACTGACCGGCTATAAGAATCAACACGGATGCGATAAAGAGAATGATAAACCCGGGAACATATTTTTTTATTTTAAAGCCCATTATAGAGGTGCTGATAGAAAATATGACGACCCATACAATTAACTGCAGCAGATACCAGTATATATGCGCCTTGAAATGTTCGGTTACCTGATTGAATGATTCCCATTTGGGAGGGGACACGGCCAGTGCCTTTATGGTGCCGCCAAAAGAAAAAAAGATTAATGCAACAAGAACAATTCCCAATCCTAAATATACAGCCCACCAATCTTCCGTAACAAGAAACTGCGATCTCCGCTTTGTTTCATTTGCCATGGTCATGCCCTCCGTGTTCGTTTAACCCGGTTTAACTCAGATTGATAAGTCCTGATACTCTATAATTAATGTTCCAGTTCTTTTTTCAGTTCTCTTGTCATCAACTCCTTAACAGCTAAAAGGGGATCTTTCCCATTATAAAGGGTTTCATAAACCTGATCTACAATAGGCATATCTACTCCCATTTTTTTTGCAAGTTCATAGGCCGATATAGATGTCTTGACCCCTTCAGCTACCATAGTCATCCCTTTAGTTATCTCGTCCAGTGTCATGCCTTTGCCTATTTTAAGACCAAGTGTACGATTGCGGCTCAGGTCTCCTGTGCATGTCAATACAAGGTCACCTATTCCTGAAAGACCGGCAAAGGTCATTGGATTTGCTCCCATTACAACACCCAGCCTTGTTATTTCTGCCAAGCCTCTTGTTATAAGCGCCGCCCTTGCATTCAGCCCAAAACCCAGGCCGTCGGATGCCCCCGCACCTATTGCAATTACATTCTTGAGCGCACCGCACAATTGAACGCCTATAAGGTCATCACTTACATAAACCCTGAACAGATCCGTTGAAAATACGTTCTGAAGCCTTTCGGCCTGTGAAATATCTCTGCAGGCAATTGTTACGGCAGTGGGTTGTTTTGCAACCACTTCCTTTGCAAAACTTGGCCCTGCAAGGCATCCAAAAGAGTCTGTATATTCAGGTTCTAGTACTTCTTCCGCAACCTGGGACATGACTTTTAACGTATTATTTTCTATTCCTTTTGTAGCTGAAATAAATTTCATTCCCGGTTTCAGAAAGGGTTTTAGCCCGATTAATACGCTGCGGTAAAAGTGAGAAGGTACAACCATCATGATAAGGTCTTTATCATTTAACGCCTCTTCATAGGTCTTAACAGGATTCAAACTGTCAACGAGTTTCATGCCGGGGAGAAAGGTTTCGTTTATTCTGCTATTCTTTATCTGTTCATAAACATCATCTTCCCTGACCCACAGGTCGACTTTATGCCCCTTATCGGCTAATAAATTGGCAAGGGTCGTACCCCAACTGCCAGCCCCTATTGCACCTATTTTTATTGCCTTGGTCTGCTCCATATTATTTTCCTTTTATTTTTAGATGTTTATTTAATGGGATGGATTCTATTTAAAATACTTTTTTGGGTCAAGAATAATCATAATATTTATCATCATTATAATAATTATTATGTATTTAATGCAACTTTAATTGAATTAAATATATCTAATATAATGTCAAATATAACAAACTCTTTTTACAACGACGTCTATTAAACTTGACACAAACGATACAAATCTTATAATTCACAAGTTTACTCGAATATTTCGGGCACTAATTTAATAGGACGTTATCAAGGAGCTACAATGATTCAAGCAATACTACTCATGGCGGGACTGGGGGCCTTCTGTGGCCTGGTATTAAGTGCCGCTTCACGTATTTTTTATGTATATGAAGATCCCCGAATTCGAGCAGGTGCAGGACTGTCTTGCTGGGGCAAATTGCGGGGGTTGCGGTTTTGCGGGTTGTTCGTCTGCGGCACAGGCTGTGGTGGCAGGAAAGGCCCCGGCAAATGTATGTATAGTTGCCGGGATGGAAGCTACTCATAATATAGCAGATATAATGGGTATAGATGCCGGGCTCGCAGAACCTTCACGCGCATTTAATCCCTGTTCCGGCGGCGAAAGGGCGAATGATCAGTACATATACATGGGAGTAAATACATGCCGGGCTCAGACTATACTGTATGGGGGCAAGCGGGAATGCAGCGTCGGCTGTCTTGGCCTTGGTGATTGCGTCAGGGCTTGTCTGTTTGGGGCATTGAGTCTCGGTCCGGACGGATTCCCTGTTGTTGATGAAGAAAAGTGCGTAGGATGTGGCGCCTGTGAGCGTACATGCCCGAAGGATATTATAGAAGTAAAAACAGCCTCCGAAAGGTTCCTGCATTTTAATACCGTGGATGACTGTCTTGCTCCGTGCAGACAGACCTGCCCCGCGGAAATTAACATTCCTCTTTATATCCAGCAGATCAAAAAGGGAGACTATGAAGGTGCCGTTCATACTATAAGGGAGAGAAATCCCCTGCTTCTTTCATGCGGAAGAGTATGTCCTCATCCCTGCGAAACAAACTGCCGGAGGGGTATAGAAGACGAACCTGTATCTATCAATCAGTTAAAACGTTTTGCGGCTGATTATGAAATGATGTCCGGAAAACGATTTCCTATTTCCGTTGCGCCGTTGACCGGGAAAAAAGTAGCCATCGTCGGTGGCGGACCCGCAGGCTTGTCCTGTGCCTTCTTTTTAAGAAGACTTGGCCATGATGTGACAATCTTTGAGGCAATGCCAAAGCTTGGCGGTATGCTCAGGTATGGAATTCCCGAATACAGACTTCCTAAAAAGGTTCTTGACTGGGAAACAGGTGGTATCCTTAATCTTGGCATTGAAACAGAGATGAACAAAACCTTTGGCCAGGATTTCGGTCTGGAATCGCTTGTATCTTCCGGGTATGATGCGATATTTCTTGAAATCGGCGCGTGGAAGGATTCTTCCCTGCGCGTGGAAGGAGAGAATCTTAATGGATGTTACACGGGTATCGATTTTCTATCCAGGCTTGCTGGCGGCGAAAAACTTCCCATAGGAAAAACTGCTGCCGTTGTTGGCGGTGGAAATACAGCGATAGACTGTACCAGAAACCTTATCCGCTATGGTGCAGAAAAGGTATATATTGTTTACAGAAGGACAAGGAAGGAAATGCCTGCCAATGAGGTAGAAATAGACGCTGCCGAACATGAGGGCGTTGAATTCCTGTTTCTTTCCGCTCCAATGTGTGTAAAAGGGGACAAAGACGCAAATGTTACCCACCTCGAATATCAGCGCATGGAGCTTGGCGAACCGGATGCAAGCGGGAGAAGACGCCCGGTACCTGTTGAAGGATCGGAAACTCTCCTTGCCACAGATATGGTTATAACAGCAATTGGTCAGGCGCCGGACATATCCTTTACCCAGGAAACCAAGGAAAAGCTTGCCGAACTTAAGACAACACGTTGGAATACGTTTGATGTAAACCCCGATACACTGCAAACATCCATACCATATATCTTTGCGGCCGGTGATGCGGCAACAGGGCCGTCTCTGGTTGTTGAAGCGATAGGCGGCGGAAGAAGGGCAGCAAAATCCATTCATCAGTATATAACAGGCCAGAAAGTCGAATGCGAGCCCGGAGAAATAAGAAAGAAACTTATTAAAGAAACGATATTCAACCATTTGGAAGGCGTTGAGAAAAAACCAAGGGCTGAAATGATTGAGCTACCTGTAGAAGAAAGAATAAAGTCTTTTATTGAGGTTGATCAGGTCCTTACAGAAGAAGCTGCAAAAGCTGAAAGTGAACGATGTCTGAACTGCTGCAGGGTATGTTACACGTCCGATATAGACCAGTTAGTAAGTATAGAAACAGCGGTACCATATAAGGAAGCTTAAAAATAAAAAAGCGCCGGGCGCATGGTCCACGACACAAGGTTTTTATTTTTCCCTGTGCCTTGAACCCTGCACCCTGCGCCTTTTTAAAATCTTCCCTTACTCCTCTATCACCTTTGCAACACCGACGACCTTTTCTCCCTCACCAAGGTCAATAAGTTTTACTCCCTGAGTGTTTCGTCCTATTACCGATATATCTGCTACTCTCAGTCTGATAATCTTTCCCTGTTCGGTTATTATCATCAACTGATCCTGTCCATTCACCTGATAGGAATAAACAACATAACCGTTCCTTTGTGATGCCTTTATGGTGAGTATACCCTTTCCACCCCTTGACTGAACCCTGTACTCCTCTGTTTTTGTCCTTTTTCCAAATCCGTTCTCTGTTACAGTAAGAATAGTAGAGCCTTCCTTTATTGCCTCCATGCCAACGACTTCATCTTCGTCCTCCAGCCTTATTCCTATGTTTCCGGCTGCTACCCTGCCCATGCTCCTTATATCCTTTTCGGAGAATCTTATGGATTTGCCTTTTTTAGTACCAATAAAAATATCATTACTTCCGTCTGTAACCCTTACGGAAATAAGCTCATCATTTTCGTTTATTTTCAGCGCTATTATTCCGTTGGTTCTCGGATTGCTGTAAGCCATAAGATCTGTCTTTTTAATCAGGCCCTCTCTTGTTGCCATTACTATATATGAATTTTCACTGAATTCCTTTATAGGAAGAACAGTTGCCAGTTTTTCATCCTTCTGCAATTCAAGAAGGTTTACAATAGCTTTTCCCTTTGACATCCTTCCTGCTTCAGGTATCTCATGGACCTTCTTCCAGTAGACTCTTCCCTGATTGGTAAAGAAAAGCAGATAATTATGTGATGAAGCAACAAACAGATGTTCTACAAAATCCTCTTCCTTTGGTACAACACCCGTAAGACCCTTTCCTCCCCTTCTCTGGGCCCTGTAAAGACTTATCGGGTTCCTTTTTATATATCCCCTGTGGCTTATGGTTACAGCCATATCTTCATCGGCAATAAGATCTTCAATACCCAGATCTTCATCCTGGTCAAGGACCTCTGTCATTCTTTCGTCGCCATATTTTTCCTTTATCTCTTTCATCTCATCGCGAATGATCTGAAGTACCATGGAAGGATTTTCAAGAATGGCTTTGAATCGGTCTATATCCTTAATAAGGTTAGCGTATTCTTCATCTATTTTACCTCTTTCAAGACCTGTCAGCCGATGAAGTCTCATATCAAGAATTGCCTGGGCCTGAACCGGAGAGAAATCAAACTCGGATACTAACCTGGTTTTTGCTTCCTTTGAGTCGGCGGAAGATCTTATAAGAGCAATAACTTCATCAAGATAATCTAGAGCTTTTCTAAGGCCTTCAAGTATATGAGCTCTATCTTCGGCCTTTTTAAGGTCAAAGATAGTCCTCCTTATTATAATTTCTCTTCTGTGATTTATGAAATGCTCTAATATTTCTTTAAGGTTCAGGGTCTGAGGCCTGCCGTTTACTAGAGCAAGAAAGATTATTCCAAAGGATTTCTCCATCTGAGTAAACTTGTAGAGGCGGTTCATTACAACAAGGGCCTTGCCGTCACGCTTTACATCTATGACAATACGCATTCCGTCCCTGTCAGATTCATCTCTTATATCCGCTATACCCTCTATCTTTTTATTTTTAACAAGGTCAGCTATACTTTCAAGTAATTTCGTCTTGTTGACCTGGTAGGGAATTTCAGAAATAACAACACGCTCCTTTGTTTTTCCCACCATTTCTACAAAGGCCCTGGCCCTTATCTTTATTATTCCCCTGCCTGTTTTGTAGGCCTCTCTTATACCTTTTCTTCCAAGAATAAATCCGGCAGTCGGAAAATCAGGGGCTGTTATTATTTTCATCAGTTCATTTATATTTATATCCGGCCTGTCAATAACTTCAATAATTGCATTACAGACCTCTCTGAGATTATGAGGCGGAATATTGGTTGCCATTCCTACTGCTATTCCGGATGCTCCGTTTATTAAGAGATTCGGAATATTGGTTGGCATTACTGTTGGTTCGAGAAGTGTATCATCATAGTTGGCGGTAAAATCAACCGTCTCTTTTTCAATATCAGAAAGGAAGTCCTGAGCAAGTTTAGTCATGCGTACTTCAGTATAACGCATTGCTGCAGGGGGATCACCATCAATTGATCCGAAGTTACCCTGACCATCCACAAGAGGATATCTCATGGAAAAATCCTGAGCAAGCCTTACTATAGTATCATAAACAGCAGCATCACCATGGGGATGATATTTACCGATAACATCACCAACTATCCTTGCTGATTTTTTATAGGGTTTATTATTGAAGTTTTTAAGGTCGTACATTCCGAACAATACACGTCTGTGTACAGGCTTAAGACCGTCCCTTATATCAGGAAGTGCCCGTTGAACAATAACACTCATGGAATATTCGAGATAAGATTTTTTCATCTCATCTTCGATGCTTATTGTAGTATCATTTATATCTGAAACCATTTATATCTCTCCAAAAAATATAAGAATCGCAGCGGGCATCTTTATTTTCTTGCACCATGCGCCTTAGGCCTTGAGCTTTTTTATATATCCAGTTCTTTTACTTCCAGAGCATTATTTTGAATAAATTCCCGCCTTGGTTCAACTTTATCCCCCATAAGAACTGTAAAAATATCATCGGCATCAACAACATCTTCAACCCTTATCCTCATAAGTCTCCTCTTTTCAGGATCCATTGTTGTTTTCCACAATTGATCAGGGTTCATTTCACCAAGACCTTTATACCTTTGTATCGTAATCCCTTTTTTTGCCTTTTCCATTACTTCATTAATAAGCATTTCAGGACCTTTTACCTTTTTTTCTTCACCTTCATTATTGAGCTGATACTCATCTACTATCGATTCTTTAAATTTATTATAGAGAGTTATCATGTTTTTCAGTTCTGGCGAGGCAAGAAATTCCCAATTTATAAAAGACGGTTTTCCACCGTTTTTTGTTTCTGTTACAGTAAATTCATACTCTCCGTCCTCTACTGTTACATTTATATCACTTACTTTGAACCCATTACCTTCAAGTGATTTAAATAAACCATCCATAAACTCACTGTTTTTAAACATCCTTTTATCAGTAGGACCATTATAGGAAATAAATTCAATAAACTTCTGACTTATACCTCTCCTGGAAAGCTTTTGAAGATTTTCATAGAATTTCTTAATTCCCTTTAGAAAATTAACAAGCCTCTGTCCTGATAATTCTTTATCATCCGAAATAATTACCCTTTCATTTTCAGAAATTCTGTTGAATATATAATCATCAAATTCTTCTTCATCTTTGATGTATATTTCATTTTTACCAAAAGCCACCCTGTAGAGAGGGGGTTGTGCAACATAAAGATAACCGTTTTCTATCAGTTCCGGCATCTGTCTGAAAAAAAATGTAAGAAGAAGTGTGCGTATGTGGGAACCGTCAACATCAGCATCAGTCATTATTATTACTTTATGATATCTGAGGGAATTTATATCATACTCCTTGTCACCTATTCCTGTTCCAAGCGCAGTTATTAAGACTTTTATTTCTTCACTTGATATCATCTTGTCAAAGCGGGCTTTTTCTACATTTAGAATTTTTCCTCTTAATGGAAGTATGGCCTGATTTTTCCTGTCTCTTCCCTGTTTGGCGGAACCTCCGGCTGATTCACCCTCAACAATAAATATTTCGCTCATGCTTGGGTCTGTTTCCTGGCAGTCGGCAAGTTTTCCGGGAAGTGAATTACTTGATAAAACCCCTTTTCTCCTTGCCAGATCCCTTGCCTTTCTCGCCGCCTCTCTGGCACGAGCCGCATCCATAACCTTATCAAGGATGTTTTTTACTACCTTTGGATTCTCTTCAAAATAATTACTCAATCCCTCATTAACAAGGGTTTCTACAAGACCTTTTATTTCACTGTTACCGAGTTTTGTTTTTGTCTGTCCTTCAAACTGCGGATCGGGAAGCTTTACGCTTATCACTGCGGTCAGGCCTTCTCTTACATCATCACCGCTAAGTTTTTCCTTAAAGCTCTTCCCCTTTGGTGAACTTTGAAGATATTGATTTATACTCCTTGTAATAGCCGATTTAAATCCTATAAGGTGACTCCCGCCTTCTATAGTGTTTATATTATTTGCAAAGGTAAGCATCGTTTCTTTATAGGAATTGTTATACTGAAACGCCACTTCCATTATTACATCATTCTTTTCTCCGCTTATATAAATAGGAGGGTTATGGAGAAGATCCTTGTTCTTATTAAGAAAATCAACATAGGAAATTATGCCTCCCTCATAAAGAAAGTCATTCTTTTTTCCGGTCCTTTCATCTGTAATCTTTATCCTTACACCTTTTGTTAGAAATGCGAGCTCCCTCATTCTTCTCACGATAGTATCAAAATCAAATTCCATTATTTCGAATATCTGACTATCAGGCTTAAATATAACCTTTGTACCTTTTTTATTGGTCTCACCTGTAATCTTCATTTCACACTGCACAACACCGCGTTCATATTTCTGATAGTATATCTTTCCATTTTTATGTACTTCCACTTCACAGAATTCGGATAGAGCATTAACAACCGAAACACCAACGCCATGAAGACCGCCTGAAACCTTGTAACTCTTGTTGTCAAACTTACCTCCTGCATGAAGTTTGGTCATAACAACTTCAAGTGCAGGTATATGTTCGGTTTTATGTATCTCTACAGGAATACCTCTTCCATTGTCGAATACACTTATACTGCCGTCAGTCAATATTTTTATGTCAATAAAATCGCAATACCCACCCATTGCTTCATCAATACTGTTATCAACAATCTCCCATACAAGATGATGCAATCCTTCAAACGAGGTGTTGCCAATATACATCGCAGGTCTTTTTCTTACTGCAGACAACCCCTCAAGTACTTTTATATGCTCAGCGCTATAGTCCAAATCCGTTGCTTCCATTTATATCCTCATAGGCATAATTAATCCGGTAAAACCTTTATCATCCTCACCCTGTACCACGCACGGGCTTGAGTTATCCAGGAAACCTATTATAACGTCTTCACTTTCCATAGCCTGGAGAACATCAACAAAATATTTTGAATTAAACCCGAGTTCAATCCTATCCCCTGAATAATCAACCTCAAGATTATCCTTTACATCACCAAGATCAGGATTTATGGAAACGAGTTCCATATTGTTGTTTTCAAGCGTTATCTGTACACCTCGTGAACTCTCACTGCTCAGGATCATCATTTTTTTCATTCCATCCAGAAGATCGTTTCTTTTTAACGATATACTATTTTTTAATTCAATAGAAATGACTTCTCTATAGTCAGGAAATTTACTTTCAAGGAGCCTTATTACTATAAGAGAATTTTCATTTTTAGCAACACAGTTGTTTTCTTTAAAACCAAGACTTATTTTTTCACCTTCGGATGCAAGTTTATTCAGTTCCATTAAACCCTTTTTGGGGATCATAACACCTTTTTCGATTTTTATGTTGTCGAGTTTATCGATACTCTTATCTACCAGTGAAAGACGATGTCCGTCCGTTGATACCATCCTCAGAAAACCTTTTTCATCCTTTATTATTTTTTCAGTATAAACACCCGAAAGTTTATACCCGGCCTCCTCAAGTGTAACGGCATATATGGTTTTATTTATCATTTCTGTGAGCACCGAACATTCCATTTCGGCCATGGATACGTCTTCAGGTTCAACAAAAACAGGATATTCTTCACTAGGCATGCAGGCAAGATTATATTGAGTCTTATCATCTGAAATAAATATCCAGTTATTATCCTTTTCCTTTATATATATTTCCTTACTTTTACTTTCTTTCAATATCTCAAACAGTTTTCTACCGGATATTGTAATACCTCCGGAAACAATGACATTGGCTTCAATTGTCTGTTGCATACTTATCTCAAGATCAGTGGCTGAGATATTGATTGATCCGGCATCAGCTGTAATTAGTATCATCGATAATATAGGCATGTTGCTTCTTTTTTCTATGATACTTTGTACCTTTGATATTGATTTAAAAAGGGAGTCTCTATTAACCTTTATTTCCATGCCTTCCTCCTGTTAATATTTTATATATATTTAAATAATAGTAATATTAATAACTGTTGTATTGTCAGATTCCTTAATAACTATTTATTATTATAACATTTTCTTTTGCACATCTTTTTAAGCTAAATCTGACTTTTCTTTTAATGTTAGTTTTTCCCATTAGAAAAATATCCAATATTTTTAAAATCTTTATAAAATTAAAAAGATTGTTGAAAATATGTTGGCAGAAATTGTTAATCTCAATAAATTATGTTAGTAGATTTTTTATATTGTTTATATCTTTAAGCACTTCTTTATTTTCCTTTAATGATTTTTCAATCCTATTTATTGCATATATTATTGTAGAATGATCTCTGTCACCAAATAAGTATCCAATTTCCTTAAAAGAAAGATCAGTGTAATTCCTTGCCATATACATTGCCAGATGCCTTGGGTATGAAAATAAAGACTTCTTTTTTTTGGATACAATATCAGATGTTGAAATATTAAAATATCCAGCAATAACAGATTGAATATCCTCCAAACCTAAATTTATATCATATCTATCTTTAATAATGGCTTTTACAAGTGATAAATTCAACTGTCCCTTATTTAGCGATAAATATGTTTCAATACGAATTATATTTCTTAATATATTTTTAATATTATTATTTGATTTTATTAAAAAATTTACTATATCATCAGGTATATGTAATTTTTTATTTTTTATACTGTTTTTTATTATTTTTTCTTTTGTATTTATATCAATATCGTTTATTTCAGTTAAAAGACCCGAACCTAATCTTGATTTAATATTAGAACTGAATTTGTTAAAATTATCGTGAGGTCTGTCTCCGGTAATAACCACCTGCTTTTTCTTGTTATGATAATAATCAAATAGAGATATAAATTCTTCCTGGAGTCTTTTTGAATTACCTATATGCTGAATATCATCAAATAATAATATATCCAGGTTTATATACTTTTTCTTGAAATCCTCACGATTTTTACTCTTTGATAAATATCCGAAATCAACAATGAAGTCTTTTGAATTTATATAGCCTATATTTAACGGCTTTTCACGAGCGTTAATTTTGTTTCCAATTGAATTCAAAAGATGTGTTTTTCCAATTCCGTACTTTGAGAAGATATAAAAAGGATTGTAATATTCGCCCGGATTTTTGGCAATCTCAACAGCAGAAGAGTAAGCAAACTGATTACAATCTCCTGTAACAAAATTATCAAAGGTCATTAATTTATTTAAATTATTTTTTATATCTTTATTTATATATATATTATTGTTTTGTTTATTAAAATTATTATTATAGTTAATAATTATTTTAGGTTTTTTATTTAATACCTTATCAAAAGAATTACATATATCTTCGAGGTAATGATCGCGCAGCCACGTTGCTATAAATTTATTTGGTACATCAATTATTGCTTTGCTGTCGTCTAATTTATTACACTCGGTTTTTGAAAACCATGTGTCAATTTCTGGTTGTGATATAGTTGATTCCAGATTTTTTAATATATTATTCCATATTTTATTTTTATGTGGCATACCAGTGTCTTAGATATTAAATTTTTATTTGCCAAAAGCGATTGATTCTAGATAATTTTATATATAATATCAACTAAAAACTGGTATTTTTGATTATTGTTTTTTAATATTTAACATATTGTTTTAATTATTTTTTTTGGTAATATTTTTTGTGAAAACAACGTAATGAAAAAAGCTGTAATTATTATAAATAAAAAAATGGAAGGAGTTATAAAATATGCCATACAGTATAGGTTTAGCGGGTAAAGGCGGTACAGGAAAAACAACAATCGCCGGTTTACTCGTAAAATATCTTGTTGAAAATAAAAGGACGCCTGTTCTCGCTGTGGATGCAGATTCAAACGCCAATTTTAATGAAGTGCTGGGGCTTAAGGTGGAAGAAACTTTAGGAGATGCACGGGAAGAGATGAAAAAAGGTGTAAGTACCGGCATGACAAAAAATGTATTTATGGAAATGAAGCTTGAACAGGCAGTTGTTGAGGCAGAAGGATATGATCTGATAGTGATGGGGAGACCCGAAGGAGCCGGCTGCTATTGTGCTGCAAATACCCTGTTAACTCAGTATTTAAGCAGACTTATTGATAATTATGAATCTATTGTAATAGACAACGAGGCTGGTATGGAGCATATAAGCCGTCTTACAACCAATAATATAGATTTATTGATTATTGTTTCAGATGCCTCAAGAAGAGGTATTTTGTCTGCAGCCAGGATATCCGAACTCACAGATGAACTTGGCGCAAGGATAGGTAAAAAACTGTTTATCATTAACCAGGTGAGAGAGGAGAAAAAGGAGGATCTGATTAAGGTTGCCGAAGAATTCGGGTTGAATGTTGCAGGAATAATACCTGAAGATAAAAATATAAGGGATTTTGATTTAAAAGGAGTTCCCACAATAGAACTTGAAAAAGAAAGTAATTCCATTAAGGCGGCCTATGAGATTTTCGATAAAGTACTTTCCTGATATTAACAATATATTGTATTTTTAATAAATATAACACTCTATATAGTTATAAAATAAAATATAAATGTTCTATTTTATTGGGAAAAATATCTTGACAAGGTAGCGATTGTAAACTAAGGTTACGCTCCAAATGACCCTGTTTTTTGGGTTTATTTTTTGTGATCTTATGTTAAATTTTTCACAAATAATAATAAATGAATTAATGTTTTTTACATAAAAAGTATTATTTTTTGTTAATTAACTATATCAAAAATAATTGTTTCAAACCTCTTGGTTTTCGGGATTATTTTATTAATAATGTTATTTTTCGAAAACAAAATATATCACTTCCAAAAAAAAGATGATTTTATCATCTCAAAAATAATTAATCATTCAATATATTTATCTTTTTTATTTAGGATCTCTTTATTAAAAACATAAAGACTTATTAAAATAAATTGTAATTAGAAGGAGGAAATAACATTGGCCTTTGAAATTCCCAAGCAGCCCTATTCAGGAGTCATTGGTGAAACGGTTATTGGTACTGGTGATGGTGCTGTAAAAGTCGGTGGAGAAGGTTCATACCCTTTTCATATATTTGAGGGTAAGATGCCAAACGTACCGAAAATAGCAATGGAAGTATGGGATTATGATCCCTCTTCCGAATGGCCTGCACCGGCAGTTGAAGCCCTTAAAGACGTTCTGTCTTCACCTGAGGCATGGGCAAAAAAATGTGTAGATGAATATGGAGCGGATATTATTGTACTTCAGCTGAAAAGCATTGATCCAAACGGCATGAATCGCAGTGCAGATGAAGCCGCCGGTATAGCAAAAAAGCTGGTTGATGCAGTCAATGTACCTCTTGTTTTCTGGGGTACTGCAAATAATCAGAAGGATGAAGAAGTACTGAAGAAAATTTCAGAGGTATGTGAAGGCAAAAACGTATCTCTTTCTCCCATAGAAGAAGGTAATCATAAGGGTGTTGGAGCCAGTGCACTTGGTTATGGCCACACCATTGTGTCATCTTCACCAATCGATGTTAATCTTGCAAAACAGCTCAATATTCTTCTCGGAAACCTTGGTGTTAAGAGAGAAAAGCTTGTAATCGATCCCACAACAGGCGGACTGGGCTATGGACTGGAATACAGCTATTCCGTAATGGAAAGAATTAGAATGGCAGCCCTTACACAGGAAGACGACAAGCTCCAGATACCTATGATCAATAATGTTGGAAATGAGATCTGGAAGTGCAAGGAAGCAGGTCTGTCTATTGAGGATGCTCCGACACTTGGAGACCCTGAAAAAAGACCGGTGCTCATGGAAGTGACAGCGGCTGTCTGTTATCTTCTTGCCGGTTCGGACATAGTCATTTTAAGACATCCTGAAAGTGTAAGAATGGTAAGGTCCTTTATTAATCTGATGACAAATGGAGGTACGGCAAAGGATATTACTGGCATTTCAAAATTAATGGCAGCCCCTGATGTTGATCTTGCCTCACTGTCTCCTGAGATGAATCTGACCATCGAGGGTGAAAAGGAAGTTAAAAAGGAAAAACCTGCCAAAAAAGAAGCCAAACCTCAGAAGCCAAAAGCAGAGGCAAAGCCTGAGCCAAAGAAGGAAAAGGCAGCACCCCCACCTAAAAAAGAAGAAACGAAAGCCGAAGACAAGGTAAAAACAGAAGCCGGTGCCAAGGCCACGGCTGAGAAAGAAGCAGAAGCAAAAGCCAAAGCCGCAGAAGAAGCAAAAAAGAAAGAAGCAGAGGACAAGGCAAAAGCGGAAGCCGATGCAAAGGCCAAAGCAGAGGCAGAAGTTAAGGCTAAGGCGGAAGCAGAGGCCAAAGCCAAGGCCGAGGCAGCCAAAGCAAAGGAAGAAGCAAAAAACAAAGAGAAAGAAGAGCTTCAGGCCCTGAGGTTAAAGAGGGCACAGGAAAGAGAAAAACATGAAGCCGGAATGAAAACTTCAGCCTCCGGTGCCAGCACAAAAACACCGTCCAAGGATCAAATGGATCTTGTGGAAAGGCTGACTAAAAATCTCGACAGAATCCATAAGCGGGCATGATAAGAGAATAATAGTATGTGATATACTGAACATTAATTCAGTCATAAAAGGAAATAATAACAATAGAGGAGGAACCTCAGAATGACTACTGAAGAAGTCAAGGTCAAAACTGTTGCCGAAAAAGAAAAGAAGGTTGTAAAGGCCCAGGACCTTACAGTTGATCAGGCAACAATCGCCATGATTGACCGATCAAGACAAATGGAAATAGAGACAATCTTTGACAGGGCCCAGACAATGAAGGCCTGTAACATTGGTATACAGGGTACCTGCTGTAAAAACTGTGCTCAGGGGCCATGCAGGCTGCCTTTACCCAAGGGCGGAGTTGAAGGTAAGGATGAAAGAAAAGGTTTATGCGGTGCAACACCTGAAACAATAGCTGCAAGGAATTTTGCACGTATGGTAGCAGGTGGTGCGGCTGCACACTCTGACCACGGACGTGGTGTTGCAGAAACATTTCTGGCTGCAGCAAGAAAAGAAACCCACGACTATAAAATACAGGACACAAAAAAGCTTCTGGAAATAGCACCTGATTATGGTGTTGATACAAAGGTTCAGGGCGAAGACGGCAAGATGCTGGACAGGGATATCGACGAAATAGCCGTTGAACTTGGCGAGAAAGCGCTGGCTCAGTGGGGGCAGCAGACAGGAGAAATAATTACGGTTAAACGTGCCCCCAAGCCGCGATATGAGCTCTGGAAAAAACTGGGAGTTGTTCCCAGGGGCATTGACCGTGAAATAGTAGAGATAATGCACAGGACCCATATGGGTGTTGACCAGCATTATGAGAATATAGTTGAGCAGTGTACAAGGGCTGCACTTGCAGATGGGTGGGGCGGATCAATGATTGCAACAGACCTGCAGGATGTCCTCTTTGGATGCCCCTATCCCTTAAAGAGTCAGGCCAATCTCGGAATTTTAAAGGAAGATCATGTTAATATAATTATACATGGTCATGAACCCCTGTTAAGTGAAATGATAGTAACCGCAGCAGAACTTCCCGAGATGATAGAATACGCAAAGGAAAAGGGAGCCAAAGGAATTCAGCTCGGCGGAATCTGTTGTACTGCAAATGAAATTCTAATACGCCACGGTGTACCTCTGGCGGGTAATTATCCTGCAGCAGGAACTGGCGATCGTAACCGGAGCTGTTGAGGCAATGGTTGTCGACGTGCAGTGTATCATGGAAAATGTAGCGAATGTCGCTGACTGTTTTCACACCAAGATAATTACAACAAACCCAAGGGCAAGGATTGCCTCCGGAAACACAACTCATATCGAATTTGACGAACACACAGCCTTTGAAGATGCAAAGAGGATTGTAAGAACAGCGATTGAGAATTTCCCGAACAGGGAAAAGGAAGTAATGATACCAAACAATTCCTCAGACCTTATTGCAGGTTTTAGCTATGAAGCGATTAACTATCACCTTGGCGGAACCTTTAGAGGTTCATACACACCATTAAATGATAATATAATCAATGGCCGTATAAGGGGAATTGGTGGAGTCGTAGGCTGTAACAATGCAAGGACAACACATGATGAAGGACATCTTACGATAGTAAAGGAACTCCTTAAAAATGATGTAATTGTCCTTACAACCGGATGTAACGCAATTACATGCGGGAAGGCCGGATTACTTACACCCGAATCTGCAAAGGTATACTGCGGTCCGGGTCTTGCCGAGGTTTGCGAAACAGTTGGTATTCCACCTGTACTGCACATGGGGTCATGTGTTGACAACAGCAGGATACTGATGGCTGCAACCGAGGTTGTTAAGGCAGGTGGTCTCGGCAATGATATAAGTGATCTTCCTGCAGCAGGCTCAGCCCCTGAGTGGATGAGTGAAAAGGCAATAAGTATAGGCCATTATTTTGTCACCAGCGGCGTTTATACTGTTTTTGGAGTAACGATGCCTGTCAGTGGCGCCCCGGTATTTGAGGACTACCTTTATAATAAACTTGAGGGTGTCTATGGCGGTATGTGGGATCTTGAAGTTGACCCTTACGAGCATGCGAGAAAAATGATAGCCCATATAGACAAAAAGCGTAAGGCCCTTGGTATTGACAAGGCTCGGGCTAGGGTGTTAATGGATATGGCCGACCGGCAGAAGCTGGAAGCGGCATAAATAATAACATGCCGGTTTGTCAGTATCGGCTTTTTTACATTACTGATAAACCTGTAAAATATAATAACCTCTTAAGAAGGGAGGAATAAAGGATATGTCAAAATTAGTTGCTTTTGCAGCCATTCAGGGAGCCTACAATATAGTATCAAAAGCAGAGGGAAAATATAAAAGGGCCCTTGAGACCTATGGCGCAAGCCAAAAGCTGGAATTCCCCAACACAGCTTATTTTTTACCGATTATTTATTCACTCACAGGGATCAAGGTAACAGACCTGGATACGGCAAAAAAACCCCTCGATTTTGCACGCAAACTTTTGCCGCCTCATATTAAAAAGGACTCTCATCTACCTTATCTCGGCCCATTGCTGGATGCAGGTATGGCGGCGCTTTTTGCTGAAGAGATAGTTGAGGCAATTCGTTATGTCGAAGATCCCGGTTTTTATCAGCCGGAAGTTGAAGACCCTGATGTTGAAAACGGAAAAATCTGGCTTGGCGCTGCTGACGATGCAATCATGAGGAAAAGAGGTGTTGAGTTTGTTGATGGTACAGCACCCGGATTCGCGGCTATTGTTGGTGCAGCCCCTGATTCAGCAACAGCCAAAAAGATGGCTGAAGAATATCAGATGAAAACAATATATGTATTCATGGCGGCCAACCAGAACGGAACCACATTCGCCGAGCAGCTTATACAAGAAGGCGTTCAGATCGGCTGGAACACCCGTCTTGTTCCCTTTGGTCCCGATATCTCTGCTGCAGTTTTTGCTCTTGGATTTGCAAACAGGGCGGGCATGGCCTTTGGCGGTATAGAGCCAGGTGATTACAAGAACATGCTCAAATACCAGAAAGACCGCGTATTTGCATTTGTTAACGCCCTTGGTGATGTAAATGCCGAATGGGCGGCCAATGCAGCAGGAGCAATTAACTGGGGCTTCCCGACAATAGCAGATACTGATATTCCGGAAGTTCTGCCTACAGGTGTATGTACCTATGAGCATGTTGTTGCTAATGTAAAACATGATGATATGCCTTCAAGGTCCATTGAAATCAGAGGTCTTAAAGTAACCATTACTGAAATAGACATACCTGTAGCATATGGTCCGGCATTTGAAGGAGAACGTGTACGTAAGGATGACCTTTACCTTGAAATGGGCGGCGGAAAAACACAGGCAACCGAACTCTGTAAGATGGCAGAGATGAATGAGATAGAGGATGGAAAAGTAGAACTTATCGGGCCTGATGTCGGAGATACTAAAAAGGGAGACCGCCTGCCTCTGGGTATTTATATACAGGTCGCAGGAAGAAAAATGCAGATCGATTTTGAGCCTATCCTTGAAAGGCAGATCCACCACCTTATAAATTATGCCCAGGGTGTAATGCATATAGGCCAGAGAGATATAGCATGGGTAAGGGTTGGTGCTGCAGTTGAAAAGGGTTTTACATTAAAGGATATCGGTAAAATCCTTCATGCAAAATTCCATCAGGATTTTGGTAATGTTCTGGATAAGGTCCAGGTAACTCTTTATACCAAAAAAGAGGACGTTGATAAACTTACCAAAAGGGCAAGAGAAGAATACAAACTCAGGGATGACAGGGTCGAAAAGATGACAGATGAAAGCATTGAGACCTATTATTCATGTACTCTCTGTCAGTCTTTCGCTCCCAGCCATGTATGCGTTGTAAGCCCTGAAAGAACCGGGTTATGTGGTGCATATAACTGGATGGACTGTAAGGCATCATATGAAATCAATCCTACCGGGCCTAATCAGCCTGTTGAAAAGGGTGAATGTCTTGATCCGAAACTTGGTCAGTGGAAGGGTGTCAACGACTTTGTTTACAAGGCATCCCGTCAGACAATAGACCATTACAACTTCTACAGCATCGTCCATGATCCTATGACCACATGCGGTTGCTGTGAATGTATCGCGGCTGTCCTTCCTTCATGTAACGGTATAATGACCGTGCACAGGGATTATACAGGTGAAACACCATCAGGAATGAAGTTTACCACTCTTGCAGGAGTAATGGGTGGGGGACAATCAACCCCTGGCTTTGTGGGTCATTCAAAGTACAACATAACCCAGGGAAAGTTTATTGTTGGTGATGGAGGACTCCTGAGAATGGTCTGGATGCCCAAGTCTTTAAAGGAAGAAATCAAGGACAGGATTATCAAGAGGGGTACAGAGCTCGGCTGTCCTGATCTTATAGACAGAATCGCCGATGAAACAGTGGGTATTACAGAAGAAGAAGTAATGGCACACCTCAAGGCAAAGGATCATCCTGCACTTAAAATGGATCCGATTGTAGGATAAATATTACCGGCCCCTGGTTTTTTTGATGCCGGAAAAACACATTGTTTCCGGCATCAGGTTGGAATCAGGGTTTAATGTATAAAAGATATATTTTGCTGACGGCAGATCCTGCTAAAGGCGGGACGGAAAGCTAAATTACAAGGAGCATATTATGGGATTAACCGGAATTCAGATTTTTAAACTATTACCGAAGACAAACTGTGGAGAATGTGGTGTTCCAACCTGTCTGGCCTTTGCTATGAACCTCGCAGCCAGTAAGGCTGAACTTGACTCATGTCCCTATGTCTCTGACGAAGCAAAAGAGCAGCTGGCAGAAGCCTCTGCTCCTCCTATAAGACCGGTTTCAATAGGTGCTGGGACAAGGGCATTTAAGGTCGGTGGCGAGACAGTAATGTTCAGGCATGAGAAAACCTTTTACAATCCTACCGGACTGGCGGCTGTTATAAATTCTGATATAAGTTCGGCAGACCTTGAGAAGAAGATAAAGGAATGGAATGCACTCCAGTATGAAAGGGTTGGATTGAACTTAAGGCCGGAACTTATTGCCCTTAAGGATGTCAACGGTGATGCAGGTGCCTTTGCCGCTGCAGCAAAAAAGATAGCAGCGGAAAGTGAATTCAATCTGATACTCATGACCGAAAAGGCGGATGTAATGAAGGCCGCTGTTGATGTCTGTGCCTTTAAAAAACCCCTTTTATACTCTGCAACCGCAGACAATATCGATGATATGGGTAATCTTGCAAAGGAAAGCGGACTTCCTGTTGCCATTAAAGCCGGCAGTGTTGAAGAATTGATCGGCATGAGTGATAAACTGACAGGCATGGGCATAAAGGACATCGTTCTTGATTCAGGTGCAAGGGAAATGAAGCAGGCCTTTGAGGATCAGGTCACTATAAGAAGGGCCGCCCTCAAGGCCGGAAACCGGTCTCTGGGCTTTCCGACAATTACCTTCCCATGTGAAATGGCTGATAACATTGATATAGAAACAATGATCGCCGCCATGTTCATAGCCAAATATGGCGGAATAGTTGTCCTTTCGGAATTTAAAGGAGAAAACCTGTTCCCGCTTCTTCTCGAGAGACTTAATATCTATACAGATCCTCAGAGACCTATGACAGTTACTCAGGGTATCTATGAGATAGGTTCTCCTGATGAAAACTCACCAGTTCTTGTTACCACAAACTTCTCTCTTACATACTTTATTGTAAGCGGTGAAATCGAGGGTAGCAGGGTCCCAAGCTGGCTGCTTATTATGGACACAGAGGGTCTGTCAGTTATGACGGCCTGGGCAGCTGGGAAATTTGCAGGTGATGCCGTTGGCGCATTTGTAAAAAAATCCGGCATTGCGGACAAGGTTAAACATCGAAAGATAATAATACCGGGATATTCCGCGTCTATCAGCGGTGAAATGGAAGAAGAGCTTCCCGACTGGGAGATCATGATAGGCCCAAGGGATGCGGCACTTATACCAAAGTTTTTAAAGGATAACTGGAAATAAAAAAAGAAGGGGGATACGCCCATGCTATTGATAGGTGAAAATCTAAATGTAATAAACCGGATAATTGGCAAGGCCTTTAAAGAAATGGACCCTAAACCAATTGCTGAAGAGGCCAGGCGGCAGATGGAAAAAGGTATGGACTGGATTGATATCAATCTGGGGCCTGCCAAAAAAGGCGGACCTGAACTCATGGAGTTTGTGGTAAAGACTGTTCAGGAAGAAATCGGGGATGCCATTCCCCTATGTCTTGACACTTCAAACATAGAGGCCATGGAGGCCGGTCTTGCAGTACATAAAGGAAAGGCAATAATAAACTCCATTATGTGCCGTCCCGAACGCTATGAAAAGATGATACCGCTGGCAGTTAAATATCAGGCAAATATGATAGCCCTGATGTGGGGGCCCGAAGGCCTGCCAAGGGATGAAAACGAAAGAGGCGCCCTAACGGCAGAGCTTCTTTATGCTGCAAATGAAGCAGGAATACCCAACGAAGATATATTCGTTGACGGTATTGTAACTCCGGTCAACATTCAGCAGCCGCAGCTTATGAGCCTGTTAAACTTTCAGGAAATGCTCCAGGACATGTTTCCCGGCGTTAAATCGACATGCGGGCTTTCAAACATCTCAAACGGTCCTCCCGAGCACCTGAGGTCCATACTGAATACAACCTACATGGTCATGCTTGAAAGAAAAGGCATGTATTCATGTATTGCGGATGCATATGATGATGCACTCATAGCTGTTGCCAGGGGAGAACGTTCGGACATCGTTGAGTTGATTCATAATATAATGGATGGAGCTGAACCTGAGATGGGATCTCTCTCAAAGGAATTAAAGGATTATGCAAAGACAGCGAAGGTAATCCTTGGTTATTCCCTTTATTCGGATTCTTGGCTTGAACTCTAATAAACAATAAAGCCAGATTATCTATGAATTTATGAGGAACCCGAAAAATATTTTTCGTGGTTCCTCTTTTTTTTAAAAACATTTGGATGATTTATAGTAAAAAAGGTTTTAAGAATGAGATTTTTCTTTTACCCTTACTATAGAGCAAACAATTCAAAGGAGTAAGAAAGTGCAGAAAACAATCACTACGCCTGCTGACCTTGAAAGATCCCAGCAGGATTTGAGCATTAAACGAAATCTTAAAAGAATAAAACGAAAAATAGTAGTTATGAGCGGAAAGGGCGGCGTCGGAAAGAGTACTGTCGCTGCAATGCTGGCCCTTTTGTTAAGCAGCAAGGGTAATAAGGTAGGCCTTATGGATGTTGATCTTCATGGCCCGAGCATTCCTAATATGTTGAAAATAAAAAGCGGGTTGAACATCACAGGTGAACATGAAGTAAAGCCTTTTGAATATTCCGAAAATCTGGGGGTAGTTTCAATGGGTATGCTTATGCAGGAACAGGACACCGCCATTATATGGAGGGGCCCGTTGAAGATTAGTGCCATAAGACAGTTTATATCGGATATAACCTGGGGAGATCTTGATTTCCTGATAGTCGATTCTCCCCCGGGCACGGGTGATGAGCCGCTTACAGTAGCTCAGAACATATCTGACGCAGAGGCCCTCATAGTAACAACCCCGCAGGAGATAAGCCTTGCAGATGTTAGAAAATCCATAACCTTCTGCCGTCAGGTTGAAATGAATATCCTTGGGGTTGTTGAAAATATGAGCGGACTTATTTGTCCACATTGCGGTGATAAAATTTCTATTTTTGGTGAAGGCGGGGGCAAAAAAATGGCTGAAAAAATGGAAGTGCCGTTTCTTGGAGAAATACCCATTGATCCTGAAGTTGTAAAATTCGCAGATCAAAAAAGCCTTGGGCTTATTTTGGACAAAAAAGATTCGGAAATTTACAGGGCATATATGAGTCTGATAGAAAAGATAGAAAAAAAGTAAGTAATTTCTGGTATTGTGAGCATTCGATGATTGAAGCCGGAAGAATACAAATTGAGGTTGAAAGCGAGCATCTAACAGCGACAGGTATTTCTGATATTGGTCTTTTTAGAAGTGAAAATCAGGACTCTATTTATCTGGATAAAAGCGGCAGTTTTGTTTTGCTTGCCGACGGAATGGGCGGGCACGAAAGGGGCGCTGAAGCCAGCCAGACAATTATTGATATTCTTCAGGATTATTTTCAATCGGAGAGAGTGAAAAGCGAGCTGACAGACATTTCTGCCACGAAAGGGGTTCCCGCAGAGGCCAATGGACTTTTTGCATTAATTGATAAAGGAATAAAAAAATCAAATAAGCTGGTTTTTGAGAAAAACAGGAATGAGGGTATTGAAAGATACATGGGGTCGACCCTTGTCGGTCTTATGATGTCAAATGATTTGTTTGTGACATGGTTTAATGTGGGAGACAGCAGGTTATACCGCTTTCGTGATACGACTCTCTCTCAACTTACAAAAGACCACTCCGCCTATGCAGAATGGTTGAATCAAGACAGGATAGGTGCAGAACCTGCGAAGAATATAGTAACAAGGGCCGTTGGCACAAAAGAGGATGTAATTCCTGATATCGGTTGGGAAAAGGGAAAGAAAGAAGATATCTATATCCTGTGCAGCGATGGTCTAAGCGATATGGTAGAGGATAATGTTATTTCAAATATTATAGAAAGCACTGATTCGGTGGACAGGATAGCCGTTAATCTTTTAAATGCAGCCCTTGATGCCGGAGGTCCTGACAATATAAGTATTATTGTATGCAAGCTTACTTAAAGGTGTTGAAGTATAGACATGAACACCGGTGGCATTTAATTTTTTTATCCGGTTTTATCCATGTATCTGGGATACAAAACCGGAAGTTTTATTTGTATGCTTGTACCTTCATTTTTCCTGCTTCTGGTGATTATCTCTCCGGCATGATTAAGGATAATCTGGTGGACCATAGTTAGGCCCAAACCCGCCCCGGTTGTTTTTGAGGTGACAAAAGGGTCATAGACAGATTCAATCTCATTGTCTTCTAAACCTGAACCCGTATCAGTGATTTCAACAAGAATATGATTATCGGCAGGGCTTACCCTGAAGGTTAGTTGTCCTCTTTCGTTCATCGATTCGAGTGCGTTCTCAATTATATTTGAAAACGCGGTCATCATTTGAGATTCATCGATGTTAATCTCCGGAAGACCTTTTTCAACATATACGTGAAAGTCGACATCCTGTTTTTTTGCAAGCGGCTCATATGTCCTGATCGTTCTTTCCAGCGCGGGAAGAATACTGCCCGGGTTCAGGTCGGCATTCTGCACTTCAGAGAGCCTTCGCACCTGTTTTACCAGCCTTTCCAGCCTTGCGGTTTCTCCAAGTATTATATCCGTGTACTGCGCTATTTCAGGATCATGCCTGTAATGGTTTTTCAGCCTTTTTGCAAAACCCCCTATGACCATTACGGGATTTCTTATCTCATGGGAGACACCGTTCACCAGATGCCCCATTGCCGCGATTCTTTCTGTCCGAATGAGTTTTTCTTCGACGATTTTCAGGTCCTGGGTGGTCAGTTCGAATTTCTGTTGAAGTCTCTCATAAAGCCTGGCATTTTCAATGGCAACAGCAATCTGTTGCGAAAGAGTTATGAGAATCTCCATATCATATTCATTGAAACTCTCACCGGTTTTTTTATTCAGGACCTGGATCGCACCAGTTGTGCTGCCCCGTAGAGTCAGGGGCACGCATATTAAAGATCTTGTTTTAAAACCGGTCAGATGATCATACCTGTAGTTAAATCTTTTTTCATCCTTAACATCATTGACGACCATTGGAATTCCGGTTTCTACAACATGCCCGGCTATTCCATCGCCTATTTTTACCCTGATATTTTTCAAGGGCTCTTTTTTTTCTCCCCTGGCAAGCCGTATAAATAGATCATTTTTTTCTTCATCCTTTTCATAAATAGTACTTGCTTCGGCGTTAATAAATTCTTCAGCGCATTTCATGGCATTATCAAGAACAGTTTCTATCTTAAGCGATGAATTGATAAGGGTGCTGAACTTAAGGACAGTATTCAATTCGCGGTGATAGATTTCATCCTTGTAGTCAGTCATTTGATTCTCCGAGTTTTAAGGATTGACAGGAATCTGATTATACTATTTATTCGGCGTATAAGCAATTTCACCGGTGCTGCACGGAATCACTTCAATCGGAACAGGACAGAAATATTCGAGTCTACAGAGAATTATGTCAAAAGGGTTGAGATTGGAACCATTGATATATTTGTTGTTTTGATATCATCATAGAAAAGATTTACCGCCCTGGCAGTCTCGGTAAAGGGGTGTCCTATACCTATTGCATGGCCGTATTTAATCGCGACTCTTTTTAATTTTTCAAGCTGTCTGCAAATAATAGATTCATCCGGGATATTATCAATAAAAACGTTTCTTCGAACAGCGGAGATATTCATTGTTTTTGCCGTACGATAGCCGGTTGACCGGTTGGTGGTAAGGCTGTCCACAAAAAAAAGGCCTTCGTCCCTTACTGCCGATAATGCCTCTTTCATTTCGTTTCCACAGGCGGTAAACCGGGAACCCATGTGATTGTTTATGCCTGTTACAAAGGGCGTTTCAGAGATGTTTTCCTTAACAATATCTACTATCCTATCAGGCGAATCTTTAACATATAACGCGCCGGGTCCCGGATCAATCGAAGGATCAAGCGGCTCCATGGGCTGGTGGAGCATTATTTCATAACCATGAGAATGAATTTTTTCTGCCAGAAGGGATGACAGGGAAAGCTTTGGAAGGATGGAAAAAGTGAGTTGTGCGCCAATATCAAGAAAATTATCCAGACGGGATTCGTTGAAACCAATATCATCGATAATAATTGCAATCTCGGGATTTTTGCCGGAATACGGGCGTGCATAGGCCTTTGACCAGCACCTCAAACCAAGGATGCTGCCTGCCAGAACAACTGTACTTTTATATAAAAATTCCCGCCTTTTAATTCCCGAGGTATTATCCGGCATGTAATTACCTTAAATTCGGAAGTAAAATGAAAAGTTTCAGCTTTGTACAACAATTTGTGGTATTGGTCAAGTTTATTTCTATATGTTGTATAAATTATAAAATGAAAAAGGCAAGGAGTCAGGCGATTTTTTTAAGGCAGTCCCTGAGAAATTTCCTTATTTTTCGGATGGTTATTTCAGCATTACTCCTGGACATATAAAGCTGTTTTTCTTCAGGGCTTACACTCTCAGGCCGGTATTTCAATTTGATCTTGGTAACGGCATTCTGGTCATCCTGCTGAAACCTCTTATATATGAGTATAAAGGGGAAAAATCTGAATTCCCGTTCCGAAATGGATGCGGCCCAGTCAACAATATAAGGTTTTCCGTCATTCCCCATAAGGATATTGGGGGTCCTTTTAAGGTCGCAATGGGCCAGGCCGCGTTTATGTATATTATGGATAAGGTCCTTGAGGTCATCATAAAACCTGTCATCCAGTTGAACAACGACCTCCGTATTATCGATATCGGTTCCCCGGATTTCCTCGACAACAAGAGCAATACCATCTATGGTCTTGAAATAAGCAGGGACACCTTTAAGCCCTTTTAGTCTTCTGTAGGCCTTTTCTTCACGCCAGATGAGAAAACGACCCGCGATATTTCTATACCAGAAACCGTTATAGCTAAAATCCTTAATTATTGCCCTGACACCCTTTTCTTCAATGCGCCATATAGCGGGGCGTGTGCTGGTTGGTTTTCTTAAGATACCGCATTGTTCTTTTGAAATATCCGAGAGAGTAAGCGATTCAAACATGTTTTTTCCAGGTATAAATAATTCATATAAATTTTTTTACGGAGGGGAATTCTAATGGGAATTATGGCGGATTGTCAATTAATTATGTGCATCAGGCGATTATATCCAGCACGGAACCAAGCATTTCTTCCCTGGTTTGAATGAACTTCAAATTGGCCTGAAACCCTTTTTCATCTATCATTGCCCCAGGGATTTCTTCCGTCAAATCTACATTTGACGGCTGCGGTCCTGCGGTTTTCTCTGTTGATGCCGGCGAAGGTTTTACGCTGCCCGTATCTACTTTTCTTATCTCGGTTTTAACCCCGCCAATTTCGCCTTCTATGTTGACTGTCTGGCTCTTTTTAAAGTTTTCGGAATTTATATTGGCTATATTATTGGCCGTTACATCTAATCGGGTTCCAAAAGCATTTAATGCGGACAAATTATTGTCGATTGAAGAAATCATTTTTTACTCCTGCAATATTTTTAATATGCCAGAAAAATATAGACCATTATATATATCGGCGTGGGATTTAATTAACTTAAATTTGGGGGTAATCTCCAATTGAAACAATATTAATTTTTTTGCAAAGGGTAATAATATATGGTACTTAATGGTAGCAAAGCTGGTATCCTCCTGTTTCAGGCATAAAGAAGATGAAAAAAGGCAACAACTGGAATGATCACTATACTCAAAGGGCAAAGGAGGAGAATTGGCTTGCCAGATCAGTATATAAACTGGAAGAGATTGACAGAAAACAAAGACTGATTAAAAATGGTGATCGAGTCATGGATCTGGGCTGTTACCCTGGTTCATGGTCACAATACGTTCTTAAAAGGGTTGGGAAGGAGGGGGAAGTTATTGGTGTAGATTTATTCAGCCCCCAAAAGATTTCAGCCCCCAACTATAATTTTATAAAAGGTGATATTCTCGGTATAGAGGCAGAGCAGCTTCTTAATGAAACGGGTGTAATTGACCTGTTATTGAGCGATATGGCTCCTAAAACCACGGGTAATAATATCACTGATTGTGCAAGGTCGCTTATGCTTGCCAATAAGGCGCTTGATGTTGCCGTAGTGCTGCTCGGAAAGGATCGGAATTTTTTATGCAAGGTCTTTGAGGGTGAGGATTTTAAGGAATATAAAAACAGGGTTTTAAAATATTTTGAGCAGGTTCGGCTTGTTCGCCCCTCGGCTGTAAGGAAAAGAAGCCGGGAGATTTATCTGCTCGGAATAAAAAAGATATAAACAACAGTACGTTAGGAGGCAACAGATGTCCGGACACAATAAATGGAGTTCTATAAAACATAAAAAGGGTGCAGCCGATGCAAAGAGGGGCAGAATATTCACAAGACTTATCAAG
This sequence comes from uncultured delta proteobacterium, assembly GCA_963815145.1. Taxonomy (GTDB): domain Bacteria; phylum Desulfobacterota; class DSM-4660; order Desulfatiglandales; family HGW-15; genus JAAZBV01. Next base: position 492,260 of record CAWFFS010000015.1, read on the forward strand.
GAGATAACCGTAGCGGCACGCATGGGAGGCGGTGATCCGGATGGAAACCCTCGCCTGCGATCCGCTATTATAGCTGCAAAAACAGAGAATATGCCCAAGGATAATATTGAAAGGGCCATCAAGAAAGGAACGGGAGAGCTTGAAGGTGTAAGCTATGAAGAGATGACATATGAGGGATACGGGCCGGGCGGTGTCGCCATGCTTGTTGAATGTCTTACTGACAATAAGAACAGGACTGTTGCGGATATAAAATATATATTTGATCGTCATAGCGGAAATCTCGGTGAACCTGGCTGCGTAGCCTGGATGTTTGATAAAAAGGGCTTGATTAGTTTTGACAAGGAAGATGTTGATGAGGAAAAGCTGCTGGAAGTTGCGCTGGAGGCAGGGGCTGAGGACGTAAAGGAAGAAAGTGACGGGTTTGATGTTTATACGCCCCCTTCTGATTTTGAAACGGTAAAAGAGGCCTTTGATAATGCAGATCTGAAGTATAGCAGTTCCTCGGTAAGCATGATCCCACAGAATACTGTAAAACTTGAAGGGAAGAAGGCCGAGCAGATGATTAATCTTATGGAGGCATTGGAAGATAATGATGATGTAAGCAATGTCTATGCCAATTTTGATATACCTGATGAAGTCATGGAGGCAATAGGCTGATGATTGTGCTGGGGATTGATCCCGGCTCAAGAATTACCGGTTACGGGCTTTTACAAAAAGAGAATAATGTAATCAGGTGTATTGCATCAGGATCAATCAAGTCACCCGGAAGCGATCCTTTTTACGACAGGATATATAAGATTTTTAAAGGCATGGTTGATATAATGGAGAAATATCAGCCTGACGAGATGGCCATCGAAGATGTTTTTATTGCAAAAAATGTAAAAAGCAGTCTTAAGCTGGGCCATGCAAGAGGAGCGGCCTTGATAGCCGCAGTAAAATGCAATGTAAAGATATTTGAATATACTCCGCTTGAAATAAAGCAGTCTGTTGTCGGGTACGGCAGGGCGACCAAGGATCAGATCAGAGATATGGTACAGATGATTCTGAACCTGCCCGTTAAACTTGGCCCGGATACTTCCGATGCCATTGCTGCGGCAATATGCCACCTGAACTGGATAAGGTATGAGAAAAAGAAATGATAGCTCATTTAAAGGGTATATTATTAAGCAAATCCCCCAATGCCATAATTATAGACAACAACGGCCTTGGATATGAGGTTTTTGTCCCGCTTTCCACATTTTATACACTTCCTGATGAAGAAGGTCAGGAAATAAGCCTCCATATTCATACCCATGTAAGAGAGGATGCCTTAATTCTGTTTGGTTTTAAAACTATCCTTGAAAAAAAGATATTCAGGCTGCTCATTTCTGTTTCGGGCATCGGACCCAAACTTGCTATCAACATACTGTCCGGCATCGGGCCTGACACTCTGCTTGAGGCGATCGCTTACGGCGATGTGGCAAAACTTCAGTCCATACCCGGTGTCGGAAAAAAGACGGCTGAAAGAATATCTCTGGAGCTGAAGGACAAGGCACAATCTGCCAGGTCGGATATTGATCTTCCGCCCCTAAGGATAAGCTCCCATGAAGAAAAGGAAATCAGGGATGACGCGCTGTCTGCACTTGTTAATCTGGGCTATTCTTCAAAGGCCGCAGGAAGCGCGGTGGACAAAGCGTTGGCCAAATCAGGGGACATGACCCTGGAAAGAGTAATCACTGAAGCGTTAAAGGTGCTTGCCTGATACTCATAACATGGATAGACATGGATAATAATGAAAGAATAATAGACCCTGAGCTGCACGATGATGAGATCCCTGCGGAAACCAGCCTGAGGCCGACCTGTTTTGACGAATATATAGGGCAGACCGAGGCAAAGAGGAATCTCAAGGTCTACATAGAAGCGGCAAAGGCGCGCTCCGACGCCCTTGATCATGTCCTGTTCCACGGTTCTCCGGGGCTGGGTAAGACATCAATAGCAAATGTCATTGCACACGAACTGGGTGTTAATATAATCAGTACTTCAGGGCCGGTAATAGAACGCCCCGGCGATCTTGCCGCAATCCTGACGAGCCTTCAGCCAAGGGACGTACTATTTATTGATGAGGTCCACAGGCTCAATCATGTTGTAGAAGAGATTCTCTATCCGGCTATGGAAGACTTTCAGCTTGATCTCATTATCGGTCAGGGTCCATCGGCACGCACCATGAAGATCCCGCTTAAGCCCTTTACCCTTGTTGGTGCAACGACACGGACAGGGCTTTTGACGCCGCCTTTACGGGATCGATTCGGGGTGATTCAGAGGGTTGAGTTTTACTCGGACGAAGAACTAAAACAGATCGTCACCCGGTCTGCCTCCATCCTTGACATCCCCATGCAGGAAGAAGGGGCAATGGAGATAGCCAGAAGATCAAGAGGAACACCGCGGGTGGCAAATCGTATATTAAGGAGAGTGAGAGACTTTGCACAGGTTGAAGGTGACGGCGTGATAACAAAAGATATCTCCATGTATGCCCTGAATATGCTCAATGTGGACGAGTTGGGCCTGGATAAGATGGACAGGAATATCATGCTCACCATAATAAAGAATTATGACGGAGGCCCCATTGGCCTTGATACGCTTGCAGCGGCGGTCTGCGAAGAAAAGGACACAATAGAGGATGTGTACGAGCCTTTTTTAATACAGAAGGGTTTTATCAAGAGGACGCCCAGGGGAAGAGTTGCAACACGGCACGCCTATATTCATTTTAAGATAGAATTTAAGTGTGATAATGCGGATGCACAAAAAAAGCTTTTTTAAATTGGTCGGAGAGTATAAAATATCTACTTAATAATCTACCATTTATTATAAGAGAGGAGCTCAGCCATTTCTGATTTTTCACAAAACCAGAGCCAGATAACGACCTTTCATATCCTGCAGCAGGACAGGAAATACCTGAGGAACCAGCTCAGGCTCCACTCCAAATGGAAAAAGACCGTCCTTATAGTCCCCCTGCTGGCAAGCGAGTTTGCAAACCCTGAAAATCTGCCCGTTTTTGAGAATATTCTCAAACAGTTGAAGGAGGTGTCATATCTTTCTGAAATTATTTTCGGCCTGGACCAGGCAACGGAAATGCAGGTCATTCAACTCAAAGGCCTTATTGAAAAATACAAAATAAAAAATCATCTTATTCAGTGGAATGACGGGCCGGGCTTTAAAAGTATATATGACAGGCTTAATGAAGCGGGTTTTAACATCAGCGAACCGGGCAAGGGAAAAAATATGTTCCTAAGCTTCGGCATTGCCATTGCCCTCGGAGCGGAGTCTGTGGGGCTTGTTGATGCGGATATCAGGACTTTTAAAAGTTATCAGCTCGACCGGCTGTTTTACCCTGTGGTTGTGCTTAATTATGATTTTGCCAAGGCATATTACTCCCGAATAATGGATAAGGCACTCTATGGCAGGGTAAAAAGACTGCTTCTGGACCCTCTTCTTCTTGCCCTTAAAAGAAAGTTCGCCGAGAGCCGCGAAGAAAAGATGCTTAAACTGATAGATTTTCTTCTTGGCTTTAATTACCAGCTCTCCGGTGAAGTGGTTTTCCATACGGATCTCCTAAAAAAAATGAGGTTTGCAACCAATTGGGGCGTAGAAATATTTACTCTTATCGAAGTATTCAGAAAGGCCTCTTCACCCGCACAGGTGATGTTTTCTAGAGACCCCTTTGATCACAAGCACCAGACTGTTTCAAAAGAAGATAAGGCGAAAGGTCTTAACCGCATGGCGGTAGATATTGTCACCACCCTGATGAACGCCCTCGTAATAGAAGAAGGCCTTGAAATATCGGAGACATTCTTCAGGGATCTCGCCATCACATATCAGGCGGTGGCAGAGGAGCAGATAAAAAAATACTCTGATGATGCGAGTTTCAGTAATCTCACGCATGACAGGGATAATGAGGAAATAATGGTTAAGGATGTCTTCAGGAACTCCATATTAAATGCAGGAGAACTTTTAAGTGCTCCCTACAGGGTGACCGAAAGATTCCTGCGGTTTGTAAACTCTCATTCCGAGTTCAAGCCCTTTCTTGAGAATGGTCTGGCAGAGGCGATCCTCAAGGTAGAAGGCAGGGCACAACAGAGTATTTTTGAGTTTCCCCAAACAGTGTCCTGGGAGAGGGTGTATAATAAACTTCCACGAATTTCCTATGAACTCATTGAAGTTGTAGAGCAGGAAAAACACAGATTCACCAACAAATAAGCAGGCATCCGTATTTCAGGATGATTATTTTTTATGTCCTATGCAAAAAAAAAAGGAGTGAGTCCATCACAATATATTATATTTTCAGATCTTGATGATACCCTGCTGGAGCATGATAACTATAAATGGGAAAAGGCAGGGCCGGCGCTGAAGCACTGCATTAATTCCAATATCCCTGTAATTCTGGTCTCAAGCAAGACCCGTGCTGAAATTCTGACGATTCATGAGGCCATGGGGCTTGATTTTCCTTTTGTTTCCGAAAACGGGGGTGGTATCTTTTTTCCACTGAGGCATGAAAAATTTTTAAGGGGCAGGAAATTTTCCATATCAGGCGGACTCATCAAACTTATGCTCGGAACGCCCTATAACGAACTGGTTGTTCATCTAAAGGCGATTAAGGAAGAGACAGGGTTATTGCTCAAGGGTTTTTCACAGATGACGACTTCCGAGATTATGGGGCTTACAGGCCTTACCGAGTATCAATGCACTCAGGCACTTGAACGGGAATTTGATGAACCTTTTATTGTCCGGGGACCGGAAAAAGGAGATACTGACCTTCTGTGTTCTGCTGCGGAAAAGAAGGGCCTGAAAATTTCGGAGGGGGGAAGATTTTTTCATCTTCATGGGGAGAGCGATAAAGGTAAGGCAACAGACTGGCTGATATCGTTCTATAAAGAGCAATATGATAATGTCTTTTCAATCGCCCTGGGTGACAGCCCCAATGATTACGCAATGCTTGATGCTGTAAATCAGCCTGTAATAATAAAGTCATTAAGGCATTTGTCCGATGTAAAATTAAAAGAGAGGTATCCAGGCATAATAATCACTGATAAATATGGTCCCGAGGGCTGGAACGAAGCAGTTATGGGACTGCTAAGAACAAAAAGGGAGGTTTTATCTGATGTTTGAAATGGAAGTAAATCCCGATAATGTTGAAAAAGCTGATCTGGTAGTAAGTATTCCTTCATATAATGAAGCTGACTCAATAGCCTTTCCCACGGTGCAGGCCAGTATTGGTATAAAAAAATATTTCCCAGATAAACAGGCGGTTATTATCAACTGTGACAATAACTCTCCGGATGATACAAAGCAGGCCTTTCTTGGAACGAAAACAGAGGTTCCCAAAATATATCTTTCCACTCCCCCGGAAGTTAAGGGAAAGGGTAATAATTTTAAAAACCTGTTTAAAAAGGTGATTGAACTTCAGGCAAAGGCAATCGTTGTTGTTGACGCCGACTTAAAGAGCATTACCCCCGAATGGATCAAGCACCTCGGGGAACCTCTCTTCAACGGCTTTTCATATATTGCCCCTCTCTACATCAGGCATAAGTATGATGGAACCATAACAAACGGGATTGCATATCCCCTGTCGAGGGCGCTTTATGGAAGAAGGGTTCGTCAACCCATAGGCGGAGATTTCGGTTTCAGCGGAAAACTGGCAAATGCCTATCTTGAAAGTGGCGTGTGGGATGGCGCGACAGCAAACTTCGGGATAGATATATGGATGACCACCCTTGCCATCAACCAGCGTGTAAGGATTTGCCAGTCCTTTATGGGCAGGCCAAAAATCCACAGGCCAAAGGACCCGGCAGCATCGCTCGGACCGATGTTCAGGGAAGTAGTTGGAACTATCTTTTCTCTTATGAAGAGTTTTGAAGAGAACTGGCTCAAGGTAAAATACAGTAAACCTACTGCCATATACGGATTCGGGCTTGGTGAAACAGAGGCGCCGCCAAAGGTGGATGTTGATACTGACAAACTTCTGGATAATTTTCACCAGGGATTCAGGGTGTATGATGAAATCTGGAAAAAAGTGCTATCCAGGGACATGTACAGCAAGCTGTATGAAATCAAAGAAATGACAAAGGATGTTTTTGCATTTCCCACAGACCTGTGGGCAAGGGTGCTTTACGACTGGGCTCTTGCATACAGAGACGCTGATGATATAGACCTGCTGATGGATTCACTTATCCCGCTTTATTTTGGCAAAACATTGTCTTTTGTGAAAAAGACGGAAAAGATGACTATACAGCAGGCTGAAGCCGCAATTGAAGAAGACTGCATGACCTTTGAAACCACAAAGCCATATCTTGTGAGGAAGTGGAACGGAAAATGATCAAAACAGGCACAAGGCGCATGGCTCAAGGTCTGGCTTGGAAAGTTTTTCAGCTTTTCCATGCGCCATGCGCCGTGTGCCTGTTTCTAAAACCTAGGAACTATTTTAAGCTGAAGAAATTTCTATTTTGAACAGGCTTCCGCTATCTTACAAACACCATCCTCACATCCATCACATTTGTTTTTGTAGGGCCGGTCATAAGCAGGTCCCCGGTTTTTTTCAGGTAGTTGTAGGAATCATTGTTATTAAAAAATTCTGCGGCGCTGATTCCGGCCGCTTCTCCCCTTTTGAGGGTAAGAGGGTCAACCATGCCCCCCGCCGCATCTGTAGGACCGTCATTGCCGTCGGTTCCAGCGCTCAGCATGACAATATTCTTTTCTATGCCGGATATATTCATTGCGGCAACGAGGCAGAACTCCTGGTTTCTTCCTCCCATGCCTTTTCCTCTTATTGTCACTGTTGTTTCTCCCCCTGAAATTATGCAGCAGGGAGAGGGAAGAGGTCTTCCGGTTTTAACTATTTCTCTTGCTATGGCAGCATGCGCCCATGCAATATCCTTTGTTTCACCTTCAATCATTGAGGATAAAATCAGGGTTTTATATCCAAGTCTTTGTGCTTCCGCTTCTGCTGCCTCAAGGGCAAGAATATTACTGCCTATGATGAGGTTGTATACCTTGTCAAATACCGGATCGCCGTCTTTTGGCGTGTCTTCGATCCTTCCTTCCAGGCCCGCGTTCAAATAATCCTTTATGGATTGCGGTATATCATTCAGCCTGTATTTTTCTATTATGCCACAGGCGTCCTTAAAGCTGCTCATGTCCGGTACAAACGGCCCTGATGCAATCACATCCATTTTATCTCCCACGACATCCGACAACATCAGGTTTATGGTTGTAGCCGGAAAAGCGGTCCTTGCCATCTGCCCTCCCTTTGTCGATGAAATGTGCTTTCTTATACAGTTTATTTCATCAATGCTTGCCCCGCACCTGAGAAGTTTTTGTGTCATGGCCTGCTTCTCTTCAAGTACGATGTTCCCTGCCGGCTGAGGAAGGAGCGCTGACCCGCCACCCGAGATAAGGGAAAAAACCAGATCCTTCTCCCCGGCCCTGTCAACCAGTTCAAGAATTTTTTTAGTGCCGCCTACACCGTTTTGGTCTGGAAGAGGATGGTCCGCCTCTACAGTTTCCGTGTATGACAGCTCATCCGTGAAGCCGTATTTGACCACGATCAGGCCCTTTGTAATCCTGTTTCCAAGGAGGTCTTCCATCGCCCTTGCCATGGGGGCAGTTGCTTTGCCTCCGCCGACAAGAAAAATATTTTCGTAATCATCAAGGTCAAAGTCTGCAACTGTCTTTTCCTTTGCCCCGATATTCAGGCGGCTGTCTTTAAGACGAATAAATCTTTTTACTGCCTCATACGGGTTGACTGGTTTTAGAGATGCCTTGAAACATTGAGCGGCTTCGGACCTCATTTGATCAAGAAGATTTTCTGATCCGGACATCATGATTGCCTCCTTTCAAACGGGTAATGGTTGATGAAAATATGGACAGGGCTCACTTATTTCTTGACAAAAAATCGAGATTTCCATACTTATTCATAGAATAATAAAAAGATATTTTTATTATTTCAACTTAATTTATCATATATTTTATACAGTCCCCATATAGTTTCAGTTCGGAAGGTTTTTGTTTTCGTTTTTTCTAAAGAATAACATCTTTATATACAGAACTTCTTTCAGCGTTTTTTTGTAGGAACATACCGTTGTTTTTAATAATCTTTGGCTGTTTTTAAAACAGGAATTGACCTGATTTAACCGGTTTTAAGAATGCGGAGGGAATAATTATGGATAATTATTTTTCTCAATACAGCGCCGTGGAGATATTTTTCCTTATATGTGCTGTTGTGGGAGGGTTTTTTGTCCTTGTAAAATTTATCATGCTTTTTCTGGGCTTTGATCATGATGTTTCTCATGATTTTAGTATGGGAGGACATGATCTGGATGTTGGCGGCCATGATATAGATGCCCAGCATACGGATTCTGATGCCGGTTTTCATGCCCTCTCTCTTCACGGCATTTCATCCTTTTTAATGATGTTCGGTCTTGTCGGACTTGCGATGTACAGGCAGAACGGTTTTGGTATTTTTCTGTCAATGATTGGCGCAGTAGCAGCCGGATGTTTTTCGATTTGGATAATAGGCAGGTTGTTTTTAATGTTCAATAAAATGAAATTGAGCGGAACTATTTCCATAGACAGTACTGTTGGCGCCCAGGGAAAGGTTTATATGAGAATCCCTGAAAACGGTACCGGCAGGGTGCTTATTAATGTCAGAAACTGCCTCAGAGAGTATGATGCGTCAGCCAGAGAAGGAAAGGAAATAGATACAGGAACGGCCATAAGGGTTATATGGGTTGATGGCAATATACTCGTAGTGGAACGAATATAATCATTTATCGTAAGGGAGAACTTCTATGGGATCTTATACTGCATTAAGTATTATAGCTATTTTGGTTGTCATTTTCGGTACATTTATATTTCTGGCATCGCGTTACAAGAGATGCCCTTCTGATAAAATCCTTGTAATATACGGCAGGGTCGGGCAAAACCAGTCAGCAGAGTGTATCCATGGAGGCGGAACCCTTGTATGGCCGCTCATACAGGACTATGCCTACATGGACCTTACTCCCATGACTATCAATATCCCTCTGCAGAATGCCCTGTCATTTCAGAATATCAGAATAAATGTGCCAAGTACGTTTACAGTCGGTGTCAGTACAGAGCCGGGCATTATGAACAACGCGGCTGAAAGATTATTACACCTGCCGGCAGAAGAGATCGAAGAGATGGCAAAGGAGATCATCTTCGGTCAGCTTAGACTTACAGTTGCATCCCTTACCATTGAGCAGATCAATCAGGACAGAGAAAAATTTCTTGAAGAGATCAAGACAAATGTTGCCCCTGAATTGAATAAGATAGGTCTCTATCTAATAAATGTTAACATTACCGATATTACGGATGAGTCTACCTATATCGAAAGCATTGGTAAAAAGGCGGCTGCGGAAGCAATAAACCAGGCAAAGGTCGATGTAGCCGAGCAATATAAGGTCGGTGAAATTGGACAAGCGGAAGCTACAAAGGAGAGGGAGATAAGGGTTGCTGAGAAGATTGCAGAAGCAGAAAAGGGAAAGAAAAAGGCTGAAGCGGAAAGAAGGGTTTTTGTACAGCAGCAGGAAACATCCGCAACAATAGGGGAAGCGGAAGCAAACAGGGAAAAGGAGATTAAGGTTGCTGAAAATGAAGCCGAATCGGTAAAGGGCAAAAAAAAGGCAGAGGCGGAACGAAGGATTTATGTGCAGCAGCAGGAAGCCTCGGCTGTAGCGGGTGAAAATACTGCAAAGGCGGATATAGCAGAATCCGAGGCCGAACTTGACATAAAAAAGGCCGATGCCTTCAAGCGCGGCGAGGTTGCAAAACGTGCGGCAGAAGAAGAGATACAAAAGGCCCAGTACAGGGCAGAAGCAGAAAGACTCAATGCCGACGAGGTTGTCCGGAAAGAAGTTGAGAAAAAAAAGATCGAGATAGCGGCAGAAGCAGAGGCAGAGAAAACCAGAAGAGAGGCAAAGGGTAATGCTGACGCAATACTGCTGAAATATGAAGCAGAGGCAAAGGGTATCAAACAGGTGCTCGAAAGCAAGGCCGAAGGTTACGCAGAGCTTGTGAAGAGCTGCGCCGGAGATGCGAAGTCCGCGGCAACCCTGTTGATGATAGAAAAACTGGAAGACCTTGTAACAATGCAGGTTGAGGCCATCAAGAACCTCAAGATCGACAAGATCACGGTATGGGACTCCGGGGCAGACGGCAAGAACGGAAACACAACATCAAATTTCCTGTCCGGTATGGTGAAAAGCCTTCCTCCTCTGCATGACATAGCGGAAATGGCAGGCCTTGATCTCCCCAAGTTCCTTGGCGATATGAAGGCGGTGGAGAGCATCAAAAACGCCGGGCAGAAGGATAAGGCAGAGAAGGAAGAAATGTAGAAGAAAAGCTGGCTTTCCCTGGTACATGACCTGAAGGGACACGGTCCGCCGTCGCTAAAGCTATGGCCGAATAAACGCGCTTTGCCCCTTCAGGTATCTGGTTTCCATGCATAGATAATAGGCCTGTTCTGGCATATTGGATTTAGAACCAACATGAGTGACTGCCCTCTGTTTTCTCCTTGACAGAAACATGCCCTTTCCATATATTTCCTCACAACATTTTGAAATAAAGGAAAAAATTATGTACAACGCAAGTGACCTCAGGAAGGGTTTAAAGATCCAGATAGATGGAGATCCCTATATTATTACGGATTTTACATTTGCCAAACCCGGGAAGGGCCAGGCCCTGTATAAATGTAAATTGAAAAATATGATTAACGGCTCCGGTTTTGAGCGGACATACAGGTCGGGTGATACATTTGAACCGGCCAACCTGGATGAGCGCAGTATGCAGTATCTCTACAATCAGGAAAATGAATACTGTTTTATGGACCTTCAAAATTATGAACAGGTAGTGTTAAATTCCGAACAGGTCGGAGATGTCAAAAACTATTTAATAGACAACCTTGAGGTTGCCATACTGTTTTTTGGTTCCACACCAATCGGTATTACTCCGCCAAACTTTGTTAACCTGGTTGTTACCCAGGCAGACCCGTGGGTTAAAGGAGACACGTCATCCGGTGACAGCAAACCTGTAACACTTGAAACAGGCTATGTTCTCAGGGTTCCCCCGTTTATTGAGGAAGGTACAAAAATCCAGGTAGACACCAGATCCGGTGAATATGTTACAAGGGTCAAGGAATAGCTTTAACATTGTATAACAAGTCCTGTCTTTTTTTACGCGCACAGATAATACAGTCAATAAGGGTGTTTTTTATAAACAGGGGTTATCTTGAAGTGGAAACCCCTGTTATTATTCCTGCACCTGCGCCCGAGGCCAATATAGATGCCATAAACACTTCAACGGGGTTTTTACAAACCTCTCCAGAGCTTTGCATGAAAAGACTCCTTGCTCGGGGTTATAAAAAGATATTTCAGATATGCAAATGCTTCAGGGATGGGGAAAGAGGCCATCTTCATCTCCCCGAGTTTACCATGCTTGAATGGTACTGTGCAGATGCGGATTATTTTGATCTGATGGATGAATGCCAGGGCATGATAAAACATGTTGTAAACGAACTCGGCATGGAAGAAAAAATAAAATACCAGGGGAAGGTGATAAACCTTAAGGGAGAATGGGAAAGACTCACGGTAAAGGAAGCCTTTTCCAGATTTTCAGGTACAACACCTGAAGAAGCTTTAGAGTCAGGGGATTTTGACGAAATAATGGTAGCAGAGATAGAACCTGGATTAAATACCGGAAGGCCTGTTTTTTTGTATAACTACCCCATCTCGCAGGCGGCGCTTTCAAGGGTCAGTGAAGATGATCCGGATGTAGCGGAGAGGTTTGAGCTGTATATGGGAGGGCTTGAACTGGCAAATGCCTTTTCCGAGCTTACTGATGTGGATGAACAGAAAAAGCGGTTTTTAAAGGAGACAGAAAACAGAACAAAAACAGGAAAAACCCCCTACCCCTTTCCTGAAAAATTTATAAACGACCTTGAACTCATGCCCCCGTCGGCAGGGATAGCCTTTGGAGTAGACAGGTTAATCATGATTCTTACCGACAGTGCTACGATAGATGAGGTCGTTACCTTTACCCCTGAAAAGTTATAGAAATTAATTTATTATTTTCATATTAATTCTTTACTTATCCAGTTGAGATAATCTTTGTTACCCTCAAGTACCGGCATGGCAAGTATTTCCGGGACACCATAGGGGTGAAGTCTCTTTATCTCTGTCTCAAGTTTTTCATAAAGATCTCTGGTTGTTTTCATTACAATGCGCCAGTCTTCGCCCTTGAGTATCTTCCCGTGCCACATGTACATGCTCTTAATCGGGCCTGTAATCTGGACAATGGCGGCAAGTTTTTTTTTAATAACACTTTCGCCAATCTCTTCAGCTGCATCGTGGTTAACTACTGATGAAAAAACCTGTATATATTCAGTCATAATTCTAAATCTCCGTAAAAAAATGTTCCATGTCGATGACCCATTGCTTTTTGTCTTTAAAAAATATTAAGTTATCTTTTTTATCAATCTTCCGATCGTCCATATGTGGATCATATTCTTATATAAGGTGTCCACTAAAATTGACTTGCTATTTTCGTAAATTGAATGCTATATCAAATAGTTAGACAATTTTTCAGATAGATTTCCTGCCTGTCCCATAAAGTTATGGGACAATCGGTCCTGCTTTTGTTTTAAGCCTCTATTTAGAGCCGTTTTTAAAGGAAAACAACACATCTTTTTCTCCGCTTTTCACTGCGGACTCTGTAAAGCCGCCTTCATTATAGACATTTTTTAGCCATCTTTTCGTTGTCAGTCTTTTTTGGTGCGGATATTATACCCATTCTGTAAAATTATACCTGATTTCTGAAGATAAAGTATCCATTCGGGCATATTCTGTAAAATCTTATTAATATGTATGTTCTTGATATTAATTGGTAATGTCGGCATAACTCCTTTTGGCACGGTTTTAGCTTTATAATAAGTCAATAACCACGAAAGGAGCATAAATTATGGAAACTATAAAAAGATTTCAACATAATATTAATGATAAATTTTTTATTATTACAGACAGGTTTCCCGGGCTATTGGCTTTGATTGTTGCGCTGGTGATATTTGCCGGGTTAATCATGTATGCCTGAAAAATGAATATCCTGCGCTACAGGGCAGAAGATAAAGGCAAACACATGATCAGGTTTGGTTGGTTGCGCACACAGACCGCGCAGTATCAGCGAATCGGAGGGGGGAGGATTTTCCAATTCCCTTATCTGCTAAACTGCTGGTTTACGGCCTGTGTGCATAATACATATAAGACGATTGCATTCCAACCAAAATCGAAATGCATATACCTGTCAGAACGCCCGGGTTTAAATTCGGGTCTTCTGACAGCATATTACAACATTAATATTTATTAATTTATTGATTGTAAACTTCAGAAAAAAACCTATTAAAATACAATAAAAAATAATACTTATTTTTTTGGTGGATTATTGAAGTGACAGCAGATATGTCCTAAGGTTGGATCTTTTATCAAGGCCCAGTTTTTTTCTGAGATTGGCCCTGTGAGCCACAACGGTTCTTTCTGTAGTATTAAGGATATCTGCAATCTCTTTAGAGGTTTTTCCCTGTTTTACAAAGTTGCCTACCTGCAATTCTCTCGGGGTTACATGCATATATCGTGAGGTGAGTTTTTGTGCAAACGGTGAGATAATTTCCAGGAGTCCTGATTCCAGAAGCCCAATGTAATTTTTCTGATTTTCATTAAGGTGCCCCACCTTCAGCTTGCTTATATAAGGCAGGAGAAGTTCTTTTACATTGAGCAATATCTTTTCTCCATTTTCTTCCTTGTCCTTCTCTCTTCTATCGAGGATAATCTTTAATGCCGTGTTCAGTTCTTCCAGGCTATTGGTCTTTTCATGCAACTCTTCATTCGCTTTCTCCAGCTCTTTGGTGCGCTCTTTGACACGCCGCCCCAGGTCATCGTGTGCTTTTTTAAGCGCCTCTTCCATTTTTCTCCGCATTGTTATATCGCGGGCAATACTTGTTACCCCGGTCAGGTTTCCATCAGAATCATAATGAAAATTGCTGGTCCAGAGTAAATGGCGTATTTCTCCTGTCTGGTGGCTGATCTGCCTGTTTTCAAAGGTTCCTTTTGTTGCATGTTTTGCAACCGCTTCGTCAACATATCTTCGTGTATAATCCTTATCATCGGGATGGATACATTTTGAAATATGCATGCCTATAATATCGCTTTGAGGTAACCCGAAGATCCTGTTTGCCATATAGTTGGCAAAAACGATCAGGCCGTTTTGATCAACCGTTATAATCAGATCAACCGTATCTTCAACGATCTCCCTGTATCTCTCCTCGCTTTCCCGAAGGGCATTCTCGGCCTGCCTGCAGATGGTAACATCTTTGAAGATCAGAACCGCCCCTGTAAAACGAGAAGATCTGTCCAGGATAGGGTCCACTGTTACTTGAAACCAGCTATCGTTGCGAAAAAATTCCGAATTTTCACGGGAAGAACTTTCTTTTGCCTTAAGAAATAGACATTCACAAAGGGGACTTTCTCCGCAGCCCAGGATCTCCCCGAAGCGTTTACCGAGCATTTCCATTGTCGGAAGGGTGAAAAATTTTTCTGCAGTCCGGTTGGCACGCAGCACTATCTGATCATGATCTACAATCAGAACAGCATCATTAATGGCATTGAGTTGTGTCTGCCACTCTTCTGTTTTTATTTTCGGGTCTTCCTGTGCCATGCGTTAGTATTAAAAAAGGGTAAAATGATGTCAATAGAATGTTCGCATTCAGCTATTAGGCTACAATTTTCTACTTTAAAAGGGTATAATTTACACGAAGTTACTTGTTTACAAATTTAACAGAAGCAAAGTATTTGAACAAGGATATTTAATTGAAAATTCTTGTAAAGCCAAATTCGAAACGGCTAAATTAATATGGAAGGTGATTCGATCATGGAAGGTCAAAAATACCCGGAACCCGCTGTTGGCGCGCTTATATTAAACCCTGAGAAACAACTGTTTTTAATGAGGTCCCACAAGTGGCATGGGCAGTATGTCATTCCGGGCGGACATATTGAGCTTGGGGAAACCATGGAAAGGGCATTAATACGAGAGGTGAAGGAAGAGACAAATCTTGATATTTACAATATCGAGTTTCTTCTTTTCCAGGAGTTTATCTTTGATAAATCCTTCTGGAAAAAGGATCATTATATTTTTTTTGATTATCTCTGCCGGACCGATTCCAGTGATGTTATATTGAATGAAGAGGCTGAGGAATACACTTGGGTATCAGTGGAAGAAGCACTTAAACTCCAGGTTGAGCATTATACCCGTGTCGTAATTGAGGCATTTATGGAAAAGATATAGACAGGACCAGGGGTGGCAAGCCGGCAGTTTTTGACACATTGCATTAATCCGGCAGATTATATGACAGAGTGTATTTATTCGGCAGGATATCGGAATATAAGGGTTACTGATTTATGGGTAAACTATTTTTATTTACTGACGGGAGCGTAAACACAAAGTCAAAAACAGGTTATGGCGCTTACCTCGCCGTGACTGACACATTGACTTCAGCTGAATCATTGAGAAAAAATGTAAAGGTCAAAAGGTTTGAGAACACATCATCAACCAGGCTGGAACTTGAAACCTTATTATGGGCACTGAAGAAAGTCACGGAATCTGCAAGTGAGATTATTGTTTACACGGACTCTCAAAATATCATGAAGCTTAAGGACAGGCGCGAAAGGCTTGAAAAAAGTAATTTCCAATCGAATAAAAACAGGCCTTTAAAGAACTCTGACTTATATATTGAATTCTATAAAATGACAGATAAGGCTAAATGCGATTTTATTAAAGTTCAGGGACATATGGCCTCCCATAAAAAAGATGAAATAGATGCATTCTTTACACTTGTTGACAGGGAATCAAGAAAGGCCTTGAGAAAAAATCCGTGATTTGAGGAAATATTCTTCGAATAGTGGAACAAACTCCATCTCTGCAGGGTTTTTAAACAAAACCCGGTACGCATTTCCCCGGGTCTTGTTAATATATCTCTATATATCAGTTGATCTGAAATTTTTCCTTGAGTATTTTTTTAGCACTCTTGATATCTTCCTTTATAGCACCCGCAGATCTATCAAGCTGGCCCCTGATATGATCAACCGGCAGCTCATATATCTTTTCTACACCATTGGGCCCGATCCTGGCTGGAACTCCAAAGGCCATTGAATCCAGGCCGTCCGAAGGAGCAATAAGGTTATATTCCTTTTCAAGAATGGATATTACCGGCTGTGTTTCGGATTCACCAGTTATTATACAGCGGAGCATATCAACCGCTGCTCTTGCGGGTCCGGCAGAAGCACTCTGCCCGGTTTCGTTCACAAAATGCGTCCCACCCTTCTTTGCTTCGGCTATAGCAGCCTCAACCTCTTTGGGGTCAACGCCTTCCGCCCTGATAAAATCATCAAGGGGAATCCCCCCTATGGAAAAATAGCGGGAACTTGCCACCATGGAATCGCCATGTTCACCAAAAACAATACCCTTAATGTCCTTTGCCGACCGGTTCATTAAAAGAGAAATGGCATGGCATATCCTGCGGGAGTCCAGGTTGCCGGCCTGGCCCATTATATTTTCCCTTGGAAAACCGGTTGCCTTGTATCCAACCCATGTCATGGCCGTAACAGGATTGCCCATGTAAATGAGTATCGGCCTGTCATCAGGTGAGCACCCGTTATAAAGCTCCCGTATCTGGAGAGAGGTCTTTGCTATAACGCTTGTATTGATTTCCAGAAGGTCACTGCGTGTCTGGCCGGGTTTTCTCGGTGCACCAACGCCGATAAATATTGCATCCAGCCCTGCCATATCATCGATGTCATTGGTCCCCTTTATCCTCGGGTTACACAGGCTGTTTGCCTTTAGATCCTCGATCCAGGCCTTTGCCCTGTTGGGAAATCCTTCTTTGGGCCTCCCGTAAAAGACTATCTCTTTCCCAAGGCTTTCTTCAACAAGGCTAAGCACAACATCTCTTGAAACATTTCCGAATCCCCATACACCGATCCGGTCCCTTTCTTTTTGTCTGTCTACATAAAGGCACGCCTTTGAAGGTGAAATATCCATAATATATTACCTGTTTATTAGTTTGCTGCTCCGGGATATAATGTCCAGAGCATTATTACAGTAAAAAGATTACTTGACCGGTTCGAATTTTTCCTTTGGCTGCCCGCAGGTAGGGCATTTTTCAGGAGGCGGCCCTTCAACTGTGAACCCGCAAACCGAGCATACATAAACATCCTTAAGATCGAGGTCACCGCCGTTTTCCAGTGCCTTTACTGCCCTTTCATAGAAATCACCATGAACCTTCTCCGCCTCATTTGCCCAGAAAAAACTTTTAAGCGCATCATTGTTCTGATCCCTCTTTGCCTGGTCCATGAACATGGGGTACATGTCAGTGAATTCATCCTTCTCTCCCTGCCACGCCTCTTTGGCATTTTCAAGAGTGGATTTAATACCATCCATCGCCTTTAAATGATTTATCGCATGAACTGTCTCCGATTGGGCGGCAGCCCTGAAAAGCCTGGCAATATTCGGAAAACCATCTTCCTCAGCCTTCTTTGCAAATGCCAGATAGCGCCTGTTTGCCTGTGATTCACCGGCAAAGGCCTCTTTCAGATTTTTTACAGATTGATTTGACATGTTTCTCCTCCATTGAATTTTTTACTTTAATGTGGCTGGTAACAAAAATTATAACAGCATTAGACTTAAAGTCAATAAAGGCTCACCCTGCTATTTCTTATACCATTTGCCATTTTCATCCTGAAGCCAGTCTCCCGGATCTGCCTTTTCCGCTATCTGTTTTGCCCTCAATTTACCAACAAGCTCGGCAGTTGTGTTCTCTTTTTTGGCTATTGCCTCGTAAACCTTTTTTCTGTCTGCGTTTTCAGCATTGACAACATCTTCATTTTTCTTTACAGCCCCCCTAAACTCAAGGTAACCAAGGTTGTTTTCCCCCACGATGCCCGCTTCCTTGAGTTCAACAATAACAGGCAGTCGTTCCTTGAATCTTTCCTTTATTTCCTGGGCAAACAGGCTTGAGGAGCATATCAATAAAATGGACAATATAAATAAAATTAACCTGGCTTTAGTTCTGTTCATTTTTATCTCCTTATCTCTTTAAATGTCTTTTCATTTTTTTCCGGAATCCTGTATCTTCTCTTGGGTCTTGTCAATATCACCGAAGAAATCATCAAGGGCACGGTCTACCCGCACATTCACATCGATTGTGATATGGATGGGCTTTACCTCAACCGGTGCTATCTTAACCGTGCAGGCTCCTGAAAAAATAAGCAAACCAGTCAAAATAATGGACACTGTAAAAATATTACGCATATTTTGCTCCTATTATTATCGATCATAAAATAGACGAACAAATCCTTAAACATTTCATATGATAAATACCCCGGAGTTTCGGCAGGATATTAGAAGACCCCGGGAGTTAAAAGTTAATCATATCCAATGCCCCCTTATAATTCAACAATTCATCAAGGGGCACCCTGAAATTAACATCTATGCTTATTCCCTGAAAATTGGCACCCGGGACACCTTTTTCCACCCTTTTAAACCGGTTGAGATCTTTATCATACCTGAATGGGAGCTGGTTCTCAGGTTTTCCGTCAAATTGAAGCTTTACTGTCAGCTCATCTTTTTCACTGTTTACAGCCATCTTTACCCATGAATAATCATATGCCTTTAATGCCTCACTGGCAATATCCGCCTGTGTATATGCAGGAGATCCGGGAGTCATCCCGGTTTTAAAAATATCAGTACCTTTGATACTGATCTTTCCTCCTCCACCCGGTGTTGAATAAAAAAAGCCGTCTTCAAAACGAATTTTACCCTTTGATATTGTAACAGGGATTTTACCGTTCACAGTCCCTCCGCCGGAGACTCCTTTGACTCCAAACTGTTCCAGCATATCTGCCAGTCTGAGCCTGTCGCCGAAAAGTGTCAGCAGGTATTCATCCTTTTCACGATCAATCCTGAAGGCCTGTATGTCTATATTTCCCCCGCACCATTTAAACTTCCCCTGTTCAATAAACAGGGATGTCAGGCTGTCTACCCTGAAATCAACCAGAAAATCACTTGCTTCAATGGCTCCGAATGCAATCCTGCCTATCTTTAGTTTCTGTCCGAAGGGGCTTCTGGGATGAATAAGATCTTCAAGGGATAAATTTAAGGATATGTTATCGAGGGTAAGTTTTTTCTCACTGTTGTTTATTTTACCGCTCTCAATATCAAGGTTAAGCCCTGATGCGAGCTGTGAGTTCGAAAGCTCTATTTCTGCATCGCTTTTGACAAGGCCGTTGAAGCTGTATCCCTTTAATTCAGTTATAAGTTTCCCCAGATTCAGGCTGGAAGAAGGCTGATATGCGGGGATGTCGATACGGATATCTGCCTTCGGGAATCTTGAATCCAACGATGTTTTACCGGACAGGGTTATAGTCATGTCTGGTAACGCAGGATATTTTACAGTGCCTGTAAATGATATATTTTTCCCCTTTTGGGGTATTTCCATATCAATTGGCCCGAGAAAATATTTTCCGTAGGTGACACCTTCTACATAAAGCCGTCCTTTATTTTGCGTTCCATAAAAGGGCCAGACTAGAGGTATTTCCCCTGAAACTCCCTTTACATTTAATCCATCTTTCATGGACATGACACCCCTTTTAAAGATCAACCGCGCATCTGCAATCAGGCCTTTTTCGCTGTTATATCTGACTGTTCCCCTTATATTGTATTCCGGAATCCTTGACGCAATATCAAGGCCCTTAAAGGCAATTTCGCGGCTTTTAAAGGAAAATGAAGTTGCATATTCCACCTTGCTGTTATCCGTCTGACTGATACTTCCTTTTAAAGACACCTCTGGTGCTGAAAAACTCATTTCGCCGGGGTCAGCACCGATCTTTTTAATCTTGAACAGGTATGATCCGGACAGGACTTCTTTGTTATATTCCAGCATGACATTTACTTCCGGTGAAAGGGCAGAAATGTTAACACCATTAAAAGTCGCTCTAAACGGGGCTGCCTTATTTTCCTCCCTTAGTTTTCCATTTATCCGAACCTTTAAAGAATCAGTACTACTGACCCTGTCTGCAGAGATGTGCCAGTTAATTACAGGTTCATTGTCCCCTGTTATTATCCGGGTTATGGCATCTGTTTCACCCTTTAAGGCCCCGTCGTTAAACTCGGCTATTCCTGATAAATTTGATCTTACCGCAAGGGTATCATAAACCAGTATAACCGGAGATACTTTATATGCCCAGTGACGTGCATCCTGTGAATTTATTGTAATTTCAACGGGACTTTCATTGCCGCCAGGACCTGAGGGATTTTTCAGGACAACGCCGGAGTATCCCAAAACCGTCTTATCCAATCTGCAAGAACCTGATATTTCGCTTATGGAAAAACCATCGGGAGACAGGGTTGCGGTAAGATCAATACTGGTTTTACCCTTAATATCTACCGGAATCATCTCATTTAAAATATCTTCAAAAAAACTTAATGGCATGTCACTGGCCTTTACTGCCATTTTGATTTTATTAACGCTGTCTCTTTTTCCTTCAATGGTTACATTGTTTCCGTCCGGATAGGCCCTTATCCTGATATTCCCGGGCAGGAAAGCCTGATCGAATGCCGTTGCAGTCAAATTAAAGGGAACCATATAGTGGTTACCATTGAACATGAGATTTAAAACCGAATTATCAATCCGAAGAGTTTTTATCTCAAAAGGAGGTGTCGTGCCTTTGTTGCTTTTGTCATTGCTGCTTTGATTTTTAAGGAGATTGTCCAACCCGGCGACTGACAGGCTGTTATTTTCATAGGATACGTTTCCTGATATCCCGCTCAGCACAATCCTGTCAATTTTTCTGTCAAGCAGTCCTGAAATGGAATAGTCAACACGAATGGATGCTATTTTAAGGCTTTCATCGTTATCCGGCCCGATCTTTATATCGCTTATTTCAGCTCCATTCAGCCCGAGGCTCCGGACCTTCAGTGAAGAAATTTCAATTCCATTGTCTTTTGCTATAGAAGGGATAATTTCCGATTCAACATAATGCGGGACAAATAAAAAAAAACATGAAATGCCTGTCAGGCCTATGAATAGGAATGATAATACAACTATCAGAGAAACCGTTATAGTTCGTTTAAGGATCATATAATATTATTTTTTATTGATAACTGCATGGGATTCTGTGACCTGTCCTTTCTTCTATCTCACACATCATTTCGTCGCAGGGGAGTACCCTGTAGTGGTTGTTTGCGCATATGTGGAATACCTGCCCGTTATCCCCTTCAAGGCTGAATTCAACGCTACTGTCCCCAGGGTACCTGAAAAAAATATCCCTCAGCTCTTCAAGATATTCTTTTGTGATCTTTTTTTCATCGAGATCGAACTTGATTATCTTTATCGATTTCTGCCTTTTGATTTCCAGGGATTCCACCTCTTTGGCAATTATTTTTGCCCTGTTGTCGCCCAGTTCCGCAATACCGCTTACAAGCAGCGGATCATCACCTACAAGCAGGTGAGAGGCGTTCGAAAAGGCCTCGGGGAAAAAGACTGCCTCCGCCGATCCGGTCTGGTCTTCCAGTGTAACGATAGCCATCCTGTCTCCCCTTTTTGTCCTTTTCATCTTAACATCGGCTATCACCCCTGCTATCCTGACCTCCGAACGGTCTTCAAGTTCAAGCATACCATGAATGCTGGAGGTTGCAAACCGTTCAACCGCCTGCTTATATTCATTGAGCGGATGCCCAGTGATATAAAAGCCAAGGGACTCCTTTTCCTTTTTCAGTTTTTCTTTATCACTCCATTCATCCAGTTCCGGGAACTGGAAAAGGGCCATCATGCCTTTATTGTCGCTCTTCATGGTGCTGAAGATGGTGAGCTGGTTCGGATCATGATTGGCACCGGTCAT
The DNA here is from genome assembly GCA_963815145.1 of uncultured delta proteobacterium. Taxonomy (GTDB): domain Bacteria; phylum Desulfobacterota; class DSM-4660; order Desulfatiglandales; family HGW-15; genus JAAZBV01. Next base: position 514,246 of record CAWFFS010000015.1, read on the forward strand.
CCTGATAACATCATCAACAGAGGCGAAAAGAACTGACCTGTTTATACCTGTAAAATCCATGGCTCCGCACTGTATAAGACCCTCCAGTACCCTTTTGTTCACCTTTGATCCGTCGACCCTCTCGCAGAAGTCAAAGAGGTCTGTGAATTTTCCGTCCGTGTCCCGCACTTCAATAATGGATTCGACGGCCTTGAGACCGACGTTTTTCACTGCCGCCAGGCCGAATCTTATGGCATCATCTATAACAGTGAAGTCAGCCCTGCTTTCATTGACATCGGGAGGAAGTATCCTGATCCCCATCTCACGGCATTCGGCAATATTCTTTATGGTTTTGTCAGGGCTGCTCATATCATTGGTTAGAAGTGCAGCCATGAACTGAACGGGATAATGCGCCTTGAGATAGGCTGTCTGATAACCTATAAGGGCATAACAGGCAGCGTGTGAACGGTTAAAGCCGTATCCTGCAAACGGTTCTATAAATGAGAATATCTTTTCAGCAAGTTTTTTACTTATATTATTTTTTTCACAACCATTAAGAAATTTTTCTTTCTGTTCAGCTAAAAGATCAACCTTCTTTTTTCCCATTGCCTTCCTGAGGACATCAGCTTCCCCCATGGAAAAACCTGCCAGGTCCCTGGCGATCTGCATTACCTGCTCCTGGTATACTGCTACGCCATGGGTTTTCCCAAGGATAGGTTCAAAGCTTGGGATGCAGGTATTCAGGTGTCCTTCGCCCGTGTTTTCCGTCAATGTAATCGGGTATCCAGTCCATTGGACCGGGCCTGTATAGAGCAACGAGGGCAACAAAATCCTCAAAATCTTCAGGTTTCAGTCGCCTCAGCAAATCTTTCATTCCATCACTTTCAAGCTGGAAAACACCCGTGGTTCTTCCTTCCTGGGCGAGTTTGAAGGTCTTTTCATCTGTCAGTGAAATATTGTCAATATCTATATCCTGACCGGTTGAATCCTTTATAAGATTTATAGCGTGCTTGATTACAGTAAGTGTCTTAAGGCCCAGAAAGTCAAATTTAATAAGACCTATTTTTTCTATCTGGTCCATTGTAAACTGGGTGATTATTTCATCATTTGATCCCTTTATAACAGGAAGATATTCCACCAGGGGCTTATCCGAAATAACTATCCCCGACGCATGTGTTGAAGAATGCCTTGAAATGCCTTCAAGGGATCGGGCGATCTTCAGCAGGGTGCGTTCGTTCTGCTCCCCGTTTTCGAGCTTCTTTAAATCAGGCTCTTCTTCCATGGCCTTTTCAAGGGTTACCTTCGGTCCTTCCGGGACCATCTTGGCTATTTTGTCGACATCGTTGTAGGGTATATTAAGCACCCTTCCTACATCCCGAATAACGCCACGGGCCTTCATAGTACCGAAGGTGACTATATAACCCACATTTTCATACCCGTATTTACGGGACACATATTTGATTACATCATCCCGGCCGTTCATACAGAAATCGATATCAATATCAGGCATGCTTATTCGTTCCGGGTTAAGAAACCTTTCAAATATCAGATCGTACTTTATCGGGTCCAGATTTGTTATCCCCAGGCAATATACTGCAAGCGACCCGGCAGCAGAACCCCTGCCCGGCCCTACAGGAATTCCGGTTTTTCTGGCATATTCAATAAAGTCGCCCACTATGAGAAAATAACCGGAAAAACCCATTTTGGTTAAAATTTCCAGTTCATACTCAAGTCTTTCATTATATACCTTTACAAGTTCATCACTCAGGGGGCCGTCTTCCCTTTCTCTCTGGGCAAGTCTTTTTTCCAGACCCTTTCGGGCCTGTTCCCTGACCATGTCATCAAGGCTCTTTCCCTCTTCGGTCGTGTATACCGGGTATTTATATTTGCCGAACTCCATTTCATAGGAACAGCGCTTGGCGATCTCAACAGTGTTGTCAAGGGCATCGGAATAATCCCCGTCAAAGGTCTTTTCCATTTCCTCCCTTGATTTGAAATAAAACTCATCGGTTGAAAATCTCATCCTGTTAGGGTCATCAACTATCTTCCCGGTCTGGATACAGAGCAGTGCGTCATGGGCCTCTGAGTCTTCCCTGTTGAGGTAATGACAGTCATTTGTCCCTACCAGGGGAATGGATAATTCACTGGACAGCTCCCGAAGTTTTTTATTGAGCTGATTCTGCTCGGGCATGCCGTTTGACTGCACCTCGAGGTAAAACCTGTTGTCATCAAATATGGTTTCAAGTTCCCTGGCCTTTTGTGCCGCAATATCCATGCGGCCCTTTCGGATATTATAGGGAACAATGCCCTTGAGGCAGGCAGACAGGGCTATAAGACCCTCATTATACTCCCTGAGTATTTCCATATTGAGCCTGGGTTTGTAATAAAATCCCTCGAGATAACCCATTGTTACAAGCCGGCTCAGGTTTCTGTAGCCTTTTTCATTCATTACCAGAAGAACAAGATGATAATTGTTTGGCTGCCCGTCCCTGGAGGGTGCATGATCCCGCCTGTCACCAGGTGCCACATATACTTCGCAGCCGATAATGGGTTTGACGCCCGTGTTTTTTGAATTTGTAAAAAGCTGGACCGCCCCGAACATATTACCGTGATCTGTGACAGCAACACCGGGCATGTTGAAGCCGGCTGCCTTGTTAATCAGTTTTTTTATTGTGATGGCCCCGTCGAGAAGGCTGAATTCCGTGTGTACGTGCAGGTTTACGAAAGATGATGAGTTATCTGTCAATTTGTTTCCTCGATTTTAATACATTGATGGTGAACCAGGGTTATGATACGGTAAATGCCATCCATCATCAAGACCAATTTCCGGTTTTATCGGACTAAAAATAATTCAGGATACCTGTTTAAATGAATAAACTTGAAGAATTTGAAAAGAAGATTCAACAACTTAAGAAAAAATATCAGAAGGCCACAGAGACTGTTTCCCTTTTAAAAAAAGAAAACACAATGCTTAAAAAGGATATTCAGGAGAAGAATATCCTGCTCAGCAAGTCTCCGACAGGTATAGTTCTTATCTGGAGGGGGCGGATACTGGAGGTTAATGAAACCTTTGTCGGGTATATGGGTTATAAAGCGGAGGAGATGATAAACAGAAACTTTTTGAATTTCGTTCATCCGGATCATCTTTCGGAAGTGCGGTTCATACATAACAAATGGAGCGCAGGTAAAGTCAGTAAAGGGCAATATGATACAAGGCTTGTCACTGAAAATGATGATGAGATTTTATGCAGCATTGAATCCAGAAGGATTAGATACAGGGGAAGGGCATCCTATATACTGAACATTACACGACTTGAAGACAGGGAAGAAAAACAGAAAAGAAAAAGACAGGAAATCAGGAACAGTACTGAATTGAAAATGATCGAGGGGCTCAAATCCCGGCTAAAGAAAAGATCGGACGCTATTCCGGATCTGTCAAAGGTTCCCGCAAACGCCAACGAGTTATATGGAAGGAGCATCTATCAGGCAATCGATAAGCTGAAGGCCGAACAGGAAGACATCCTTCTGGAGATCAGCATGCTGGAGGCAATAACATCCGAAAAAGAGGAGTATCAAGAAAAAAATGCACGGGAAATCAACCTGATAATAGATGAAGCCATCGATAATATAGGCAGGTCTATAGATCCGGAAGCCATAAATATTAAGACATATTTAAGGGCATCTTCATCGATAAACGGCAGTCCCGGGGCGTTAACCGATGCCCTGACCCAGCTACTGTTAAACTCTATTTCAAATATCTCCGGCTCCGGCGAGATCCACATTACCACAGAGGAAAATGCCGAAAAGATATATATTTACATACAGGATAACTGCATGGGCATTGGAGAATACCAGATAGACACTGCTATTTTTGAGTCCTTTACCGATTATAACTCTTCTCTGACACATGAATTAGGAATGAGATTCGTCAAGGCGGTCATTGAGAGGCATAATGGAAAAATCGAATACCTGCCCGGAAGCGGACAGGGAAACGTTTTTCAGATAACCCTGCCTGTTTTTCATGAGGTCAGAAAGAGGAGAAAAATTGACCGGAACAAACTAAAAAAGGCAAGGATACTTATTATCCAGGCAGATGATATTGCAAGGGAACTGCTTGCCCATTTGCTTACTGAAAAGGGATGCCGTGTTGAAAAAACCGGAAGCAGTATCGAAGGCCTTGCAGCAATCAAAAAGAAAAAAATAAATATGCTTATAATGGATACTGAAATTCTGCGTAAGAACATTAAGGCCTTCTGGAAAAAATGCAGAAAGATAAACCCCGACCTGATTACTGTCGGTTTGTGTAACGGAACAGGTACAGGAGAAAATGGGCAGCCGGATGAAACAGGTCCTGATCTTGTTATTTCCAAGCCATTTGATATAAAGGATGCAGTGAACAGAATTTCTGAACTATTCATGGTTGAATACTGATGCCGGAAAATAAAACAATCCCGGAAGTCCCGCTTGCGGAAAGAATAAGACCTGACCGCATTGAGCTCATCGTAGGGCAGGAGCATATTCTCGGTCCCGGATGTTCTCTGCGGCGAGCCCTTGATTCGGGAAGGATTTTTTCTGTAATATTCTGGGGGCCGCCCGGAACAGGAAAGACCACTCTTGCGAGACTTATCGCACAATATGCCCGTAAGCCGTTTAAATCCTTTTCTGCTGTCACATCAGGAGTGAAGGACTTAAGGGAAATACTTGGTGAAGCGGAAAATGAAAGGGCAAAAAGCGGTCAGTCGACCATACTTTTTGTGGACGAAATACACCGGTTCAACAAGGCCCAGCAGGATGCCTTTCTTCCCCACATAGAAAGCGGTCTTATCATCCTGGTAGGCGCAACAACCCAGAATCCATCCTTTGAGGTCATACCGCCGCTTCTTTCACGTGCAAGGGTAATGGTGCTTAAGCCCCTTGACGATGAAGGCCTGAAAAAGATTTTAAACAGGGCGCTTTCAGACAAGGAAAAAGGTCTGGGTAAACTGGGGCTCAGGCTGCACCCAAAGGCCATTGATCACATCATTGATATTTCAGGTGGAGATGCGAGATCAGCACTGAACAATCTCGAGATAGCCGCCTACTATACTGTTGAAGACAAAGACAATAATAATGAAATAACAATAGAGCTGGTAGAACAGGCTCTTGATAAAAAATCTCTTCCCTATGACAAGGATGGCGAAGAACACTACAATATTATATCCGCGTTTCATAAGAGCCTGAGGGGAAGCGATGTGCAGGCTTCTGTATACTGGCTGTACAGGATGCTCGTTGCAGGGGAGGACCCGCTTTTTATTGCAAGGAGGATGATCAGGTTTGCATCCGAAGACGTGGGTATTGCCGACACCAATGCCCTGCAGGTTGCGCTTAACGCCTTTGAGGCATGGGAAAAGGTGGGGCCGCCCGAAGCGGAGCTGGCGCTGGTGGAGGCTGCGGTATATCTCGCGACCGCACCAAAGAGCAATGCCCTTTATGTTGCGGAAATGGCCGTAAAAAAAGAGATCAAAAGATCAGGAGCCCTTGCGGTCCCCCTGCATATAAGGAACGCCCCGACAAAACTGATGAAGGAGCTGGGTTACAGCCGGGGTTATCTGTATCCCCATAACTACCCCGATGCAAAGGTTGACCAGGAATACCTGCCTGAAGAGATCAAAAACAGTGTTTTTTATCATCCCACAGACCGCGGCATGGAAAGGGAGATCAAGAAAAGGATGAGTGAAAATAACAAGAAAAAATGACCAGCTATTAATGAGAATATACAATAGCCTGAATAGACTATTTCTTTCTATTAAAACATATCCATTTTTTCTTATTTTTGGGACATGTCTTGATAATTTTCAACATGCACTGCTCCAGTGCATGTTTTTAAGATATGCACTTATTTAAGTAAAATCAGTGCATATCAAGAGTGTTTTAATAAATCAAACAATCCGACATTTATATAAAAAACATCTCTTCCGACTTTCTCACCTTTCAAAATATCCAATGATTCAAGCTCCTTAAGGTATTTTCCCGCTACATTTCGGGACGCAATATTCTTATTAATCAGATGGTCTATTCTTGTATACACGTTGGTGAAAAGAATTTCCAAAAGTTCATGTGAATATATTTTAGGCCGCTCATCCTGCAAGGTCTTACGGACCTTTTCCATAATAGCTATTATTTCTTTACATAAAGCCAGGGTATAACTTGATGTTTTCTCTATTGCAGTTAGTATAAAGCATATCCAATCCTCCCAGGCATTATCGGTGGTCACTTTTCTCAATAAGGTATAATATTCCGATTTATTCTCTATTATGTAGCGACTGAGATATAAAATGGGCTCCGTGAGCAGGTCTTTTATAACCAGATAAAGCACATTTATTATTCTGCCGGTTCTACCATTTCCGTCATAAAAGGGATGAATGGATTCAAACTGATAATGAATAATGGCAAGCTTTACCAATGGATGAATATTATCATCGGCTGTATTGATATAAGCCTCAAGATTGGTAAGCAGATCGCGTATGATCTTTTCATTTTCAGGAGGGGTGTACATCACCTCTCCGGTCCTGTCATTAGCCAGTTTTGTTCCGGGAAGTTTCCTTATGCCTGCCTTGTTTTGTTCCAGTTCCTGCTGGATCTCTATAATTGTATTTGTGGTCAAAAGTTTATGCTCCCTGACAAGAGTTAAACCTTTATACAAGGCGTCACGGTAGTTTAAGACTTCTTTTACTGAAGGATCTGTGACTGTTTTACTGGCTGATATTGCTTTATATAACTGATCATGTGTAGTCACTATATTTTCTATTTCCGAACTGTCCTTTGCTTCCTGAAGGGTAATGGAGTTTAATATGATGGACTTGCTTGGCAGCAGTTCAATATACCCCTTAAGTTCCGCCAGGGATTGTCCGGCTGTCACAAGCTTCTTAAGTACAGCTTTGGTTTCAATCTCTGTTTTTGGCGGCAGAAGAGGGAGATCATTATATGGTTTTTCCGGATCAAAGCTCATTTTTAAAATCTCCTGAAGATATTATATTTTACGTGTATACAAGGAGCGGTACATAAGACCGTAAACAACATTAGCTAACGTAATTCCGCTCAAACACAAGGCCTGCAAGCAAGTATTTATCCTCTGATTGTATATCATCTGATATGCATCTATTTTGTGCATATTTCAAGAATATGCACTGATTTTACAAAATTTAGTGCATATTTGCTATAAATATTTTAAGGATTTTTATAAATTAAAATATTCGTGTCCTAACCCGGGTTTCACTGCAAAAACGCGTCGACATTCTTTTATTATTTTTTTAATAAATCTTTCCCCTTATTGGTGAGTCTGTATTTCTGGTTTCGTGAATTAGGTTTGTCAGGGATTGTCATCTCGATCAGACCTGTATCAATGGCTGGACGAAGAATATTTTTAACGAAATTTTTCTTGTCCTTAAAGCCCATAATATTCATAATCTCCGATCGTCCCATTTCCTTATTAAGTACGATCAAAAGCTTTTCAACTTGGGGGGTAACTTCTCCAGATGGACGATTAAACACAACAGTGACCCAGTTATCGGATACATCAAAAAATGGGATATCCACATCCGCCTCTTCACACAGTTCTTTTATGCGATTTACGCCACTGCCTATCTGCTCAACCAGTTTCATCCTGTAAAAAATGTCAAACAGTAGTGGGTTCCTCGGCACACTTTTAACTCCAAGGTCCTCTGCTTTCATTCCTGCCGGTAGGCCTCCTGGTGCTATAATTTCAAGTCTATCGTGATATATGTGGATCTGCACATTGGCGGTTGATCTGTAATCCCTGTGTACAAGAGCATTGACCAGTGCTTCGCGCAACGCATCATCCGGCAGTTCCAATCTTTCTTCTCGTCCTTTTGAATGAGGTATCATTTCGGTGTTAAGTCTGGACTCCATATACTCCATACAATTCCGATAAATAGAATGAAGGTCTCCGGTAAAATCCCTTCGATCTAATATATGAACATTATTTGTTCCACGGAACATGGCGCATGTCACACCTGCTCGGAGATTGTATCTGGTAATGTCATGACATAACAGCCAGGCACCGGCGTTTGTCATCTTTTTATTTTTTATAAGATGAAGATTGCTCAAAGCGGTTTTAATGTTCATGCCAGGAGGGATGCGGGCTGTTTGAGCAAAACTGTTCCACATTTCAGGTGTAAGGTCATTATCGAAATCATACTCATTGCATGGAGTCTGATCATATTTTATAAGACCTCCCTTAAAGAAAAATTCGCGGATTTCTTCACGTGACATTTGTTGGGAGGTAGCCCCTTCACGCATATAGAACTTTCCGCCAAATGAATATGGTTTGGAATGCTGTTCAGGAATGTCAACACAAAGTAAATTTTCAACACTTGATACTTCTATAGATATAGGTGGATCAGCTGAACGTGCGAAGGCCTGTATCTCTGATTTCAAACGGTTATGATCTTTTACTCCAACAATATCTCCGGAGTCATTTACTCCTATTAAAATTACCCCGCCTTAACAATCCTGAATCATTTAATTCATCAGCCTCTCGGAGTCTTTGTACAAATGTAGTTGCGATATCCTCACTACGCAAATGCAAATCTGACTTATCTGTTTTACCTTCTATAACATCCACTAAGAGTTCTAATACTTCAACAAGTTGTTCTACTTCTCCCCAGGGGGATTGTGAATAGAATACAATTGAGCAATTCGAACAAACTTGTATTTGTTGAAAAGCCTTTTTAAATTCATCCAGTAACAAGTTAATTGTCCAGTATTTGTGCTGAGGGCAATTCTTTTTTGCCTGGATAAATTTAATGTGCTTATTTTTAAAAAATACAATTACATCGTCAACTGTAATTGGAATTTCTAAATCAGGTATTCCAGTTAATTCTATTTGTATAAAGTCTATCGATTGGTCGCTTAAAAGATTAATTAACCAATGCAGGCCAATCTGTAGTTGATATTCATCTCCTCGTGAAGAAAATTTTCCGGCGCGACTCATTGTTATACTCGGAAGTTGTTTATATTTTTAAGCTTGAACTGTAGAATCTCTTATATACATAAAAAATACAAAAATAACAATGCCTTAAAAATCCATTAAGACAAATTAAATCAATGAGATGATGTTTTTGATTACCGATTTAGGTTTTTTGCCAAGGTTACAATAGAGTTAATGCATGGATATGTTTCAGATAAATATACTCTTGGTTTTATTTAACCTC
>CAWFFS010000016.1:0-202818 GCA_963815145.1 uncultured delta proteobacterium
CAGATTAAAGCTTTTACCAATTGAGGCCGAACAAACCGGCTACAGGTGACAACGTAAAAACCAGGTGCCACTGAGCCGGAGTGTTAAAAGCTGAAATGGAAGCAAACTCTGGGATGAGATAATCCTTATTTACAAAAAATGCCAACAGTAGCAAAACTTGTAAATAGAAAAATAAAATCAAATTTCTTGATTAATAATAACTGGTTATCAAAAATACATAGTCGGTAAATAGCGATCAAAATCGGTTTTTAACCTAAAGTTAGAAAGTTTCACGTTCAGGAGGTGCGATCATGTTACAACTGAAAGGTCGGGTTTCCAATATCTTTAACATCTTTATAGCAATAACTTTTGTTTTCCTCTTAATCATTCGATTTAGCCCGAATGCATATGCTGACAATTTAAATGATCTGCTTCAAGCTCTAAATGAAGCGAGTGAGGTGTGCAAAGCCTCTAAATCGTTAGCAGAGCTTAAGGCTTCGCAGGCTGTCGACCCCTTAGTTGAAATTATAAAGCAAAACGAAGATCGCCACATAAGGAGTTGTGCCGCTGAAGCTCTGGCAGAGATAGGAGACATGAGATCTGTTGACCTGTTAGTTGCTTCTTTAAAGGATGAGAATTTTTTAACTGCCTCCAGAGCAGCATACGCATTAGGCTATTTTAAAAATAAACGTGTTGTTGAGTCCCTGTTATATGCCTTAACCGAATATAATATCCCGTGCCCTGCCGCAGAGGCTTTAGGTAAGATTAAAGATCCAGTCTCAGTAGCACCCTTAATAGATGCCTTAAATAATGAAAGCGAAGGAGTTCGTAATTGTTCAGCCATTGCTCTCGGCATGCTTGGAGATCAGCGCGCGTGCAAACCACTTATAAAAACTTTTATGCAGGATAGTGACCCGATTACCCAGGACAGCGCCAGAAGGGCGTTTGATATGATTGGTTGCTCTTTTAAGGAAAATACTCAAGTATACAATACTGAAGACAACCTATGTAAGATGGGCCAGGGGATGATCGATTTTATATCTACTAATATGGAGAAATATCAAGATCAGAAAAGCTTTTCGAAATCTGAAGAATGGAACCAGTTCGCTTCCGGGTTCATGAGTGAACTAAATCGATTAAATTCTACCGATCCTGAAGCAGCCAAAAGGTTATATGGAGTATTTTTTCTCGCTGGTGATTGGGCAGATTCTGTCGTTAATCTACGAAAATTATTTCAGAGTTCAGATAAAAACAGGGTAAAGATTTTTTTGGATACAGCTGTGGAAAGGATAAAAGATAAAGAAACAAGACTGAAAGTAATCTGTCCTGAAATGAAAATTCCGGATTACACTCAATAACCTGGAGTTACTGCCATTTTGAAATATTTTTTATGAATGAGCGGAACGCTCTTTAGGAAGGGGGCCGTCCGGGTATTAAGGCACAAGAAGTATTTGCAGAAGCTGATTATTAAAAGCACCTTTCAAAGGAAAAAGGCAACATAATTATCCATTCAGGAAATATTTCCTAAATGGATAAATAGCAGTTTTAAACAATGATGTAAACTGAACATAAAAAGGAGAATCTAATGAAATGTCTCGCCTGTAAAAGTGAATTTGTGTTTGAGAACGTTAATTGATCTGTCCAATTGGAATGGCATTATTTTCGCTTCTATCTTCAATCCCTTTTAACGGCAGAGTGATAATAAACTTTGTACCCTTTCCCAATTTGCTGTCTACCGAAATAGATCCATTGTGCTCTTTTATAATATTGTACGCAATATTCAATCCAAGGCCGGTTCCCTGTCCGACTTCTTTTGTCGTATAAAATGGATCAAAGATTTTGAGGAGATTTTCCTTTGGAATTCCACATCCTGTATCACCTATTATAATGATAATGTTATTATCATTTGCTTTTGTAGTAATTTTTATCTCTCCATTACCTTCAATAGCCTGAGCAGCATTAATCAGAATATTCATGAATACCTGATTAAGTTTTTGCGGGTAACACAATATTTTTGGTATTTTACTGTATTCTTTTGAAACAGTAGCCTTATATTTTATTTCATTCCATATTACATTTATGGTCGAATCAATATTATTATTAATATCTGAATAATCAGGATCAATTTTACCTGGATGTGCGAAGTCTTTTAAATCCCCTACTATTTTCTTTATTCTTTCAACCCCTTCCTTTGACTCGGAAATTAAATCTTCAATATCATTGAGTATATAATTCAAATCTATTGTCAACTCCAGTGATTCTATTTCATTTATCCTTTTGGAAAGGCTTTGCTCTGATCCCTGGCCGGAATTTTTAAGTGAATTGGCAAAGCTCCTATATTCTTTAATTACGTGAGAAATGTCCTCACTATACTTTCCAAGAGTGGTTAAATTGCTGCTCACAAATCCGGTAGGGTTATTTATTTCATGGGCAACTCCTGCCGCTAAATGACCGATTGATGCCATTTTTTCGGACTGAAGCATTTTGACTTGCGTCTGCTTTAATTTTTCTAGAGTTTTCCTCAATTTTGTATGTGATCTTTGCAACTCCTTTTCGGTGTTTAAACGAACCTCTATTTCTTTGCGCAGTTTTGCCTCTATTAATTTTTTTTCATTCAGCGACATCTGCAACTGGGTTGTTTTTTCGCTCAATTGATTATTAATTTGCGACAGTTCAAAATTCCTTCCCTTTACCTCTTCTTCAAGAGATACCCTGTCTGTAATATTCCTGCAAACTTCCACCCCTGCAATAATATTATTGTTTTCATCAAATAGAGGAAAACAGGAATTTTCCCAGTATGAGGATACGTTGTCTATCCCTTTTGCCACCCTAAGAGTAGTGTGTATGTCTCCAGTAAGAAATGCTTTTTTTATTCCGCATCCCTCACATGTTTTATTTCGTTTTTCATAGACCTGATAACAATATTCTCCTTTATGGGCTCCAAAGTTTTTTAGCATAAATTTATTTTGATAGATAATTTTAAAATTCCTGTCCTGAATGGTGATACCATCAGAAAGGTTGTCGATCACTTGTTTATTAAATATGGATACTGTTATCATTTTTCCTGTTTATCTTTCTTAACATTTTTAGATATTTAAATCCCCTATTTTGATTATCGACATATTTTTTGATATTGTTAATTAAAAATCCTCGATAGAGGGAATATAATTAGTGCAGTAAATTGTCTCTATCAAGTGTGAGAATACAAGTATTGATATTCACAGTACTGTATATAGTAACATTTGCAATTAATATAATGGTTATATCCAAGTCATAACAAACAAAGGAGAATACTCATGAATATGCCGATCACAACAACTTTTACCATCGAAGGTTATCGAATCAAGGAATATAAGGGCATTGTCCGTGGAATCCTCGTGCGGGCTCCGACAATTGCTCAGGGCATCATCGGAGGATTGAAGAACATTATCGGCGGCAGGATAGGTGCCTATACCGAGATGTGCGAACAGGCACGAGAGCAGGCCTTTGAACTCCTGGTTCAGCATGCCCGGGAATTAGGAGCCAATGCAGTAGTCGGTTTGCGCTATGATGCCTCAGAGGTTGTCAGTAAAGGATCTGCCACGGAGGTGCTTTGCTATGGAACCGCTGTCGTTATTGAGCCTGAAAAATAAAAATCCGGGATGAATTCATTCCTGTTTGGGGAAAATGCCAATGCCGGCAAAATCCCCAAATAGAAAAATAAAATCAAAATTAATTTGTAATAATAGACAGTTATTAAAATTACCTAGTCCCCAAATATAAATAAAATAACTTTTAATGACATGCTTCAGATGATAGCGTAAAAACCATACAGCCTCTGAGCAGTATATTATGTACAGGATCAATTATGAGCACTAAATCAAGAATGATAATCGCCTCCCTGGCGTCTGCCCTGGCAATCCTGATTGTTCCCTTATTGCTGGGCGTTTTTACTGTATATGATTACTACTCAGGTGGTGCAAATCATGTGGATGATGCTCCTGTACGATCGGCAGGAGTGCTTTTCATTCTAATCCCGATTATTTATTTAATCCTGGTGGTTGCAATCTTTCTGCTTACATGGATATTAAAAAAATTAGACTTACTTTTAAAAAAATCTCTGGCTCTTATCGTAGTTGCCCTTTCAATAACCCCGGGTCTTTTTCTCGGTTTGCAGAGTCCCTTTGGTATTAAGGATCAGCTTATTGGAGCGGGAGTCTTTATCTCTGTTTTTATAGCCTGTTTTGGGCTTGGTGCCATTGTCTGGTGGTTGATAGCCAGACCGGGACACAACAATGGCATGCAGCCTACCGAATGAAACTGCGGCTGATGCTGAGAGTATAATTGCTAAAATATATTGGGATTCAACTATGATAGGTCTTGAAAAGGAAATAGTGAGGCTGATTGATTATCAGCCGGAATGGCCCGAACTTTTTGAAATTGAGAAGAATAAACTTCAAAATATTCTTGGGAATTCACATATACTAATCGAGCATATTGGAAGCACGTCAATTCCGGGAATTAAGGCCAAACCTATTATTGATATTATGATAGGTATAAACGCTTTCAATGATGGGTTCGATTTGGCCAAAAAATTAGAGAATGCGAACTATCGTTATAAAGGAGAAAATGGAATTCCCGGCCGCCACTATTTTGATTATGGCAATCCAAGTATCTACCACCTGCACATGGTTGAGATTAATTCTGATTTTTGGATAGATCATATATCGTTCAGGGATCATCTAAGAATTAACAGGGAAACAAGAGAATGCTTATGAATGTTTAAAAATAGCCCTAGCAAAAAAATATCCGACAGACCGGGATGCTTATTGTGATTCCAAATCAGAATTTATAACAGGTATTTTACAGGATTTAAAATCTGAAACAGAACAATAAAGAAGGTATCACTTATGGTATTTAACTAAAAAGGAGAAAAAGCCGTGTCCAACTTTGACAAGTATATTCAAATGGCAAAAGATTTCAAAATGACTAATGCAAAGCTTATCGGTTCTGATGAAATTCAATTTGATATCAGAGCTATATTGAAGTGCAGATGGGGGTGTGAAGATTTTTTTAAACAAACAATAAAATGCAATACAAGAAATACAACATTTCAGGAACGAATTGAAATGATTAAAGCATACCATAGTATTCTGCTCGTTCATTCCCATAATGCCGCGGACTTGAGCAAAGCGGTTCTTGAGATCGAAAGGACCGCATTCCTCAATGGCCACTATTTTTCATTCGCGATCAGGTATTGCAATCTTTGCAGGAGTTGTGCAGTCGAACAGGGTAAATCTTGTCCGACTCCGGAGAAAGTAAGGCCTTGTGATCAAAGCTTTGGTATTGATGTGTATAAAACAGCGAGGATGCTGGGGCTGCCTTGCGATGTGCTTCAAAACAGGGAAGATGTTCAAAACAGGTACGGATTTGTTCTGCTAGAATAGGGAAACTGGTTATTGAAAAAAGAAATGGTAACTGTTCCAGGAGTAAAAAACCGGACCCTCCTATTAATCATGTCGTGAAGGGATGATATGGCAACAATAAAAAAAAATTACAAACGTCTTAAGACAGTGATCTGGCGCAAGCCCGGATCATTATGAATTGCGCATTAAAATTACTAAAGGACCGTGAATATCATGTGCCATCATCTTAAGTTTTAAGAATTGCCTCAGAGTCTAAATGCTCTGCATATGATTATGGATTTATTGCGGTTGCAAATGATCTTAAAGTCCCTCTGGTAACTGTAGATAGGCAACTGCTGCGTGAGTTCCCTTCAGTGGCTGTATCACTGCGTATCTTTAGTAAATAAAAAACAGAGTTTCATGATCATCGTCACCATTAAATCTCCGAGCCTTCTTAACCCGGTTTTTTCTCCTCCAGAGGGTATTCACAATCCTTTAATCCAGAATATTCTGTCCATTATGTATAAAAGAAGTTATTATATTAGTAATGCTCAGAGGCTTGTTTAATGTCCGACTAAAAAGGAAATTACCGGGATATCAGGTGTATGAAAATAATATGATCAATACTCAAAAGACATGCCAGCCCGTTCTTGAGCTTGTAAACCTTGGAAAAAAATTAGGGAAAAAGCGGATTGTCAGGAATGTGAATCTTTCTTTGAATGCTTCGGAAGTATTCGGGTTCCTGGGGCCGAATGGTGCGGGGAAAACAACAACCATCAGGATGATGGTCGGTTTGATAAGACCAACTGAAGGATATGTAAATATCTGCGGACATAATATTGCCCGTGATTTTATTGGAGCCATGTCCAATGTGGGTTGTATAATTGAAAGTCCTGACCTGTATAAGTTCATGACCGGTATTGAGAATCTTCTCCAGTTTGCCGCAATGGACAAGAGAATAACAGGCGCGAGAATAGATGAGGTCGTTGAACTGGTGGGGCTTCGCCATCGGATAGGCGATAAGGTAAGTGCCTATTCATTAGGCATGAGACAGAGGCTGGGGATTGCCCAGGCAATCCTTTGTAAGCCGAGACTGCTGATTCTCGATGAACCGACCGGCGGTCTTGATCCGGCCGGAATGACCGATTTCAGGAAGTTGATTAAAAAACTGGCCTATGAAGACGGCATGTCTGTTTTTATCTCCAGCCACATCCTTTCCGAGGCTCAGCAGATGTGCGACAGGGTCGCGATTATAAAGCAGGGACAGGTCATCAGGACTGCCGATGTGGCCGATATTACAGGCGGTGAAGTCGTGGAATGGGAATTGAGCAATCCTCAAAAGGCCATCAGGATGATGACGAACAAATGGAAAATCGATGCTGTGCAGTACAAAAAAGATATGATCAGGGCCTCAATCGGGGAAATTCCGCTTGAGAATATCAACAGGGATTTTATAACCGATGGCATTGATATCAGATTCTGCCGTTCAAAAGAACATACGCTGGAGGATCTTTTTCTGGAATTAACAGAAGGTGACGAGATTGTTTAGCCTGGTTGAAAATGAAGTCTTCAAGATATTGTACAAGAAAAGACTGACCATTATATTGTGCATACTGGTCGCGCTTATATCGGCCTTTTCCTACGGACAGAGACTCAGGATACAAAGGACAAAGGACCGGCTTTCTAAAAGGATAGGTGCATCCGAGACCGCGGACTGGCGGAAGCTTGCGGATCAAAGGCTCATTGAAATGAAGAATCGTCTTGAAAGCCCTTATATCAGCGACAATCACAGATCCGAAACCATCGTCCGCATGGAACAGCTGAAATATAACCTGAAAAACAATATCAACCCTATAGATATATCATCTGCAAAATTCACGACCACATTCATGGAACAGTCAATCTTTCTCCTGCTTCCGCTCCTGGTTATAATGCTCGCATCGGACATTGTGTCAGGCGAGGCATCTGCAGGGACTATCAAACTCCTGCTGGCAAGGTCCGTGCCGAGGTGGAAGATCCTTCTCAGTAAATATATCGCACTTATAATCCTTGAGATAACAGTCCTTCTCTTCGCGTTTGTTATTTCCGTGGTGATATCGGGATTCTTTTTCAAGTATGGCGGCTGGACTGCACCAGTAGCCACGGGTTTCACCCTGGTGGGGGACAAACTGGACACCTCAGGTGTGATGAATATCCCCCAGTATGAATATACGTTAATGGTTTATTCCCTTGCCTTTTACGTGGCAGTTGTCGTGGGTACGATTTCTTTCATGATCTCGGTGCTGGTAAAGAGTACGGCAGTGTCCATCGGCATTATGATGTCCACACTGATCGGGGGAACATTCCTGGGATATTTTCTTTCGGATTGGAAGATCTCCCGGTATTTGTTCATGGTTAACCTCAGGCTCCCTGAATATCTGTCCGGCTCGTTTCAGCCAATCGCGGGAATGAATATGTTTTTTTCGGTGACGGTCCTGGCTGCATGGGCCCTTCTGGCGCTCTCGGTCAGCTTTGTGTATTTTATAAGGGAGGATATCCTTGTCTAGGGTAAGGTCCGGCTTGATGAAAAAAATAATCTGGTATTCCCTGATCGTGATATCCGCGGGTGGGATCATTTCATTTTCAATCGGCTTTATAAAGGCGATGAAGGTCACCTACCATGCAAATATTGCGGCTGATGAAAACAGGGTCAATACAGGGGCTGCGTCCACTCTCGCTCCCGGCCGCGATAAAGATGCAAATACGATAAAAATTACAATAATGGGAGACTCCATTGCAAAGGGAACAGGGGATGAAACCGGAAAGGGGCTGGCCGGCAATATCAGGTATTACTTCGGAAACCTCACATCAAAGGACATCTCAGTAGAGGATATCGGCATCAACGGCCTGCGTTCCGAAGGTTTGCTCGATCAGCTTAGGAGCGGAAAGCCTGCTCCACTGATTTCGGATTCCGATTACATTGTTATTTCAATCGGGGGAAATGATGCCCGCGAAATCCTTCGGGCAAAGGGTATTTCCCGGGATGAAGAATTCAATGATATCCTGGACAGGTACGCTGCCAATCTGAAAGAATGCTTAAAAATCATACGAAAGGATAATCGTTCCTGCATAATCGTTTTACTGGAGATTTATAACCCGTATCAGGATGAAGACCCTGAGGTCAATGGTCTGCTGAATGAGTGGAATTATAAGACCGAGCAGCTGCTGGAAAATGACAGGAGAGCCGTCGGGGTTCCCACTGATATGCTGTTTAAATTCAATATAAAAAGATTTATCGCCCCGGACGGGCTTCACCCGAATTCGGATGGTTACAGGGCTATTTCGCAAATAATCAGCAGGGCGCTGGAGAGTTTTCTGGTCAGAGATAAATAGATTTTGCAGACATAATCCTGTCCGGATACCGGACGTTGATCTTTTTTTGATCAATGAAACATTATAAGATATCTAAAAATGATACATTCAAGCAGACAGGGGAACAATGACAGAGATGAAATTCTGGAGGATGGCACTACCATTCATCCTGGTTAATGCTGTAGTGTGGGGAGTCGCAAGTATAGCGCTGCCAGTACTGGCTGGCGGTGATTCAAGGGCAGGCCTGGTTTTCGCCATGCTCAACCTGGGACTGGCTATCGGGGCCTTTATTTGGGGATATCTTTCCCGAAAAATCGGCCTTTCGATTCTGCTGTTTTTCAGCACCCTGTTTTCCACTGCTGTATGGGTTGTCCTGGTGCTGTTTGACGGGACGCTTCTTCCAATTCTGGCGTTCCTCTTCGGCTTATTTGCGGCAGCAATATGGGCACTGGCTACGCTTCAGGTAACCCAGTCCTATCCGAAGAAAGAATGGGATTCGCATATTGCCCGGATGCAGTCTTTCCTGGTGCTGGGTCAGGTGATGGGCCTGCTGATAGCTTCGGCCAGTTCCAGACCGGTGTTGGGGATACCCCTGCTGGGCCTGGCTGTACTGGCAACGCTTCCGGTCAATCTTTCCGGCGAAGAAGCTGCAATCAGTCGATTCGTGCACTCGGAACACCATATTCCAAAGGCCCGGATATTAGACATCCTCACGGGTTATTCGCATGTGAATTTTAAATTCAGTCACCTGGTCCACCTGAAAAATATTCCCCTGCTGGTATTCTATATCCGCTGGATATTGATCCTGCTGGCTCCAGCCCCGGTCTTTGCGGTATTTCCGCTGTTAATGAAAGGTACCTTTAATTTGAGCACATCCATGGCCTCAATCATATTTGCCGGCAGCACCTTTGCCAGTGTGCTGGTCTTTGTGGCAGCCGATAAACTGGCACACAAGCGGTCTGCATTCACTTCTTTCAATATAGGAGTCCTTGTATGCCTGGCAGGCTTTCTGATGATGTATGGCGCGACCATCGGATGGAATCGATGGATTGGCGTGGGCGGTTTCGTACTGGTGATCGTCTCATGGGCCTTTGTCTCCACGGGGATGAATATTGGCGTGATCAAGCTGGTAAATCCGGAGAAAGAAGGAGAAGCCCTTGGACTTGCGAACATGCTTATGAGTCTGGATAATATGATCGGTGGATTGGTTGGGGGGATTCTTGCATCTGCATTCGGTTACAGCTTCATCTTAATGATCGGGTTCGTCCTGTCCGCAGGTGCTCTTGTGCTAGAAGTGGTCCACGTCCCAATGAGGAGGACGCCCATGAAGGAAAATGGGTAACCGGATTGGCAACGCTTAATGAAAAAAAGCGGATGCCTGTGATATTCATGTCAGAATTTCCAGGAAAACAATGAGCTATCTCCATTCAAATTCTGTGTGAAAAAGGTTTGAAATGGGTCTCAAAATAGCATACAATTGAGACTCATTTGGAGGTGATATTATGAAATTATTAAGCGTCAGGGATCTAAAAACAAAATCATCCCAGGTCTGGAAAGATCTTCCGGATCAAAAGGAAATGATTATCACAAGTAACGGCAGGCCTATTGCTATCCTTTCATCAGTAAATGAAAACAACCTGGAGGAAGTTCTATCGGCTTTCAGGCAGGCACGCGCAACTGATGCCGTAACATCAATTCAATATGATTCTGTCCGTAAGGGTAAAGATAAAATTACCCTTGAAGAAATTAACAATGAAATAAAAATTGTTCGTTCAAAGCGTAAAAGATGATAATTGCCCTTGATACAAATGTTCTGGTCTCCGGGCTGCTTACTCCTTTTGGAAGCAGTGGAGAAATTGTTCGAATGATTGCATCGGGCAAGCTAAGCCTGGAATATGACTCTAGAATATTAATCGAATATCAGGAGGTCCTTAACAGGCCAAAATTTCAATTCGATAAAGATTTAATAGAGTTACTCATTGACTATATTAAAAAAAATGGTCAGGCAGTCGTTACCGCGCCATTGGCTAAATCCTTACCTGATCCTGACGATGCACCTTTTCTCGAAGTGGCTATTGAGAGGAAATCTGAAATTTTAGTTACAGGAAATAAAGTGCATTATCCGGTGAAACTCAGGAAAGATATAGAAGTGTTATCTCCAGCAGAGTTTATAAAATCCTATCAAAAGTTCGGACGTTAACCCATCACCCTCTTAATAAACGACTTAACCGGACCTTCGTAGCGTTGAACGATCATGACCGGTGTGCGGGAGTAGCGGGCTACCTTTTCGGGGATTTCACCAAACAGCACATTTGAGAAAATCCCTTCCTTGGACGCGCCCAGGATGATCATATCATAGTTCTCTGCTGCCTGGATCAGAGTTGTTGCCACTTTTTTGCCCTCCAGGATACATGGCTCTGCCTTGCCTTCAAGATTTGTGAGATGGATGGTTTCCTGAATATGCTGGAGGGCCTTTTCACGGTCTTCCATCCCGGCATCCGGATCCACTGCATAGCAGCAGGTCACGTTGTATTCGTCAGCGTTCTGGTATATTCCCACAAATTCAGCGGCAAGGGTTGCATGAGGACCGCCTGCAGTTGTGATCAATATGCGGTGAACGGGATGGTCTCCCATCAATTTCACTGTAATCAGATCACAGGGCGCATGCCTTACGACCTTGTCCGTGACTTCACCCATAATCCGGTCATGTGTTGTCGTGTAACCTTTCCAGCCCATTAGAATGAGCGTTGCCTTTTCATCCTGGGCCGCATAGAGTATGCCATCCCATATCTGATGAGCAATGCGTATTGCAGATCGGGTTTCCACACCGTGCTCGTTTCCATATTCCACAGCTTTTTTTAGAAGTGATGTCTTGTGATGTACGAATCGCATTCCCTCATGGGCCGGAAGATTTCTGGGTACATCGATGACACCAAGCACAATGATTTCGCCCTGGCGTGCCCTGGCGATAGGTATCGCAAGGTTCATAAGAGGTATCACATGATCCGGATTGGCCAGCGGAACAAGGATACGATAAGAAAAGTTATTCTGGCTTTTAGGCTGCTGGACTTCAAGAACCTGTGGCATATCGGCAGCCGTGATTTTTTCGAAGTATATAAAATAAATAAACAAACCGATAACGATCCAGGCCAGGGCAATATACCATGCCAGCGGATCAAAGTTGTACTGATAGACCGCCAGAAACATATTAAGAAATATGGCTGCAAGCGGAGTTATTGGATATAATGGAACACGAAATCCGCCTTTTAATTCCGGGAACTTGCGGCGAAGGGCGATGAGCGAGAGATTGACCAGGGTAAAGGTCATCAGAAACATAACACTGGCGGCGGAACCTATTACGTGAATTGGGAAAATGAGTGCCAGGATGATTACGATCACCCCGGTAACCGCAATGGCGATGTGGGGTGTTCTATGCCTGATGCTGATCGAGCTGAGGGATACAGGGAGCATCTTGTCCCGGCTCATGGAAAAGGCCACCCTTGATGAAGCCAGAATGGTAGCGTTCAGTGCGGATATCGTTGAAAGCAGGCCACCGAAGATGATCAGGGCTACCCCGAAAAACGGCATGAAGCTCTCGGCAGCCTTGGCAATAGCCGTTTCCTGGTATTTGCCCAGAAACTGCCAGGATTTGCCCGTCTCTGGTTGAATAGCCCCGATACAGACCAGCAGGACCAACAGATAAATGATTACAGTGACAACAAGAGAAATTATTGTAGCCTGGGGAATGGTTTTCTCGGGATCTTTTATTTCTTCTGCCACGGTCGCAATAAGGTCGTAGCCTTCAAATGCGATGAACGTCAGTCCCATGGCAATGAGCACACCCCGTAACCTTTAGGGAAAAACGGCGTAAAACTTGCCGCCGCAGCAGTGGGGATTTGAAAAATTCTTTTCAATCCATAGGCGATAAATATGCACAGAATAATGATTTTCGCCATCGTGATGATATTTTCGACGCTGCCTGTTAAGGCCGTGCCCCGCATATTGACAAGAATAAAAGTTATACTCACAAGGGTAGTCACCACAAGGGCCGGGATTTCATGCCCTGTGTAATTAAACACAAAATTGGCAACCGGTGGAAAATATCTATGAATAAACTCCCAGAAATAACTTCCGAAACCAAGGGCATAAAGGGCACAGGCAATGATGTAGCAGAACCACAGCATCCAGCCCGATGCGAATCCTGCCGGACCGGGGAACGCTTTTGCAATAAAGGAATACCCGCCGCCGGATTTTGGATAGGCTGATGCCAGCTCTGCATATGAGAACGCGGTCAAAAGGGTTACCAGGCCGTTGAGGCCGAATGCCAGCAAGGCACCGGGACCGGCTTCACCGGCAGCAATTCCGGTCAGTACAAAAATACCGGCGCCGATCATGGCACCGATTCCAATCATAGTGGCGTCAAAAAGTCCGAGATTTCGGGCAAATGTCGCCTCGGTTTCCTGTGGTGTGTCTGTTTCAGATATCGTCATACTTTCAAATCATTCCGGGTCAGTGATATCATTAAGATGCTCATATTCATGGTGCATGGCACAGGGAGTATCTATTCTTAGTTGCCTGAGCATGACGTAACGTTACTTTAGCTTAATTTTGTTGTCAAGCGGCTTCGTGGTACATGAGAAGCTCAAAATTACGAAAAATACATCTATTTATAAAGACATACCTTAAAAAATGATGAGGTGATTTTATATTGACATGCAAAATGGAACTCCATATATTTCTAGCCTGAAAAAGGAATTCTTATCTTCTTCAGTCAACTCAACACAAAGGGTATTCTCATCAATGTCTACGAATAAAATATACTCTGCTCCCATTACTCAAACCCGTGAAAATTATTTGAAAAAATGGTTATTGAAAGCGCTTGAATGAAAACCCAAAAAGGAGATCCGGAAAGATGGATGAATCAAAATACGGAAAATATATTGTAAGAGGAATAGCCGGCAAAGAATCCATGCCGGGAGTAATGCCTTCAGCTTTCGGCGAACCGGCGGACTGGGCCGGAATAAAGCATCGCATAAAGTGGGACTATGTATCCAAACCGGCCCGGGTGGAAGAAGCACACTACCATGACTTTGAGGAATTCCTGTGCTTCATGGGGACAAATCCCAACGACAAGGAAGACTTTAGCGCCGAAATAGAGGTATCAATGGGTAAAGAGGGTGAAAAGCAGGTCATAAGTACCCCTGCTGTGATTATGATCCCAAAGGGTATGGTGCACAGCCCGATAAACTTTAAAAAAGGTCGATAAACCGGTAATCTATAGCAGCATTTACATTGCACAGGAATACGTTAAAAAACCGGCATAGGGACAGTTTTTAAAGTCGCAGTCTGTCATTAACTCATGAAGGAGAATACATAAAATGGCTGAATCAAAATATGAACAATACGTGCTCAGAGGAGCAGGATGTACCATCCATACCTTCCCGCCCAGGGCCATCCTGAATATCGGCTTTGATCAGAAGTATATGGAAAAGCTGGGAAAAATAGATATAAATTTTAACTTCGTCGGCATACTCAGTCCTCACGTACTGGCCGATCCGCCGCACGTCCACAACTGTGATGAGTATCTCTTTTTCATGCCCTCAAGCAATGAAAACTGGCCGGAACTCGGGGGAGAAGCCGAGATAGCCATTGGAGAGGAATGGGAAAAGCATACCATTACCACTGCCGCTGTTATCTGCATGCCTGCCGGTGTGCAGCATGCCCCCATTTTTATAAAAAAAGTAGATAAACCATTTTTCTTCGGGCACTGTCTGCTGGCCGACAGTTACGGGTCCAGCCAGTTCGATGCGATTTAGTGCAGAAAAATCAGTGCTGGCAAGTGCTTAACGCCTGATAGGTGTTATCTATGTTCTGCTGGATGTACCTTGCCGTATCCATCACATGCCCGTTGATTTTATTGGCCTCGGACATCCGATGGAAGCTAACAAGAAAGGCAGTCGCATCGTAGGTCAGATTAATGCTAAGCTGGACCGCGGCGATAAGTGGTAATTTTTTGGCGACCCATTCACCGAATACCTTGTATGAAGCGAGAATTTTCGTAATATCAAGAAGGGTTTTCAATTCCGGTGAATCCTTTTCAAAGTATTTTTTCATATGGGGATCATCCATCATATCCTCTATCTCCTGATTGGATGCTGTCAACTGTTTGATCAGGACGGACATGCCGTCCTTGAGAAAGTCTTTCCATTTATCAAAGTCCCCTTTCTCCTCTTTTAAATCCGAGAGCCAGCGGGCTATGGCTTTCAATCGTGCTATTTTTGCCTGGATTTCTGCAGGTTTCGCACCATTCTTTTCCATCTGGCCGGCATACTTTTTGTAAATCCGTTCAAGAATACCAGCTGCCTTGATTCTATTTTTTATTACGTCGAACAACTGTCCTGTAAAAACATTCAACCCTTCCATGGCAGCGCTCAACAGGGCGTCACGGTTGGCAGTCTCCCAGATGTTCAGCTGATCCTGAGCCAGGTTTATGGTTTTCTGGAACTTCAACCTTTGATTTTTATAAGCTGTCAATCTCTTATCCAGTTCCTTGCAGCTCGGTCCGGTTAGAATGGGTTCCCCCTTCGCATGTTCGGGGTCCGTGCCATCCTTGATATTTTTGGCTACATAGGCAACGGCATTTCGCAGATCGACCACATTTGGATCACCGTCGGGATTGACAAGCAGCTGTAAATCCCTGGTCGGAATCTTGTCCCCGAAAAATGGAGTCGCCCCGCCCGAAGTTACCTTACCGGATATTGAATCAGTGTTCTCCGAAGCAGTATCAAATGGTTTTCTGGCATTGGCCTCAAGGGTTTCCGGGTTATCGTCCAGGGTCTTGAATCCCATGGCTGAATCGGAAAGGGTTTTGAAGGCCACTCCCTGGCCATCATCCAGTAGTTTGTAAGACTGCATCATTTTTTCATAAGCGGCCTGGGCCTCCCTGGCCTTCTCCCTCTGCTCCGCGGCCGCCTGCTGGGCAGCCAGCGCTGCCGCCTTCTGCTTGGCGGCAAGGGCGGCTTTCTCACTGGAATCGTCGTTTGAAAATATGGAGGTCAGAAGGCTCTGGAAAATAGTACCCACAATCTGCATCTTTATCTGCTGGTTGATATTCAGTCCGCCTCCTGACACACTCCCTTTTGATGAAGAATTTCCGCAGACAGGCTGACCGTTTCTGTCGCAATAACAGTTGCCAAGGTTAAGGTGAACGTCCGATTTCCAGGCGGATATAGTGGCTTCACAATCTATCTTCGGGCTGGAGGCTTCAGGTATTGAGCCTGCCCGTACATCAAGAGGCAGGGCATATGAAAGTATCAAAAGGCCGATAAAAAAAAACAGTGCGGCCCGCAGCCCGTAAAGACATTTTGATATTTGTTTACCTCGTTTTAAACAGCTTTTCATCCTGGCAATCTACTCCTTTTTCTGAAAATCCTCTTTTAAAAGACATTTTGATACTGACTCACCTGGTTTCTCCCTGTTTCTTCAACATATATTCCCATTCATATATTTTGTCCCGGGCCTTTCTTGCGTCCGGGCCTTCAGGGACAAGCATAAGGTATAGTTTCATATAGTAAACAGCCATATTTAACCTTTGCATCTGTGCGGAAAGCAGGGCCAGATTGGAATAAGCATCGGGGTAGGAAACAGGATCAAGGTTGATGACCTTGACATAAAAACTGAGAGCCTGAGTATAGTCTTTACGCTTGGTCATCATATCAGCAAGAACAATGTTCTTTCTCTGCTCCTCGGACACTGGAGGTTTTATTGTCAATTCACGGTATTGCGGAGCGAGTGATTCGAGTTTTATTATGCGGTCGGCAAGTATCTTTTCAAGCCCCTTTTGTATGGTAAAAAGGGCATCAGCAACCTTCTCAGCGTCCGTCTGTTTTTTGAAAAAAAGCGATATCAGGCTGCCGCAGCGGATCATGTAAGGACGCCTGTACATCGGCCGGCCCATTATACCGTATTTACCGGCTATAGTATCATCTACCACCTTCCAGTTCACATCCGGCCAGGAACAGCGTATGTCTTCGGCCCCGATCTTTTGAACGTAAATCGGCCTGTCAACCAGATCTGCAAAAAATAGATTAAAGGCCGGATTAACACTTATATGGTCTCCCTGGACGCTGATCCCGGATCGTGAAAGCATGTATTTGAATTTACCATCCGGGTCACGCACGATCATATAGGCATTAACACTCTTCAAGAATGGTATGAGATTTGTCTGATTGGAAGGATTATCAATATCCAGCTTTCCGGATATTTTGAACCCGGCGTTGTCATCTATCCGCTGCACGCTTCCAAACACTGCGGCAAGCTCCTTTGTGGCGCTTTCAAAGGTTATATCAGGCAGGATCTTTGGGCTGTAAATGCCACCCGGCCACGGGGTAACCCCTTCGGTGTTTTCAGGCTCGATCTTTATAAAAGAGCCAGGGCTGGTACATCCCGAAAACAGTATGCTGATGGAAAAATAAATACTTAAAAATAAAATGAATTTTGATCTGCACATAGTCATATCTTCTTTTTGTTATCTTTACATCTAATTCTTATTCATCATGCCTTCCCACTCATAGATCTTGTCCTGGGCACTGCGGGCATCTTTGGCATCCGGAACAAGCATAAGGTATTGTTTCATGCGGAAGATAGCAGTCCGGATTTGGTTTTCCTGGGCTGCAAGCAATGCCATATTGGAGTAGGCGGCAGGATAGGATGTGGGATCAACCTCAATGACTTTGAGGAATTTCGCCTGGGCCTGTCCGTACTGTCTTTGCTTAGTCATTGAATTGGCCTGAACTATGTATTTTCTCTGCTCTTCGGAAACAGGAGGCTTGATTTTCAGTTCATGGTACCCGGCGGCGATCGGCTGGAAAAGAGCAAGCTCCCTGTTCTGTTTTTCTTCCAGGTTATCCAGGCTTTGCCTGATAAAATAAAGGTCATTTGCAGCCCTTGTCAAGCTCTGCAGGTTTCCTGCGATCAGGAAATCGGGAAGATTTATTGCCCAGGACGGTCCCCACTTATGGACAGTGAAATCCTGCCCCGGTGCTAATAAGGACATGTTGAAAGCCTGGGAGGGGCCCGGGCCCGGTCTCGGACCAACGTTTTCCTGCCACTTTGTTTCAGGAGCAAGTTCCCACCTAACAGTCCCGTTTTCGTTAATAGTGATGTTGCGAATGTTACGGACAGGTGTAAACGGTCCAGTAGCTGTATATATACTACCGGAGCGTGCAACGTTCAGAAGGTCATTCACTGCACCGGTATATGTCATTTCAGGCTGGATGACAGGGCTATAAGCTACCTTGCCCAGTCCTCCGCATCCTGTTAATGCAGTCATGAGAATTACATAGACACTGAAAACCAAAATACTTTTGTCCTGATACTTCATAATCGACTCCTTTTTCAGTTAAATCCTCTTTTAAAATACATTTGGATGAATTTTTATAACTCCTGTTTATTTTTAATGATTTCCCACTCGTAAATCCTGTCCTGTGCGCTGCGGGCATCTTTAGCATCCGGAACCAGCATTAAGTATTGTTTCATATAATCTATAGCCGGGTTGAACCGGTGCAGTTGCGCGCAAAGCAGCGCCAGATTGGAATAGACTGCGGGATAAGAAACAGAGTCAAGGGCAACAGCCTTGAGGTTTAAATCGATGGCTTTATCATATTCTTTCTGCTGGGCCATGGCCTCTGCCTGAACAATATATTTCCTCTGCTCTTCAGACACCTGCGGCTTAATGGCGAGGCTGCGATATTCCGCAGCACGGGCTTCAAACAGGGCCAGCTGTTTTTGATGATATTTTTGATAGTTGAGCTGTATGAAATATAAATCGTCCGCTATCCGCCGGGCATTTTCTTTAGAATTAAGATATAGTGCAACCTGGCCCACCAGATCAACCTGGGCCCACCCGGGGATGCTGGCATTGATGACCTCAATAGGCAGGTTCGGCAGATCGGTATAGAGGACAAAAAGCCGGGAACTGACCTTGAGCATGTCCAGGCCAACGTCAATGTTTTTTAAATGCTGCACATATACCCTGGAAGAGGGCGGAGGGGCAAAAGAAAGCGTCGCAGCACCTGAAAGTCCTTTTTCGATCTCATGATACCCTTCCTTTCCATGGGTTAAATCCTGGATGCCGTACAATCTGCAGTAGTTCGTGTCAAAAAGAATGTCGAGCCCGTCCTTTCTGTTTTCCAGCAGTGCTGAAAGGTCTTTTATGGCAGCATCGAAGGTTTTGATACCGGCCGGAATTTTTGGATAATACGCGGTCTCGGGTGTGTTAACTGCACCTATATTTGCTGCGCATCCGGCAAATGTAATTATCATGAAAATGAATGAAACAATGAATCCGGTGAGGTTTTTTGTTCGACACATAAGATCTGATCCCCCGATCAACGAATAATATTATTCCAGGCGCATCGCAGTGTGAATACTCATGCAGCCATCAGACGCATACAGTGCATATATCGTCTCAATACTTCTTTAACTTGAGTTTAAAAAGAGGATGTTCTCATTATGATTCACAACAATGATCCTCAAATAATTTTTCTTTACTTGCCCGGAAAAACTGCTATTTATAGAAGCCTGTCTGGATGGACGCTAATGAACTCTACGAGGAATCTCGAAATATGAATATTGAAGGTGATCTTGTCCTGATCTACTACAAGGACGAACCGGGAGTGTATGCAAGGATAGAAAGAATAGAGCCTGATGTGAAAAAGGATTGGTACAAGGTTACACTTATACTGCTTACTATTCCTCATCAGGTTATTACATGGATACTGCGTGAGGAATATATAAACGGCCAGGTTTTTACAATGGGCGGTAACAGCATGCGCATGGAAAAAATAGAAAGACTGGATGTAAAAAAACAGGAAGACCAGGAGACCGGGGAAACAAAGAATGATAATAAAGAGGGAAAGAAACCCGCCAAGATAGTACAGTTTAAAAAAAAGGACTGAAAGAAGATAAAAAATGAAAAGATTTTATATTTTTCTTGCCCGGGCTGTCATATCGCTAGTTATTGCCTCGTTAATAAGCCTGACATTCTTTAATGGCATCAGCCCTGTTAAAACCACGGCACTTGCAGCGGGTTTACTGTTTTTTGCCTATGTTTTTGAAAGCACCAGGGGTAAATAACATGCATCTCTAGCCGCCGAACCGGGATAGGGCATGCAGTTTTTTGATGAAATCAGCCAGACTTTCATAGTCCCTTGCATTGTTCGCTTTTCTGCCTTTTTCAACCTTGAGTACATTCCGGTTGATATAGGTAACAGCATTCTGAAAATTGATGCGGGAGATAGAGCCTATATGGTCTATCACACCGGATTTATAATATTTGTTGCCCATACTGATAATCTGTTTAAGGAGATTGTCTCCGGATATTTTTTCATCCTTTGTCTGCATGATAACATTTGCAGTTATCCAGTATGATTCTATAAACGTCTTGGCAAGGGCAGCCCATGACGGAAGTTTATCAAAGCCTGACCTTGTAATTCTGAAACCGCCGGTTTCGGACATATCCTCAATAAAACCCGATTCATGGAAATAACCGATTATTGACGCTGCCCGGTTTTCAGCCCTTTCACCTGACCTGTAAAGGAATTCGTTTGCGAACGTATTTCTTAAAAAATCGAAAACAGCGAGGGCATTTTCAATATTATTATTTTCTTCGACCTGGGTCAGTAAAGATATTGCAGTAAAGGAATAATCTATAAAAAAATGAATAATGTTGTTTTTATAATACTCCAGCTTCAGTTTTTTATCATCCCGAATGAAACAGAAACCTTTCTCTCTGTCTGACAGTTCATCCGTATGCTCAATAATATTCCACTCCCTTAACATGTCCAGCGCGTCATCTATGGCCTTATCAATATCAGGAAGATCCACTGAAACAGGGGCGTTTATCCTTTTTGCAAGGTTCAGGTACAATTCGATTGTATTCTTGAGCTCCGGTACGTAAAAACCCTTTCGATGTGTTGTCAAAATCGCCGTGCTTATCAATGAAAGAGGGGTGATGAGAGTAATATTATTTATCGAGTCTGCAATATGAAACGCGAGGTTTTTATGCTTTTCACCTGACTCTCCTTCACCCTGCGATGCCATCTGTTCCCTGAGCGAAAAAGGTTTGTCAAAACGTATGTATATTTTTCCGTAACTGCTTTTCAAAAACCGGCGTGCCTGGAGGACCTGTTTGAAGTTTTCACTTTCCTTCTGTCCTCCGCCCAGTTCCTTCAGGTATGCACCTTCTTCGATTACCCTGTCATAGATGACCGACGTGGGCACAAATATGAGGTCATTGCAGTAGCCCTGCTCAAACCCCTGCAGTATAATGGATAAAAACCCTGTTTTGGGCTGCACCAGCTTCCCGTTCCTGCTCCTTCCGCCTTCAATATAGAACTGGACAGGGTGCCCTTCCTGAAGAAGCGCCTTTACATAGCGCGAAAAAACCTCTGCATATAGCTTTGCGCCCTGGAATGAACGTCTGATAAAGAATGCGCCGCACTTTCTGAAGATATGCCCCATGGGCCAGAATGCAAGATTCTGCCCTGCAGCTATCCTGGGAACATGCATGTTGTTATCATAGAGGACATAGTTTAATACCAGGTAGTCAACATGACTTTTATGTGAAGGGACGTATATTACCGGGCCCTTCGTGCCCATTCCCGCACTACTGCAAGCTCCGAAGGCACTGTGTCGATCCCGTTGAATATCTTTTTCCAGAGCCACGAAAGGGCAATACGAAAGAGAAGTATGTACGAGCTGTTATAATCTGCAGCGATTTCATCAAAATATTCCCCGGCCTTTTTTCTTTTTGCCTTTATTTTTTTTTGGTCCCCATTGGCTGTTTTATCGATGAGGGCGTTGATTCCCCTGTCCTGGAGCACTATCTCCTTGAGCTGCTGGCGTGATTTCATTATCGGTCCGAGGATGATCCTTTTCTGATTGTCTATCCTTCCTATCAGTTCATCCTTGAGTGCAATGGCTATCTGATCCAAGGGTTTTTCAGCAGGCTGTTCTTCCAGGTATGTCTTTAAATTTATTGGTTCGGCAAAGTCAATAAAGGTAGATCTTGAATACCTGAAAAACAGGATGACCTTTCTAATGATACCCAGGTTGTCCTTGAAACCAAAGAAGATATCGCGCAGCCTGAAACCTTCCTTTTCAGGGGATCGTTTGAACAGAACCAGCTGCGGAACGATAAATATGGGAGTATCCATTTTTTTCTGCAGCTCAAGCAGGAAGTGCAGGTTGTTTATCTCCGAGTGTATAAATGCCTTTAGAAATCCCGACGGATCAAGCAGAGAAATAAGTGAAGGTGTTTTTTCCCTTAGCGCATTTTCATAAAATCCTGAGCTGTACGGGCTCGGAACCTTGCCGTATCGGAAAAATGCGGCTATCTGAGACATCGCTATCTTAAAGACCTTTCCAACCGGAAGGATCAGAGACAGGTTCACTCCACATGCTATTTTGGGGTATGGAAGCCTGCGGCGCCTCATGGCAAAGTGATAAAGGAGATAATCCAGGAGTCCTCTGTATTTTATTGCATATACAATTGTTCCCTGTTTTTGCATGTCTTTAAGGGAATCCTTAATATTTTCATCAATTTTCACCCTTTTAAACAGCCTGTAGAAAAACCAGCCAAGGAAGAAAACCGGTTTATAATCAAAGAAGTATGGAAATTTTATTTTTTTTATGTTCATATTCATGGCTCACTGGCATCTTTCCTGCATTCATGTGAATGACGCATTGACAAAGTTATATTGACAAACATATGAGTATGTACAAGAATATAATTAACCTGAAAATAAAATAATTTCAAGGGAGGCGAGAATGTTAAAACCAATGACCATATCCAAACTGACAATGGACCCGATAACGAACAGTCCTATTGTTATCCTGAAAGAGGTCGATGGTGATAAAACCCTGCCCATATGGATAGGTTTGATGGAAGCAACCGCTATAGCAAGCAAGATGGAAAAGATAGATTTTGACAGGCCGATGACCCACGACCTTTTAAAAAATATCCTTGAACTGGTTGACGTCAAGGTTGATAAAATAGAGATATGCGATCTGAAGAACAATGTCTATTATGCATTGATCCACATCTCCCATGGCGGGAACAGTTTACAGGTGGATGCCAGACCAAGCGACGCCCTTGCCCTGTCATTGAGGGTCAATGCACCGGTCTTTGTATCGGAAGAAGTTATAGACAAATCAAAACATATTGATCTTATGAGTGCCGAACCCGAGGTAAAAACAGAAGAGGGGAAGAAGTGGCAGGAGATACTCGAAAACCTCAATCCTGAAGATTTCGGCAAATACAAGATGTAACATAATGATAGACTTCCACACACATTCCATATTCAGTGATGGTGTACTGATACCCGCAGAACTTGTAAGAAGATATGAAGCATACGGATACGAGGCAATTGCCATTACCGATCATGCTGATCATTCCAATATTGACTTTATCATACCCCGGATAGCCAGGATTGCCGAGGAATTGAACAGGGTGCAGTCCGTAATTGTAGTCCCCGGTATAGAGATCACACATGTCCCCCCGGCCCTGATCCCCGGATTGGTAAGGCAGGCAAGGGACCTCGGGGCAAAAATAGTCGTACTCCATGGAGAAACCGTGGCTGAGCCTGTTGCTGCCGGGACAAACCTGGCAGGCATAGAATCCGGTGTTGACATACTTGCCCATCCCGGCCTTCTGTCCCCCGATGAGGCCAGGCTTGCCAGAGAAAAAGATGTTTATATCGAGATTACATCAAGGGCAGGACACAGCCTTTCAAACGGGCATGTGGCGAATGTAGCCGGGAAAGCCGGTGCAAAGATGGTTCTTGATTCCGACTGTCATGAACCGGGCAATATAATGACCGAGGCCTTCGCCCGAAAGGTGGTTGCAGGGTCCGGGCTTTCCGATGATTCCCTGTCTGTGCTTTTATCCAATTCACGAAGTTTATTAAAAAAGGCCGGGTTTAAGGTATAATTTTTTTGTTCGCCCGGCCTTTCAGGCAACAGAATTAACATCCCTTGATAAATCCATGAGTACTTAAACGAAATGAACGGCACCATCAGAAAAAGATATGTTTTTCATCTAATCGGGGTAATGGTTGTTATATTCTGGATCGCAATGCTGACGATTCTTGTAAGGCGACAGCATGCTGCCGGAGACCATTTGCCCGGTATAGACAGCGGGGTCGCTTCCGGAGACGCAAGGCGTGACTGGAAGGAGATCTTTCTCAACGGCAAAAAGGTCGGGTATGCGGTGGACACGCTTAGACCGTTTGAAGGCGGTTATTACATCCAGAACGAACTTTTTTTAAAATTGAACCTGATGGGATTTGAAAAGGGCTTATACACGATCACTCAATCCGGTGTTGATAAAAATTTCAGGTTGAAAGATTTTTATTTCAAGATGAACTCGGGCATTATCAGCTACAGGATATCCGGAAAGGTAGAGGGCCATATCCTGAGAATTCAGACCGGCACCGGAAGGCGAAAGAAAATAAGGGAGCTGAAGCTGGCCGAGATCCCTATGATGAGCAGCGGTATTGATCAGTTATTCGGAAAGATCCGGCTCAAAAAGGGTGACAGCCACAGGTTGTCCTTCTTTGACCCGTCGACAATGACCCAGAAGGAGGCAGTGTTTAATGTTGCTGCCAGGGAAAAAATTAAAATCAATAACATAAGATATGATACCTGGCGGATAGAAAGCGAGATGATGGGGAATAAGCTCGTCTTCTGGGTCGATATGAAGGGGAATGTCCTCAAGGAAGAGGGTTTCATGGGGCTTACCATGATCAAGTCAAGCCCTGCGGACGCACCAGCGAATATAGAGGCAGGTGATGCCGACGATTTTTATGAACTGAGTTCAGTGCCGATAGATAAAAAACTTCCGAGGGCTGACAGGCTTGGTTTATTGAAACTCAGGGTCAGCGGAATCGATAATGCCGAATTCGACAGCTCTGGCCTCAACAGCGCAAGACAGGAATTCAAAGACAGCATAATTACTGTAACAAGAGAGAAGGAGCCTTTCAAAGTCAGTTATACTGTCCCCTATACAGGTGATGATGCGGATATAAAAAAATATCTTGCCCCCGAATATAATATAGAAAGCGACGACAGGGAAATAATTGACAAGGCCCGTGAAATAGCGGGTAAAACAAAAAACCCTGTGGCTGTGGCAAAAAAGATGATGCAATGGGTGTACTCCAGCCTGGATAAAAAGCCGGTGGTAAACATTCCAAGCGCAATAGAGGTGCTGCATACAAAGACCGGTGACTGTAACGAACATGCAACCCTGTTGACCGCGCTTTTGAGGGCTCAGGCATACCGGCACGGATTTCTGTCGGTCTTGTTTATATGCGTGAAAAGTTCTTTTATCATGCATGGGTGGAGGCCTATACCGGACAATGGATCACCATCGATCCTACCCTTGATCAGATGCCTGCGGATGTTACTCACATCAGCCTTCTGAGAGGCAATATCGATAAACAGGTGGAAATCATCGGGCTTATCGGAAAACTGAGACTCGAGGTAATGGACTTTGAATATTATTGAACTGGTTGATCTCACAAAGATCTATAAGGGCCTGAAGGCAGTGGACAGCATCAGCCTTGAGGTGCGCGAGGGTATTATTTTCGGTTTTCTGGGCCCAAATGGTGCGGGAAAAACAACTACCCTCAAGATGATGGCCGGTATACTGAAGCCAACTGCGGGGAGAATCATAATAAACGGCATGGATCTTTCAAAAGAACCCGAGGATGTAAAAAAGATAACGGGTTTCATACCGGACAGGCCGTACATCTATGAAAAACTGACTGGGCATGAGTTCCTCAGGTTTATAGGCGGGCTGTACGGTCTTGGCAGGGTTTTTAACATTGATAAAAGGATTTTAGAACTCCTTGTACTCTTTGAACTGAGCCACTGGGCGGATGAACTTGTTGAGAGCTACTCCCATGGTATGAAGCAAAGGCTGGTCATGTGTTCGGCACTGCTGCATGATCCAAAGGTCCT
Source organism: uncultured delta proteobacterium (assembly GCA_963815145.1). Classification (GTDB taxonomy): domain Bacteria; phylum Desulfobacterota; class DSM-4660; order Desulfatiglandales; family HGW-15; genus JAAZBV01. The sequence goes on from CAWFFS010000016.1 coordinate 25,737, forward strand.
GATAGTTGATGAGCCGATGGTAGGGCTCGAATCCGAAGGGCGCAAGACTGGTCAAGGATATCTTCAGGAACGAAGCAGCAAAGGGAAAAACAGTTTTTGTATCCACCCATTCACTTGATATTGCACAGGAGATATGCAGTGAAATTGCTATAATCCAGACCGGCAGGATAATAGCCACTGGAAGTCCTGAGGTATTAAAACAGCAGGCAGGCATAGACGGGAATCTTGAAAACGTCTTTTTAAAATTAACAGAGGGGCGTGCACTGGCGCATGAAAAATCTCTTTCTGCTTCTTAGCCCGAGGATTACGGGATTTAAAAACAGCGTGTCAGGATATAATCCCGGTGCCAGGAAAAAGGCACTGATAATGAGCATCGTCGGGATTGCATTCTGGATACTCATGTTTGTGCTGTCTTCAAAGGTCCTTCAATATCTCGCTCGACCGAACTGATAGGCGACATTCTTTCCCAGTATCTGCTTTCAATGGTTTTTTTGACTTTTTTCAGCCTTCTTGTCTTCAGTAATATAATCACTTCGCTTTCCAACCTTTATCTTTCTGCCGATCTTGAGCTGTGCCACTCGTCACCCGCATCTCTTGAAGAAATATTTTTAAGCAGGGCTGTTTTCACCCTGTTCGACAGTTCATGGATGGTGATCCTGTTCGGGCTTCCGATAATGATGGCCTACGGGTGGGTGTTCAGGCCGGGGGCCGGTTTTTATTTCGACCTGTTTCATCTGGGTCTGGCCCTGTCGATAATAGCTTCGGGAACAGGTATCCTGATAACAGTGATCATGGTCAGTATCTTTCCCGCCCAGAAGACGCGGGATATAATCATGCTTTTTACGATATTTGTTGTTGTTGCCCTTTATATAATGTTCCGCGTGATAAGGCCTGAAAGGCTGGTTGACCCTGACGCGTTTTTCAGCATCATGCAGTATGTGAGCGCACTCAAGACGCCGGATTCCCCTTTGCTGCCGACACACTGGATCACTGATGTTCTCTGGTCGCATATAAGGCACAAGGCCGATAATAATATCTTTAATATTCTTCTGTTATGGAGTTCCGCTGCCGCCCTTATTGTTATAAACGTCTGGGTGGCAGGTGTTGTTTATTTTAAAGGCTTTTCAAAATCCCAGGAGGCAAAGAGGAGAAGGGCGGGAAAAGGAATTCTTGATGTGGTGATCAGGCTGTTGAAGAAACCCTTTGGAGATGATGTGGCAGCCATCCTTGAAAAAGACATAAGAAATTTCTTCAGGGATAATACACAGTGGTCCCAGTTGCTGCTCCTCGCGGCGCTGGTAGTTGTCTACCTGTATAACTTCAGCGTACTGCCTCTTGAAAGAAGCACCATAAGGCTCGATTTTTTGCAGAATACTATAGCCTTTTTGAACCTCGGCCTTGCAAGCTTTGTCCTTGCTTCTGTTTCCGTGCGTTTCATATTTCCGGCAGTAAGCGCCGAAGGAAAATCATTCTGGATCATACAGAAATCACCCGTTTCTATAAAAAGGTTTCTGCTTGGTAAATATCTCATATACATATTTCCCATACTCATACTCGGAGAGATACTCATTATAATAACCAATCGCCTGCTTGATGTTTCAACTTTCATGATGGTTCTTTCATCGATAACCATGTTTTTTGCCGTGTTTGCCCTTGTATCCCTTGGAATCGGCCTGGGCGGGGTGTACCCAAGATTCAGGTTTGAAAATATCACACAGGTTGCAACCGGGTTCGGTGGTCTGGTATATATGATGATCAGCGCACTTTTTATGGCGGTAATCATTGTGCTGGAGTCAGTGCCCGTATATATCATCTTTATGGCTGACTTGCGTAAAATAAAAATTACCCCGGTTCAATGGGCATTGATAGCATGCGCCTTTATTCTTGTGATTGCAATTACGGCGTTTACCATCTATAAACCCCTGAAGATGGGAGTGGACGCACTTAAAAACTATGAATAGGATTCGGAGCCAGAATAAAAAATGTTCAATTATGAATATATAGGAAATATTCATATTCATTCAAATCGATCGGATGGTAAAGGAACCTATGCCGAGATAGCAGGAAAGGCGGTTAAAAACGGAATAGATTTCATATGCTTCAATGATCACGCACATATGCTTGATTCCTTCAGCCTGGATGATGAGGGGCTTTTTGATAAACTTACTCTCATTACAGGAGTGGAGATAGGAAGGGCGGATCATCACTATCTAGCCTATAACCTGAAAAAAATACCCGATCTGGACCATGCTTCACCACAGGAGGTAATCGACAGGGTAAATGAACAGGGCGGTTTCGGTTTTCTGGCACATCCCTTTGAAAAAGGCATGCCTTTCATGGAAAAGTCGGTTGCATACAGGTGGAATGACCTTTCTGTAGAAGGTTTTACAGGCATATGTATCTGGAATTTTTCATCCAGGTGGAAAGAACGTGTAAAAACATTTTTTCATGGAATATTTCACCTGATATTCAAGGTGCAGGCGCTTAAAGGGCCGAACCACGAAACCATGTCTTTCTGGGATGAGCTTTGTCAAAAGAGAAAAGTAGTTGCAGTAGGCGGTTCCGACGCGCATGGAACGATGTTTAAGGCGGGTTTTATCAAGGCAACAATCCTGCCATATGATTTCCTTTTAAACTCCATTAATATCCATGTGTTTCTGAACAGGAAAATATTTAAGGATTTCGGTGCGGCAAAGAACGATATATTTGAGGCCATGAAGTCAGGGCGCCTCTTTATCGCCAACGACAGGCTATCGCCTGCAAAGGGTTTTAAATTTTGCTTTTTATCCGATGACGGCTCCGACCTCCTGATGGGAGAGGAGGAAACCTTCAGCAACACGGGAAATCTTGTTGTCGAACTGCCTTCCAGGGGTGAGATAAGACTTATAAGGAATGGTGAGGCAGTCAGTACATATAGAGGCATGGAGGCGGTATACCCTGTTGAGAAAAATGGCATTTACCGTGTTGAGGTGTATAAGCATACTCCGTTGTTCGGCTGGAGGCCGTGGATATTTACAAACCCTGTTTATCTGAGATAGTTTTTAGATAGTGCCCATCCATAAACTATTTTCTGGCACTAGGCAGTTTCCAGTTCAGAAACGGATGATCTTTGGATGGAGCTTTCAGCGATCAGCTATCAGCGTTCAGCCAAGTTTTTAATTTTAAGCTTTAAGCTGACAGCTGAATGCTGATGGCTGAAAGCATTCATTAAAAAACGAATGTTTATGGGTGGAAACTAGATAGTATTACATAATATAACTTGACATAACTCTATCATATTATTAAAAACCCATTATATTTGCCTGGGTGGCGGAACTGGTAGACGCAAGGGACTTAAAATCCCTCGGAGAATTTCTCCGTACGAGTTCGATTCTCGTCCTAGGCACCAGTTAAAAAATCAGGGGAATTCTTTTTTGAATTTCCCTTTTTTTTGTGCTTAATATCCATTAAAATAACCAATTTCGATACAATATAAAAATGGAGAACTTTGATGGGCGAAAAAACACACCTTTATGTATTATGGACCAATGACAACCCGATCACCTCAGAAAAAATGGTGTTCATGTATACAGTTAACTCGCTTATCCATGGCTGGTGGGAAAAGGTAACCCTTATCATATGGGGTGCCACTGCAAAACTGGTGAACGAAAATGCGGAGATCCGGACGAAGATCAGGGAGGCACAGGATGCCGGCGTTCATGTAACTGCCTGCAGAGCGTGTGCGGATCAGCTTGGGGTCACGGAAGCACTGGAAAAACTTGGTATAGAAGTAAAATACTGGGGCGCCCCCCTGACTGAGGTCCTGAAGAATGATGAAAGGCTGCTGACAATATAGATATTCTTTAAGAAACTGAAAAGGTTATTAAAACACTATGGAAGACCAGCGTGCAAATTGGAATGATTTTTATGGAAATAACCCATGTATAAACAATGATAACTGGCTGGAGAAGTATGATGCATTCTACAGCCCTGATGGTTATTACCTGGACCTGGGGTGTGGCAGCGGATGCAATCTTGAATATCTGACATCAAAATCGCATAATATTTTCGCATGTGATTATTCTGCCGAAGCAATTAAAAAAGTAAAAACGGTGTACGGGATAAATGCCGTTGTTGCAGATATACGCAACAAATTACCCTATAGGTATAATCTTTTTGACTTTATAATTGCCGATTTGTCACTGCACTACTTTAGTGAATCAGTTACAGGAAAGATTATTGAAGAGTTGAGCATGACATTGAAAAGACCGGGGTTTATTTTAGCCAGGGTTAATTCTATTAATGATGTAAATCATGGTGCAAAAAAAGGGATAGAAATTGAACATAATTATTTTAACATAAATGGCAGGCTGAAAAAATTTTTTGACAGGAAAATGATTGATAAATTCTTCAAAAATGATTTTGAGATAATAAATATATTAGAAACCAGTACAGGAAAATACGGAAAAAAAAAGGTCTTGTGGGAAATTGTACTGAAGTTGTACGGATAACAATCGCTATTTGAGGCTCACATCGTTACAGGTTGAAGACGCATAAAGATGACATATGAAATCAAAACAGTAAGGGCAGGGTGGTTGATTGATGGTTCAGGCAGGGCAGCGCAAAAGGACTGCGTGATAGAATTTTCAGGAGAGAGAATATCTTCTGTAACAGAAATCACACCCGGCATTGAAATATCCTCCGAATATATGGATTTTTCCGGCTGCACAATGATTCCAGGCCTGGTTGACAGCCACACACATCTTACCATGTCAGGGACCCTTGACCAGAAAATCAGAGATATTCAGATTACTGACGGATATCACAGTGCTGAACCCAGGATAAAAAAACATATCAGCGATTACCTTAAATATGGTGTCGCGGCAGTAAGGGATGGAGGTGATTTTCATGCCCATGCATTGAAATATAAAAATAAATTCCATTCCAAAGAGGATCTCCCGATAACCATATACGCCGCCGGAAACGGTTATCACGCAGAAGGAAGATACGGGCAGTTGCTGGGTATGGCTCTTGCACCTGGAAGGAATCTCGCGCAGGCTATCCTGGAAGACTTCAGGCCTGGAATTGATCATATCAAGATAGTAAACTCAGGCTTAAACAGCCTTACAGATTTCGGTAGAGAAACATCTCCGCAGTTCACCGGGGAGGAATTGAAAGCGGCTGTGCAGGCCGCAGGGAGTATTGGGTTAAAGGTTATGGTACATGCCAACGGAAAACTACCCGTTAAGACGGCTGTTGAATCAGGATGCCATTCCATAGAGCATGGATTTTTTATGGGAGCCGACAACCTGCAGAGAATGGCGGATCATGGGACGATATGGGTCCCAACCGCATGCACCATGAAGGCATATATAGAGACCTCGGATCCAAAAACCCGGGCTTGTCATGTGGCTGAAAAAAACCTGGTTCATCAGCTCGAGCAGATGGAAAAAGCCATGGGGTATGGTGTGACAATAGCCCTCGGGACAGATGCAGGATGCCCGGGGGTATATCATGGCTTGTCAGTCATGGATGAGTTAGGTCTTTTAATCAGGGCAGGATATACTGTTGAACAGGCGGTGAAATGCGCAACATCAGATGCCATGCGGATTCATGAGGATGATTTGAATGATGGCACCATATCAAAGGGCATGTCTGCCACCTTTGTGATTGTAAAGGGACGTCCGGACAAGTTGCCTGAATCATTAGGTGACATAAAGGGAGTCTGGGTGAAGGGTTCTCTCGCCCGTTCACTTCGGTCACTAGAGAACACAGAGATCGCAGAGTAAAGCTTTCCTTTTTTTTAAAAATTAATAAATGTTTTTGTTTTTCTCTGTGTACTCTGCGGGCTCTGTGAGATACATGTTTTTTCTATGTGTGGTTTATGAGCCAGAATATAATTATGTGCCATTTAGTTAATGTCTTAGAGCATTATGGCGCATTCCATCCTATCAGGTTTCCCTTTTCATCAAATGAAACAATTCCACTGTAAAAGCTCGGGTAATACCATATTGTCCTGAATCCTTCTATTGACTTTACAGGTTCGCCGAGTATTTTTTTTACTTCATCTTCGGTCATACCTTTTTTTAAACTTCGCCAGGTCTTTTTATTCAGCCAGCCGTATTTTTTATCAATACCCTGTTCTGCAGGAATCTGATAGATCTTTAAAAGACTTTCGAGATCTTTAATTCTGTTTTCCAGGCTGGTGATTTTTTGTTTCAGGGCCTCAATCTCATTATTTTCTGCTGAAACAGCTGTGCCGGATGAAGAGAAGGAGACAAATAAGAAAATACCGACTGACATTGTCAGTAATAAAATATTTCGTTTCATTTTATATCTCCCCGGATTTGCAGGTCAGAGACCGGTTACATGATATCGTGGTGCGAGAGAGGGGAGTCGAACCCCTACACCCTGCGGCACTGGATCCTAAGTCCAGCGCGTCTACCAGTTCCGCCACTCTCGCATGAAAAATCTATTTTCATCATTAATGAAAAAGTGTCAAGGTTTATTGCAAATTTAATTTATCGATGTATTCTGCTGCAAACTGTTTAATAAGGCCTTCGTCAGCAAAACTGTAATACCTGTTATACCCTATTATGATATGGTCGAGTACCTGTATCGAAAGCAGCTGCGACGCCCATACCAGATTTCTTGTGAGATTTCTGTCTTCGGATGACGGCTGGGGATCTCCCGAGGGATGATTATGGATAAATACCACTGCGGCAGCATTGTTGTTCAGTGCAAGTTTCATGATTTCCGCAGGGTATACCGCACTTCCTGTCAAACCTCCCTGAAACATATCCTGATCAGATATCAGCTCATTTTTCCTGTTCAGAAACAGGACCTTGAATATCTCCCTTTTGAGGTCTCTCATCGAATGGAAGAGATACTCGTATACAGCCTTTGACGAGTTAAAAAAGGCTGCCTTTGATGCTCTGTCCCTTAAATAGCGGCCGGCCACTTCATGAATCAGTTTGAGATAGAGTACATTTTTTTCACCCAGTCCATTAATAACCTTCAATTCATCAAGGGGAGCCGAAAGAACTCCGGAAAGGCTTCCATACTTTTTAAATGCCTGTCTTGCCGGAATTTTTACATCTTTTCTCGGCGTGCCAAGTGTGAGAAGAAACTCGATGATTTCTTCATCAGTAAACCTTTCAATGCCTCCCCGGGTAAACCTTGCCCTGAGTCTTTCCCTGTGACCTTCTCCTCTGTTCTCATTTTCTGTTTTGTTCATTATTTTTATCCTTTTCTTTCTCAGCCCAATGTAAAACCTCTAAAGAAATGTACGCAATCAACCGATATGAAGGAAGCGTTCAAGAGTATGGATGAAAAAAATAAATACAGGTAAAAATTGTACGAAATGCGTAACATGCTGAAATAATAAATATTATAAGTTTTTCATCTATTGATGTCCTTATAAAATTATTACTGGCATATTCCAAAACACTCTGGTATAGTACCTCGGCTTTGCGTGGTAAACAGTATGTTAATGAAATTTTTACTTTACATCCATAAAAAAATCATTAATTTCTTTGATAAATTCATCTGGAAAACGCATATTCAAGCAAGTTTATCATGCGAATGTTAAGTGAAGAAGGAAGGTTTTTACTGACTGATGCTCATTATTTATACTGCAGTTTCTTTTGTAGGCATTTTTATATTACAAATAGTGTTTGCCGATAACGCCTTTGCGTGGGGACCTGCCATACATACTGTTATCTCATGCTCCATACTTGGCGGATTGGATAATATTCTACCTGATATCGCCGCCATTCTAAAACAATACCCGCTTGAGTACATATATGGAAATCTGGCAGCGGATTTTTTTATCGGCAAGGGAAATAAGAGAAAAGAAGGCCATTCCCACAACTGGGAGGCCGGTTTCAATATACTGAGTGATGCCAGCGATGAAAGAGATTCCGCATACGCGTACGGATTTTTATCACATCTTGCCTCAGACGTAGTGGCCCATAACTATTTTGTTCCCGACCTTATCTACAGATTTATTATGCTTAAAAAACTGGGCCATGTTTATTCCGAGGCTGTAGCCGACAAATCAACCGGTTCATTTTATCTCAAAATGGCAGCAGGTGTGCTGTCGAGAAAGCATCTTGAGTGTGATAAAATGCTCAAGGCCGCAGTCCAGGCAAATAGTAACGGGCTTAAAGCAAAGAGACACATTTTTACTCAATCGGTAAAAGTTTCGGACTATCTTTACTGCTCTCCACAATTTTCATTTGTTTATGATCACTCTCCATATAAAATACCTGTCGAATACATAGAATCAATGATTAATCTTTCATACAGGCTGGTAAAAGACCTGCTGTCCAATACTGATTCGTCAAAATGTCTTTCCCACGACCCCATAGGTGAGGATAATCTCAGGAGGGCCAGCCATAACGGATTGATGTCCCGTATTCGAAACTCCAGGCAGTATGAATGCAAATTCCCGGTTGACAAGGATCTCCTTGAATTAGAATAATCTGCTTATGAGCAAAATTAAAATACTTCCCGAAAATGTCGCCAACCAGATTGCTGCGGGTGAGGTGATTGAAAGACCTGCATCCGTTGTAAGGGAACTTCTGGACAACAGTATCGATTCAGGGGCAGACAGGATAACTGTCCGCATAGAAGATGGGGGAGGGCAGCTAATAAGGGTAACTGATAATGGCGCTGGTATGGACAGGGATGACATGCTTCTCGCCATTGAAAGACACGCAACCAGTAAGATTTCTACAGTGTCTGACATATTTTCCATAAAGACACTTGGTTTCAGGGGAGAAGCGCTTCCCAGTATATTTTCCGTGTCCAGGATGGAAATTATTTCCCGCCCCCAGGATCAGCTTGCCGCCTTCAGGTTAAGGGCCGCAGGTGGCGTGATCGAATCAGTCGAGGAAACAGGTGCACCTGCCGGCACGACCGTTGAGGTGAGGGATCTTTACTTTAACACCCCTGCCAGGAAGAAATTTTTAAAGGCACTTAGAACCGAAACTGGCCATATAGTTGATACTGTTTCAAGGATAGCGTTACCGTTTACCGGTATTCATATAAAACTGATAGATAATTCAACAGGCAAAACACTTCTGAGCCTGCCGTCATCCGATAACGAACTCAACAGACTCACCGCCCTTTTTGGAAAGGATACAGCGGTATCGCTTCTGGACGCACACTTTAAACAGGAAGGTTTTGCCTTAAGGGCCTATCTCGCTCCCCCTGAGATGTCCAGAACCAGGGGCGATCGCATGTATGTATATGTAAACAATCGAAATATAAGGGATAAATTGATAATCGGGGCAATTACCAGAGGCTATGGCCAGAGACTCATGAAAGGGCGTTACCCCCAGGTGGCACTCTTTATGGATATAGATCCTGTCCTTGTGGATGTCAATGTCCATCCGTCCAAACAGGAAGTGCGGTTTGAGGACAGCGGGCTTATTTACAAAAGTGTCGCGTCAACTATCGCCAGGGCCCTGGGGGACCAGCTCAATCCATTTAACACTTCCAAGATTGAAAACACCCCTGATGAAGCTATCATAAGGCCTTCATATCATAACAATGCCCCTTTTGCGGAAAAGATAGAAACACCGGCCTGGGAATATTTCCAGGGAAACAACGAAAAAGAGACACAGGGCAGTATCATGGAACCATCCATGACTCAGGCTGACCTGTTCGCAGATAATAAAATCTCCGGTTCGGTTGAAAGTGAACCTGATCTGCTTTTCGTCGGGAAAAAATATGAAACCAGCATACCGCCTGCTCCTGCCGGAGACGTTGAAAAAAAGGTGGATTTCAGTCTGGGAGGAGAGACTCCCAGGGTTATAGGCCAGTTAAAGGGAACCTACCTGTTGTTCCAGGAAAGAGACGGCCTTTTAATGATAGATCAGCATGCTGCCCATGAAAGGATCCTGTACGAAATTCTGAAGTCCAGATATGCGTCTTCAAAGGTGGAAAGACAGACATTCCTGCTGCCTGTTGATTTTGAACTTTCAATAAAAGATGCCAGGGTACTTGACGAAAAACTTGAACAACTGGCAGCACTCGGGTTTGAAATAGAAAACTTCGGCGGCAACAGCTTTTTAATAAGGGCTGTTCCGGCAATACTTGTAAATTCGGACTGGGAGAACTTTCTCCGGGACCTCATACCCGTTCTTGATGAAGAAGATGATCTTACCGGAGATAGGGCAATGGATAAACTACTGACTGTAATGGCCTGCCATGGTGCTATAAGGGCAGGGCAAAGTATGACCAGCCAGGAAATGACTCTACTTGTTGAGCAACTGCAAAAACTGGATTTAGCTTCCAACTGCCCTCACGGCAGACCAGTATTCAAAAGATTCAGCTATACCGAAATAGAAAAGATGTTCAAGAGAATCGTCTGATAAATAATAAACATTTCATATCTTGACCACTTTTTAGATCCTGTCTATTATGCCTGTCCAATGGATGCTGATAAACAAAAAATTATAATCATTACGGGCCCCACTGCTACGGGCAAAACCGATCTTGCGGTGCGGTTTGCGCTGGATATGGGAGGTGAAGTAGTAAACTGTGATTCAATGCAGGTCTATAAAGGCATGGATATAGGGACTGCGAAACCGCGAGCCGGGGAAAAAAGAGGTATACCGCACCACCTGCTCGATATAGTCGATCCTGATGAGGATTTCAATGCATCACGCTACAGGGAATATGCCCTGCCGGTTATCAGGGATATCGGAAAAAGAAACAAGGTTTGTTTGGTGGTCGGTGGTACCGGGCTTTATATTAAAAGCCTCCTTGGCGGTCTGTTTGAATGCCCGCCTTCCGATCCACGGATAAGGGAACAGCTTACTGATGAATATGATAGGTTGGGAAAAGAGGTGATGTATGAACGCCTTAAAAAATCAGATCCCGAATCCGCCCGGACTGTCCATCCAAATGACAGGATGCGAATTACAAGGGCGCTTGAGGTTATGGAACTTACCGGCAGGCCATTCTCAGCTCTGGCATCGGATCATTCCTTTAAGGCCAGGGGGTTCAATTCTATCAAGATCTGTCTGTATCATGAAAGGGAAGTCCTTTATGAACGTATAAACCGCCGCAGCATAAAAATGTTTGAATCCGGCCTGGTTGAAGAGACCGAAAAACTGCTTCGGAAAGGCTATGCCTATGATCTTAAACCTCTAAAGAGCATTGGCTACAGGCACGCAGTGGATTATCTTTTTAAGAAAAGGGGCTATGACGAATCAATTGAACTCCTTCAGCGTGATACAAGGAGATATGCCAAGAGGCAGATCACCTGGTTTAAGGCAGACCCGGAAATGATGTGGTTTTTGCCAGATGAATCGGGTGATATAGTTAAAAAGATTGAAGAATTTATTTGACTGATCCGTCCCTTTGGGTGATTATTGAAATCCTGATATTTCATCGATTGTTTTAAATTTATACAATTTAACCTTGAAAATAAAAATTATGCATTATCCTGAAAGAAAGTTTGCCTTTTGTAAAGCGTTTATATGTATATGTATCCTGATCCTTTTTCCGTCCATTGTACACGGTGATGAAAACAATGGAGAAATACTGGTAATAGGCTCCGGGCCAATCACACAGGGGAACCTTGCCGAAGCGCGTAAGCTGGCCATTTCCGACGCCCATTTAAAGGGGATAGAGGCCTATCTTGAAAAAACCCTTGGCAGCCAGGGCATGGTCAATAATTTCCAGGATATTATTAAAGGAATAATACCCGGTTCTGCTGATGTTATCGAGAATTTTCGTGAGCTTGCAACGGATGATACAGGCAAATCCTATAAGATGCTTGTAAGCCTCAAGGTGAATGAAAAGCTCATGGAAGAAAGACTGAGAAATGCCGGTATAATAATCTATGAAGGTGTGCCGATCCGTTTATTATTTCTTGTATCCGATAAGCTAAAACCTGATGAGCCTGCCTATATATGGTGGGATGACCCTGAAAGCAAGGCAAGTTTATCGGCATCCGAACTTCTGCTTTACCAGCTTTTTCAGGAACGCGGATTCAACCCGGTAAACAGGCTTACAAGTATGCCGGACAAGGGATATAATCCTGAACTCTTCAAACAGAACCTGACCGATGAAGAGGTTGCCCAGTGGGGGCGGCTGTACTCTGCTGATGTTGTAATAACAGGAAAGATTGCGAAAAACGAGTTTAATACATACACTGCCGATATTAAGGCAATTGATGCAGGGAGCGGAGCTGTTATAGCCGGCTATACATATAAACCGGATACTGTAACCGATCCCGAAGCAGCCGGTACGGGTATGAATACACCTGATAAAATAATAAGTGCCGCTGTTACTGCGATCATACCGGATATCCTGAAGGTATTTAAAAAAGAAGGAGAAAAAAAATCCAGCTTTGATGTGGCGCTCAAGGGTATGGACAACCTGAAACAGGTAACGGCCTTCATGTCCTTTATAAAGGCAAAGATAAGCGGCGTTGTGTCAGTGTTGCCCGCAAGAATCACACCGGGCACCATGACTGTATCGGTAGAATACTCCGGCGACAGAAATACATTTATTCAAAAGATGAGAAACAGCACTGAAGTCCCATTTGCCGTCCATATAGAAATTGATAAAACCGGGCTCCTTACTGTTACTTCAATGTAATACATATGGATATTGGTTTATTTTCAAACAGAATCATCCTAATCTGAGCGGGCCGAATATGACCATTCCCAATATTATTACAATGATAAGGATACTGCTGACACCGGTCTTTGTCATATACCTGATAAACGACCAGCTACTGAACGGGCTTACCGTGCTGGTCATATGCGGAATCAGCGATGGTCTGGACGGTTTTATTGCCAGGGTTTTTAAACAGAAAAGCGTATTGGGCAGCTATCTTGACCCGCTTGCCGACAAGATCATCCTTATATCCGCATTTATTACCCTGGGTATAATAGGTTTTTTGCCTGCATGGCTTACCGTTGTTGTGATAAGCAGGGATGTGATGATCATGATCGGAGTAATATTGCTTTATCTTACCGGTGTTGAAATTAATATAAAACCCGTTGTTTCAAGTAAAATTACTACGTGTTTTCAGTTTGTAACGGTCATTGCGGTACTGGCGAGAGATTACCTGGTATCCGTTCAGGAATATTATGCATACCTTTACTATATTACCGCACTCTTTACCATAATTTCCTTTTTACAGTATCTTTACCAGTGGCTGACGCTGATGGGTGATAAGACCGGCAAGTAGTAGAATCACATTTTATGGAATAAGTCCGCGTCACTCTGACATTCCATAATTTTTAAAATGAGTCGTCCTGGTATCCTTTAAATGCCATGAATTACAGTGGGGATAAAGAAAGATAGACTGAAGCTGTTTCGACTGAAGACTGCCGGTAAATGATGGCTGAAGCAAAGGCCTAACAGTCTTCAGCCAAAAATGCTTAAGTCTGTCCTTTTCTGACCTCTGATATCCGACTTCTGTCCTCCGGTTTTTTATTCTTGCTTTTTCCGTCCATAAGTCTTAAAAAAAAGATTATATTAATCCCGATATAATGATTTCCTGAATGCTTGTACGCCTCTTGTGTATTTATACGCCTCTGACGTGCTTTTCTACTTGAAAAAATTAAGTTTGACACTTTTTTAATAAAAATCAGGAATTTCCTGATTGACATATATCTTCCTTATCTTTTATAAATCAAATTTCTAAGGTGAAACGATATTTTTAAACTCGATCACTTTAAGAGAGCATCTTTATAAATCTAATATATTTCACAACTCAAAGGTGTTCTCTGCGAATCGTCCATTTACTGCATTTTAGATCTTTCGATTTAATTATTTTATTCAATAACCTTGGTCCGGAAACTGGGAACCGGAGACTATAAATTAAATAGCTTTAATTTTATCCTTCTGTCCAGTTTTATGCCGTAATATTTATTATATCCTTCAAACAAGTTTTAATAAGGCAAATACTAGAATAACGATTAACAGTGCTAGCGGCGGAGAATCCCATGATGACCTTCCATCCTACTATGCATTGAAATATAAAATGAAGTTATAGTTCTTCAGGAGCAAACAATGAAAAGGACACTTCTATTATTCCCTGTGATTTTCTGGTTAGTGACATTTATGTTAACAGCCAGCGGTGAAACGTCAATTTCATACATTTACGATGCCAACGGAAACCTTATTCAGGGAGACGGCAAATACTATGAATACAATGATGCAAATAAGCTGGTGAAAGTCAGGTTTGGAGACCAGCATGGGCAAGTAATTGCTGAATATTTTTATGACTACAAGGGGCAGAGAATTAAAAAAATAGAAAATGGAGTTACAACTTATTATATCGGAAAGCACTACGAACAGGTGATTCAGGATTCCGGTCAGACAAAAACTACGAAATATTATTTTGCCAACAGTGAACGGATAGCAAAAAAAGACTCTCCAGGGGCTCTCTCCTATTACCATTCGGACCATTTGGGTGGGACTAATGTAGTAACTGATTCAAGTGGTGCACTGTTAGAAAAAACAAATTATTATCCTTTTGGTGAGATACGAGAAGGAGGGAATGATAGATATACTTATACCGGGAAAGAACAGGATGAACTAACTGACTTGTATTATTTTGAAGCGCGGTATTATAATTCTGAAATTATGCATTTTACTCAGGCTGATAGTATTTCCCCAGATTTGTATGATCCTCAAGAATTTAACAGATATGCTTATGTGAAGAACAATCCCATTCGATATATTGATCCTACAGGTAACACTTGGTGGAATCCTTTTACATGGTTTAAAAAAAGCAATGCAAAAGATCAGAATTATTCTGAATCAAACAATTCAGTGAATTTAGCTACTGCAAAATTGCCAGCAAACAGTTATTCACCCAAAAATATCAATAAATCTGTTCAACAGACTACAACATCCACAAAAATATCACAAGATATTATCTCGTCATATCCACAGGGATACAAATTCGATTCAAACGCTGGTGGCTACGTTGGCGAGTGTGGTTGGTTTACTCAGCAAATAACTGATGTTTTAAAAAAATATGGTCCAATGGATAATACGCTAGCTATGAAACAATACTTTATAGAAAAAAATCTTGGGAGAGGTGCTTTCCATGTTGGGGATCAAGAAATTAAACCCGGCTATGTAATCATTACAAACGAATCAGAGGATTGGGGTCACGCTGCGGTTGTTAACAATATAGTCGATGATGTTTTAACTGTTACTGAGGCAAACTTCAAAATTCCTCATGGAGTTGATCATACAAGAAAAATAAAAGCTGATCCAAATATAATAATTGGTATACTTGAGACTTCGCTTAAATAATTACACGTTCTATATAAAAGTGAATCTATTTAAAAATATTTATATGGATAGAGACACATCCTTAAAATATTAAATAAAATTATTCTAGTCAGATAATTGACTTATAAAGGGCTAAATAAGACTAATTTTAATAAATGTTTTTTTATGAAGTGAAGATTTTCAAAATATGAGGCAAAACGTGAAAAAAGCATTTTTAATCTGCTTTGTTTTTTTATATGGGACATTTTATTTACCATCAACCGTAAACAGTGAAACATCCATAGCATATGTTTATGATGCCAACGGAAATCTCGTCCAAGGAGATGGAAAATACTACGAATATAATGACGCAAATAAGCTGGTGAAAGTCAGGTTTGGAGACCAAAACGGACAGGCGATCGCTGAGTATTTTTATGATTACACTGGCCAGAGAATTAAAAAAATAGAAAATGGAGTTACGACATACTATATCGGAAAGCATTATGTTCAGGAAATTCCATATTCCGGTCAGTTAAAACCTACAAAATATTATTTTGCAAACAGTGAACGAATAGCAAAAAAAGACTCTTCGGGGGCTCTCTCCTATTACCATTCCGATCATTTGGGTGGGACCAACGCAGTAACTGATTCAAGTGGTACCCTGTTAGAAAAAACAAATTATTATCCTTTTGGTGAGATGTTGGAAGGAGGGAATGACAGATACACTTATACAGGGAAGGAGCGGGATGATCTGACCAACTGGTATTATTTTGAGGCACGATATTATAATACTGAAATTATACATTTTACTCAGGCTGATGTTATATCTCCAGATTTATACAATCCACAGAATTTGAATAGATATTCATATGTAAGAAACAATCCGTTTAAATATGTAGATCTACTTGGAATGAATGCAATCGATACTCTATATTTAACTTATATCCCAAATTTGTTAACTCTTGCTATCTCTACTAGCGTACAAGACTTTTTCTCGAATAAATATATTCATGAAAAGGGGGCAGGCGAAAATGCCGAATTTGCGAAAACACCTCAGCAATTTATTGAACATTATGAAAGGAAAAGTCTAAGTGAGATAAAATTTTCAGGTGGTGTTATGAAACGAATTGGAAATTTGCGTGTTATTTCCAATGGACCACCTAAATCATATGACAATAATTCTGAGAGTTGGAGATTTATCACTGATCCTAAAACCGGAAAAGTCATTGATATGAGGCATTTTTTAACGATTGGATCAAAAAAAAGCAGTGAGGTAGGTTTAGCTATAGAAGTTTTTCAGAGTATTTTTCGCGCTGATCCTGGAAATAAAGCGAGTGCAATGAAACCACAAGACTTTTTTTCAAACAAGTTAGGAATAGATTTTTTTAATAATTATTACGATCCACGAAATGGAAATTTTACAAATCAACTTAATGAATATTTCAAATTAAGAAAGAATAGTAAATAAAATTTGGATGAAAATAAATATTCGTTATGTCCATGAACAACTATATAAAATATGAGTGAACATATGAGATTTTATAACGTAATGATTATAGTTATTATATTAATTTCGATTTCATCGTGGTCTAATGCCGACGACCTCGACCCCCACTACAAATTTTCCGGTGTAAAGGCACCTGAAAGTCCTTACAAAAACACCTGGGGCGCATTCCAGACTAATCTTTTTTCAGGAAGTTTCGGGTATGATTACAAGATCAGCGTTCCGCCTGGGACGAACGGCCTTGAACCAAAACTTTCTATAACTTACAACAGTCATTCTGCCAGGGGAAAAGCAAGTTGGGTTGGTGCGGGTTGGGATATTCCCTTGAGCTACATTCAAAGGGATATCGAATATACCCGCAAGGATACAATAGACGACTCCTTCGATCTTTATTTTGATGGAGCCAAACACGATCTTGTTCGCGTTTCTTCAGAGGACAGATACCATACAAAGATCGAATCCTATATGAAGATCGAACAAAAGAAGACCGGGGCTCCAAATGAAAAGGGTGAATACTGGGTGGTGACCACAACCGATGGGACTGAATACCGCTTCGGCCACAACGAAGATTCCGAAAACATGCTCCGAGCGACCGACACTTCGTTTACCCAATCTACCCAATATGTTTGGCGATGGAGCCTGGACCGGATAAAAGACAGCAATGGCAACTGCATTTATTTTACCTACACTGAAGACCAGGGATCGGTTTATCTGAGTAAAATCGAATACAATAATGAGAAGAAACGAGTAGTAGATTTTATCCTTGAAGACAAACCGGATGAATATCTGATCATTGATCAGGGTTCGGAAATATTAGATGCATTTCGATTGAAGGAAATCCATGTCTCAATCAATGACTCATTGATAAAAAAATATGTATTAGACTATGAAATGAATGAAACAGGATCAAAGTCACTTTTGAAGTCAATAACAGAATATGGTTCGGATGGAATAACATCTTTGCCTCCGGTTAGGTTTGAATACAGTGACCCGGTAAAAGGCTTCAACAACGAAATGCGTTGGACTACACCCGAACGAAAGCCGATACGCAAAATAGACACGCATGCCAATGACACGATCGGCGATACTTTTGATGTCAATGGAGACGGATTACCGGATCTTATCAGTTATAATCCAGTCAGCTTGAATACTTGGGAAGTCTGGCTAAACATGAAAGACGGATTTTCTTCTACTAGCCAACAATGGCCTGTCCCCACAAACTGGGCGATCCGTGACTTGAACAGGACGCTTGATCATGATAAGCAAATTCAGGCACCCACCACTAGAAGTTGCCCAATGGACATAAACGGTGATGGATACATTGATTTTTTGTATCGTGATGGAAGTGGAGCGCTTAAAATTAGGAAAAATTCCGGAAGTAGCTTTTTAAATTCCCCGGACTGGGGTGTCCCAAGCGGCGCATGGATCAGGGATGTCCAGAAACCGGATGGGGTCGCCGCCAATGTGATACAGAATTTCTTCGATATGAATGGTGACAACCTTCCTGATCTCGTAAGAAAAGAAAATGATACCTCGTGGCATGTGTGGAGAAATACCGGAAATGGTTTTGTGGATTACGGTATTTGGCCTGTACCTCATAATTATGCTTGGATTGAAGATTTTACAAGAGGTTCCGCGAACCTCCAGGTTGGACACTTCGATGTGAATGGAGACGGACTGCCTGATATCGTTAACCCAAAAGGGCCGAACAATGGCGTCAGTGAGTGGCAAGTTTACCTGAATACCGGCAGTGATTTTATCGCCGTGGACGTTTGGCGGGCGGAGATCGATTCGGACTTGATCGACAATGTAGGCTCAACCGGCAACGTCAATCGTGATTTTTTTGACATTAATGGGGATGGATTGCCTGATATCGTAAACGCCTGCACGAATGATGATGAATCTTGTTCAAATTGCGGTGGCTGGGAGGTTCAGTTCAACAAAGGGAAAGGATTTACTCCGAAGATGTGTTGGCAAGTTCCTAACAGCGGCTATATCAGGCATATAACTGAAGACAACGAAAATAGCGATTACAGCAATACCGAAGATGATATTCTGGATATAGACGGCGATGGTTCTATTGATCTTGCAAGAGGAGAAAGTGGCTACTGGAGGGTGTATACAAACAAGTCTGGTCAAGCGGACCTTTTAATCAAAGTCACTGATACACTTGGTGGCACTGTCAGTGTCAGCTATACATCTTCAATGAAATTTGACAACTCAAGACTTCCATTCAATTTCTGGGTCGTCAGTTCAGTCACCACCAATAACGGCATGACCGGCGCACACCTTCTGTCTTCAACGACCGGTTATTCTTATGCCATGGGGTTATATGATTTCCCTACAAGGGAATTCCGTGGTTTCGAGCAGGTTTCGGAGACTAAAGCCGATGGGAGCAAGGTGATACATTCCTACTATCAGGATGAAGCCAAAAAAGGAAATGAACACAGGACTGAAACTAAGGATGCTTCAAATCATATTTATTCTGCGGAAGTTAAGTCCTGGGATGCGACGACCGCAAACGGAATTTTTGTGAACAACCTTGAGAGGAGTGATGATATTACCTATGACGGTATTGAAACAAGTCCCAAAACAATAAGGAAAGAATATCATGACTATGATTCATATGGCAATGTTGGTCTTTCGATAAATTATGGAGATCTTGACACATCAGGAGATGAGGTTCTTACCTACAACGAATACTTGCCGCCATGCGAAACCGGAGCATGGATAACAGACAAAGTTAAGCATTCCTACCTTACCGCGACCGAAAACGGCCCGAAGCTTAGGGAAAGCCTGTTTTTTTATGATAACAATAATTCTTGTCCGGAACACGGGGATGTTACATATGAGGAACACTATCTTAAAGGCGGCGCCGGTCCGGTGACAAGGTATGAATATGATTCTTACGGTAACAGAACAAAAACAACTGATCCTGAGGGCCGGGTAACAACAGTCGAATATGATACAATGTCTAACACATATCCCTACAAAATTACGAATGCACTCAATCAGGTTACGACAAAAATATATAATCATGCAAATGGCGAGATAGAACAGAACCTTGATCCCAACGGATACACAACAAATTATGAATTCGATGTTTTCAACAGAAAGATCAAGGAGATAAAACCATATGATTCTTCTGCTTTACCTACCACCTCCACGCAGTACCTAATCGATGGAACTGCTCCGGAATTTGTGATCGTATCGAAACGTGAAAATGCAGGAGAAACCGGAACGCTTGATACTATTCAATCCATTGATGGTTTCGGAAATCTTATCCAGAGCAAGACAGAATACGAGGACCCTTCGGCAATGATTGCGACAGATGTTTTCTATGATGTCATGGGGAGAGTCAGTGCACAGTCGAATTCTTATATTACTGACAATACTTATGGCTACAGTACCCCCGATACAAATGTCGGCGCAATTTTATATAGTTACGATCCAGTGGGGAGACCAGTTCGAATAAGCAATCCCGACGGTACAGTTATTTCCAGAGTATTTGACCATTGGACCGTTTCCGAGACAGATGAAAACGGCCATACCAAAACATATACTTTTGATTTTGCCAACAGGTTAAAACAAGTGATAGAGAGGAATAAGGCAGAATCCTATACTACCAGTTATTCCTATAATACGCTTGGTGAATTGACAGGAATAACCGATCATTCTGGAAATAGCACTGAGATTACCTACGACATGTTGGGACGAAAGATACTGATGACCGACCCTGATATGGGGACATGGCTTTATGATTATGACAATGCCGGAAACATGACGATGCAGATCGATGCCAGAGGCGTGACCACATCCATTAGATATGACAGCCTCAATCGTAAGACCCTTATTGATTATCCTGACAGCACCGATGTTGTTTTCAAATATGACGAGAATACGATCGGAACACTTTCCAGCGTCGCAGATGATTCGGGAACAGTAAACTATGTATATGATCATAGATTAAGAAAAGTTCAGGAAGATCGATTTTTGGATTCATATTCATGGACTACGAAATGGGCTTACGATTCCATGGATCGTGTTACAAAAATGACATATCCGGATAATGAGTCGGTAGACTTTGCATACAATAGTATGGGAAAACTCAAAAGTATTCCGGATATTCTTACCGGTATGGCTTATAATGCAACAGGACAGATAACTGAAAAAAAATATTCCAACGGAATTACAACAGCTTTCACTTACAACCCACTGAACCAGAGACTTACCGGGATTTCGTCATCCGGTCTCCAGGATCTCAGCTATACGTACGATAATGCAGGAAATATAAAATCCATCACTGATGCCGTGACAGGAAGGACAGAACGTTTCGATTATGATGACCTGGATCGACTGGTTACAGCAGGAGACAATACCTACAGTTCACAATATCAGTACAATGCAATAGGAAATATGACCGCTGTCACCAGAGACGGATTGACCAGACAATTCACATATGGTGCCAACAATGAGCATCCTCACGCGGTCACAGGTATATTGAGCCAGGTTCCAGTGGTCGGTGCATTTGTGATAAATAGCGGGGATCCGGATACAACCAGCAATATAGTTACACTGGATAATATATCCTATGCCCAACCTACACAATACATCGCAAGCGAAAACAAAGATTTTAGTGGAGCATCATGGCGTACCTACTCTGAAAATCCTTCTTTCCTGCTCAGTGCAGGATACGGCATCAAGACCATCTACTTAAAAATCAGAAACACAGATGGGGAATCAAAGGTAAAAACTGATACCATTACTTTCAAACTTGATGAAAATGATGTCTTAATTGATGATGATAATGATGGACTGTTAGATGCTTGGGAAATCAAGTATTTCGGAGACTTAGACACCGCAGACAGTACAACAAATAATGATTCGGATGACTTGCTTGATAAAGATGAATTTGCCTATGGTACAGATCCGAAAAAACAAGACACAGATGGTGATGGAGACAGTGACAGCGATGAGGTTTATTATGGCACTGATCCGACACTAATAACAGATAATTTAAACAGTCATAGACCTGCTAAACCCGTAGTTGCTGATATTCTCACTGAAGTCATTCCTTTCCAGGAGTCGAGCTTTGAAGTGAATAAGTTTGCTGATCCCGATGAAAATAGCGGAGATTATCTTGCTATATCAGAATGGCAAATCAGTTTGAATAATTCATTTGATGCTGATCAGTTAGTTTACTGGAAAGAATTTATAGGTGGGGAGGGAGGCCCATCAGACGAAAAATCTCTTTGCAGTCTGAATTTACCAGCCGGAATTCTGATGAAAAATAAGGTTTATTGGATTCGCAGCAGGCATTATGATTCAGTCGGATTAATTTCGGAATGGTCAGAACCGAAATCATTTAAAACAGTTTCGACAGATCCCAATGACGTTGATGAAGACGGTATTAAAGATACCTGTCAGATAGATGGATTTATCGACACAAATGAGAATGGTGTAAATGATAGGACTGAAGGAATACAGCCTGTGTATGATGCCGAAGATGGACATAAGGTTGGTATTCAAGCAAACGATGGTAATCTGTCTAATCTTTCTACATTATCCCAAAACCAAATTCCAACAGATATACTGCCCAATGATCCAATGCCCTATGGCCTTTTCAATTTCAGGGTTGATGGACTTCCTGTTGATCAAAATAATCCCGCCTCTGTTGATATAACATTCTATTTGGAGGAAGCATTATCTGCAAATACCAAATGGTATAAATATGACGCTATAGATGAAACGATGGTTGAAATGACTTCGAGTATATCTATCAGTGGCAATGTTGTAACACTTACCATCACAGACGGTGGCATAGGTGATATGGATGGAGTCGTCAATGGAGTAATCATCGATCCGAGTGGACCAGCCTTTACACTGACCTCTTCTCCACCTCCTGATGTTGGAGACTCAGGCGGAGGAGGTTCCTCATCAGATAGCAATAGCACTGACACCGATGGAGGTGGTGGAGGTGGCGGTGTATTCGGAGCCATCAGTCTGAAAGATGTCACTGGTTATCATTTTGACTGGATAAATAAAAATGGAATTGCGGTATACATGCCTGTCACCGAGCCATATAAGGCATTAAAAGGAGCACAAACCCACCTCGAAGGATTTGCGCCGGGTTTGGCAAGCATCATCAGGAAGAGCTTTGATGCACTTGAGGGAAGATCAAAAAAGAATCCGGATGGATTTTGGTCGAAAACCGGGACATATTTATTCCCTGTATTGGGCAAGATTGCAGAATTCTATCTGGATATTGTAGGTAAAAAAGAGTTTATGAAAAATGCTTATTCAAAAACAACAATAAGCATAAAGGAATTCAATGAATTACATCGGGAAGGAAAAGCAATTTCTTCACATGTTGTGAAAGGAGATTCTGAGTAGCCCGATTGTTGGATTCTGGAAGTATATTGCTAGATTTGAGATAATTATTTTTATTAACCCAGGCATTCAAAAGCTCAGTCACCAACAAAGAAATGCATAACAAGATAAATTCAACCGATTCATAAAACATTACATGTTTTTTAGCCTGATCATTTGCATCATTTATAGAAGGGATAAATTGCATCAACTTGAAATAGTAGAGCGCTATCTAGAAAGATTACGACGAATGTATGAAGGAAATAATTATCTTGAATGGGAAGGCAGACATTTTAATAAAGATGATGTCAACTCATTCTTCGTTCATTGCAATCATTTGAGAGATTGGGTTTTAAAATTAAATAAGATAGGTATAAAAGAAGCGGATATTAAAAAGTTTATACGTGATAACAAACCAATACAAATTTGTGCCGATTTAGCAAATAGCACGAAACATTGCAGACTTGAAAGGAGACCTTGGTCAGGAGGGAATCCTCATATTGCTGGAACTATACACCAGTCTTCAAAAATGTACAGCGAGCATGGGGTGAAGTCTGAATTTACAATTATTGCAGAAAATGAATCTTTTGATGCTTTAGAAATTGCTGAAGAATGTTGGCAACTCTGGAATTCATTTATTGTTAAACATAAAGAAATTGCAAATAACGAATGATCCTAAGAGGACGTGCGATACAAATGCCGTGCATCTGAAAATCCAGCATAAGTGGGGTGTCAGATTATTGGGTTTTAAGTTTACAACAAGTCAGATTCTCGAAAATGACATTATGAAGCAATTTTTCTTTGTGTATATTTCGTGTGACTTGTAAATAATTTTTCATTACATGAAAAAAAATCAGTAAGGACCTAAAAACCTTTCCCCATTAAAATGAATCAAATGAGATGGTGCTTCAGTTACCCATACCTCTGTTTCCCAGGCAATTTCACTTAAATACCTTGCCATAACTGAACGATTTGGAAAGGCTGTTACGTAAACAAGGCCCGGCTTTGCATTCTTAAATAATTCCGCCAACTCGGAATGGCGTTTGGCATCGACAGGGCCATGGCTTGTGACAGATTCCACCAGTAAAAGCCAATCACGTTCAGTGTAGTAAAGTACAACATCCGGCATTTTGCCATGGGCATTGACTTCCACACCAAGCCCTGTTAACAAAGCCGCATCAAAATAACCCCATTTGTCCCCTGTGCCACCTGCATATACAAGTATGCTTCCGGGAGCAAACCGCGGACCGAAATCCTCTATTATAGCCCGGATAAGTTCACTGTGTTCTCCTGGGCTGAGTGTTATTCTCTTTCCCCTGGATATTTGTACAGGTACACGATTTTGTTCGCGTTCGTTTGCATATTTTTCAGCCAGTGTTTCACGTTGTGATAAATAATCAACAAGGTTATCGCGCCACGCACTATTGTTAAAACTGCGGAGTAAGTCCAGGGTATGCGGTTCAATTTGATAAACGGCTTTAGGGCTGTTGACCGGGCGATCCGGATTGTCAGGATTATATAATGCTATCCCTGCATCAACAAACTGATGCATTGTCTGTCTTCGAATTGCTTCACGGGTATTGGGTGCATATGCTTTTTTATAATGTTTCTGTATCCAGTCCATTATTGGCGTAATCCCCATTAAAGGAGCTTCTGCTTTTGCCCATGTTTTATCCTGAGTCAGGTTAAGCAAAGCAAGCAGGCAAAGTGCAGAGCGTTCGTTCTGTTGAGCCCTGGGCAATCCGAGTGATAGTAGTACATTTAAAGTTTCGTCCAGACGTTTTTTGATTTTTTTATTCATTTATCCAGGTCCTTAAGCTTTTCGTCCAGTTGTTCCTGTGTTGGTTCTCCCTGTTTTAATATCCATTCTCCCAATAAACTCAAGGCATTTATATCGGGATATTTCATCCTCATAAGATCAGTTGCATTAACCTGAGTATGACCATTGAATAACCTGAACCGTTCATCAATGAAAGTGCTGTTAAGATATCCCGCAAGGCCATAGGCAAGTGATTCGGACAGGCCTTTCTTCCCTGTATGAAATACATTCAAATGGTTTTCAAAACCGATCATCTCCGAATCCGGAAACGTATCGGGCCTTACAACTCCCGCAACTACACGGCGTTTTTCTTCCTTTGATGAAAATCTTCGTACAACACAGTAAAAACCATTCGGGTAAAGCCATTTTACTGTTTTGGGGCCGGACACAATAGCATTTGGTTTTTTAAATCCTGGTTTTGGCCATTCCATACCATAGCCGTTAAAATGACCGGAATATAAGAGCGGGACAGTATTTTCTTCAGGCATCTCCCTTAAATATTTTTTCAAACGAAAATCAACAACCGGCCCAGTGGAAATATTTACCCCAAGTTCTTCCGGATAATACCGGATAGAAGGGTGCATATGCAGGATTTTATTTTTTGCTGAAGTCGGAATATGGATAAAGTGATAGGAGTCATCAGGATCAATGACATCAGTAAATGGACACGAAAATGTCTTTAGATCAGTAAATGATGAATCTGTCGAGGTCGATATTATTACATCTTCCTGTTTTACTCCTTGCTCCATCATTATGATTACATTTTCCTGTAGAACATCATCATCCTTGAAAGCTCGGGTGCGGGATTCAAACAGATGTATATGCCGAAACGCTACGCGTTCAATAAGAAATTTTCTGAACGGATGATAGTATGGACCATTACAAAAACTTCTTGGGATAATCGCCACAATCTGTCCGCCGGTTTCAAGTAATGCGACTGCCAGCGCTACAAAGGCAGAATAGAGATTAACTGTCTCGATCCCTGCCTTTCTTAAGGTAACTCTATGGGTAGAATTGCTCCTGATTTTTTTATAGGGCGGATTCAGGATTGCATGAGTATATTGGGGCAAAGATTTATTGAAAAGGTCACCACAAAGTGAATTAACTGCTGTTTTTATAAAGTCATCATTCCTTATATTTAATTCAAGACTTAGCTGTCCTTTGTAGTTTTCTATTGTCCGGGTTAAATGGGGAAGCAAAGATTGATCAATCTCAAAAGCATCTATTTTTATATTATTAAATCTGAAGTCACCTGAAATACACCTTTCAAGGAAGGCGGCTGAAAGTGAACCTATGCCAGCGCCTGCATCAAGCAACCTGCAATCGGGAAAAGACGTTTGCGAAAATAGGTTTGCCATAAAGCAGGCTATACCGGCAGGTGTGAAAAACTGGCCAAGTAGCGATTTCTTACTTTGTTCCGTTGCTTTTGATATGCTTAATCTTGATTTTTCAACTGTAGATAACAACAAAGACTCCATAAAATGGAATGGATGTTAAAGGCTTAAGTAAATAAACTTAACAATTTTTACTCCATATTTATTATTTTTTCAATTTATTTCATTGTTAGCTTCAGGCCTGCTTTTTAGCCACAATCACATACCTGTTTGTAACACCAAGTATTTTCTTTTTCTGCATGGCCGACACCACACCTGCATGAAATCTCTCCGACGGCATGGGCGACCACATGACCTGTATTTCCTCCCAGCCTGATTTTTCCATCGCATTAAGATAGTCGTTCATAAGGATGGAATTCTTTCTGATTTCATCCTTCGCCGGAGTATTCTGAAAATCCCTCCAGTCGGCATTGATCATCGCAAGACTTGTATCTCTCTTACTGTTCTCACTGGCCAGCCTGAAGAACCTTTCAAGAAAATCCAGGTAATCTTTTTTTGAGAGATTAGATATGCTCTCTTCTTCATACTCCTTTGCCTTTTTGGTGAAATAGGGCGGGTCGAAAATAATAAGGTCAGGCTTTGTTTTGCCGTTGACAGGCCATTTGAGATTATTTATGTCCCAGAAATATGGCTCTATCTCAGGTCTTTCATCCGGTCTGTCAACCATATCAAAGCTCCAGCAGCGGCGATTCAGCGCAAGGCATGTGTCGGCAGTAACACCTCCGCCAGCCATTGGATCAAGGATAAGGTCATTCTGTTCGGAGAAGTAATAGAGGATGTGTGCAACAAGCTGTGCAGGTATCCTTCCGGGCCATTCATCACCGAATCTTCTATCGCAGTCAGTCCATTTCCAGTCGTCCCAGGTCCTGACCCCCCATTGCAATTCACGACATTTACCGAGGTCATCTTCCTCCTCAAGTTTGAGAGACCAGACCAGATATTCAGGCCAGCCGTGCTTTTCAGCAACTTGGGGGACAGTGAACCCTTTTTTTAAATCGCTATTTACAAGTTTTGCCATCATTGGCATCTTTTGTAAATAGGATGAAATTGCCTGCTGCGTTATATTAAATCGTTTTGAAATTCTGTCCTGAGGAAGACCGAGTTTATTCATTTTGAACATTTTTAAATCAAACTTAAACTGATTTACTGCTCTGAGGTCAGTAATATATTTATCTACGGCCTGTCTTGAACGTCCGACATCTTTGCCGATTTCCACTGAGCTCAACTTCGGATCATCCTGATATGCCCTTCTCGCAGCACTCCTGGCTTCTTCATCATTAAGCTGCCGCGGACCTATCGCCTGTCTTGCAGCATACAGTATGGGATTTTTTCCATTGAGGTTTATTATTTCTGCTTTAATCTCCTTTACTCCGATGCCCTTATAGGCATTAAATCGGTGTGCCCCATCCAGGATGCGATATTTTCCCGGTTCATCAGGATGTTCCTGCAAATGAATAGGATCAAAATCAAAACCGTCTCTCATATTTTCCTCAAACATGGATACCCTTTTGTGATCGATGTTGTTCCTTGGATAGATGCTGCTGTCCAAGATGATATCTTCAACATTTATTGACTGTACTTTACTCATAACCTTTTCCTCCAACTGGATTAAAAAACAGGCTGAAGCAGTTCAGGCTGCAGCCTTCGCCAAGACTACGTCAGGCCAGGGAAGACTTTTAGAAAAGCAGGATGAGATCGAATAATATAAAAATACCAGCCCTACACCTTATATAGATCACTATCATCTTCCACCTCTGTTTTTTTATTTAAGACTAATGCATAAAAAAATATAAGAATTGAGTTTGTATCTTCTAAGAAATGCTGTTTTTGAATTGGGATTAGCTATTACATTTTCTATACCATCCCCCTTTATTTTTATTGAAGAAAATAAAATAAATTTCTAACTATTTGAAATGTAAGGCTAATTTACTAATTGTGGCAGAGGTTTTTAAACAGGGCTATACAGAATTTGACCTGGATGTTATTAAAAAAAATATAATTTGCACAAAAACGAGTGCATAGATGCACATTTTTATGTGCAAATTAGCTATTACAGTAAATCATAATACCGGGACCGATATAATTTTTTATGATCATATCTAATGTTTCTTCGTTTTATCGACAGCGAAATCCAGTGATTTACCGGTATTATCAATAAGACGTAAGACCGGACGTTGATTCCAAAGCAACTTGACAGTTGTTAAGATGGACAAAAAAAGACTCGCTTAAAAACTGGATATGAAGTTCATTAATATTGTTTCAGAAAACCGGTCGGGAATAAATCCCCACCCTACGAAAGACAACGGCACCCGCCGTTGCCAACCACCTTCACTGAAGTTATGGTGGACAGAGAGGCTTCAGTCTCCGCTTAAAGCTACGCCCTGACAAGTCCGCCTTCGCTATTGGTACTGTGGCTGGACAAGATGGCGGGACAGGCTAAACCACACGGAACACACGACAAATATATCTCCGCCATCTGCTTCGGTGCAATGCTATTTCACCATATCCAGTAATTTTCCAACTTCGGGCAGGTTCGGGGCTAATTTTGTCATTCTTTCCGCTATATTTTTTGCCTCAGACAATCTTGATCTTTTATAATAAAAATCAAAGAGGGCATACAAAAAATCCATATTTTCTGGATCTATCTCAAGTGCCTTTTTCAATTCCTGTTCCGCTTCGGTGTCCCTGTTGAGATACTGTAATAATAATCCGTAATTATAATGTACCCTGGGTGCCTGCGGCATGTTTGATGCCGCGTCTTTCATGAAGAGTGCGGCTTCTTCCAGTTTGTTTTCTTCTGCAAGAAGCAGGGCAAGGGAATATGATATTTCATGCAGGCCGGGATTTTCTTTAAGTACTTCTCTGAAGAGTGCCTCTGCCTTGTCTTTATCACCCTCTTCATTATAAAGCATGGCCAGGTTCACCTTTGCCGGATAAAACAGATTGTCGATCTTTATGGCTGCCTTGTAGTTCCTGAGAGCTTTTTCCTTTTTTCCAAGCTCCTGGTACAGGTTGCCTAAATTAAAGCGTCCGAAAGAGAAATCACCGGAATATTCCATTGAAGCAATAAACTCGTTGAGTACCTTTTTATACAGTTCTTTCTGCGTGGCATCCAGGTACCCGGAAGGTTTACCTGCAAGTTTTGACGCCGCTTCTATTCGTACAGCCTTTACCGGGTCATAGAGGAGGGGGACGATAAATCTTGCCTTCTCCCTGTCGTCAGTGATGTTAAGGTATTCAATCGCCGTTCTCCGAATAAGCGCATCATCATCCATGAGGCATAATTCATATGTCTTTGTCGCCTCCGTGCCAGGGTATGCGCTTAAGAGGGACAGGGCGGTCGCCCGTACGATTACAGGGTAAAGGGAGTCGGCAGCAAGTTTTATCAGTTCATTATAAGCCTTCGGTTTATGGGTCCGACCGGCCTCAATTATTTCTCCGTAATGTCCTTTTCTCCCGGGGCCGTACCATTTGGTGATCCATTCATCAGACCATTTTGCTGTTTTATCCCGGTGACACCTGTTGCACGCATTGGGTGTACCTATTTTTTCGGTCAGATCAGGCCTGGGTATCCTTATACTGTGATCAGGGCGGTAGTCAATGACCATGTAGTTTCTGCCTGGCATATGGCACTGAACACATTCGGCGCCTGAACCCACATCGAAGAGAATCTTCCCGTCCTTTGATCTGATCGGTTCTCCTTTTTCTCCTTTTATTTTGTGAAAATGGTGCTGCGGGGTGTTGTATTCGGCTGCCCTGTGGCACTGAAGGCAAAGGTCATTCCCTTCTCTTTTCAGTTTGATGCTGTGGACATCGTGACAGTCACTGCATTTTACATCCCTGTGATACATCTTGCTCTGGGTAAATGAGCCGTAGACATACACCTCTGCAAGGATTTGACCGTCCGGATAATACAGCTCGGGAGTGAGAAGGCTGGGCAGCATGCTGTCCAGCAGATCGGGTTCCGAATGCGTATAATCCCCGAGTGTCGCACGCCTGCTGTGACAGGGGGCACACTGGTTTACAAGCTCTTTGGATGTAATCCCCGATGTCCTGACCAGAAGATTGTAGTTGCTAACTTCAGGCCTGCCCATGTCAGGTGTTTCAGCCCATCGGACATGCCTTGACCCGGGTCCGTGGCAGGCCTCGCATCCCACATCTATATCTGTCCAGGTTGTATTGTAGGTGTCGGTTTTTAAATCATAGTTCTTTTTCAGATCAGTGGAATGACATTCGGCGCACATGCCGTTCCAGTTCTGTCCCGCATTTGTCCAGTAGAGCCAGTCATCAGGATCAATTACAGTATCAGGGTTGAGATCGTACCATTTTTTTTCACGAACATCCCATGCAATGGGCAGGCATTGCAGACGTCCGCCCTTAAAGGGGACAAGATACTGCTGGAGAGGATACCATCCGAAGGTGTATGTTATCTCAAAATCCATCATGCGGCCTTGCGGGCCTTTAGTATGGACATAGAATTTACCATTTTTTCTGTAGAATCTGGAAGTTGCCCCGTGGCTTGAAAACTCGACATTGTTGAAATCACCAAGGACGGTTTTTTTGCTGGCAATAGCCATGGCATGGTAATGATGAGATCCATTCCAGTTGTCATATTCTTTCCTATGGCAGTCTGCGCACTTCCGGCTTCCCACAAAACCGGTTTTAACCTCTTTATTATCAGGGAAGGGCAGGGGAGAAAAAAAAGAGGTCTTTAACAGATACAGCGGAACGGAAAGGACTATAATAATGGTTGCCAGAAGGCCTGTTATTTTCCATACCTTCATATCTGTACCTTCTTCAAATACACGAGCTGATTCTTCAAGAATTTATCACGCTTTATGCTCTTATCTATGTTCACCTTTACTATTTTGTTCTCAATATTTATCGGAAACATGTCAAGAGGTCTTGGAGCCGGTGAAGTAATTACACTGCCTGTAATATTAAATGATGATCCATGGCAGGGGCATACAAACTTCTTTTCTTTGTCGTTCCAGGGCACAACGCATCCAAGGTGTGTGCATTTACTTGACAGGGCAATGAATCCGCCGTCTTTCATCCTGCACAGATAAAACCTCCCCTGAATATTGGCGGTTACCGAATTTACCGGAAAACTGTCAATATAACCTGCTTCGATTATATTGTTTTTTTTCTCGGATTTTTTTTCTGAATTTCCACGATTTAGAAAAGCGATGATTACTGCAAAAAATTCCGCAATAGCGGCTATTCCCAGAACCGCCCATACGATTTTCAGAAAGGACCTGCGGGATGAGTTGTTTTCGGGTCGAGTTTTATCTCTATTTTTTTCTTTCATTGTGGGTATTTCCCGTTGCCGGATCATTTAAAAGGCAAGATAAGCTTCATGCCTGTGCCCCTGAACCATATGCCTGTAAATGTAAAAACCATGAAAACAGTGAGAAAAAATACGAACACCGCCTGTATCTTTTCGTTTTTATCAGGCCTGTATCTTTTTATTAAAAACAGATAGAACATAAAAAAAATAAGGAATACTAAAAACGCCGGCAGCAGGCCGTTGCTGATCAGCGGCGGCATGCCGGGCATAAGTACTGTAAAGTTAATAAAGTATTCGTCAAGAAAGATGGCAATAACTGCCATGATCAGGGCAGTTACAAATGAGATAACTGCTGTCGAACGTCCTTTTGAGGAGATAAACCAGATACCTTCATGACCGGCAGGATATTTTGCATAGGCGACTGTCACAAGACCAAGTATAATGACTACCGGTATGACACAGACAGCGAAGAACGGATGTATATGAAGCAGCATTTCCTGGAAACCCATGAAATACCAGGGTGCTTTTGTGGGATTAGGGCTCAGCCCAGGGTTTGCCCTGTCTCCAAGCGGGGCATTGAACAGTATCGAAATTATTAAAATAGCAGCAGTCAGCACAAGCGCGGTCACGATTTCCCGTAATATCAGGTCAGGAACGGCCGGAACCTTGAAATTGGAGTTATCATCCTCATCTTTATTACGCGGCGGCAGGACTATTCCCCCGGCCTTTCGTACACGCCAGAAATGAAATGGCGCCAGAATAATAAATACTGCAGGAAGCAGGACAGTATGAGCAGCATAGAATATGGATAAGGTGGAAGAACCGACCTCTGTTCCTCCCCTTAAAAAAGTCTGAATCCATTTTCCGACCCAGGGGATATATTCCATCATGCTTGTGCAGATGGTAACCGCCCAGAATGACAACTGGTCCCATGGGAGCAGATAACCCGTAAAATTAAAAAATATAATGACTATAAAGAGCCCGATGCCGATAACCCAGTTAAGCTGTCTTGGCGGATGAAAGGCTGATGTAAAAAAGACACGCAAAAAATGAAAAAAAGTGATGACAATGAGAATATTTGCTGACCAGTAGTGGATATTGTGGATGAGGGGGCCAAATAAAACACCGGTTCTGATGTATATAATGGAATCATATGCTTTATCGGGAAACGGGAGATAGTAAAACTTAAGAAGAAGGCCGGTGCAGAAAAGCAGAAAGACGAGTATAACAGCCATCCCTCCCAGACCGAATGTCAGTTTAAAATCAAGTGCCTTCCTGTCAAGCATTTTGGGTCTGAAATGTAAAATCAGGCTTTTATTCATATCATTCTTGTTAAAAATCCGGTTCATTTTGAATTATCTACCGTGATGTTGAACGCAAGAAGGCAATAATATTATCTATTGATGCGTGAGTCAATACAATGTGGATATTTGCCTAGGAACTTGACAAGCCCGCAAAGCTACAATATTATTGTAAACATTTAAACAGAATTTATATTCGGTTTCATATTGTTGCTTAAAGTTATTATCATCAGGAGACTGGCATGCCAGAGATAAAAAAGCCCGAACAAACAATGACTTTGATTTTATTAACAGCTATTCTGGTCTTTGGTTTTTTTTCTTTCGCCAATGCGACGGGTAAGAAACCAGGTCTTAAAAAACGTCCCAATATACTTTTAATCATTTCGGATGATTTTGGGGTGGATGTCACTTCGGACATGATTCCTGGCCTGATCGATAAGCTTTATAAACAATACGGGCCGTCCGGCCATAATCATCCCGATTACAGGGCGATCAGGGGATTACCGGCTTCAACCCCCAGGCTTGACCGGTTATCCAAGGAAGGTATGCTTTTCACAAATGCATGGGCTCAACCTTTCTGTTCTCCTTCAAGAGCGGCTATCTTGACCGGACTCTATGGCAGAAAATCAAATATACTAACCTATGCGGATGCGCTTTCACAGCACCACACCTCTTTTGTGCAGATACTGAAAGATAAAGGCGGTTACAGTACTGCCATTTTTGGAAAATGGCACCTTGCCGGTCTGCCGGGCCGCAACGGGGCCCCGAGTTTCCCAGGCATGAAACCCAAAGAAGCCGGTTTTGATCTTTATAAAGGCAATCTGAATGCTGCAATCGCTGGTTACTGGAAATATAATTATCACATCCAGGATGAAAAAACCGCACCAAATGAATGGCGGACCGAGACTCCCCCGACAAAATCACTGCCCGGTATTGCACCGACAACTTTTGCGCCTGTGGTCAAGGCGGCGGATGCCATCGACTGGATTACAAAACAGGAAAAGGAAAACCCGGGCAAACCATGGTTTGCATGGGTTGCCACCAACCTTTCGCATGCAACAATCATACAGCAGCCAAGTGCCATGGCAGTCCCTGATAAGGATACAATTGACAAGGCTACACTTGATGAAATGAATGCATGCGGAGGTGAATTCGGAACCAATCATCCGGGTACCTGCAGCGGAGAATCGCTGATGCGTGCCATGACCAATGCCATGGATACTATTACGGGAAAGCTCCTGGATGCGGTCAATAAAATCGATCCGGACAACACCTATGTCATTTATATCAGTGATAATGGCACTCCCATGTACGGAAGACCAAATCTGGATTTTATCGATAATATGTATATAACTAAAAAAGGCCGGGGAAAGGGTACTGCTTATGAAAGCGGAGCTCATGTTCCCCTGGTTATCAAAGGTCCCGGAATAAAACCCGACTCAGTTAATGAAGGGCTTGTACATGCAGTTGACCTGTTCTCTACGGTTTTATCGCTGGCAGGGCTGGATGTTCCGAAAGAGGTCAATAACACTGCCGGCAACGGCAAGGTCGCCCTGGATTCAGTTTCATTGACGCCTGTTCTATTTGAAGGAAAAAGCACTGTACGTGATCCTGTTAAAGGTTATTTGCTTACCGAGTCGGTAAACCTTATGACCGGCGGTACTCCTCATGTAGGGGCGCGTAATGCTGAATATAAGGTAGTCTGCGCCGGAGGTTTTGAAGACGGCAACTGTTCATTTTTTAATCTGACAGATGACCCTCTGGAAGAATACCCCCTTAAAAAGCCGGACACATGCAGCAAGTATACTGACGGCAGCTGGACACCCGGGGATCCGGAATGGAATTATTGCCGGTTGATGGATGTTGTCAGAAAGGATTCCTATGCAAACGGGTATTCGGCAAAGTAGATTTCGTAAAACAGAATCGATGGCAGGAGATAACTAATATGAATAATTCTGAGTGGATTGATATAAGCGTCCCTTTCCCCGTGGATAAGCCCATGCCTTTCTTTCCGACTGATCCCCAGGGGCCGAGCGTTACCCGAATTTTTGACAGGACCAAGGGAGATCCTGTTACTATGTCCCAGATCAATATAAACTCCCATAACGGAACCCATATCGATGCCCCGTTTCACTTTATCGCGGAAGGTACAACGATTGACATGATGCCCCTTGATACTGCCATAGGGCCGGCACGGGTTATAGAAATAAAGGACCCTGTGAGTATTAAACTTGATGAAGTGGAGCCATACGACATAAGGGAAGGTGAGAGGATACTGTTCAAGACCAGAAATTCATCCTATGCATATAAGACCTCTGATTTCGTGGAAGATTATGTATACTGTACAAACGAAGTTGCTCATTATCTGAAAGATAGAAAAATACGCCTGGCAGGAGTAGACTATATAACGATCGGGAACCAGAAGGATCATGAAAATATCAAGACTGTTCATGAGACACTTCTTATGAACGGCATCTATATTATCGAAATGCTCAATCTGGATGGCGTTAAACCTGGCGATTATGAAATGGTATGCCTTCCGCTTCGCATGGAAAATGGGGATGCCGGCCCGTGCCGTGCAATAATAAGACCCTCTACCTATTCCACATAGACAGCAAGTCCTTTAAGATACTCACCTTCAGGATGAAATATGTTAACCGGGTGATCCTCCGGCTGTCCGAGCAGGTGCATAATCCGGACATTTCTTCCCGCTTCGATTGCCGCTGCTATGATCGTGTCCTGGAACAGGCGTTTGTCTACTACCTGGGAACATGAAAAGGTAAATAAAATCCCTCCCGGGCGAATCCTTTTGATGGCGGCCTCATTTAATCTTTTATAACCTATAACTGCCTGATGCCTTGCATTCAGTTTTTTTGCAAATGCCGGAGGAATCCAGGATTATCAGATCATATTCACCGCAGGTCCGTAAGAAACCAAAAACATCTTCAGAAAAGAACTGATATCCTGAAATACCGTTTAATTGCATATTTTCTTCTGCGATGGCGATTGCGTTTTTGGACGAATCAACACTGTGTATTTCCAGGGCGCCATTCATACCTGCATAAACAGAAAAGCCGCCGGTATAGCAGAATGTATTCAACACCCGTTTACCGGCACAATAGGAGCCAACCAGCTTGCGGTTTTCCCGCTGATCGATGAAAAACCCTGTTTTTTGTCCCGTCGCCCAGTTTACAGAAAAACGATTTCCGTTTTCCATGACCACTTTAGAGTCTTCAGCAGAACCAAGAATATATGCATTTTCTATTGGACCGGCCTTGCCGTGCATTGTTTCTCTGCTCTTATCAAATACTGCCTTAAGCCTGTTACCCAACACGTTGCTGATGGTTTTTGCAATGGCATGGCGGCTCAGATACATGCCCATGGAATGGGCCTGCAATACTGCCACACCGTCATAATAATCAACTATCAGACCTGAAAGGCCATCTCCTTCGGAAAATATCAGCCTGAATATATTTGTGGCCGGATTGTCGCCAATGCCGATCCTTTTTCGATATTCCCATGCCCTGAGGATTTTTTCGGTCCATAAATCGTCTTCATCACGGGAAACGAATGATAATATTCGTACTGCAATACTTGACCCGGACTGATAATGCCCCATGCAAAGGTATTTGCCACTGTGCGAATAGACATCTACCATGGCGCCATCTTCTATCTGATATTTACCGGATTCATCTATTGCACCAGAAAAAATCCATGGATGACGCCGTTTAAGGGATGCTTCCTTTCCTCGTTTTAGTGTTAATATTGCCCGTTTGCTGTTCATTTTATTATTATGATTTTTTATCCAGGACATCCCGGATAATTCTGGAGATATCCCTGATTATTATCGGTTTTAAAACAAAGGCGTTTATTCCCATGTCACGGGCAGACTTCTCATTTATCTGATCACTGTAACCTGTGCATAATATGACAGGGATATCAGATCTTATTGATTTTATATGTTTTGCAAGTTCCTTTCCGGTCATGTGCGGCATTGTCTGATCGGTAATGACAAGATCAAATTTATTGGGATTGTTTTTAAATAATTCGAGGGCATGCAAACTGCTATTGTTTGCAGTTACCCTGTAACCGAGTTTCTCCAGCATTTTCTTTACAGGAGTTATCAGGGCCATTTCATCATCAATATATAGAATTCTTTCACTTCCGAAAAAAAGGTTGTTATCAGTAGTCTTGCTCTCAGGGATATCATCTTCTGTCAAAGGAAGATAGACATAGAAGACTGTTCCTTTACCAACTGTACTGTCAACAGTTATACTGCCATCATAATGTTTTACAATTCCATGAACTACAGCAAGACCCATCCCGGTTCCCTCGCCTGCAGCCTTTGCCGTGTAGTATGGTTCGAAAATTTTGTTTATTACTTCAGGAGGGATTCCTTCTCCGGTATCGCTTACTGCCAGGCTCAGATAATGTCCTGGTTTCATCCCTTCGCTTTTAATGATCCTGTTATCTGATTTTAAATGTTCATCAGTTAATATGATTTTAAGAATTCCGCCATGATTTCTCATTGCATGAGCAGCATTGGTAAAGAGATTCATTATTATCTGGTTCATGCGTGTTTTATCTGCCAGGATAAGATCATTACCTGTGTTTATTTCATGCTGGATATCGATTGTAGTAGGAATAATGGATCTCAAAAATTTGAGAGATTCCAGAACCAGCGGGATAGCATGCAGTTTGACTTTTTTCTCGTCACTTTTTCTGGCAAATGTAAGTATCTGCCGCACAAGATCCCTTGCCCGTTCACCTGCCCTGTATATGCTCCTCAGGTCATTCTGTACAGGGCTGTCATCAGGCAGAGTCATCATGGCAAGTTCGGCAGATATCATTATCGGTGAAAGCATGTTATTAAAATCATGTGCTATGCCACCTGCCAGTGTCCCGATGGATTCCATTTTTTGAGTCTGAATAAGCTGGGTTTCAAGTTTTTTTTGATCTGAAATATCAGTTGCTATTCCTTCAATGGCTATCGGTTTTCCATCATCGTCGGTTATCAGGATGTTTCGCTGGTTAAGCCAGCGTATCTCTCCATTCTTATGAATTATCTGAAACTCATAGATTGGCGGTATTTCTCCCTTTA
Organism: uncultured delta proteobacterium; assembly: GCA_963815145.1. Classification (GTDB taxonomy): domain Bacteria; phylum Desulfobacterota; class DSM-4660; order Desulfatiglandales; family HGW-15; genus JAAZBV01. The sequence goes on from CAWFFS010000016.1 coordinate 63,755, forward strand.
ATAATAATTCCCATTGTTCACTGAAGTATTGATGCCAGTCCGCATGTATAATTTTTTTTATAAGCGTGGTATCTTTATACCATTCTTCAGGTTTGTAACCTGTGAGTTTATAAGCCGCGGGATTCACATATTCATATCTGCCATCAGGTAATGACATGCGATAGATCATATCCGGCGAATTCTCAGTAAGTCTGCGATATTTTTTTTCGCTCTCTATGAGCGCGTCAAGTGCCAATCTCCTTTCGGTAATATCCAGTGCAGTAAAAGTAACACCGGCCTCTAAATCTCCGGAATCAATCGGTGTAGAACTCATAAGTATGTCGATTATTCTGCCGTCCTTGCGTTTAAAACGGGTCTCAACAGTACCTGTCCCGTATTTACTTATCTGTCTGTACTTTTCTTTGCCGACATAATCATAATCTTCATCCGAAGGATATAACATCCGCGAATTCTGGTTTATGAGATCTTCTTTACTGTAACCGGTAATCTCGCAAAGTTTATCATTGACCTCAAATATTTTTCTTTCTGAAACGAGCCCTATGCCTGTTGGAGCTGCCCGGAAAATACTTCTCAGTCTGGCTTCGTTAAGCCGTAACGCATTTTCGGATTTATATTTTTCTGTTATGTCTCTGAAAATCAGTACAACTCCTGATAATTCCCCCTTTTCATTCCTGATAGGTGATGCGCTATCATCGATATTATATTTCGTGCCGTCTTTTGAAATAAGTATTGTATGATTCGCAAGACCGACAATTTTACCTTCCCTGATTACCCTGAATACAGGGTTATCGACATCGCTCCCCGTAGTCTGATTAATAATTCTGAAGCATTCTAATAAAGGCCTGGCCTTTGCTTCAGAAGTACTCCATCCTGTTATTTCCTCGGCTACGGGATTCATATGAGTGATATTGCCATATTCATCGGTTGTTATTACTCCATCACCGATAGAGTTAAGTGTGGTTGAAAGACGTTCATTACTCAGGCGAAGGGCGTTCTCCTGGTCTTTTTGTCTGGTTATGTCCAGGAATACGGTGGCAAACTGGTCTTTTTCAGGTGAAAAAACAGAAATATTGAAATGCTTTTTCATTGGTGGCCAGTACACTTCAAAAGACTCCGGGACTCCCGTTTCTGCAACACGAGAATATATATCAAGAAAAGGGGGTTCATTGGTTCCATAAACTACCGAAGCATTCTTTTCAACTGCCTCTTCTTTTTTTATATTTGTAATCTTTTCATATGCAGGGTTTACATCAATTATCCTGTAATCAACTGGTTTTTTAGTAGCGTCATATATTACTTCATGCAGACAAACGCCTTCACTCATGGCATTGAACAGAGAGTTCATTCTGGTCCCTGTCTTATGTATTAAGGATAATTCGGATTCAAGATTCTCGATTCTGCTGATCATTTCCTCTTTGGATAAATCTTCCCTCATACCTTCCTCATTAATTCATGATATGAAAAGATTACTACTGGCGTATTCTGAAATTTATACCGGTTACTAGCAGAACTTGTTACACTGGTCAATATATATAGCGACATGTAAACTAATAGAAGTGACCTTTAAATTCTCACTGAAAAATGGATCGGATATCCCGAAAAAGGCGGAAAGCATTCTACAGTAAAGCCGGCAGAATGCCTTCCGAACTATTGAAGATGAATCTGGCCCTGGCGTCCGGAACTCAACAGAAGGGTTATCAAAGAGAAAATACCGGGTTTTCCCGGAATTAGCCATCTTTTTTAACCTTGTACCTTACGCCTTGAACCCTGCACCCATGATATATTACTCATGTCTGAGTGCGTCTATCGGGTCAAGTTGAGCAGCCTTTCTTGCGGGAAAAAAACCGAAGATCACCCCTACTGCAGCCGAGAACATAAAGGCAAGTAATACTATGCCGACGTTAAAAACAAAGGGTATACCAAGTAATTTTGCCAGAACGGCTGCTGATGTCAGCCCAATCGTTATCCCTATTATACCTCCGAAAGAGGAGAGCACTACGGCTTCAAGAAGAAACTGCTTTAAAACCTCATTTTCAAGTGCGCCTATGGCCAGCCTGATCCCTATCTCTCTTGTCCTTTCGGTTACAGAGACGAGCATTATATTCATAATACCTATTCCGCCGACCAGCAGACTCACTGCCGCAACCGCACCAAGAAGACCTGTCAGGACCCTTGTTGTGCTGGTAAGCATGGATGCAATTTCCTTCATGTCCATCACGCGAAAATCATCTCCCTGAGGCCCCTTTGATCCGGGTCTCCGCTCTTTTAACAATGCCTCAAGCTCATTTTTTACCTTCTCAGTGGAGACTCCATCCATGGCTGATACCATGATTGAGGATATGTCTCTATTGCCGGCTATCCTTCGCTGATAGGTTTTTATAGGTATAAGTAAAAAATCGTCCTGATCTCTTCCAAAATTTGACTGTCCCTTGGATTTGAATACGCCAATTATTTTAAAAGCCAGTTTCTTTAAACGGATGGTCATTCCAATAGGGTTTTCGGCGCCAAACAGGTCTTTTTTTACGGTCGCCCCTATTATGCACACTGATTTTCCGGCATTTAATTCACTGTATGAAAATTTCCTGCCCATATCGATAACCCAGTTCTGTGCGATTATATAGTCATTGTTACTTCCTGTGACAGATGTAAGTCTGTTCTGGTTGCCGTAGATTATCTGCAGCATGCCGCTGTCAACAGGAGCCACTGCGGCGAGCCCATCTATTTGGTTTTTTATTGCCTCAACATCGGCTTCTTTAAAAGGCTGCGAATCTGTCCTCGCACCGCCCGGACCCCTGAATCCCTGGCCGGGTCTTATCTGCAGCAGGTTTGTTCCCAGTTTGGATATGTCATCGGTTACCTTTGCAGTCGCACCGCTTCCGAGTGTGACCATGGTTATAACCGCGGCAACTCCTATTACCACACCCAGTATGGTAAGTGAGGACCGCATGAGATTGCGTCTTATTTCCTTCAGGGCCAGGAGAATAATCTGAAACCACATTAGCAATTACCTCCATTGTGCCTGTCATTATCAATCAAACCATCGCGAAATCCTATGGTCCTTTTTGCAAATGCAGCCATTTCTTTTTCATGTGTAACCATTACAATTGTGATATTACTTTCGTTGTTCAATCGTGTCAGAAGTTCCATGATTTCTATACTTCTTTCAGTGTCCAGATTTCCGGTCGGCTCATCAGCAAGTAATATCTCAGGTTCGGATACAAGAGCTCTTGCAATTGATACCCTCTGCTGTTGTCCTCCTGATAATTCGCCAGGGGTGTGACGCTCCCATCCTGAAAGGCCGACAATATTGAGTGCCTTTCTTGCCATTGCTCTTCGCTGTTTAATATGAATTCCTCGGTAAAAGAGTGGAAGTTCGACATTTTCAAGGGCAGTTGTCCTGTTAAGCAGATTAAAGCCCTGAAAGATAAATCCCAGGTAATAGCGACGCAGTAAGGCCCGCTGCCGTCTGGAGAGGGAGCCTATACGCACGCCCTCAAAGAGATATTCTCCGCTCGTGGGTGTATCAAGGCAACCCAGTATATTCATACACGTTGATTTTCCTGACCCGCTTGGACCCATTACTGCCACAAACTCACCATTTTTAATCTGGAAATCCACTCCTTTGAGTGCAGTCATGGACGCAGTACCTGTTCCGTATTTTTTGGTAACTCCACGGAATTCTATCAGATATTCATTTTTATTCGATTTCGGAATTAGGTCTTCCATTCTTATTGTCCTGCCGTACCGGTTATTATCTCTTCTCCCGGATTAAGGTTTCCGCTTGTCACCTGGGTCATGCTGCCATCCGTGGGACCGATTGTGATAGTAACCGGTTGAGGGTGATTGTCTTTTAAAATCCATATTTTTTTAGTATCCCCCGTTTCCTTTTTCTCTGGTTGATTGTTCATGTCACGACGAAATCTCGGAGGACCCATTATCCCGCCTAAAATCCCGCCACTTCTTCTGGGAGAGTTGGCGGCCTGTTCATCTTTCATCTCGGGAGGTTCGTAGCGAAGAGCAGCATTGGGCACGATAATCGCGTTATTAATACGGTTTACAATTATCTCGGCAGTAGCTGTCATACCTGGTCGCAGGAGAAGTTCTTCGTTATTGACCATGAGGAGTGTTTCATATGTGACAACACCTTCTGTTGTACTCGATCCATACTTTACCCGTAATATTTTAGCCTTAAAGGTCTTATCAGGGTATGCATCTACCGTAAATGTTGCATCCTGATCTTTTTTAACCTTTCCCACGTCTGCTTCATCAATATCAACACTCAGCTGCATCTTTGTGAGATCTTCTGCCAGTGTAAAAAGTACCGGAGCCTGGAAAGAAGCCGCTACTGTCTGGCCGGGTTCAATAGTCCTGTTCAGGACAATTCCGTTTATCGGAGACCTGATGATCAGTTTGCCGAGATCCGTTTCATTGACTTCCAGGGTCGCCTTTGCCTGTGAGACCTGGGCCTTGGCAGATGCCAGGGATGCAACGGCCCGTTGGAGTGTTGCTTCCGCTGTGTCCATATCGTCCTGGGACGGGACCTTTTTCCCGCTTAATTCCCATACCTTCTTCAATCTGTTAAGGTTGTTTTGCGACTGTGTAACTGTGGCTTTTGCATCAAGCACCTTCGCGTCTGCAGATTCAAGAGCCGCCTTTGATTGCTGCACCTGTGCCTCAAGCCTGGACGGGTCAATGGTAGCCAGTATCTCGCCCTTGGTCACGTGATCATTGAAATCAACATCAACAGTCTTGACTATTCCAGATAATTCACTTCCGACATCCACCTTGTTTCTTGGTTCAAGACTTCCTGTTGCACTCACAGTTATGATAAGATCGCCCTGGGTCACCTTTTCTGTTTTGTACTTTGCCACAGATTCGGTTTGTTTGCCTCTAAAAAATAACAGACCAATTAATGCTGCAATTATAATAATAACTATAATTATCAGTTTTTTAAATCTGCTTCCTTTTCTATTGCTGCTGTCCAATTCAAGGTGTTCTGCTAATCTTTTTTCGGTTCCTGTTTTATCCATGTTAATTTACTCCGTAATTTTTATCTGTTGAATCGGGTGTCCACCCACCGCCCAGGGACTTGTAAAGAGTGATATAATTGACTGTTATCTGAGCTTCACTCTGGGAAAGCTGGTCCTGTAATGAAAGAAGTGTTCTTTCGGCATCAAGAAGTGTCTGGAAATCAATAAGACCTGATGAATACTGCATACGTGAAAGTTCAAGGGAAATGCCTGCGGAATCAGTCGCTTTTTTAAGCGATTCATGTCTTATTTCCTCATAACGACAGGAGGATAAGGCATTTTCGACCTCTTCAATCGCCGAAAGGACCAGGCCCTTATATTGCAGAAGAAAACGATCTGCCATATTGGATTGTATTTTCACGTTCTGTTTTATTGCTCCTGCCCGGAACACCGGCCAGGATATCGAAGGCCCTATACTGCTGGAACGGCTGTCGCTGCTAAACAGATCACCTGTTGAATCAGCGCTGTACCTTATGGAGCCTGAAAGAGTAATTTTAGGATAAAGATCTGATACTGCCACACCTATCTTAGCCGTCTGTGCTGCCAGATCACGTTCGGCCTTCCTGAGATCAGGACGCTGTCGAAGCAAATCTGCCGGAATTCCTGTTTTAATAATATCAGTAAGAACAGGGACGGGTTTAACCTTGGACAATTCCTGTTTTAATACACCGGGATGTAATCCGAGGAGTACCGCGATCCTGTTCTGTGACTGATCGATCCTTGACTGCAGGCTCGGAATCTGAGACCTTGTCTGTTCCAGGGTAGATTCCGACCTCTTCAGGTCAAGTTCTGTCACAAGTCCTGATTTATAACGCCAGTTCACAATATCATGGGTTTCTTCCTGTGTCTTCAGATTGGAAAGCGTGATACTCAGTTGTGCCTGGTATGACCGCATATTTACATAATCCAGCGCCACTTCTGCCATCAGAGAAATAATGGTATCGTTCAGAGAGGCATCAGCCGACTCAATATTAGCGTCATAGGCCTCGATAGATCGTCTTATACCGCCAAAAAGATCGATCTCCCAGCTTGAATCAACGCCGACCTGGTAGTTGTCCACAGTAATATGGGATATACGGCTTTTTGTTGCTGAAGCTGAAGATGAAACCGAAGGATACAGGTCCGCCCCGCCTACGCCTCTGTAAAGCCTTGCCTCTATAAGCCTTGTAACCGCTTCCTTTACACTGAGGTTGTTTGAAACTGCCCTGTTTATCAAATCCGTAAGCATGGGATCATTAAATGACTTCCACCAGTTTACCAGATGCGATTTATCTTCACCCGGCGAAACCTTTTCAGATGAATTTGCCTGCCATTTATCAGGCATTTTGATTGCAGGAGGTTTATAATCAGGGCCAACCATAGCACATGCTGAGAATGAAAGAATAATAAACGGTATAAATATTTTCATACCCGTTATTAATCTTCCTTTTGAATTCTTCATCTTGTTTATTCCTTTTCTTTATAATAACAAATTTTAGAATAATTTATTAAATAATAAAAAAGTAAAAAGATTTTTGCAGAAAAGTAAAAGACTGTAAATCTTATGTAAAAAAATGTAAAAAATTATTAAATATCGGGTTTACGCGGCATATTGATGTGTCTCTCCAGTTCAGGCAGTGCAGTGCCTGCCTTTTCTTCTATTATTATATCGGAATCTCCAAATGAATTCTCAATATTGATTTCAATTATCTTTGCACCATTTTTCTTTGCCATCACAGGCAGATAGGCCGCAGGATACACTATTGCAGAGGTTCCTATAAGAAGCATTGCATCACATGCCCCGGCCTGCTGTTCTGCCTCGTTAAGAATATCCACCGGCAGTTGTTCGCCAAATAAAACGGTATTTGGCTTTAAGGTTCCACCGCAGGAACATAAAGGTGGTTCTCCCGGAGGAATATCCGGGGCAATGTATTCCTTTTTACAGGAAATACAATAGATTTCTCTGAGTGATCCATGGATTTCGTAAACATTTTTTGAACCGGCTTTTCGGTGGAGGCCATCTATATTCTGGGTAATAATACATTTCAGATACCCCGACTCTTCGAGCCTGGCAAGGGCCAGGTGACCTTCGTTGGGGTTATAATTATTATAACCACGGATGAATTCACCCCTTATGCTCCAGTATTTTGAGGGATCTTTTCTAAATGTTTCAATTGAGGCATATACTGAAGGATCATAACTGTTCCACAATCCACCTTTTGACCTGAAAGTGGGGATACCGCTTTCTGCTGAAATACCAGCACCGGTAAGAGCAATACAATTCCTGCTGCCGGCAATTTTTTCTGCTGCTTCAATATATATTTGATCCATTTATCATGCCCTTTAGCTGAGGTATAGTCATTGTCCAGCAAAAGATATGCCAGCTAAATAATGACAAATAAAATATATTACAACCTAATAAAAAATATATATAATTGTTTATAACTATAATGGAACCGGTTATTAAATACTCAATTTAAACAATGCAATGGGTTCAAAGTATCCGATGTTGCCTGCTTTATTTTTAATATTGTTGTTCAAAACATTAGTATTAAAAGTCGAAAGAATTAAAATATCCTTGATTTTCAGAAAATATCCGGTTATTAGTCCTGAAATATAAAAAAAGAAGGATATTACTAAAAATATAAACTTTTTTTAACATCATTTTCTTGATTTTAATAATATAAAAGGTATAATAAAGCGTTTTATAAAAGTTAGTGCCTTAAGTAAAGATATAAAAATATATTAAACTTGTTAGGCATCAGATTAAGTAAATGAGATAAGGAATGGAAACTATTGCTGTTACTATATTCTATTTTTTAAGAACTTTTTAAGCGCCTTTATGATTAATCTGAAAAAGCTGGCGGTTAAAAAGAAGAAAATATGAATTTAACGGTTTTCATTCACCATTCGATTACTTGTTTTTGATGCCTTATTTATTTATGCCGGAAAAATGGGAATTGAAATAAAATTAAAAGACAAAGCTCCAGTGGATATTGAAGGCAGCATATCAGCCCTTGATGCTCTTAAACAGCTCGGTGTAAAGGGTATTGAGAATATAGTCGCTGTAAAGGTGGATGAACGGTTATGCGATCTTTCCCATGAGATAAATATAAGTGCGACTATCGAGCCTGTAAGTGTCAATACCGACGAAGGGGTAGACATAGTGAGACACAGTACATCGCATGTTATGGCGATGGCTGTGAAAGAACTTTTCCCCGGCGTAAAGGTAACAATCGGACCATCCATAGAAAATGGATTTTATTATGATTTCGACTATGAGCGGCCCTTTAAGGATGATGATCTTCCTTTGATTGAAGAAAAAATGAATGAAATCATAAAACAGGATCTCCCTTTCAGGCGTGAAGAACTGACCAGGTCGGAGGCCATAGATCTTTTCGAAAAACAGGGTGAAAATTACAAGGTTGAAATTATAGAAGATATTGATGCGGAAAATGTATCCCTTTATACCCAGGGCAGCTTTACCGATTTGTGCCGCGGGCCGCATATTTCGTCAACCGGTAAGATAAGGGCCTTCAAGCTTACAAAGGTGGCGGGTGCTTACTGGCGCGGTGATGAAAAAAGACAAATGCTGAGCAGGATTTATGGCGTAGCCTTCCCGGATAAGAAAATACTCAGGTCATATCTTCAGAAACTTGAAGAGGCAAAGAAGAGAGACCATGTAAAGCTGGGTAAACAGCTTGAACTGTTTGGTACCTACGAAGAGATAGGTGCGGGAATGATCGTCTGGCATCCAAACGGATATATGCTCAGGCACCTGATCGAGCAGTTTGAGATAAACGAGCATCTCGGGCGGGGCTATGAAATGGTAAAAGGCCCTGAACTCCTGAAGACCGACCTGTGGCAAAGGTCCGGGCATTTTGATAATTACCGCGAAAATATGTACTTCACCGAGATAGACAATCAGTCCTATGGAATAAAACCTATGAATTGCCTGTCTCATATGCTCATATATAAATCGAAGATCAGAAGTTACAGGGATCTTCCCAGGAGATACTTTGAGCTCGGGCTGGTCCACAGACACGAGCGATCAGGCGTCCTGCACGGATTGTCCAGGGTGCGCGAATTTACACAGGATGATGCACATATCATCTGCACACCTGATCAGTTAGGTAATGAAATCAAAGGTGTACTCGAGTTTATTAAAGATGTAATGGATGTATTCAAATTCGAATATGAACTTGAAATAAGTACCAGACCCGAAAAATCGATCGGTTCTGATGAAGACTGGGAGAGGGCAACCAGTGCGCTCATTAATGCAATGGAAGGTCTTTCACTCAGGTATGATATAAACGAAGGTGATGGGGCCTTCTATGGGCCCAAGATAGATGTCAAACTCAAGGATGCGCTTGATAGAAAATGGCAGTGTGCAACAGTTCAATGCGATTTTACCCTTCCGGAAAGATTTGAATTGACGTTTGTGGACCAGGAAGGACAAAAACAGCGGCCTGTCATGATACATCGCGTCATTCTTGGTTCTATAGAAAGGTTCATAGGGGTTTTAATTGAGCACTACGCCGGTGCCTTTCCACTATGGATAGCCCCGGTCCAGGCCCGCATACTCACAGTTACAGACAGGAATAATGAGTATGCAGAGAATCTCTTGAAATCACTTAAAGATGCGGGAATTCGTGCAGAGGCGGATCTCAGAAATGAGAAACTCGGTTTAAAGGTAAGGGAAGCCCAGATTCAGAAAATCCCCTACATGCTTGTAATAGGGGACAAGGAAGTAGAGCAGGGCGGTGTGACACCGAGGCTGAGAGATGGTAAAAACCTTGCCTTTATGACTTCTGACGACATTGTTAAACATTTAAAAGAAGAAGAAAGACAAAGGAGGTAGCAGCTATAGCAAATAAAGTTGATGATATAAGGGTAAATGAAATGATCCGGGCCAGCCAGGTAAGGCTGATTTCAAGTAACGGTGATCAGCTTGGAATAATGCCCCTCAGGGATGCATTCGATGTTGCCGCCAGGGAAGGCCTTGATCTTGTGGAAGTAGCGCCAAATGCCGATCCACCTGTTTGCAGGATAATGGATTACGGCAAATTTAAATATGAAGCCAGTAAAAAAGAACAGGAAGCAAGGAAAAAAACAAAGGCTTTTCAGCTTAAAGAGATAAAATTCAGGCCCCATACTGATGAGCATGATCTGAATACTAAAGTAAAAAACATACTGAAGTTCCTGGAAAAAAAGAATCGGGTCAAATTGACTCTCATGTACAGAGGACGTGAATTAGCCTATCAGGAAGCAGGTATTGAGCTTTTAAAGAGGATAGCTGATGAAGTAAAAGAACTGGGTTCTGTTGAACAGGAAGCAAAGAAAGAAGGCCGCAACGCAACAATGGTTATTGTGCCAAAATAATATTTCGTATTCCCGGGGCAAACGGCGTAACAAGCTGATAATATTCATATTATATTATACTGCAATATTGAAGTCTGGTCATTTCGACTTTATTTTAATAAAATCCTTTGACTTTTCAGGTTTTATTTATTATGCCGACGCGGCGGGAAAAAAAGAATTTAATTTTTTCGTCGCGGATACGGTTTTCATAGACATACGTACACAGGGAGGTTTTAAATGCCGAAATTGAAGACAAACCGTGGTGCATCAAAAAGATTCAGGACCACCGGTACAGGTAAGGTTATAAGGAATAAGGCATATACCAGCCACATCCTTACAAAGAAGACAACCAAGCGAAAAAGGAATCTGAGAAAATCAGGACTGGTTGATGCCAGTGACGTTAGAAGAATAAAAAGACTTATTCCTTTCAAATAACGATACTAAAAGTATTTGTAATATAAAATAAGAGAACATCATTATTATAGATTAGGAAGAGGATCATCAAATGCCAAGAGTAAAAAGAGGTTTTAAAGCAAGACGCCGGAGAAATAAAGTTCTTAAGGCTGCAAAAGGTTACAGGGGCGGTCACAGCAAGCTGTTCAGGACTGCTGCCGTAACAGTAGACCGTGCAAGACAGTATGCTTACCGCGACCGCAGAAATAAAAAGCGTGAATTCAGAAAATTATGGATCATACGTATTAATGCGGCTGCAAGAGAAAACGGCCTTTCTTACAGTGAGTTTATGGGTGGCCTGAATAAGGCCGGTATAGACCTGGACAGAAAAGTACTTTCTGATATGGCCATAAGTGACCCCGCAGGATTTTCAAAAATCGCTGAAATGGTAAAATAACTGCCGTTAATAGAATATTTACTGCTATTCCATCTATTAGGCCCGTTTGTTTTAAAAACAAACCGGGCCTAAAAATATTATGATCATGAAAAAAAAGCTACTTGAAATACGAGACCGGGCACTCAGTGAATTGAAGTCTATTAAAAATCTTGATGCCCTTGAAAAATTCAGAATAGAGTACCTTGGTAAAAAGGGACAGATTACATCTCTGATGAAACATCTGGGCTCACTTACCAAAGAAGAAAGACCTGTGTTCGGGAAACTGGCAAATGAAGTAAAGGATGAAATTGTCAGCTTTCTGGAAAAGTCCCTTAGTGAATTAAAAGGAAAAGAATCAGGGGCAAAGGAATTTATAGATGTTACTCTTCCCGGGCGATCGCCGCTGAGAGGTCATCTGCACCCGATTGATCAGGTAAACAGCGAGATATGCCGCATACTGGTTAAGATGGGATACAGCATAGTTAAAGGCCCTAATATAGAACTGGATTATTATAATTTCGAGGCCCTTAATTTTCCTAAGGACCATCCTGCAAGAGACATGCAGGATACTTTCTACGTGTCCGAAAATGTGGTGCTGAGGACCCATACTTCACCGATGCAGGTTCGCGTGATGGAGAAACAAAAGCCGCCTGTAAGTATCATTGCCCCAGGCAAAGTATACAGAAGTGATTCGGATGTCTCCCATACCCCCATGTTTCACCAGGTGGAAGGCCTCCTGGTCGATAAGGGCGTAACCTTTGGTGACCTGAAAGGAACTCTTACCAGTTTTGTTCATCAGATGTTCGGCTCCGATATCAAACTCAGATTCAGGCCCAGCTTTTTCCCGTTTACAGAGCCAAGTGCGGAAGTAGATATACAGTGTGTAATCTGCAGGGGAAAGGGCTGCAGGACCTGCTCGAATTCAGGATGGCAGGAGATACTTGGTTCCGGGATGGTTGATCCAGCTGTTTATGGTTTTGTAGATTATGACCCTGAAGTGTATTCAGGTTTCGCTTTTGGGCTTGGAATTGAAAGGATCACCATGCTCAAGTACGGAATCGATGATATCCAGCTTCTTTTTAAAAATGACATGCGTTTCCTGAAACAATTTTAACAAGATACTTTTACTGAGTCTGGCAAATGAAATTAAGTTTAAACTGGCTGAAAGAATATGTAGATATTGACATTACTCCACAGGAATTGGCCCATATCCTGACCATGGCAGGCCTTGAAGTAGAGGCGCTTGAAAGGATCGGCTGTATTCCTGAAAAGGTTATTGTTGCCAAAGTACTGTCTGTTGTTAAACACCCAAAGGCGGACAGGCTCTCTTTATGTAATGTGGACACAGGGGAGACCACTGTTCAGGTAGTATGCGGAGCACCAAATGTAAAAGAAGGTGTTCTTGCCCCTATGGCCCTTCCCGGTGCAAAATTCCGGAATGGTATTACCATTAAAGAGAGCAAGCTCAGGGGTGAGTTCTCAGGCGGAATGCTTTGTGCCGAAGATGAGCTTGGACTCACCGACGACCACAGCGGAATAATGATACTTCCTGAACGCCTTGAAGTGGGCACCGGATTGAAAGATGCACTCAACCTTGAGGACTGGTCACTTGATATAAGCCTTACTCCAAACAGGCCTGATTGCGCCTCTGTCATAGGTATCGCGCGTGAAATAGCAGCTTTAACAGGTAAGAAGCTGCGGTTGCCTGAGGTGCAATACAGGGAAGAAGGGGAGCCGATAGATGAAGTAACCAGTGTCAATGTTGTTGACCCCAAAGGATGCCCCAGGTATGCAGCGGGCATGATCAGGAATGTAACACTTGAAACCTCGCCGTTCTGGATGCGCTACAGGCTCCATGTTTCAGGTACCAGGAGTAAAAATAACATAGTAGATATCTCTAACTATGTACTCCTCGAAACCGGTCAGCCGCTCCACACATTTGATTACGATCAGTTGAAGGAAAACAGGATAGTAGTGGCGAGGGCAGCGGAGGGTGAAAAATTCCATACCCTTGACGGCCAGGAACGTACGCTTAATAAAGAGCACCTGATGATATGTGACGGTGAAAAACCTGTAGGTGTCGCCGGGATAATGGGCGGTTTAAACAGCGAGATATCCGACAGCACCACCAATATCCTCATTGAAAGCGCATACTTCAACCCTGTTACAATAAGGAGAGGTGCAAAATCAATCGGTATTTCAAGTGAAGCATCCTATCGCTTTGAAAGAGGTATAGACATTGAAGGCGTAATCTATGCCCTTAAGAGGGCACTCAGTCTTTCCATGGAACTTTCAGGCGGGGCAGTAAACAGGGGGATAATAGATATTTATCCTGAAAAATATAAATCGCCCGAGATTAACCTGAGGGTGGGTAAAACAAATGAGTTTCTCGGGGCCGCCATAACAAAACAGGAAATGACATCATTCCTTGAAGCACTCAAGATGAATGTCGTCGATAAGAATGCGGATACGCTTCAGGTAATACCTCCAACATACAGGGTCGATATAGAAAGAGAGATAGACCTGGTTGAAGAGGTCGCCAGAATGTATGGCTATGACAATATAGCTGAAACATACCCGCCCATCAGACCTTCGGAAAAACCGGAAATGCCTTTACTGGGATTGCATGACAGGGCCTGCGATATACTTGCAGGCACAGGATTCACTGAAATCATTACCTTCAGTTTTGTTTCACCTGAGACGGCAAATCTGCTGGGTGCGGGCGATGACAGTCCAATAAGATCATTTGTTGAACTCATGAACCCTCTTACAACCGAGCAGTCTGTAATGAGGACTTCTCTCCTCCCGGGACTCCTGTCAACTGTTAAGGAAAATATCTACCATGGTGAGCCCAATCTCAAACTTTTTGAATGGGGCAAGATTTATCTCAGGGATGATTCAAAAGAACTTCCCGATGAAAGGGTAACCCTCGCAGGCGTCATGACGGGCAATTATGACTATAAAAAATGGCATAATGAAATCAGGTCTGTCGATTTCTATGATATTAAAGGTGCTGTTGAGGTTCTTCTGGATTCCCTCGGGCTTGCAGGGGCGGAATATGTACGCAGGGAGATAAGCGAGGCATATGATAAAAACGCTTCGTGCAATATCTGTTTTAACGGCACGGTCCTCGGCAGCATGGGGAAAATCAGCGCTGATGTGTGTGAACGCTACGACCTGAAAACAGGTTCACTTTATTCCTTTGAACTGGATATTGAAAAAATACTGGAAGCAATCTCCACAAGCAGATTTGAATTCAGATCTTTTGGAAAATATCCTGCTGTTATCAGAGACATATCGATAATTGTTGATAAAAAAGTTGAAAGTTTATCAATTCAGGGTATAATTCGAAAAGTTGGTGGGGATCTGATTGAATCTGTTGATGCGTTCTCCATTTTTGAAGGGGATAAATTCGGGCCCGGAAAAAAGGCCATCAGTTTCAGGGTCTGCTACAGGTCAAATGAAAGAACACTTGATGGTGAACTCGTAAATAAACTTCATGAGAAGACGATCAACAGTATTCGAGAAGAGACAGGTGGAACTTTAAGCGAGGGGTAACAATGAAGATTCCTGAAGATAAGCGCTACTTCCGAATTGGTGAAGTCAGTCGCATTATCGGTGTGGAACCCTACGTGTTAAGGTACTGGGAAAGCGAGTTCCCTCAGATAAGGCCTGACAGGGCCGATTCAAAACAGCGGACCTACCAGAAAAAAGACCTCGAACTGATAATGGAAATCAAGCGCCTTCTCTACGAAGAAAAACTTACCCTTGAAGGCGCCAGAAAACGTCTCAAAAGACAAATGTCGAAAACAGAGACTGCTGAACCTGCCGATCTTGTCGAAGAAATAAAAAACGAACTCCGGAATATTGCAGACCTTTTGAGTGACTGATGTAAAGGCAATGAAAGGACTGGAAATCAGCCGCAGATATTATGAAGAGATATTGAGGCCTGCGGTAGAAAAATATCTTCCCTTCCATGTAGAAAAAATGGCGTTTGGTCTTGTTGGAGACGGGTCTGAATGCTATGGGTTTGATGATGAAATATCACGTGACCATGATTTTGGCCCCCGGGTAATGATCTGGTTAACATCATCAGCCTATTTCGCCTTCGGTATAAAACTCCAGGAATTTATTTATAAACTGCCAAAAAAATTTTTAGGGTTTGATGGCGTAAATACGAGCCAATATGGCAAAGACCGCGACGGCGTCTTTGAAATCAATAATTTTTATAAGAAGTTCACAGGCCTGGATCATCCGCCTTCAACAATACATGAATGGAGGCTCATTCCTGAAGTCAATCTTTCGCTGGCAACAAACGGAGAAGTATTCTGTGATCCGGCCGGAAAATTCACCGAATATCGAAATGTGTTATTAGATGGATATCCGGAAGATCTGCGACTGAAAATGATGGCTGCAAGGTGTATGAAAATAGCACAGTCAGGTCAGTACAACTATGCACGCAGCATAAAGAGAAAGGAATTTGTAGCAGCACAGATGGCACTCGCTGAATTCACAGATTCAGCCATATCCATGATCTATTTAATGAACAGAAGGTATAAACCTTTCTACAAGTGGATGCACAGGGGACTCAGGGATCTTCCTGTGCTGGGAGCGGAAACTTACCGGTTATTCGAAAATATTTCAACATCAACTCATTTTTCTGATAATATTGATAAGATTGAAATCATCTGCAGTCTGATTATAAATGAGCTGAGAGAAGAGCGGCTTAGTGATTCGGCATCGGATTTTCTGCTTGATCACGGACCTCATGTTCAGAAAAGGATCAAAGATGAATATCTTAAAAATCTGGCACCGTGGGAATAAATATGATGAAAAGAGACGAAATAATTGAAAGAGTGCTGGCCCTGGAATGGGATATGTTTACAAATGTCGCAGGTGTCAATGGGCGGGCATCGTGTCAGGACGACAAAAAGACATTTTTAGTTATGAGAAGGGCTCAGTCCGAAATATGGAGCACCGATACATTGACAAGTTATATGGCAGACCTCGAATCTGCAGGCAGAAACAAAGTGAACCTCATGTCAATAAAGTATGCTCGAATGATGGAGATTACCTATCCTGACGAATATGAAAACATCAAAAACCGGCTTCCCCCTGTATCCGAAAGAATCGACGAACTCGTAAGCAGAATTGTAAATTACAACCTTGCGTGGTCCATTGATGCATCAAAGAAATACCCAAAACTATTTTCCCTGGGTCGACCTGTGGCAACCGCAGTAGAAAATATGCAGCATACTATCTCTATTGAAAATTATCTGCGAAGCGAATTGCTAACATATTCCGAAAACACTTTACAGCTCTGCCTTCAGGATACGATGAAAGCATTTGATAATAATGTGAATCTTTCTATAGAAATACTTCGAAATACGGCAAAAAACTACGGTTATGATTCACTGGATGCAATAGAAAAATTTCTATCCCGTTAGATGTTGCATTTACCCTTTATTATTATAAAAATCTTTAAGCGCTTTTTTATAAAGTTTGCCTGATCCGGTCCGCGGGAGTTCCGTCATAAAATCAATACCCTTTGGTGTTTTGTATGCTGCTATATGTTCCCTGCAGTAGCAGATAATCTCTTCCTCTGCAGCAGTACAGCCTTCCTTGAGTACCACAACTCCTTTTACTGCCTCACCCCATTTGGGGTCCGGAATCCCTATCACCATTGCCTCAAGAACTGCAGGATGCGAGTAAAGGACATTCTCGACCTCAACCGAGTACACGTTCTCTCCGCCCGTGATTATCATATCTTTTTTCCGGTCTACAATATTAACATAGCCTTCCCCGTCAATAACCGCCAGATCTCCGGTATATAACCATCCGTTTTTTATTGCAGCCGCTGTCTCCAGAGGCCGGTTCCAGTACCCGGCAGTGACAATATCTCCCTTAACGATTATTTCTCCAACTTCCCTGTCATTGTGTTCTACTTCTGTTCCGTTATCGCGCACAACTTTAAGCAGCACTCCGAGAAAGGGGCGTCCGGTACGTGCCTTGTAAAAAAATTGTTTTTCCGGTGGGAGATTGCTTATATTTTCCTTGAGTATTGAAACAGTGAGGTATGGGCATGTTTCTGTCATCCCGTAGGTCTGTATGTAGTCGCAGCCGAATACATCCATAATGCGGCGCACAACATCAGGCGCAATAGAAGATCCTCCGCTCAGTATCACACGCAAACTTGAAAAGTCGGTATTTTCCGAGCCTTTTGTATTAACCAGCATGTTAAGCATGGTTGGTATCATGTTTGTGATAGTGATCTTCTCCTTCTCAATCAGATTAAGGACTTCGGGCGGATTGAAATCAGGTATGAGCACATGTTTTCCGCCCACCCATGTAACTGCAAAAGCGGCCCAGGCGTCAGCGAGATGAAAAAGAGGGGCGGCATGAATCCAGCGGTCCCTGTCCGTGAGGTGAAGCTCTGCAATAGCGGCAAGAGAATGCGTGCACACATTTTTATGGCTGAGCATGACTCCTTTTGGTTTGCCGGTTGTGCCGCTGGTATAATAGAGATGAGCAGTCTCAGTATCCGGCAAATCAGGTACAGTCGGCATGCTGTCATATTTTATTTTGATTACGTCTTCATAAACAAAGTATTCAAATAGATCAGTCTTTTTATCATCCCCTGTCCACAGTATTTTCTGTATACTGCATCCCAGGCCGTTAAGTTCCTTAACTGTTTCATAGAACCTCGACGATGTTATGAGTATCTTTGCGCCCGAGTCATTCAGGATTACAGCAAGTTCTTTTGAAGATAGCCTGATATTCAAAGGATTGAGTATCGCACCAATCCCACCGGAAGCAAAGTAAGCCTCCAGAAATTCGTGGCTGTTATGATGAAGGACAGCAATGCAGTCTCCCGGCCGTATACCCTGTGAATTAAAGAAATTCGAAAGCCCTGCAACACGTTCATAAAAATCACGGTATGTGAATCTGTTATTTCCGCAGACAACAGCCTCTTTATCAGCGTAGAGGCTTAAGGCTTTTTCAAGAATAAATGGAATCAGCATTGATATATTACCTGTAATTATGGATTGGGTAATAAAAACATATGGAGAAAGGGATGTCCATAAAATTACTGCCTCGCTTTTTCAGTTGATGCCATCCATATGCCAAACAAGCCCAGACAGATAGCAAACATGAGGCATATGAAAGGAATCACATAACTCCCGGTAATATCAAAAAGGTAGCCTCCTGTATAGGAACTCAATGCGCCACCAAGACCGTACCCTACTGATAATACCGCCATTATTTTACCAAGTGAAGGGCCTGCGAAAAGATCTGCCATGCTGCTCGCGTATATGGCCGTATATGAACCCTGTCCAATTCCGTAAAGAACAGTAAATGTATAAAGTAAAAGGCTGGAAGGATGAGCTTTTAAAAAGAATAGTAATATCATTCCTGAAAAGGCCAGAAATGCCCCTATTGTCAGGGATACCTTTCTGCCGATATGATCTGACATTCCTCCGAAAAACGTATTCCCTACAGAACTGAGTCCGTTTGTTATTCCCAGTATGGAAGCAGCAAGCAAAACGCTGAATCCTGAATCTACAATATAAATAGCCTCGTGAACAATCATCATATTGACCATAAAACCATGGCATGCGCCTGTCAGGACAATCCACCAGAATGGAGATGTTTTAACTGCCATACCAAGAGTCCACACTTTTTTTGTGCTGTTAAAAGCCTCTTTTTTTATCGTGTTTATTTCTGAGGAAGTATTTTTTTTTGCCGATGGTTTTACATTATCGGGTAATAACCCGATCTCGTCAGGTGACCGCCTTAAAAAAAATGCTGCCGCCGGTATGAGAATAATACAAACAGTTCCTGCTGTTATTAAAAACGCGTTTCGCCATCCGGCCACTTTTATAATATAACCAACGCCGGTAGCCACAACAAAAGAGCCTGCACCTATGCCGGACAAGGCTATACCATTTGCCAGTCCCTTCTTTTTTAAAAACCATCTTGGCACTATAGTCATATTAGGAGCAAAGCCGGTCATATTTATACCAATCGCTGTAATAACACCAAAAAACAGATACAGATGCCATATGTTGCTGATAAAGCTGCATGCTATCAGGCCCGCAGCCAGAAAAGCAGCACCAGCCGGGAAAAATATTCTGGGATTGAACCTGTCAATGAGATATCCTGACAGGGGCGAAATAAGGGCATGCACGCACATTGCAAGAGAGAATGCTCCTGCAGTATCGGCCCTTGTCCACCCGAATTCATTCAGTATTGACACATAATACACTCCGAATGAAACACGGACGCCAAGTGAAAAGAATAATGACAGGAAAGAAACTGCTACTATTATCCAGCCGTAATAAAATCCAGGAGAGTTTTTTTTCAATTTAAGCTTCATTATATCACTTTCATTATCACATCCATTGGCGCGCTAAGAGGACTTCCGGTCATTTTAATCCTTTCATTTTCACTGTCGAAGCACACCTGTGCAAGTTCAGGTGACGCATACTGTACATGATTTTTGAATAGTGTCCATCCAAAAACTATTGTTTTTGAATGGAAGCGATCAGTTTTGAGCATTCAGCCGTCAGTTTAAGACATTAAAAAAAAATAGTTAACTGCTGATAGCTTAACGCTGAAAGCTGTATCCAGAATTTGTCTTTATATAACTTATATCTGACGTCTGACCTCAGATTTTTTCTTGCATTTTCTCCATCTTAATCCTAAAAATAAAAAGTTACATTTCATGCGCAAAGAATTACTGCCTTAATGCGTGTTTTAAAAACATTATCTTATGTATTATTTTAACGAAGTGTTTTTGTTGTTATTCTCCGATTATTTAAACCATTAAAAGAAAAGGGGAAACAATATGAAAATAAAAGCATGTGTAATTTTTTGTTTTGCAGTTGTTTTTTACATATTTCCGATCACAGTTTTTTCAAACGATTTCAGCAACAGGGCTATATCGGCTTTACAGGAATTGCGGAAATTGAACGACGAGTATAGAAAAGCGTTCATATCCGGAGACAGCGCATTAACAGGCGAAAAGGGGAAACTGCTTGAAACTCAAAGGGCTAATGTTTCAAGGATACTGAGATCGTTGCCAAAGGAATATTGTGCTGATCCTGATACGGCCTTATTGAAAGAGTTCATAAAAACATTAATCGGTATGTCGACTTCAACAGATGAATATCCCACATATGTGTTTGCTGAGATTTATGCCTGTGATCCCGACAGGGTTATAAAAGAAATTCTATCTCTGACGCCTGAGAATCAGAAGATAATATGCGATGCCCTGGATTGGGGGTTTAAAAACATTACCTATAAAGTAGAGTCTCTTCCGAATTATAAAGAATTGAAGGAGAAACTTAACAATCTTAAAAGTTCGGTCCATAGCAATTCAAAAAAATGATTATCTGAAAGGAGAACAAAAATGACAAAAATAAACATTCGCAATCACACCATTAAATCAAAATTCGGACTGCTGGCAGCTCTTGCCATTCTGGGGTTTATGACCGCCTGCTCCAATGCGCCAACAACAGCGCCCGCATCGTCAGAACTGACAGCGCTGACAGACCGGGCGGCTATCGAGGATCTTATCAGCAATTACTATTCGCAGTTCGAGCGGAACACCAGTCATGATTTCGCATCCTTTTTCACTGCTGACGGCAGGCTCGAGGTCAACGGCCTGATCGCTGACAACCCGGACAAGATAAGGGCACTGTATGCCCAGGCCGGTGTGGGAAACGGGGAAGAAGCTCCGAAAGCCGAGGGAGCAGTACCCAAGGGTGTGTCAGAGATGATGTACTCGAACCTGAAGATTGATTTACAGGGTGATAAAGCCGTTTTAACCCTGCTATGGCACAGCATAGAATCCGATCTGCTGACATCACCTCCCAAGGTTACAGAGTACGGGACAGAACGAACTGAACTGGTCAAGCAGGACGGGCGCTGGCTCATCAAGAAGCGTGTTATCCTGAGTGAAGGGGGTATGCCGGAAGGCGAGCTGGCATCCTATCCAAAACAGTAAAGGTGCCAGGCATATGAGGACAATTATAAAGAAAGGAAGAATCTTATGGTAACCATGAAAGCACCCACCAGGACATTGGGAGTAACCCTGCTGCATAAATGTAACTTCAGTTGTTCCCATTGCGGATACCTGTATGTTGATGATTCTGTGGACCATGACATTAAGCCCGGTTATCGTATGACCTGGGATCAGATACAGAGAGTGATCGCTGACTGCAACAGCATTAAAAATGAGAGATTCTCCTTTGTAATTAATGGTGGAGAACCAACTCTCTGGGAAGAAGGAGAACTTAAATTTATCGATGTCCTGCTGGCAGTTGCTGATGGGAATATCAATCCCACCTATAATACCAACGGAAGCTATTTTGTTGATTACGCAAAGTGTCATGACTTTCTTCACCGGTATGCGGAAGAATCAAAAATTCCGCTTATGACATTCATAAGCATTGATAAATTCCATGATAATTATGATCGCAAAAAAGGAAGAGCAGAAAGCCTGGACAACGTCGTGAAAGTTCTCGATGAAATGCCGGCAGACAAAAAAGCCATGCATCGGGTTCATGTTATCTCAATAATATCAAAAGACCCTGAATCATTACTCCCCGTGGAGATGAAGGAATATTATGGCACCCGGGGAGTAACATTCGGTGATTTTCCCATGCAGCCGATTGGAAGGGCAAGGGAATTAATGGATGAAATGCCTGATTCGGAAGAGTTTTTTAAAAATATGCCTCCTCCACCAAAGGAAAATAAAGGCGGTTATCCGATAGGATCTCTTATTGGGGAGTATTATGTGCATAAAGGAAGAAAAGTTGCCGGATTAGGAAATCTTAAAGACCTCATTGCAATAGAAAATGATTTTAAAAGCAGTCTGGCAGACTGAAGCTTTCAGTATTGAGTTTTTCCTAATTGCCTTCAGCCTGAACCGCTTCAGCCTGCTTTTTCAAAAGGCCCTCATCCATTCCGGTTTTAGATCTATCTCCTTCCTCAACGCGGAGTCGATCCGGTCAATCACCTCCTGTTTCCCTTCAGGAAACATGGCCCTGATGGGAAGATAGTTGGAAGCGTGGCTGGATGAAAAAAGGCAGTGGCTTACATTCATGTGTTCTATAATTTCTCTCATCTCCCTGAGCATCCCCATTTTATCCGGCATCTCAAATTCACCCTTCTCATATTCCTCATAAAGGGGAGTGCCCGGAATCAGTATCAGGGTCAGGGCGCTGGCAAAATCGGGATCAATAGCACTCAGGATTTTCCCGGTGGCCCGTGCATGTTCCATAGACCTTTCCTTTTCCCCGATTCCCAGGAGCACAAGGGCTGCAAGCTTTATCCCGGCTTCCTTAACCCTTCCTGCCATCTCAATACACTGCTTTGCGCTTGAACCCTTCTTAACCCTTTTCCTTACCTGATCGTCCCCTGACTCGACGCCCAGGTAGAGTATGTCCAGTCCCAGGTTCCTGAGTTCGACCAGGTCATCCGGAGATTTCATGCTGATACTTTTTGTATTGGCATAGGAACCAACACCTTTAACCCGGGGAAGATGTTCGCGGATCATCTCAAGTATCCATACCAGTTTCTTCTGGGGAATGATAAGGGCATCTCCATCCATGAGAAAGAGCCGTTCCTGATGTCTCATGTATTTTGAGGCAAAGAGGATATCACCCCGGATAGTTTTATCTTCCTTTATCCTGAATCTCTTGTTTTTAAATGTACTGCAGAATGTGCATTTGTTATGGGAACATCCCAGCGTTACCTGGAGCAGTATACTGTCGGCCTCCGGAGGCGGCCGGATACAGTCTCCTTCATAATGCATGTGTTCACTTGCTTTTATATATTCCATGGAAATTCCGTTTGATTTTTAATAAAAAGTATACGTCCTGTTTTCTGAAAGTCAATTCCTGAAACAACCTTATTGCCTGGTTTCAAATTCCAGGATCCTTTTCGCATCAGCTTCTCGCTTTTGTTACTTCTGAAAATTGACAATTAAAAATATATGTGTAAGTATATGTGTAATTATTTTTAAGGAGGGATCAAAAAATGACACAGCTGGCTGTTTATATAGAGGATAAATTATCAGAAAGGCTTGAAAAGGCTGTGAAAGCATCCGGCAAATCAAAATCAAAGTGGATTGCCGATGTTATTAAAACGGCGCTTAAAGACCAGTGGCCCGAGGATTTTTTTGATCTTGCCGGAAGCTGGAAAGACGAAAGAGGGCCGGATGAAATAATAAAAGAAATCCGCGAAGGTTCTGATACCTCTGATGCCTTTGATCAAAGAGAGGAAATAGGCTAATGCCATATCTTCTTGACACAAACACATGCATTTACTTTCTCAATAGATCTTCGGAAAAAATCATAGCAAGGATGAAGAACCTTTCACCGGCAGATATAAAACTCAGCTCAATAACTGTTGCTGAACTTTTATTCGGTGCAGAGAAAAGCAGGGCGAAAAATAAAAATCTGGCAATTGTAGATGCTTTTACTCACCATTTTGAACAGATACCATTTGATGATAGATGCTGCAGAAACTACGCAGAGATAAGGTCTTCTTTACAAAAGAAAGGCGCTCCAATCGGGCCTATGGATCTGTTGATTGCTTCCATTTCCCTTACCCATAATCTTACACTTGTTACCAATAATGTGAAGGAGTTCAAAAGGGTAAAAGGTTTAATGATTGAAAACTGGATATAACCGACATATGGGATGCAATCGTTTCAAATAAGTCCGGGTTTTACACATACTGAATCACTTCTCAAGTTTTTTAACCGGCTCATACCAGCCTGACCATAAAAATTCTCCCAACCCGTTCCATTCTTCTTCGAATTGCTTTTTGGCTACCTGCGCAGCATCGCTCGTAAGGAATGCTTCCAGATCATCCTTGGTATCAAACTCATAAACCACCACGTATTGAGGACAGGAATCAGGATTTTGCATCGACTGAAAGCATTTATTTCTAACCACTTTCTTAAGGCCAGGGAACTTGAAAAACGTCTCCACATGTTGATCATACCATTTATTGTATTCTTCTTCTCTGCCCGGATTCGGTTTTGAGGTTACTAACCACAAGTATCTGTCATTATCCATTTCTGCATTCCTCCTTACTAAATTAATATAAAGGGAGTTAGTGATTATGTCAAAAAAAACCGTCTTTGATTAAAACCAGGTAACTCGCGGCTACTTGCATTTCACTTGGCTCTGGTTTGTCCCTATTGGCGGAAACGCCAATATCGGCAAATCCGCCAAATAGCAAAATAAATTCAAAATTACGTAATCATAATAGTATGTTATTGAAAAAGCACCGCCGCCAAATAGCAGTGTAATCGGTTTACTGATTTCCGACATCTGGTATCTGATCTCTAGTTTTTCCTGACTTCTGACTTCCTTGGCACGGTGTAACATAAGTGAAGCCGGCTGTTTTTTTGCTTTTCCTAACAGCCTACCAGCCTTCCCCGGGCCGGCGTCTTGTCACGGCATAGTAGTACGAAGCCGGAAGCTTTAGCGAAGACGTCAGTCTATCTGTCTAATATAATTTCTTGAATTTCCCCTGAAAAAGTCCTAAAGAGGACTATTCGCATCAATTCAAAAACATTTAATCAACCCCTTGAATTAACACCTCTACAAAGAGGTTCATTATAAAAATCAATCTGGATGGACACTATTTAGAAAATATTATTTAATAAAAGCAACAGTTATTTCGATAATAAAATAATACTCATAAAATAATACTCAGGTCTTTGGTTCTACAGTTTTACCATTAAATATTTAACGTGCCATAGCTTCATATGATGGAGGATATAGAGGATATATATGGTTACACTCTGGCTCTTGATTTTCGCCTGTATCGTTGTACTGTTTATAAAGATAGGTAAGATGAACGAAATATTCAAAAGGCTGGACGCCCTTGAAAAAAAGGTCCAGTTTCTGAGTGATAATGTTTTTGACGGTTTTACATACAGTAGAAGCACTCCTGATAAAGAGACGGGATTCCCGGAGACGCCTCCTGTTGCTGAGGAACAAAAATCAGAGGAAGTCCATGCGGAACAGGAGCCCGGGGCAAAAACAGAAGCTCCGCCTGCCGAGGAACTTCCTCCCCCGCTCCCTCCCGTTGAGCCTGTATATCAGGCTTCTAATTTGAATTATGATGCTGCTGAACCTGCTGAGGAGCCTCAGCATGAGACCCATCAAACACCCATCGGGGAAAATGAGCTTGTAAAGAGATGGCGGCAGTTCAGGGCGAATGTGGACTGGGAACAGTTCACCGGCGCAAATCTTTTTGCATGGATAGGCGGTATTGCACTTTTTATAGGGGCAGGGTTCTTTGTAAAATACTCCATTGACAGGAATCTCATCCCGCCAACAGTACGTCTTGTAACAGGTGCAATAACAGGGCTGATACTTATTATTGCATCAGGCAGATTTGAGCGCGGCAAATACGACATAATGCGTCATACGCTGGCCGCAGGTGGTATAGGTGTGCTTTACAGTATTATATTTGCCGCCACACTATACTACCACTACATATCAAATTACGCCGGATTCGGTTTTCTCATTATTATATCTGCTGCCGCCTTTGTCCTTGCAATATATCACAGGGGTATTGCTGTATCTGTCCTGGGCGCAATCGGCGCATATGCCACACCGATCCTTGTGAGTACAGGAGGAGCAAACCTTTATCTCTTATTCCTCTACCTCGCCATTGTAAATATCGGGCTCTATCAGGTGACACGCAGGCTCAAGTCTCCTCTCCTAATGCTTGTCGCTACGGATGGAACAATTGCCTCTCTCGCCATCGGATCCTTATTTGCCACACCGGAACCAGCCGGTATGACCATCGCCATTACATGGATAGCAAATATGTCCCTTTTCAGTCTATTTTTTGAGTGGTTGAAACCGGACGATGCAGAGAGCAAGTGCCTGCTGTGGTCAGGCATTACCCACTATCTTGCCCTTCTTGTGATTGCTCTTATCACCATGATCAGATACCATGGGTCAGCACCAATGCTCATCTTTGCAGCTGCCATGTCAGGAGCGATTATTCTGGCAAGGAATAACAGACGCTGGTATTCCTGCGTTATCCCGTATTCTGTGCTTACATTCATTGCTGCCATTTTATGGTCTTTATTCAGGTTTGATCCCCATGGGACAGGGTGGTCATTTCTGCTTTATCTCATTTACGGAATAGCAGGCGGCCTCGGCCCTGTTCTTCTTATCATGAAATACGGGCCTGACAGGCAATTTATCTCATGGTTCAGGACCTTCCCTGTTGCTGTAGCAGGCCTGAGCCTTTCAGCGATTATCAGGGACCCTGCAGTCTCTTTCTGGTTCTGGCCAATGACCCTCGGGCTCCAGGCACTTGGTATATTTATCACCATTATTTTTGGAGGGCTCATACAGATCGGAATATTTGCCCTGCTGTTCATTATCAGCGGTGTAATATGGATCATGAACATCCCTTCATATTTTATAGGTTACGGCTTTTACAGTTTTACATTCATTGCAGGGGCAATACTGTGCGTTCTTGTGTTTGTCCTCATCAAAAGGCTGCCTGTATGGAGGGGAATGTTTAAAATAGGGCCGGACACGTCAGGGTCATCAATAGACCTGAAAAAACCTGCCATGGAATGGATGACTTCAACCCCTGCCATGGGGATTTTTCTGCTGATTGCAGCATCCTTTATAAGCAAAGAACCGATTAACCCGCACCCCGGGATGACAACCATTCTATGTTTTCTGGCATTAATGCTTACGATCGCAAGACGTCTTGATTCTGAACCTCCTGCCATGGTCGCCCTGCTGTCTTCGGTATTTGCACAGGCCATATGGATACTGAACCCGGTGAACGGGCAGGAGCTTTACCTTTATGCCCTGTGCTGGTCAGGGGCATTTTTCGTGTGCTCTGTAATCATTCCCTTTTTCATTTTCAGTTCTATCGAAAAATGGAAAAGACTGTGGACGATCTGGGCAATCTTCGAGGTCTTTCAGGGGCTCTTTATAATAGTGGCGGCAGATCACCTGCTGGACCGGGCATTATCCGGCTGGGTGCCCCTTGCGCTGGCATTTATTAAACTGCCTGCCATTATCCGGCTTATCAAAGGGCTTGAGGGAAGGTCTGAAAGGAACCTGATACTTGCCTTCCATGGAGGTATACTGCTTTTTTACGTCTCAACCATACCTGTCATGCTCCTTGATCACGGCTGGATCGGGCTTGCACTCGTATTTGAAGCCGCTCTCCTTCTATGGCTCAACATAAGGGTTGAACACCCGGGCTTAAGATGGGTGTCTATCTTTATGGCCCCGGCAGGGCTCATCGTTTTATTATTTTCTCTCGATCAGATGAATGCTCCTGACAGCCTGAAAATATTAAACCCGGCAGTCCTGTCTGTTGCCGCCTGTGCGGCCTCTCTTGCCTGGGCGGTAAGGCTCGGCAAATACCCTGAATCAGTACTTAAGAAGATTGAGATAGATAAGTACTTTTTATGGCTTGCAGCGGGCACCGGGTTTTTACTTCTAAACCTTATTGTAGCCGATATCTTTTCTGCGAGGGAGATATTATACACAGGAAAGACACTGGGTACGATGCTTAACCCGGGTCATAACCTGATGCTGTTTCGCAGCAGCAACCCTGTCATGGCAGTATCACATGCCTTTATCTGGATGGGTTACGGACTCTGCATGCTGCTCTGGAAAAAGATTTTTGACAGACCCTTCAGGATGGCAGGGATTGTCCTTGTGATACTGGGAATCTTAAAATCCCTCGCTATTCCCTTCATGTTCAGAATGGAGTTTAATGACATGCTGCCGGTCCTTAATCTGCCCATGCTGCTATATCTGTCATCTGTAATCATGCTCATCTACCTGACAGTGAAAAAGGATAAATCCTGCTGGCCCTTCACATCAATAAACCCGGGGCAGTTCTGGGGTGTGACACTTGCGATAACCACCTTCTGTATCATGAATATAGAAATCGCTGCTGCATTCGGGATAAAGGGCAGGGCATTCAGCCTTATGACATACGGGAGCCTCTCGCACCAGCTGGGATACAGCCTGGGATGGCTTCTCTATTCGATAGGCATGCTTATAACAGGCATTAGGCGGGATATTGTCAGGGTCAGATGGGCCTCACTGATACTCATTGTTATTACCGCATTAAAGGTGTTTTTCAAGGACCTCTGGTCATTGGGCCAGTTATACAGGGTGGCATCCTTTATCGGCCTTGCCCTTGTCCTGATCCTTGTTTCCTATCTCTATCAACGATTTCTATCCGGCAGGAGTAAAGATGCATAAATTACTAAAAGGCATTGGCCTGTTACTTATACTCTCTTTCCTGCACGCAGGTGCAACATCCGGGCAGGAGGGCATACAAGGTGAAAACAAAGAGTGGTACAAGGAGGGCCGTCTGGATATTGCTGAAACCGGCATGATTGAATCCGTTCTTTTGCCCGGCCTTCATTTAACCGCTGGCTCTTTATCAGCAGCCGATTATACACTTGATCTTACCCTTACTGGACCTGATGGTAAAAACAGGCCGTTTGAACTCTTCTGGGCTGAAAAGGGTGATGTGCAGAGGATAACCCTTGAGGCATCCTCATTAAAGCTGGATGATCAAAAACGCCTGATCTGAGAAGGGTTGATCCCTGAAAATTTCATCGTAAGGAAGATTTTTTTAGGCATTCCGGATAAAAACTATATCGGTAAGGTCGATATCCATGGCCTTACCCTAGCAGGATGGAGAACACTCGCCGAGGACATTGCCCTTTTTAAGACCGCCGGCGAGGCGGAGACAGCCGTAAATATACCTGAAGGCGAATACCGCAGCATGAGATTATATTTCAGCGGGTATGACCGGGGATTTAAAAAGATACCTGTTTTTGCGGGGCGGGTAGAGATAGAGGGTGAACTAAGTCAAAATGGATATGCGGAGGAGATAATAAGGCCTGCAATAGATAACACCCTTGATGACAGATCCGCTGAAATAAAAATAACCCTGCCGGGTTCGGGTATCCGGGTTGATATGGTACAGGTTACTACCGGGTCTGTTTTTCAGGGTAAGTGGCGCCTGGGATGGGAGACCATAAAAATGGGCGAACAGGCCTTTCAGGAAATAAAGAGGGGTGAAAACTCCATTACCGCTGATGAAAACAGATCCCTTGCCATAGACCTGGGCATACCGTCAAAAAACGAAAGAATGGTTTTAAAGCTCAACTCTCCGGATTATTTCGGAGAGATACAGGGTGTGAAGGTCTACGCGAGGCTGCCCCACCTCCTCTTTTTTGCCGATCAAAAGGGCACATACACCCTTAAGACAGGGCTCGGTAAAAGTAACAGGATCATGGAGACTGTTTCCGGACATCCTGCAGTAACAAGTCGGATGGTAAACATAATCGATCTCAGGACAAACCCCTTATGGCAGCCTGACAACATGCTCCGTGGTATCAGCCTCAAGGGAGGGCCTTTCACTGGTGACGGCTACACATGGAAATCTCCCCTTCAGATTGATAAGCCAGGGTATTACAGGCTCATGCTGAGTGACAGGGCAGGGCTTGAGGATAACCGGCAGGGGTTAAGGATTGTAAAGAACAATGAACAGATCCCATACTTTTTTGGCAGTAAAGAAAAAAGAAAAATCAGCATCAGGAAAGACTTTGCATATGAGAAAAAAACCAATCGCTCCATAATGCCCCTTTCACTTCCGGGGGGATCAAACCGGTTTACGGGTATCATGCTTGCAGGGAAAGGGATCTTTAAAAGAGAGATTAATATAGAATATAAAGAACCCGGGAAAACAGGCTGGCAGAAATGGACAAAAAGAGAATGGATCAGCACCGGTGAAAGAGAGTCTTACCTGTACATAGGGATACATGAACTGCCACGCCACAGGAACTCAATGCGTATTGTTATTGATCATGGGGATAATCAGCCTGTTTTACCTGAATCAATAGATGCTGTTTACCAGGGCCAGGACATGTTTTTTATTGCATCAGAGGCAGGGAAATATGAGGTAGTAGGCGGAAATCCGCAGGCCGCTCCCGCCTCATATGATATTTCTATCATACAGAATTACCTTTTCAGCAGGGTCCCTCAGAAGATCCATATGGGTGAAACAGTGTTATTTAAGGGGAAAGGTTGGCAGGATAAGATAAACTCTCTCTTCAGTGAAAATGGGTGGGGCCTTTACGGGGTACTGGGGCTCGTTACGCTGGTTCTGCTGATTATAATTGTGCGTCTCTTCCCGCGTAAATGTTAACGTCCATGAAATTATGATTTTAATCAATTCTTCTCTTGATAGGTATATAATTTCAATTACCAACCTTCCTGTTTCAATTTTTCCCAGGTTTTCTTCCGTTCATCTGACATAACCTCTGCGAAAAAGCTGTTTATCTCTTGAAGATAAACAAGTTTTTCTTCCGCGGATAGCGACATATAAGCCTTTAGATCTTCAATATTAAAGTAGTCATCAGTATTATCCTTACTGTTGGCCATTTTTTATCTCCTTAATTTTCTGCAAAGCCTTTATATCTATCTCATCCCTTTTCCTTCCTGCTATCCTCTTTAATTCTATCAGATCATCGATGGAAATGACTGAAATTTCTATACCCTTTGCAGTAACAACTTCCCGATTGTCGTACGCAGATCCAAAATCAATATAATTTTCAACCATTATATCGATATGTTCCAGTTCATTTTGAGGGTTGTATACTGAGAAGACCTTTAGATGTTTTTCTTTTTTCCACGCTTCCACCTTCTCAGGATCTTTTAATTCTTCAATTTTAACTGGTATTTTTGGTACAAATCCTAAGGTGGCTATTAATTCAATAAACCTTTCAAGGTTTTCTTTTTCAAAGGAAAGCATAATATCCAGATCACCTGTAGCACGGGAATAACCATGAATATTCACTGCTATTCCGCCGATAACCAGATATCTGATCTTTTGCTCGGCTAATTCTCTGAATATTCGTTCATAGAACATGGTATTCTCCTTCTGATGCATTACTTTATGATCATAGCATCAGGTCCATTAGTAATACAATATTACATATCACTTGTCTAATCCCAAAAGAATATTTGAGTGAAAATCACTCTTGTCTAAACACTGATTCCATAAAGGAACTCACCAGCTTTTGGGATGAACACGATATAACAGATTTTGAGGACTCGTTCGAAGAAGTTAAAGGGCGCGTGTTCAATAAAGGAAAGGAAATTAATATACACCTGAACCAGGATGAGTTTGAATCCATCGAAAAATGAGCCCGTCAAAATGGCCTTAATAAAGATGCACTGCTACGCAAATGGATTGTTGAAAAGCTTAACGCTGCCTGACTATATGCCATGATCTGCCTTTTCTCCCGAATGCTTACTGATTGCCCTCTGATCCAAGTCCATTTTCTAGTGCACGGGTATTCTGTTGAAGATCAATAAAATTTAAATTCGTGCTGATTATTCCCTATTTGGTGTTATGCCAAACGTGGCAAAAGGCTAAATAGCAAAATAAATCCAAAATTACGTAATTATAATAGTATGTTATTGAAAAAGCACCGCCGCCAAATAGCAGTGTAATCGGTTTTCTGATTTCCGACCTCTGGTATCTGATCTCGAGCTTTTCCTGCTCTCCGACCTTTTATCCAGTTAAATTCCGAAGGAAAGATTTTATAAAATCTTATTTAACAGGGCGACATCTGACCTCTATCTTTTAATTTCTTGAATTTTCCCGAAAAAAGTCTTAAAAATAAACAATCGCTTCATTTCAGACTACGAATTACTTTCTTATATATTTTTCATCCCGCTTGAAAAACGAAAGTGGTAACTGACCATGATTAATGATATACTATGGCCTAGTGATCGTATTGAGCATATTGCAAATCACAATGTAGATCCACATGAAGTGGAAGAAGTATGTTTTGGCGAATCATTGGTTCTAAGAGCAAAAAGTAAAGGTGAAAATCCTGCTTATTACATATTAGGTCAAACAATATCCGGGAGATACTTATTTTGTTTAATATTATATTTTCCAGATGGCAATGGGTATCCTGTGACTGCCAGGGATATGACACCAAAAGAAAAAAGCCGATATAAAAAATGGAGAGATTGATGACCAAAAATGAACTACCAAACACTGATTCCATAAAGGAACTCGCCAGCTTTTGGGATGAACACGATATAACAGATTTTGATGACTCGTTCGAAGAAGTTAAAGGGCGTGTGTTCAATAAAGGAAGGGAGATTAATATACATCTGAACCAGGATGAGTTCGAATCCATCGAAAAATTAGCCCATCAAAATGGCCTTGATAAAGATGCTCTGATACGCAAATGGATTGTTGAAAAGCTTAACGCTGCCTGACTATCTGCCATGATCTGCCTTTTCTCCTGAATGCTTACTGATCCAGGTCATTACCTGATCCGCAGTGATGCCAATAAAGTTTAAATCCGGGCTTATTATTTACTATTTGGTGGATCCGGCAATGTTGCCAAATTCACCAAATAACAAAATAAAATCAAAATAATGTAATTAGAATAGCATGTTAATAAATAAAATACCGTCACCAAATAGCGGTGTAAATTGTACTGACATCTGATCACCGCCCTCTGACCTCTAGTTTTCATGGCCTCTGATCTCCGACATCCGACCTCTATCTTTTCTTTCTTGAACTTTCCCCAAAAAAGTCTTAAAAATAACCCTTCGTAACATTTCAGCATAAAGACGTACTGCTTTACAAGGCTTATCGATTTATTTTTTTCTTTGGCATAACTTGTATTCATAGGTTTTTTTTAATTTTGAATTTTAAATCTTGAACCATGAATTCGTATGTATTGTTTACTGAAAACTATTTATTGATCATTGTTCCAAACTTATAAAGTAATGGGCGTCCCATGTTTTACACAAAAAATGGGCAGTTATCTACAGCACATGGTGTGGATCAAGCCGTGATGCAGGGGTATGGATATCTGAGGGATTAGGCGGCATAGCTGATGTATTTGATGTACGCGAAAATCCTGATCCAAAGGGATATGACTTTATCGTGGTCGGCGGTTCAATCAGGATGGGAAAGGTGTCTCAGGAGTTGCAGGATTACCTGGCAAAAAATAAAGATGTCCTGAAAGACAAGATCAAAGGATTGTTCTGCGTATGTGGAAACGGCAAGAAGCCAACCGGACCTGAACAGGTAAAGATGCTGATAGATAATCACCTGTCTGTAATTACCGGTGTGACCGGCGTACCCGCAAAGGTTTTTAACGGCAGGATTACCATCAGCCTGGTGGAACCGGAATATGTCGAAATGCTGAAAAGGTTTGGTGATTATGACCTTATGAAGCGTTCTGATTTCCTGGATTTTGGAAAAATTATACTTGCTTCAGTAAAATAATGGAATTGGACATACCTCAAAATATCAAAACTATTCTGAATTGATAAATTGAAGTACATCCCATAAGTTATAACTGTTTATACATTGGTATTGAATACAGGAAGAGCCAAGCGGGGATTTGACCTGTTTGGAAAACTTTAATATACTTTCAAATCGTAAACTGGATACTTTAAGGAAAATGATCATGTTGCAGAAATCGGACATCCTCGAATCATTACGAAAATTTAAAAAATATAAAGGTTCTGCCTATGATATTGTTCGTATCGGCATATTTGGGTCGATCGCGCGGGGTATGGTTAAGGATGACAGTGATATAGATGTTGTTGTTGTTCTAGGGAAACCTGATATGTTCAATCTCATTGGGATTAAACAGGACCTTGAAGATGAGTTCAGATGCAAAATCGACCTTGTCAGACGCAGAGAAAATATGAATCCTTTTCTTAAAAAGAGGATAGACGAAGAGGCTGTTTATGTTTGATAAAGGTATAGTGAGATCTTTATGAAATTTAGTTATTTTCGAGGAGCAATTCGAAATCTGTTTATTTTAAGTCTACTGATTGCTGATTTCTGTATACTGAATTCTATACTTTCGGACTTTCAACCGACCGGATTTCGGAAAAAATAAATATTTCTATAAAAAATCAGGGATTTCCTGATTCACAGAGATATTCCTTTCCTGTATAAATAAAATTTTAGGGTGTCAGAAGTCATTGGATCTTGAAACCGGATGATTGGCTTTTATATAAAACATAGTCTTCAGACAATAAGAAAGACAGTATGAAAAAATACTTTGTTATCATCTTAATCATTGCGGGCTTGATTTATGCGGGAACCCGGCATACAAACAATAAATCTCCCGGCAGCACCCTTTCAAATTCCGGAATATCAACAAGCGACCAGCTTTTTAAGGATGCATTTAATAATGAAGAGAGCGGTATCCAGGTCAGAGGATCAGGCAGAGTAATAAGGATTCTTCCTGATGATGACGAAGGAAGCCGGCATCAAAAATTTATTATTAAGCTTGGCTCAGGCCAGACTCTTTTGATTGCACATAACATTGACATCGCTCCGAGAATCAACTCACTCAGAAAAGGGGATCAAATTGATTTCTATGGAGAATACGAATGGAATGACAAAGGCGGGGTTGTGCACTGGACACACCATGATCCGGAGGGACGCCATGAAGGCGGATGGCTGAAGCATGATGGGAGAACATATCAATAACAGTGAATCAGGATTTATATCAGTGGAATGTATCCAATAATTATAGACGCAATTTCTGGAAATATTTATATTAAAATGATATATTCCCAACATGATCGACGAGAAAGATAAAAAGACAATCGAAACCATCTCACGGAAATATCGTGTATCACGTTTATTATTATTCGGTTCATCACTTCAGGATACCCCTGAAAAGCATGATATAGATATTGCAGTGGAAGGTATTGATGATAAAGATTTTTATGCCTTTTATGGTGAATTGATCTACTCCCTGTCCAAGCCAGTGGATGTTGTGGACCTTTCCAGAAAAAGCAAATTTATAGAATTGGTCCTCAAGGAAGGGGTTCCAATCTATGCCTGATTACCGCCTCCGCGTCGAAGCCGAGTATGAGGCCATAGAAAACACGTTATCTGCATTCCCGAAAAATGAATTATCAAGACTTTCAGAGCTTGAGCTTGCAGGTGTAGCTGCACTGCTGCATAATTTTTATAATGGGGTAGAAAACATATTAAAACAGGTTTTTAAAGCAAAAGGTTTATCTCTTCCGGGTGGATCATCCTGGCATCGTGATCTTTTGCTTGAGGGGGTTAGCAATAATATCCTTTCAAAGTCTGGTCTTACAACTCACTAACTTCCTTGCATTTCGTCATTATTTTAGTCATGCCTATGCCCTGGATCTTCATCCTGAGCGCATGGAGCCACTTGTTAATGCTACTAATGCTGTATTCGATGCCTTTAGGTCAGAAATAAGCAAGCAAGTGATATGAATTGCCACCAGGGTTTCCTAACAGCCTATAGTCTAAACCGCTTCAGCCTAGTTTTTCCTGACCTCCGACTTCCGATATCTGACCTCCCTGGCACGGCGTAACATAAGTGAAGCCGGCTGTTTTTTTTGTTTCCCCCATAAGTCTTCCCCGGGCCGGCGTCTTGTCACGGCATAGTAGTACGAAGCCGGAAGCTTTAGCGAAGACGTCAGTCTATCAGTCCAATAGGCTATAATAAATCTTGAATTTATTACAAAAAAGTCTTAAAAATAACCCTTCGTAACATTTCAGCATAAAGACGTACTGCTTTACAAGGCTTATCGATTTATTTTTTTCTTTGGCATAACTTGTATTCATAGGTTTTTTTTAATTTTGAATTTTAAATCTTGAACCATAAATTCGTATGTATTGTTTACTGAAAACTTTTTATTGATCATTGTTCCAAACTTATAAAGTAATGGGCGTCCCATGTTTTACAGATAGCCGGATCTTTAAAATATCTTGTTGTTGGGCTAATAAAAATGAAAAACATACTAAATTCAATTGCCTTTCGCGCTAAACTAGTCAATCGTTTTGAAGGTTACATTGATAATGCCAAGGCTGTCCTCAGTCGCTGGGCAAATCTCCACTCAGTAACAACTGCACTCTCATTGGATTTTGAATTGTCCGAATTATTGTTAAGTGCAAGGCTATCTGGTTTAGTGACTGCTGTCGAGATACTTTTAAATGATGTACTCTCTGATATTTTTATATCATATCCACCAAAATTAGGAAAAAGACAGATATCTATTCAAGACCTCAATGCATCTGGTTCATTCATCCCTACAATCAAACGTATATCCACTGTAGCAGTGAACGAATTATCTTATAGCTCATTTAAAGACTACTTAGCGGAATGGCAAAAATTGGTTTCGCCGCTCCATGGCATAACTGAAGAGCAGATAATGTCTTTTATTGAAATTAAGGCAACTCGTGATTTATATGTACATAGTAATGGTAAGTTGAATGAAATATATGAGCATAAATCTGGCGAAAAAGCTCGTAGACCAAACAGTAAAGGGAAAATACCTTTAGATGAATCCTACATCCACAATGCTTCAACTCTTACTGAAGCAATAATAATTTCAATTGAAAAGGAAATTTTATCAAATTACGCACATTGCACCAAAGAAGCCGTTTTTCGTGAAATGTGGAACGCAACTTGCTGTGGTAAACTTTTAAAATTTGATAAGCAATGGGAAATCACTAATAAACCTTATTATAAAAAAGACTTCAATTGGCCATGGTCTTCTTCTGAAAAAGCATTATTCGATTTTTTCTTAAGAATATTTTTCGGGAAATCGGACGAAATAACAACTGATATTACGTATGCGCTATATCGCTGGAGTGCTGAAACTGCAGAGGGAATGATCATTAGGTCATGGCTAGAAAGTCCATTTTATATTTGAAAATAGCCCAACCATTTAATAAACGGACCTGGCAAAAAGCTCGTTAGGCTGGTTATCAAAACATTCACGGCCACTGCGTCGCTCTGAATATTGGCACTGGACGTAGGCAGCGCCAAGATTATGCAAAGGAATTCCAATCTATGGATATATGTCTTTTCGATCATCAAATAAAATTTACTACGGATACAATTATCGCAATATCAGCTTTATTAGTGGCTATCATCTCACTTGGCCTCTCGGTCTTGTTTTGGCGGAGATCGTTTAGGCCAATAGTTACAGCGATGGTAAAAACCCATAGCGCAGAAAGTGGGCTAATAGCGTATGATTTAGTCGTGTTGAATTCTGGGACATTGCCTGCGAAAAACATTTGTTTGCGGACTAACCGAGCTGTCATAAGCAACGCATTAGGAAACGATGCAGATGATGAAAATAGGAGACGTTGGCTCATTTGCTTTGAACCTGAAACAATAATTAAAATATTGCACAACAATGAAAGTATCCGGTGTTCGTTTGGTACAACAATGGACAACGATAATGGCTTCTGGAAATATAATAGTTCGATACCAATATTTATTGAATATGAAGGTTGGTTCGGAAGGAAGTATACTCAGTCGCAGGATATCCAAATTATGGATAGTGATAGTTTTACCGGTTTTATGTGGGGATAATTTTATATAACACTCACTCAACATCCACTGGCTAAATTTTTGCCAAATCGACTTCTTAATGGCATTATTCTCTGCCTTGGAGGCTTCAGATGATTTAAAAGAAAAATAAAAGAGGTATTTACAAAATTTAATACGACTGATGAAATATCTAATGCACACATTCCAGACCGTGTATATATTTTTGCTAGAAGGTTAATACTAAATAGGGAAATTATTGCATAACACTTTAATAAACGCGGACTTGGCAAAACGACTGCCAAGCCGGTTAGCACGCTGTTAAATCAAGGAATGAAAATGGAACCAAAAGATCTCTATCAAGAACGTATAATCAAATTAATTAGCTTTTCTATCGGGAAAAGAAAATTTACTGTATCAGATGCTCTTAATGCTTCGGGAATGGGTGTTTCAGAATTTTTGGCTGCTGCTGGGTCAGTATATTCTATTAAATCTGATTTACCGATTGACATTAATCTACATGAAGTTAAAGACTGGCACCTTAAACCAGAAGCTCTTTTCGGCTATATGGGATTAAAAGAATTTGAACACTCAGTAAAATCGGCAAAAGAGGCTAAAATGATAGCAATAGCCTCTATAATCATTACAGCATTACTTGCTCTGGGGTCCATTATTGTGCCTCTAGTAACCAAATGATTTAATCGGTTTCAACAAAGATCATGCTGTGCGCCTGTTGAACCGGCCTTTCGGTCAGGGATAAAGAAGAGGTATATTAATGAGAATAAATCAGTTTTTTCAGGAAACTCTTGGCGCGAATTTAAAAAATCCTCGCTGGTCTTGGGGTGCAATCGATCCAATTACAAACCGTGTGTTCTTGAGGCTGTGGAATGACCAGATTGATCATGATGGCAATGGTAAAAGAGTTCAAGTCTACTGGAAAAATCCCGCTCGCAATTCTAATGGTTTTGCAGAACGTCTTGAACACATTAATGCAATAAAGAGCGGCGCACAAGGTATTGGTATTGTATGTCAAGCGGTTAATACATCACCGGATGGGGCAAGAACAATAAAAGATTTCCAACGAAGCCCATTACTAATACTGGATGGATTTACAGAAGATGATAATTACATATATGCATATATCAAAACAAATATCTCTATTGATAAACTATCGCGATCTAGAACTAGCCAAAGCACTCTTACAAAAGATCTTAAAACAATTCTTGCATCCAAAAAAATAGATACAACAGAGAAGGGGTCAGATCTCCTATTAGCTCATGTTTGTATGATGGCGCATTGATTTGATTTTAAGAAGGGGTCAGATCTCCTATTAGCTCATGTTTGTATGATGGCGCATTGATTTGATTTTAAGCTGATTTCAATAATCAGAGATATCTGATGATGTGTGATTCTCAGTTGTAATAAAAAAAACAAAACTGGTGGAAGGTACTTATGAGAGGGACTATTGAACAGTGGAAGGATGGTAGAGGGTTTGGTTTTATTAAGCCGGACGACGGGGCTGAAAAAATATTTTTTCATATTTCTTCTGTGAAAACAAAGGGGAGAAGACCGCAAACCGGAGATGTCGTGCTTTTTGAGTCGATCACGGATTCCAGTCAAAGAAAAAAAGCAAAAAATGTTGTGATCGAGGGTGTTATTTCAACAGGCACATCGGCATCAAAATCCCGGCCTGTTACTATTGAACCGCCACGAAGAGATGCACTGGATTACTTTTTAATATTTATCGGCATCTGTTCTCTTGCAGCAGCCGGACTTGTTTATTTTCGATCAGGACAGTTTGAACAGGCATGGTATTATGGAATACCTGCGGTAATAGCACTCTTTCTTTTAAATCGTCAGAAAATGCCAAAGGAAAAATCATTTAACTGTTATAAATGCAATAAATTAACAGAATTTGATAAAAGAACAATAACTGCGTGGAACAGCGGCTTTACAAAACTTTATTGTGAACCATGTCATATTGAATGGCTAAAAGCCAATCCGCATCAGGAAGAGCTAGCGATGAAGAGAAAAGGTTTAGGCTGCCTGGGATCTATGATCCTTATGGTTCTGCTGCCGGTTACCGGTGGATTGGGGTTTTATTTCTGGTTGATATAGCGTATTTGTTAGGTTGATTCGCTTATCGTTTGATTCGAGAATTAGGGACAGGTACCTGGATAAGTATGAACTGATTCAATCATATAAAGTTATAAAAAATAGAAGAATGACAATTAACAGGTTCTCTTTCTTTGATTTTAAAAACAGCATGCACCCTGATATTAATCGCAGATTGTCATTTATTATAGAAAATTTTCTTTTGCCAGATGATTATTCATATGAAAGGCTGTTCAACAGGGCAACAGAGAAAAAGCTAAATATATAAGTTCATTAAATGGAAGAGATATTATGAAAGTAAATTGCGGGGAGTACAGGAAGAGTATGGAACTTCTCTCTTTAAAGATACAATTGGAAAAAGGCTGCCTTGATAAAGATAAACTTGATGAAATTCGTAAAAGGATAGAAGACCTTCAGAATGAATTGGAGCTTGATTGAGTATTGCAAAAAGCCGGACTAATAGGATATGAAAAAATCAGAACTCAATAAAATCATTAAAACAGGCGAAGACAGAAGACTCCAGTTCAAGGCAGATATGCGTAATGCCGATACTCTGGCCGCTGAAATGGTAGCCTTTTCAAAAAACAGTGAGGGCGGCATCATCCTGATTGGTGTATCGGATGAAGGAAAGGCTCTTGGAGTACCTGTTTCAGACCTCGGACGTATTAACCAGTTGATCAGTAATGCGGCAAGTCAGCATGTGCGAAATGGTCGAATATTGAATTCATTGATGACCGGGAAAACTGCCTGTTCACGGCAATAATTCATCGAAAATCTACTGATAATGTAACTGATATAGACAAAAGGGTCGGAGAAAAATTTACCCGGAACCAACGGTTAATAATTCAAAAAATTGGGAATAATCCAAATATATCCGCAAAAGAAAATATCAATTAAGCTGGAAATAAATTGTATATGCGCCTATGAGGGAATTTTTAGCTACTTTGAATATAGGGACTAGAAATAATGAAAGAAAAAAATAACCAGTCAGAAATCATCCTTTATAAAACTGACGACGGGAAAACTGACATTAAAGTCCGGTTTGAAAACGAGGATGTGTGGTTAAGCCAACAGCAAATGGCGGAACTATACCAAACATCACGAACCAATATCGTCGAACACATTAAACACATTTTTGAAGAAGGTGAATTGACCGAGGAGGCAACCTGTCGGAAATCCCGACAGGTTCAAACAGAAGGCAGCAGAAACGTAGAAAGAGAAATTCCTTTTTATAACCTCGACATGATCATTTCCCTCGGGTATCGCATAAAATCCCGCATTGCCACCAGTTTCAGGATATGGGCTACAAAACGATTAAATGAGTACATTCGTAAAGGTTTTACCATGAATGACGCTCGGCTCAAAGATTCCGGCGGCGGTAAAAGGGGTCAGATCTCCTATTAGCTCTTGTTCATTTTGAGAAGAAAAAACAATGAAATTGTATTGGGTAAACGAAGAATTACTCCTGATACAGCTTTGAGACTGGCTAAATATTTTCATATGTCACCCCGGTTTTGGCTGGGACTTCAGATGGATTATGATCTTGATGTTGCAGAAGATCAATATGCCGAAAAAATTGCAAAAGAGGTCCATGAATATCAAGAAGCTGTATAAACTTTAATGACATTGAGGGTTTTAAAAGGAGATGCGAACAGCTTCAGGGCATTCAGTTTGATACGCCAGGGACAAAAATCAATAGGATTTGGACTTAAACAGGAACAGGAGGAGAGACGTTGGAAAGAATAGGGCAGGGTAAACCTGCTGTCCCATAAATTTATGGGACAGTTAGAAGATATCTTGAAATAAATTGCCTAACTAATTGATACTGCAATCAAATTGCTGGAATAGCCTGTAGATTTCAGTGGACAGTTGATATAGCTGATCACAGTTGAAAAAAGAGAAGGGGTCAGATTGGATATACTGGTAAAAAACCAACCCTGTCCGGATGGTTGGTTCCAACGAATCCTGGCAGGTGGTTCCAATGGTTCCGGTTAGAAACCGGAATAGATTTTTTTAAATTTAATTTATTATGATTTTAATACCACAGCCGCTTGCGGAAGGATTGAAACTGAATAAATTTTCAAAAGATGATAAAGAAAATGGTGCACCTGACTGGCTAATTGAATATGCTGATGAGCAAAAATTACTCAGTGCTAAAAATTGATACCGGAAAGCTATGGTGAAAGGTCATGTAGATGGGCATTGTTTCGATTTTAAGCTGATTTTAATAGGAGGAGACAGGTGTGAAAAAAAGGGGAAGGGGACCGCAAACCTGAGACATCGTACTATCGGGGGTGTGCCCATATGTACAGGCTTAAAATGAGTTGCTACTGTTGTATTTGGAATTTAAGAGGAGGAGTATTATGCGAAAAAGTGCTATTTTAACAATTCTGATGATATTGATGCTGATTTTAGGAACAGGAACCTTTACCGCCTTTGCCGAAGACGCTCCTCCTGTTATAAATCTCATCTCCCCTCCAATCGTAAGTAAAATCGTCTATGGCATTAATGCGAGGGTTATTGTCAGAGCCGCGACCAGCGGCAATGTCCGAACCATGGTCATTTACCTGGACAATGTAGAAAAGTTCAGGGTAAATGCTCCTTCAGTTTCTTATATACTTGATTGCTCCATGTTGCCTGTCGGTCCGCACACAATCAGGATAACTGCGGATAATGGCAAAACAAGTGAAAAGACAATTGCCCTGGAGGCAGTCTATCCAGTAGAGTGGGATGCCCATAAGA
The DNA here is from genome assembly GCA_963815145.1 of uncultured delta proteobacterium. Lineage (GTDB taxonomy): Bacteria > Desulfobacterota > DSM-4660 > Desulfatiglandales > HGW-15 > JAAZBV01. Next base: position 106,239 of record CAWFFS010000016.1, read on the forward strand.
TTATAAGTTGATAATGAGCAATTTACTCCATTTAATAAAACTTAAAAAAAGAGGATAAATCATGAATAATGGAACACTGGAATCAAGGCTGGCATTTCTGGAGAAACAGGTTGGTGAACTTACTGAACAACTGAGTAAAAATGATAATGAAATTCAGGAATTAAAAGACATTGAAGATATTAAGAAACTCCAGGCGGCATATGCATATTACCTCGAAAACTCCATGGGACAAGATGTCATTGATTGTTTTTCTAATGACCCCGGTGTATCAGGAACATTTGTTGAAGGGACCTATAAAGGGCCTGAAGGTATAAAAAGATATTTCAGCAGAATGATGGAGAAGACCCCTTCATTTTTGCATCAGGTAAGGATGGACACTCCATATATCTCAGTTGCTGCTGATGGAAAAACTGCAAAGGGCAGGTGGTATGGTGACGGGACTGTGGCATTTAAACCGTTAAACAACCGGATAGATCCAATGTATATGAATGTTGTTTATGAAATGGAATATATCAAAGAGGATGGTGTATGGAAGATCTATACGCTTGCATTTCAGATGCTGTATGCCTTCCACCCTTCAAAACAGGAAACAACTGCCGAAGTTTCTTCGGCGGAACCGTCATCGGATGACGCCTTTGATCCTGATAACATGAAATTGAGTCCTGATGAATGGGCGGAGTTCGATACTCAGTATCCATCAGGATATATATATCCCTTTCACTTTAAACACCCTGTAACCGGAAAGCCTAGTTCAGAGGGTGAATATAACGCCAGGCTGAAACTCAATCCTAACCCATTCAGGCCAAAGTGAAAGCACTGGGGTCGCGTCTTGATATTTGATAAGTGGTGGGCACAGGGACTACCTTGAATAATCAAATAACGTAGGGAATTTAAAGGATGACGTAAACGATGACGCTGTTAAGATTTTTAAAAAAAATCGGGTTATAACCCAACATCCTTTTAACGTATTTGTTGTGTTGCTTTGCTTAACTCAACCTGCATACTTATCGGTTATTTACCGGAATGATTAATCCTATTTGGGGAATATGCCAATGCTGGCAAAATCCCCAAATAGAAAAATAAAACCGAAATTGTTATGTGATAATAAGAAGTTATTGAAATTACGTAATCCCCAAATATGTATAAAAACAGTATAGTGAATAATGGAGATGCTGGTTACTGTTATCGCCTGCAACTATAGATTAATAGGGAGGATCGGTTATGAGTAAATTATCTTCGTGTCCTGTATGTAATGGAGTCAACCTGTACAGGAGCATATTCGTGGCTGCAGCAGGGGGATATGGTCCGAATTTTCTTCCTGGCCTGGGGACTTTTTTAAACCCGTCAGGTTTTAATCTTATAACCTGTGAGGATTGCGGTTTCACGGGATTTTTTGCAAGCCGTGAGGCCAGAAAGAAACTTTCAAAATCAGATAAATGGGAAAGAATCTGAGGAAAGGTGCAATCATGAAAATTATGCAAGAGCTTGATTTTGATGAAGTGAGTAATAAGACATTGAAATCGCTGAAAAACGTAAAGGAAATGGTCCTTTCTACCAGCCTCAATGATCATGTGACATCCCGAACAGTATCTACCGCATGCAAGGGAACAACCATTGTTTTTCTTTCCTATAAAAATAATACAAAGTGCATACAAATACAGGGAAACCATCATGTTGCCCTTTGCTTTAATAATATTCAGGTAGAAAATGAAAAATATTCACAAAGGTTATAATCCGGAATATGCAGAAGAAGATCCTGATCCTGAAATGGTCAGGGACTTAACCGGTGATACTGTACTGGAATTCGGCGCACCCTGATGCGGATACTGCCGGAACGCACAACCTGCATTGCAGGAGGTACTGGGTGACTACCCTGAGATAAGCCATATCAAGATATACGATGGAAAAGGTAAACGCCTTGGCCGGGCATTCAATGTCAAACTGTGGCCCACATTGATTCTGCTGCATGACGGTGAAGAAGTGGCGCGTCTGGTGCGTCCTTCAACCGCAGATGAGATTCGCAGGCTGATACCTTAATCGATTCTGTCTTAATGTTCCCATAAAGAAAGCCATGAATGGAGGAGATCGTTCATACAGACCTTTAAAGAAAGAGATCTCCCCCTTGAACATAAAACCTAAAGGAGATGTAAAAAATGTCATTCGGGATTGATCCAAAGTTTTTCAGAGAACTGGCTGATAGAAACCCTGTAGAAGTATGCCGTGGAGCCTTGTGTGCCTATGATGTAGAAAAGTATTTTTATACTGTTACCATATGGGGCGATGATTACCTGATATATCCTAATATCGTTTTAATATAACCCCGCGTATTCCTGTAGCTGTTTTATTCTGGGACGGAGATGAAGACTTTCCGCCTGAATCGAAAATGCTTTTTGATAAATCCATTGCCGGACTCCTTGCACCGGATATTGTTCTGGCCCTGGCTTATGAGGTCTGTTCGCGCATTGGAAATAGTAGAATGAGGTAATTATGCTTTAAAATATATCCCGGCCGGGATCTTTTATTGCAGACTCTTTAATAGAAGGTATTCAATTACCGTTTAGACCTAGCTGAGAGGTCAAAGGCAGACATTTGACAAGTGACGCAGAGCGTCCGAAGACGACGTTCCCACGGGAACCATGGGAACGAGAAGAAAGATACCGACTTACGCATTTTCACTTGCAATCTTAGTTTAACCCTTTACATTTAACGTTATGCGTTATACTATACCACATGATAAAGTCGTTCAAATGCAAAGAAACAAATAAGATATTCAATCGTGAATCTGCAAAGAAATTGCCTACTGATATTCAGAGGATTGCTTTTAGAAAACTGAGAATGCTAAATAGGGCACATATTCTGAATGATCTGAAAATACCCCCTGGCAATAAACTTGAATTGTTAAGTGGAGACCGCTCTGGGCAATATAGTATCAGGATTAATGATCAATGGCGAATTTGTTTCAAATGGAATGATCAAGATGCATTTGATGTTGAAATAGTTGATTATCATTAAGGAGATAAATTATGACTACTAATAAAATTTCCCCCGTACACCCTGGAGAAATTCTGCTTGAGGAATTCCTTATACCCATGGGGCTGAGTCAAAATAAAATTGCCCTGGATATACGGGTTCCTGCAAGGCGTATAAATGAAATTGTATTGGGTAAACGAAGAATTACTCCTGATACAGCTTTGAGACTGGCTAAATATTTTCATATGTCACCCCAATTTTGGCTGGGACTTCAGATGGATTATGATCTTGATGTTGCAGAAGATCAATATGCCGAAAAAATTGCAAAAGAAGTCCATGAATATCAAGAAGCTGTATAAACTTTAATGACATTGAGGGTTATAAAAGGAGATGCGAACAGCTTCAGGGTATTCCGTTTGATACGCCAGGTACAATAATCACTGGGATTTGGACTTAAGCAAGATCAGACGGAAGAGACATTAAAAGGAGTGGGGCAGGGCAAACCTGCTGTCCCATAAATTTATGGGACAGTTAGAAAATCTCTTAAAATAAATTATCTAACTGACTGATACTGCAATTATTTTGCGAAAATCGCCTGTAGATTTCGATGGACAGTTAAAAGTATGTACAGATCAAGAAAATTGTTATGATGGTCCGATGACAACAGGAAAGAAATTAAAGGATTGTAAAAATGCCTTCATGGGATGAATTATTTAAAGATAAAGAAAACATAATGGATTTCCACCAGACAGAGGTCCTTAAGTTTGTAAAAAGGCTTGAATCCCATTATGAAAAGCGTCCTTTATCAATCTGGGATCTTTGCTGCGGTGCCGGTCGAAATAGCATAGCAATAGCTGAAATAGGGCATTCCGTATATTCAAGCGATGTATCTCCGACAGGTGTAAACAATCTTAAAAAACTGCTTGAAACAAAAAGATATCATTGCGAAACCGCGGTATGCGACATGAGTGTAAATCCATGGCAAAAAAATGATTTTGATGGAGTTTTTTGCTGGGACGCGCTTCACCATAATACTATAGGTAATATTAAATCCACAGTTGATATGATCTACAGATCTTTATCCGACAGAGGGCTTTTCATGGCTTCCCTGGTTTCAACCAAAAGTGGCCATCATGATAAAGGCAGGCAGATCGAGCCGAATACGTTCGTTCAGGATCAGGGACTGGAATCCGGAGTGCCGCATCATTATTTCGATGAAGAAGAAATAAGGATACTATTCCAGGATTGGAAGATCTGCATACTTGCTGAAATAGTCGTCAACTATGTAGAAGCTGAAAAGGAATTTTATAAGAATAATCCATTTCCCTATACAAAGTGGAATATTCTGGCAATGAAGGAAGCATATAGTATAACACCAGGAAGAACAAACTCGCGCTGTGTACTGTAAAAATATTGAGAAGCCCGGGGGTGATGTTCAGACACAATCTATCAATGCTGCTGTTAATGTATATGCGGCTTCCTCACCGACTGCTCCTCTTCTCAGGTTGTATGCTTCCAATATTTTTAAAATCAAGATTAATTAATAATGTTGTCATTATAGTTGTATTTTAATGGCTGCCCCTTAATGACTTCCTGACAGGATGCGAAACTTTATTCCAGGAGCTTGAAATGCATAGACTATTATTTGTAGTTATTTCCTTTTTATTTTGTTCTCCCATGTATGGTGCAGACTCATCCATCACCTTTAGTGAACTCAATAAATTTACTTCAATTACTGGTTCATCAACTGACTGTTACGGCATCAGCGTTGCTTCCAGCGATGACACATACAAGTATTTTGGTTATAGCGTCGCCATCAGTGGTGATCTTGTAGTTGTCGGGACTCCTTATGATAATAGTAATACTTATTCTGGTTCCGCCTACCTGTTTGAAAAACCGGCTTCGGGATGGGCCAATGCAACACAAACCAGCAAACTGATCATTTCTGATGCAATGGAGAATGATTTGTACTGAACTACTGTTGATGTTAGCGGCAACACTGCAATAGTCGGGGCAATAACGGGTAAAAACGCTTCAGGAATCCATGCAGGTTCTGCCTACATCTTTGAAAAACCTGCAACCGGCTGGGCGCTGTTGTTACAGAAACCGCTAAACTGAATGCCTCTGATGGTGAAGCAGAAGATTTTTTTGGCAGCGTTGCTATAGACGGTGATTTGGTGTTTGTCGGAGCATATGAGGAGGAGGAAAGGGGTGAAAATTCGGGTTCGGCCTACATATTAACGTAAGAATCATTTCGAATGAATTTCCCTGGGATATTTTTATGCCGGTTATAATGAAAAAGAATAAATAGTGTTAGAAGGAGTATGAAAAACATAAAAAACACAATGCAAAGCATGGGGACAATCCTACACCTTTATAAATTAAACGCAACCTGCTCCCTAAACTACCTTTTTGGGAATAATCGATTCCGGAACACAGTATCTCTCGATCAATTGCTTCACAGTATCTACCAACTCCGAATAGCCTGGCGGTTTACTCACGTAAGCCTCTGCTCCTGACTCTATGCAGAAAATTTTATTTTCAGCCTCTTCTGAGGTAGTCCATATAATAACTGGAATTTTCATTAAATCCGGATCTGTCTTAATCTCCCTAAGTGCTTCCCGGCCGTCTTTTCTGGGCATGTTCAGGTCTAGAAAAATTACCCCCGGTCTTGGGGATAATTTGACATCAGTATATTCCTCTGAGTGAATCAGGTAGTTCATCAACTCTTCGCCATCTTCCACGAAACGCAAATCCACATCATTCCCAATATCAAGGAGTGCCTGCTCCATCAGAAATCTGTCATCCGGGTCGTCTTCGGCCATTAGGATTATATTATTATTCACTTGTTTAGCCTCCTTTGTCACCGGTTCCTTTTGGCGATCAGGGTCACCAAAAACTTGGAACCTTTTCCCGGGATACTTTTCGCTGTTATGGTTCCTCCATGTTTCTCGACTATTTTTCTGCAAATAGCCAGGCCTATGCCAGTCCCCGTATATTCTTTGTTACTGTGAAGGCGCTGGAAAGGCTGGAAGATCTTGTCCATGTACTTTTCATCAAATCCGATCCCGTTGTCCTCCACAAAAATGTGTACAGTATCTTTATTTTCTTCGCTGTAGATCCTGATATTGGGCGTAATCGCGGGGCGGCGATACTTGACAGCATTTGCGATCAGGTTCTGAAACAACTGCCGCAGCTGATTCGCATCGCCCAGTATGGTTGGCAGGGCACTGATTTCCACGCGGGCCGCGGTTTCACGAATAGTGACTTCCAGGTCATCCACTGTATCCTGCAGGACACTGTTCATACTTACCGGCACGAAGTCTGAGCTATCTCTCTCAAGTCGTGAATAGTTGAGCAGGTCACGGAGGAGCGCCTGCATCCGTTTTGCGGCTCCTGACATTCGAAAAATGTAGTCCTTCTCTTTAACACCCAGGGATTCTCCACTTTTTTGTTCAAGGAGAGACCCGAAGGTTTGGATCTTTCTCAGGGGCTCAGTCAAATCATGGGCTGCCACGTAGGTAAACTCCTGGAGTTCACGGTTTCTTCGCTCAAGTTCTGCGGTTCTCTCTCTCACCCTTTCTTCCAGCTCATCCCGCGCTCTTTGAAGAGCTGCCTCTGCTTCTTTGCGTCTCGTTATATCCTCCGCAAGCCCCACAATCTGGAAAGGGCGTCCATTTTTGTCGCGGCGCAGACTGGCGCTTGCCTGAACCCAAACTATGCCCCCGTCCTTGCGGATATAGCGTTTTTCCACAAAATAGGCAGGAATTTCTCCGGACACCAGGCTGCCTACTCCCAGGACGTTCCGCTCCAGATCCTCGGGATGGGTCAGCCGCTGGAAGTCAAAATCAGGTTGTAATAATTCCTCTTCGCTGTATCCTGTAATCCTGCAATAGGCCGCATTTATCCGTTCAAAGCGGCCGTCAGGCGCAATAAGAACCATCCCGATAGGCGCAAGGTCGAATGCCTGGTGGAAAAGGTCTTCACTTTCAGTCAAAGCCTGCTCCAACCGTCTTTGTTCAGTGACATCGCGCAGACTCAGGATGGACAACCAGCATTTGCCTTCGTGATTACGGACTGGATTTCCACTGTAAGAACCGATCCATGTCTTGCCGTTGTCTTTCCTTCGGACTGTCACTTCATAGGACTCAAAGGCTTCACCCCGTAGCATACGACTCACAGGCCACTCTTCATATGGAAGGGATTTGCCCTCCAGGGTGAAAAGCTCGAAGGTTTCCGTTAATTGGCTGAAATGATTTTTAAGATGGGAAGTGTCTTCAAAGCCCAGGATTGCCCGGGCCGCAGGATTGATATCCAGTATCCTGCCTTCAGAGTCGAATATCATCAGGCCCTCAGTCAGTTGGTTGAACAGGGTATTGAGTTGAGCCAGATGTCGCTCATTGGCAGCATTGGCATCCCAAAGGGCAGCTTCCGCCTCCTTTATGGATGTGATATCCTGATTGAATATTACAACCGAAGTGACAGCGCCGCTTCTGTCGAGTACCGGAGTAGCATGGATGAGGCCTATCCAGGACTGTCCTGTGACACGGTTGTGAAGTTTCATCTCGAGGCCTTGTACTGTCTCTCCACGCAGCGAACGTGCAAACGGCCATTCGGAAAACGGGATCTGACGCCCGTCAAGAGTATAGGCTTCCAATGCATCCTCCAGCCGATCGAGGCGCATGCGAAAATCGTCCTGGCTGGCAAATCCATGCATCCGTAAGCCGGTGGGTGTAGTGTACACCAATGTGCCGGCGGCATCGAAAAGGGAAATTTCCAGCGGAGCACTATCGAAAAGCGCCTGGAGCCGTGCTCTGCTTTCGTTCGCCTCGGCCGCCGTCTGGCTTGCACGTTTCTCGCTTTCCATCAAAGCTTTTTCCCGGCTTCGGACGTCTTCCGCCATCCTGTTGAAGGCATCAGCGAGTTCCAGGATCTCGGAAGGGCCGGAGACATTCACTGCGTTCTTCATTCCTCCCCATCCCAGGGCCAGGACCTGATCTCTGAGGCTTCTGATAGACCCCGCAGCCTGGCGGGCGATCACAAGCGCAGTAATGAACGCAGACAATGCCACGAACAAAAACAGCAAGCTCTGGGTCAGCATGGTATTTGTAAAATCACCCATGGCATCATTCTGATGTTGACCTGCCGCAGCTACCCACCCGATGGAAGGGATCGGAACAAAACCCATCAGTTCTTTTTCGCCGTTAATTGCGGAAAGGATGGTGGTTGAAACCTCCTTACCGCGAATTGCAGGTTCTATCCAGGGGGAGAGCTTCAGCCAGTACCGCTGCTCGGTTTTAGCACTGGCGGGATAGCTGTCCACGTTCATTCCGTTATGATCAAAAAGATATACCCATGCATCCTTGGTCCGCTTAATGGACAGAATTTTATCCATTCCATCCGGAAAAAAGGTAGCACCGACCATTCCGAGAAATTTCCCGTATCTGTCCCGGGCAGCCCTGCAGATTGTAAAAACCTTTTCTCCGGTCGCTTTGGAGGTGACAATGTCACTTATTGTCCAGTTACGACCAGCTAGTATCGCTCTAAAATAGGGCCTGTCCGAGACGTTAATGCCGATGATTTTCTGATTGCTGGACGCAAGGACTCGACCATCCGGTGCGATCCAGGAAAATCGACTGACTGCTGAATCCCCTTCGGCACTCTGGCGAAGGAGCCTGGTGAAATCCTGATTCGACAGATGCGGAGAGGCTGTAGCTGCGACTGAAATTGCCAGTTCCTCTCTTAACACAGCCTGTACCATGCTATGAAATGCAATCCCGACTGCCCTGGCCAGCTCAAAATTTGCCTGAAGTTCCTCAGATCGTCTAATCGTAAACCGGTTATAGGAGATATATGCCTGAATGAGGATCATTGGGATAAGCAAAACAAGAAGAGGAGTAAAGAGTCTTGCTTTAATGCTGAAATTTGGTTTGCCGATTTTCATGATTTGTACAATTTGTCAGCTAGTATTTTAAATTTTCGAAAAAAAGAACGCAACGTTACGTATTCGTTTTCTATTATCATATCTGAAATGTTCTGAAATTATTGTATCGTGCTGACCAGGAAAAATCAAAAAAAGAGCTCCCGAGGTTAATTTATCATTTCCCGTATAGCAATCCTTTCTTGTGTTTTTATATCTAATGCCTTTTTCAAAAGACGAAAACCTCATGTTAATAAACTAGAAAAAAGAGTAATATTATACTCAATCATTTGACATTACAAGATATTTTCAACTGATTAAGGTAACAAGTAGAGGTCTGGTACTGACATTGGAAAATTCCAGCATACTTTGATTTGGAATTCCTTTGCACGTTCAGCATGATTGTCTACCTTTACATACATCTGACCATTTACACTTATTATTCCTTAAAAATAAATCAAGGGTGGCTCCAGATCCTTACCGATTTAGTCCCCGTCGTTTCCAGATATCATAGATTGCCGGAATCAGTATAAGGGTAAGGATTGTTGATGTGATGAGACCACCCACCATGGGGGCGGCGATTCGTTTCATTATCTGGGAGCCGGCTTCGGTTCCGATCATGATCGGCAGCAGACCGATCAGCATGGTGGCGGCCGTCATAATAATGGGGCGGACACGTTCCACCGCACCTTCGATAACTGAAGCGTTCAAATCTTCTTCGGTATTCATTTTGTCATGTTCGCTTCGCCGTGAGTAGGCTTCATCCAGATAAACCAGCATGACGACGCCGGTTTCCGTCGCCAGACCGGCAAGAGCAATGAATCCGACGACCACTGCCACTGACAGGTTGTAGTGCAGCAGATACAAAAGCCAGATACCTCCTACAAGGGAAAACGGGATGCTGGCCATCACGATCCCCGCCTCGGTTATATTTTTGAAATGAACGAAAAGCAGGACGAAGATGAGCACCAGCGTCATGGGGACGATGAGATTCAGGGTCCTTCGGGCCTCCTGCATGTATTTGTACTGGCCCGTCCATTCCATTGAATAGCCGACCGGCAGATTGATCTTGCTGTCTACAATTTTTTTTGCCCGCGCGACATAGGTCCCGATATCTACCCCCGAAAGATCAACATAGATCCATGCGGATTTCTGCGCGTTCTCAGTCTTGATTGCCGCCGGTCCCTTGTGGATCGACAAATCAGCCAGTTCACCCAGAGGAACCTGGGCGCCGGTGGGCGTGCTGATCAGCACCCGTTTGAGCTGCTGGATATTGTCCCTGAGCTCTCTGGGATACCTCAGGTTCACAGGATAACGTTCCAGCCCCTCTACGGTTTCGGTAATGCTCATCCCCCCGATGGCACTCATGATGACATCTTCCACATCCCCAACACTCAGGTTGTATCGGGCGATTTCATGCCGGTTTATCTTGAAGTCCATATAATTGCCGCCTGTGACCCGATCTGCATAAACGGAGCGCGTTCCCGGAATATCCCGAACGACTGCTTCGACTTTTTTACCGAGATCGGAAAGCACATTTAAATCCGGCCCCATGAGCTTGATTCCGATCGGTGTTTTGATGCCAGTGGACAGCATATCGATCCGGGTTTTGATAGGCATGGTCCAGGCATTGGTCAGCCCGGGAAAATGGATGGCGTCATCCATCTTGTCTGATAATTCACTGATGGTAATATACCGTTCTTCAGGCCAGATCTTAGCAAAGGGTGCCTTGAGCCAGTGGGGCCAGCCGGAGAAGAAGCGGTGTACATGTTTTTTCTGCCACTGATGAAGGATTTTTCCGTTTCGGACCGTGGGCCATATCCAGGAAAGCGGGGTTTTAAGCCAGTCAGGCCAGTCTGAAAAAAACCGTTTGACCGGAATCTTTTGATAGACCACTTCCGGGTACAGCATGATGGTGGTTTCAAGCATCGACAGCGGCGCCGGGTCCAGGGCAGTGTCCGCCCGCCCGGCTTTGCCGAAAACGCTCCTGACTTCCGGGAAACTCCCAATGATCCGATCCGTCTGCTGGAGCAGTGCCCTGGCCTCGGTAATCGAGATACCCGGCAGGGTGGTAGGCATGTACAACAGGCTTCCCTCATTTAACGGCGGCATGAACTCGCTTCCTATATGCCTTGCCGGATAGATGGTAACCGCCAGGATGATAAGGGCTATCAGCAGGGTGGTTTTCCGCCATATCAGTACCTGTCGGATGACAGGTCTATAGATGCGTATAGATAACCGGTTGATCGGGTTTTTATTTTCCGACAGAAGACGCTGCGGCATCAGGCAGATAAAGGCGAATATAGATATTGCGATTGCCGCAGCCAGGCTCCAGCCCGGAAGCGTAATGCCGGCAATTCCCGCGGCAATAACCAGTAGTACCGGTCCGGCGGTCGCGATAATCCATATTCTGAGTTTCCGCTTTTTAGACATTTCCGGATCAAGGGTATGTTCCCGGAGGAAGAAGGTCATGAGTACCGGGATGATGGTTATGGCGAGAAGCGAAGATGATGCCAGGGCAAATGTCTTGGTAAATGCCAGCGGCTTGAAGAGTCGCCCGGACTGACCTGTGAGGGAAAAGACCGGAACAAAGGAGACAGTGATGACCAGCAGGCTGTAAAAGAGCGCTGGACCTACCTCCTTGGAGGCCTCAAGTATTATCTGCTTGAACGGTTTTTTCCCGGCGTCACGTTCGAGATGCTTGTGCGCATTTTCTACCATTACAACTGATGCGTCCACCATGACGCCGATGGCAAGGGCAATGCCTCCCAGGCTCATGATGTTGGCATTAATGCCTAAAGGGTACATAATGACAAAGGCCATCAGTACACCCACCGGGATGGTGAACAGGGCCACGAAGGCAGACCTGAAATGAAGCAGAAATAGTATGCAGATCAGGGCCACTACTGTCATTTCCTCTATCAGTTTGGACTTAAGGGTGTTAATTGCCCGGTCAATCAGACCCGACCGGTCATAACCCGCCTTGATTACGACGCCCGGGGGAAGCGATTTCTGTATGCTTTTGAGCTTATCCTTGACCAGGGCGATGACCTTCAACGCGTTTTCACCGTAGCGCATCTCCACGATGCCGCCCACTGCATCTCCTTTGCCGTTCCAGTCGAGTACACCGCGTCGCAGGTCAGGCCCGAGATGAACACTGGCAACATCTTTCAGCAGAATAGGGGTCCCGTATTTGTCGATCCCAACAGAAGTTTGTTTAAGATCATTGATGGATTTGATATATCCCAGCCCACGGACCATGAACTCGGTTTCGCCCATCTCAACAAGACGGCCACCCACATCGTTGTTTGACCGCTGGATTGCGTGTTTGATCTTTGCAAGCGACAGGTTATAGGCTGCCAGTTTGTTGGGATCCACCTCAACCTGGTACTGTTTCACAAATCCGCCGATGCTGGCAACTTCCGCTACCCCCGGCACTGTAGTGAGCTCAAAGCGGAGGAACCAGTCCTGTATGCTGCGGAGCTGGGCCAGATCGTACTTTCCGGTTGTGTCCTGAACAGTGTATTCATATATCCAGCCGACACCCGTGGCATCGGGTCCGATCCGCGGAGTTACACCGGACGGAAGATCTTTTGCCGCGGAGTTCAGGTACTCCATAACGCGGGACCGGGCCCAGTACAGGTCCGTACCGTCCTTGAAAATGATATAGACAAAGGAAAGGCCGAAAAATGAATATCCCCGGACAACCTTGGCGTCAGGGTACGCTCAGCATGGTGGTGGTAAGTGGATAGGTTACCTGGTCCTCCACGATCTGCGGCCCCTGACCGGGGTAATCTGTATAGACGATTACCTGGACATCGGACAAATCCGGTATGGCGTCCAGTGGAATCGCATTTAGGGCAAGTATCCCGCCGATGATCACGAATATCGTAATCAGGATTACCATGAACTTATTGTTAACGGACAACTCTATAATTTTCTCGATCATTTTCGGTCCCTATTCATCTGGATTTTTTACAATATTGATCATCGGATGATAGCTTTGGATACAGCAAGGCTCATTTTTTGCCGGTATTTCCCATATCCATGGAGGAATCCATCGGCGAGTTTGGCTGTTTTGTCTCGCCGGATTCGGCTTTGTGCATTCCGGGCATTTTTGTCATTCCAGGCATTTCAGTCCCGGATGTCGCCATGGCACCACCTTTCTTGTTTTCCGTCATTTTCTGGACCGCCTCCCTTAGATTAGACTCTGAATCAAGTAGGAATTCACCGGAAGTGACTACTGTTTCGCCAGGGTTAAGCCCCTTCAAGATCTGGATCATTCCGTTGTCAAGCGGCATGCCCAGGGTCACATCCTGCGCGGCAAAGGTGTGGTCCGGCAGGACCAGAAATACAAGGTCCCTCAATCCGGTCCGGATGACTGCTTCATTGGGTATCTGAATACCCTCCTGGCCGACACCGGTCTTGATATAGACGTCGGCATACATATCCGGTTTCAACGCAAGATCGGGATTGGCGAAGTCTATCCTGGCCACTACGTCACGGGTCTTCTGCCCCAGATACGGGTAGATAAAGGCAATTTTGCCGGAGTAGCGTTTTCCAGGCAGATAGGGGAGGGTCATCTCCACTGGCATCCCTTCTTTCACTTCCGCCAGTTCATATGGATAGATATGGGCATTCAGCCAGACATGCGACAGGTCGGCAAGCTCATAAACCATGCTGTCTTGTTTGATATAGCGTCCCTCGAAGGCATCCTTCTTGGTAACTATACCTGAAAAAGGGGAGCGGATAGTGAGCGAGTGTAACGCTGCACCTTTTTTTTCGATTGCCCGGATGTCCTGATCCTCTATATCGTAATAATACAGGCGCTCCCGGACGGACTCCAGTGTCTGTTTCCTGGCATTGTCCGGATTGCGCCGATAATTGTGGTATGCGGCCAGGTAGTCCTGCTGGACGGTAATCAGATCCGGTGAATAAATGGTGAACAGGGGCGTGCCTTTTGCAACCATCTGGCCTGTGAAATTGACATAGAGCTTTTCGATCCACCCGCTGTACCGGGGATGAATCATTGTTACACGCTTTTCATCATAGGTGATGCGGCCATAGGCACGTATGGTGTGGGCAAGGGGCCCGTATTTAACAGCTGCTGTCCTGATGCCTGTATCCTGCTCAATTACCGGATTGATTTTGATTTTTGCGCCGCCGGCAACATCATTTGCATAGACCGGTACCAGATCCATTCCCATCGCGCTTTTACCAGGATGGTGATAAATTTCCATCGGATTCATGGGAGCGCGCCAGTATAAGATTTTCCCTTTGCCGGCCGATTCCGGTGATTCGGATTCCGCACCGGTTTTTGTGGAAGCCATTTGCATCGCGGTCATACTGCCTTTTGTTTTTCCGCCGAGATATCCGAGATAGTAGGCAATCCCGCCGCCAATAACCAGCGTAATGATGACTGTGCAAATAATTAGAAGAAAAGGAAATCCTGTTTTTTTTCGAGATGTTTCGCTCATCATGGTAAAGGTCCTTCCATCATTTATTGTGTCGGTTGAACGGATTGATGATCATTTTTCTCCTTCTCATCCAAAGGGGCGGCTATAAGCGGTTTCCCGATTAATGCCTCCAGTCCCGCCCGTTTACTGAAGAAGGTAAAGCGATACCATTCGGCCTTCAGTTCGAATTGCAGCACCCGGGTCCGTGCGGCGATCATGGTATTGAAGTTGATCTTGTTGACCTGATATCCCTGGGTGGCGGAACGGTCCCATTCCTTTGCCTGGGGAATTAATTTGTCCTGATACAGATTGTAACGCGTTATTGCATCTGTCATTTCAGTTGAAAGGGTATCTGCCTGGTGCGGCAGGCTGACCGCAAGATTATAATAGGCATCTTTGGCCGCCTGGTGCGCGAGCTTCGTTGACGACAGGTCCTTGTCCTGCTTTCTCCGATGCCATAGGGGCACACTAACCGTGACGCCGGCTGAAAAGAAATCCGGCTCATTCTGCCCGGTTTCGAGCCGGTCCCGCTGGCCATATGCGACTTTGAAACCAAAGTCCGGATAATACTCCTTTTTAGCCAGTTCGATCCGGGTTTCGGCCTCTGCAATCAACGCCAGCCGGGCTGCCAGGTCCGGATTACCGGACAGGATGGCCTTGTTCAGTTTAGATGTGGAAAGATCCACCGGTGTAATCGGCAGACTGGCAGGCGGAGCGATACTTGTGTAGACGTCGCGGTTCAACAGGCTGTTGATCCGGTCTTCGATGGTGCGCCGCTTGTTTTGGAACATGACCTTTTCGTCTGCAAGCTTGGTCAGCTCCACATCCACCTGAAAGATATCCTGTTGAAGGCCTTCTCCAACGGCATACCGGTTTTCCACGTTCTGACGGATTCCGGTCACCAGTTTAATCAGCCGGTCATTGATCTCCTGGCTTTTCGCTGTATATCCGAGTTCATAATATGCCTGGGCGATGTTTGCCGCAAGGGTAAGCCGGGCCGCCTTGAGCTCGGCGGTCTTCTGGCTGACCTTCAGCGCGACAGTTTTCGATTTGAGATCCAGCTTGGAAAGCCAGGGGATCTGCTGTTCTATTGCAATCTGCTTCTGGGTCATGGGCTGCTTATCAAAGGCAAAACTGTCAACCGGCAGGTTTAAAAGTGAAAAACCGATCTTCGGATCAGGAAGCGATCCGGCGACCGATATCTGCTCTTTTAAAGCGTCGATCTGTTTTTCCATGCTCTTGATGGATCGGTTATTGGCCAGCCCCTCGTCGATGAGTGCAGAAAGCTCCGGCGGCGCCCATATGAGTGTTTCAGCGATACAAACGGAGGAAGACATCAATAACAGAATCAACGATCCCACTATCTTTGTTGTGAAAAGGAATTGACGGTTCATTGTGGCGTTCCTTATAAAATTAAGTAAAGTAGTATGTTATTAACAAGTGCGGCCGACCAACTGCAATATAATTCGTGAATCTGGTGATGCATTGAGTTCCGACTTTCGGTCTTTGGCATTCCCTTTTGCGATTGTCTACCAGGCTAAAGCCTAAACAGCTTTAGCCTGCTTTTACACTGCCCTCTGACTTCCGACTTCTGATCTCTGCCCTCCGGAATTCGACCTCCCTGGCATGGCGTAACATAAGTGAATCCGGCTGATCTCTATCTTTTTGCCCTCCCATACTGGTCAGGCCATGGAACATCAATATTAAGCTTGTTTGCGGCATCCAGGGGCCAGTAGGGATGTCGTAAAAACTCACGGGCCATTAATACGGCATCTGCCTGACCGGTTGCAATGATCTGCTCAGCCTGGACAGGCTCTGTGATAATCCCGACCGTACCAGTGGGAATTTCGACCCCGCTGCGGATCGCTGAAGAGAAGGGCACCTGAAAGCCCGGCCCTGCAGGAATGACTGCATCGGGCACCAGACCTCCGCTGGAGCAGTCAATCAGATCCACTCCTGTATCCTTGAGCCGTTTACTGAGATGGATCGACTGATCGATGTCCCATCCACCATCAACCCAGTCGGTGCAGGATAAACGGGCGAACAGGGGAAGCGAGTCCGGCCAGACCTCACGAACAGTTTTTGCCACTTTCAACGGAAATTTTTCACGGTTTTCCAGTGTGCCTCCAAAATCGTCTTTCCGTTGATTCGAAATTGGGGATAGAAACTCGTGAAGCAGGTATCCGTGGGCCATGTGGATCTCCAATACTTCAAAGCCGGCTTCCAGGCTCCTTTCCGCAGCCGCCCGAAACTGTGAAGAGACCTCTTCCATGTCTTTTTGTGTCATTTCTATCGGGACTGGAGAATGTTTGCTAAAGGGCAGGGGACTGGGGGCAATTACCTGCCATCCTCCTTCATCCTGCGATAATGGCCTGTCTCCCCGCCATGGTGCATCGGTTGAGGCCTTTCGGCCTGCATGGGCAAGTTGTATCCCGGGGATGGAGCCATTAGCCTTGATAAACTCCGTGATCCTTCGGAAACCCAGGGAATGTTCATCTGACCAGATGCCACTGTCCCATGGGGATATACGGCCTAATGGCGAGACTGCTGTGGCTTCCACCATGACCAGTGCAGCCCCTCCCACGGCCCTGCTCCCGAGATGGACAAGATGCCAGTCGTTAGGCATGCCGTTTTCACTGGAATACTGGCACATCGGAGAGACAAAAATACGATTCTTGAATATCTTTTTCTTCAGTTGAAAGGGTGAAAAAAGTTTCATTTAATATATCCTCCTGTAAGCGGCAGGCTCAAGCCCACCGGCAAATCAATAGAGCATTTTCGCATTAAAAGGTTTGAGTGGTAAATACAGTGAATCAGGTATTTTTCGAATAATTCTGTTTATTAGGGCGCACTTCAAATCGGAATAGTAATTCAATCCTAAATAACAAAATTGAAGTGAAAATAGAGATATACAACAAAAGTGTATTTAAAAATTCGTAAAATGCCATATTTGTCATTTTATTGTTCAAGACCCCACGCATGATATTGACTAATATTTATAATGATATAGGTATGTTATACTGAATATATAGATTTTCTCCGTTCTGGCATGACGCTTGCCTTATAAAACAGCATGATGAAAATAAAGGCGATATTATTTTAACAAGGGGGCAAGCAGAAGATGAAAAAATAGAAACCATTATCAAGCCGTTTAAACTGGATGAAGTTAAAGAGGCCCTGGATAAAACGGGGTTAAGTGAATGACAGTCACAAAGATAAAAGGATTCATGCATCAGCATAGCCGCAAAGAGATTTATAGCGGAGGGGTGGACTTCGCACCAAAAATCAAAATCGATATTGCGGTCGATTCATCTGATGCAGGCCAGGTTGTCAGGACTGTCGAAGCAGTCGCAAGTACAGGATTAATCGGAGACGGTAAGATCTTCGTGTCGTCTCTAAACGAGGTTATCAGAGTCCGCACCGGAGAATCAGGCATCGAAGCGATTTAATTTAATTTTTAAAATATACTGGAGGATAATTATGAAAAAAGTTGTTTTTGCGATCTTTTTTATCTTTGCAGGAGCTGGCGTTGCCTGGGCTGGTGGACCAACAGCGGCAGCCGTGCCGACTATTCCGGAGCTGTTACAAAAACTGACTGAAACCCAGACTGCTATCAACATTATGTGGACGTTGATTGCGGGTTTTATGGTAATGTTCATGCAACCGGGTTTTGCATTGGTGGAAACAGGCCTTACACGCGGAAAGAACGTAGCCCATACGATGGGTATGAACTTTCTGGTCTACGCTATCGGGGTTTTAGGATTCTGGGTTGTGGGCTTTGCATTGCAGATGGGCGGCATGGGAGCGATGAGTTCCTTTGGCGGTGCAAACATGCTAAACAGCGAGTTTGCAGTTACACTGTGGGGTAAAACATTTGGTTTGTTCGGAATGAAAGGATTCTTCCTGCAGGGACTGACCCTGTTCACACCGGCTGTTGCGACGATGTTTCTGTTCCAGATGGTGTTTATGGACACGACTTGCACCATCCCTACAGGTGCACTGGCAGAGCGGTGGAAATTCACATCTTTTGTTCTTTTCAGCTTTGTGATTTCTACGGTTATATACCCAATCTATGCTAACTGGGTATGGGGCGGTGGGTGGCTGTCAGCTCTGGGAACCAACTTCGGCCTGGGGCATGGCCATGTGGACTTTGCCGGCAGTTCGGTAGTGCATATGACAGGCGGTGTTCTCGCTTTTGTCCTGGCGAAGATTCTCGGACCCAGGCAGGGCAAATACGGGCCGAAGGGGGAGGTGAATGCGATACCTGCCCATAATATACCCCAGGTGGTAACAGGTACATTTATCCTGGCTTTCGGCTGGTTCGGTTTTAACGCCGGTTCCACCCTATCGGGCATGGACACACGGTTGGCAGTAGTGGCCACCAATACAATGCTGGCCTCTGCTTCAGGATCTTTCAGCGCTTATCTGTATGTAAAATCGCGTTTCGGCAAGCCGGACACCACCTGGCTTTGTAACGGGATGCTGGCAGGATTGGTGGCTATCACGGCTCCCTGCGCCTTTGTATCCGCCTGGGCTGCTGTTCTGATAGGTGCAGTGGCAGGTATCCTGGTAGTGATTGCCGCTATGTTTATTGAACGTAAACTCAAAATCGATGACCCGGTTGGTGCAGTTGCAGTACATGGCGTAAACGGCGCATGGGGGGTGCTGTCCCTGGGCCTGTTCGCAAACGGAGTGTATGGTGATGGTTTGAACGGCATTGCCGGAGGAGTACGAGGCTTGTTCTACGGTGACCCAGGCCAGTTAATTGCCGAGATCATCGGTATGCTGGTGAATATCGGGTATGTGGCTGTGGTAGGCGCAGTAGCTTTTATCCTGATAGGCAAGCTGGTGGGAAACCGGGTCTCATCGGAAGAAGAAAGGATCGGACTCGATGTAGCCGAAATGGGGCTCATGGGATACTGCGATGACATCAGGCCTATTCAATAAAGCCTTTTCGTATCCGAGAATTTATTAAAAAATCCGCATCTTTAAGGGTGCGGATTTTTTAATTCAATTACTCCTTAAAAAGCGGATGTATTAGTTTTCTTATTCATGATATACATATATCTTAAATGAATAGAGAAATTATGTAACCTCTGGAGTAATTAGCATTAGTATAATTGCCTCGAGAACGTTGGAAAGGCAGAGTTTAAATGAAAAAATTCAAACTGGTAATCGTTATCCTGATCTTCTTCGCGGTAGGTGTATTACTAGGTGCGGCGGCTATCCATCGGCCAATAACCAATACACAGCTGGAGTTGCCGCCGGCCAGAAAACCTTGGAATCCCAAGGATATTTTGGGCATAATCGGATCACTCGGCATCAGGACCTTTGCAGGACACCTGGAAAAGTTACCCTTCGTAGTTCTGGAGACCGATAAAACCTTCGTGTTGAAAATTCCGGATAGAGTGCATAAGTTTCATTACGTTCTGGTTCCTAAAAAAGACATCCTCAATATTGGGCACATTTCTGCGGATGATGAGCCATATTTGATGGATATTTTCCTGACTGCCCGCGAACTCATCGAGAAGAAAGGTTTATACAAGTATCGGTTTTTCACAAATGGCCCCGGCAAACAACTAGTGGGCTATATACATTTTCATCTGGTCAGCGAGAAATAATAGGTCAAATCCACTTTTGACTGACCTGATAAAATGGACACTGCCTGTTAAATCGTTACTCCACAGTGATCTTTGCATTCTCTATAATCACCGGATATTTGAAGCCGAAACCGAAGTCCCGGTCCAGCGAGACAATACCATGAATCAATATCACATCGCCGACACGCGCTTTGTCACCTGTTGTCACGACCAGATCGTTCTGTCCCTGATTTCCGCTGCCGTCGCTTACATGAATCCAGTTTCTCCCCATGATGTTCGGAGTGAACCGTGTGACTTTGGCCCGAACCAGTATGTTTTTTCCGGCCAGTTTTTTTCTTTCCGATATGATTTCAAACACTGTCCTGCCGCCTTTTGCTTTTTTAACTTTCCCGATATCTACGGCAGGTCCGGTAGTAAAATCTTTTATCGAGGGGTGTATCATCCGGTTCGCCGGTGCATTGATGGGGGGATGACCGTGCGGCAACTTTGAATTTTCCTGGCTCGCTGCATTGTTGTCTAACCTGCGGATACTGCCTACAAAATAAATCATTTTGAATGTGCGGTTCAGATTCTTGCTGTGAAGATCTGCAACAGGGACACCGGGAGGCACAAGGACCTTCTCTCCGGGTTTTCCGTCAAAAGCCGGTACGGCAATCCAGACGAGCTCCTCTCCTGTTTTGACGCGAACATAAATATGCCTGCCGGCATCGACTACCTCCACCACAGTACCTTCAAACATCTTCGAAATGCCTTTCGGCTCTGTCGAGGGGCTTTGATGTTTTCCGGGTGTTGCCTTAGCGGGCTGTTCTTCAGCCAGGACGGTAGCCTGGCGGAGACCAATGAAAATCGTAAGCACCAGAACTATCAACACATACCATGACAAGCGGCAATAGCATTTTTTCATTTGGCTCTCCTTATCAAGATAAAGTTAAATCTGCCTTTTACTCAGGGTAATCTATGGGACTATGAAGTTTTCCGTGGCACGTCAAAAAGCATTGACCTCGAAATTTGCCCAGACTCATATATTCAACCCTTCCGGTATTGTTCGGTCTTACTATGGATAGATCGAAATTGATCAGATGGCTGTTGTTCAGGGTATTACCCTGCATGGCGCTTATCCCGTGAGGGTCATGACAGGCGGAGCATGGCGTTTTCTGATCCACGACATGCAGCCGGTGCGGAAAGCTTATATCCGTATCCAGCAGAGAGGATCGGCTGTGGCATTTATAACACAGCGCATAGCTGGAGGGCGATTCAGGTGTATTATCAGCGGTGATATACCTGTTGGTTAACATGTATGGATAATCAGAGCCATGGGGCCCCGGGGGGCCTGATTGATCACTGTTGCCATGACAGTCAGTACATCTGATGATGCTGGAAGAAGTATAGGGCGGCAGAAGGCTCGGAACATCCGGATTTTTCCCCGGGGATTCCACCGGATGAAACGAGGGGTTCGCCCGATCGAATGAGAAACGTGTATTGAGATTAATGATCTTACGGGTAACCGGCAGCGTAGTGATGACATTGTTATCGGCGTCTCCATGGCATTTGAAGCATATTTCATAGAGATAATGCACAGAGGTTACCTTCTGGCCCGAGGCAGACACACCCGATACCCCTATGTTCGCACCGGAAACCACACCTCCACCCGGATACGGGGTCCCATTTGCCTGGTGAGGATTATGACAGTCGCTGCATTCAACATGTTTGGTAACATGCCCTGACGAATAATCCTCTGTTGGATCATGCACAGCAGTATAATCCTGAACCGCATGACTGTACGGTTTTGTAATCTCAAAAGCGATGTCTGAGGGTGCCACCTTCCCGTTATGGCAATCGAGGCAGTTGTCTTCTTCATAATTAAATATGAGCAGCCTCTCGTTACTTCCGGCCCCATGCGGTGTATGACAGTTTTCACAGGCGTTTTCACCAACTGTTGCATAGTCCGTATTCGGCCACAGCCCGCCGGTTCTGTCCAGCAGTGCCGTAGACTGCGCATGGGATGAATTGACCCAGTTGGTCTTATCATGGCAAGTCACGCAGAGGGCTGAAGCAGTATTGTCCATCACCAGAAAATTACCATAGGGATTATGATGGGGATCGTGACAGGCAGTGCACTGGAGCTGGCCGTTTTCAAGCTTCACTTGCGGGGGGAGAGTGGATGGCTCCCTGAGCCGCCTGTCCTCCAGAGTAAGCATTTCGTCATATTTAAACGATATCGGATGGTCATCGGAGAGGTTCGTGCCCAGATTGGATGCGCTGTTTTCCGGCATTAACCGGATGTCGTCCCTTAACTGTATTTCTTTCGATGAAGAAGCAATCGCGCCCAGGGCAATAGTACCGTCATGGCAACTAAGGCACAATCGCGAAGACCCCGTGGGCTGCCCCACATCCGCCTTCAACGTCGAAGATAAATAAGGGATATAAGGATTCGCAGGATCGGACCTATTCCAGAGGTATTGCGATGCCGAACCTTTCTGATGGGGGATATGGCAGAAAATACAGATTCGGCTCTCGGCTGACGCACGGATGGAGCCTTTGCCGCTTATGGAAAGATTGTGCTTCGTAGAGCGAATATCCAGGCCCGGCGTGGATTTGGCGTAATCTTTCTCAGGGAGAATACCCGATCCCAGGGCGGACGTGGCGAAAAAAAACAGGATCAGGACAGCACCATACAATTTGCTTTTAAATGGTATCATTTGACAGTATCTTCTTTCAGGTACTTGAAAATCTGCACCCGTCGGTTGCTTGAATCCGATATGTAAATCAGATCGTTGTTATCGATATAAATGCCGGTGGGGAGCCAGAAATCTCCATATCCCGCGCCGTGTTCACCGAAAACCATCAGCAGGTGTCCCCTTTTATTGAAAATTTGAACATTGTCAAAAAGGCCGTCCACCACATATATGTTGCCGTCGCTGTCAGTGGCCACCCCCTTTGGTCTGGAAAATGATCCAGGCACATCACCCATACGCCCGAAGGTAAACATGAAACGACCCTCCGGTGAAAAAACCTGGACTCTAAAATTCAAGGAATCGGATACGATGATATTGCCGGTAGATGTCACAGAAATATTCGTCGGGTAATGGAACTGGCTATTTGCAGCGCCATTCGTTCCGAATGATCCTTTAGGTAACCGGTTTGAAAGATCAAATCTGAAGACCTTAGACTGCAATGTATCAACCACAAGCAGTTCCGATGTCTTTGGATTGACAGCTATTCCTGTCGGACGTTTGAAAATGCCGAGGCCCATGGTTGAAACGAATGTTTTGCCGTTGTCTTTAAAAATGTAAACAGCAGCCCTCTTTGAGTCGGTCACATAGATGGTGCCGTTTCTGTCAATGGCAATACCAACGGGTGAGGCCAGCATCGTTCTATCCGCAGGAAAGAAAAAATATTGATTTCCCTCTGTGTCGAAAACATGAATCCGTTTTAAAACCGTATCTACGACAAAAAGCCTGCCTTTATCGTCCGTGGCAATGCCATAGGGCGATACAATGGATGCCGGAGCCTTCCCGACCACATAGTTGACCAATCGCTTAAAAACACCAGGGCGGATATTCAGATCCTCAGGTTTTGAAACAGCCTTGACAAATTCTATTCGCCTGATCTCCGGCGGTTTCGGCCAGAAGATATCCTGACGTATGCCGGATAGATCTGCATGACCGGCACAGCCGCTCAGAACCATGAAAATAGTTGCCATAAAGGCAGCGAGCAGGATATATCGGTAAGGCATATCAAACGATCGGCGGATTCTGATAGTCATATTTTAAAGCGCGATTGGTTACCCTCCCACAGGATAAAACAGCTGGAACGGCTACCAGAAATGCCTGGTTATCTTTATAACCGCTTCCTGCCGCCACAGGCTGTTGCCATTTTGCTTATCATTCTGATCTCTAAGCCTGTAGGAAATACTGCCAGTCCAGACTCCATATCTCAATTGGGCAGTTGTAGCGAACTCTGTATCGAGTTCGTTCCTCCGGTCCGAGGAAATTTTGTTGCGAATATAATTCAGGCTTAGATTGCACCAGGGTGTCGGTGTCCAGCCTACCCTGCTTCCAAAGGAATAAAACTTTTCAGTTTCATTCAAATCCGTAAAATCTCTATCTCCGATATTTCCTGTCAAATTGACAAAATAATTTCTTAAAGGTCTGAAATAGATGCGCTGGGTAACGCTCCTGGTCCTGCTTGAATTGCTGTTGGTCCGGTCCTGCTGATTATACAGGAACTCCGTGTCCGACCATTTTGTGACAAAACCGATTCGCACGTCGTGAGATGTATCGTGCAGGGGATCAATAGGCGGCTCCCCGGATAGAATATCCTGATCAATACGGGAGAGTGAATAGGCCAAATGCAGGAAAGACCACATTGTCAGGCTGAGTTGGTATTTCTGTCCGAAACGCGAATCATCATAGGGGGAATTAATCTGGTAGCTGTAATGCACATTTACCTGCTGACCGTCCGCAATAGCGCCCATCAGGGTGCGGCTGATACTGACATTAGGCCCGACCATGTCGACCTGATAATCTATATTTTCGGTATAAACAGTAACCCCGGTGATATCGGTCACCACGATCGACCCAAGGTCAATGTTTTCTTTACTCAAAAGCGTTTCAGAACCGGTTGACAAGTTAAACTGCTCCTGAGCCGGAACTATTTTTTGAGTTCCACTGCGATTTGTCAAATCATAATTATATGCCGCACCAAGTTGGACACTGCCCCATGGAATGGGCTGATGGTAAAGAACGCCGACATTCGATTTATAAAGATCTTCGCTGCCGCTGTCAAATTTGTTTATTGCGGCTGCAATGCCCGCATCAGTCGTCAACCGGTCCATGTAGTGATGGGTTAAAGCGGCACTGAGACGTGTTTCTTCGTTGACAAAACCGCCGAATTCGTTCCGGTTGTAATCGGCACGATAACGGGTCAGCAGATTTTTACTGTGGGACCAAAAAAGATTTTCAGACACAATCCAGGTATTTTGGTCCTGACCATTATAATCCGCCCGCATGTTATAGATCTGTGAGTCGAGCCTGACCCTGTTGTCATCTGTAATAAAATAGGCATTGGTGAGTTCAGTGCTCGTTGTCTTTGATGAGATATCAGTGGCCTCGAATGTAGTGTTGGTCGTGTCTGAATTATTATAGAGCATGTTCAGTTGGGTGACACTTTTTTGTGCATTATGTCGGATATTTACATCCACTTCATTCCGGTTCTCATAGGATTGATAAAATCCGGTCTGATCCAGTTTGCGATGTATCACCGCAATGGATGCCGGCAGTGTAGGATTGTTGAAATTCAGTCGGGTGCCTAATGTTTCACTTGTGATGTCGGAGTCTTGAGCATCAGTGAGGTCGATTTGCCCTGTTTTTCGATTGGCAAAGATATTTAGTGAAACGGGTTTGTGTTTGAGCAGCGTTGCCCCTGCGTCAAAGGCCAGTAGTGAAGTATAACTGTGGGAAGTGCGGGTCGGCGTCGTTTCGACCTGATTTTGGCGAAAGATTTCCTGCTGCAACTCGGGCTCAACGGCAAGGTGGAAATTCATTAAATCGGGGTGATAAATCCATCCGTTCGTTTCGATGGTCATACTTTCGCGGAACCTTAGGTCCCTGGTTTTTGTTTTAAAGTAAGGAGTCTGCCTTTCTTCATCCACCAGCCTGTAGTATCCGCCCAATTCAAGTTTCGGCAGTTCTATAAAAAAACCACGGTCATCCTGAGCATAGAGCTGTGGTGCCGATAGATATAAAACAAACCACGATAGAATAGAAATGATAACGGCTGTCCGAGTATTCCACATAAGAATCATTGATTTAATTAGCGTCCATACCTCTAGGTGTTTCAAAAAAGAATGCTGCATCAATCAACGCAGAATGTATTATTCTCCAGGTAATGATATACCGGTCCAATGTCCGAAGCCATAAACATTCAGCATGTTTTTGCCAAACATACTGGTCACGTAAACAAGATACTCCAGTTTAAAATTCGGATCCGCAAATTTCTGAAAAAAAGCTGTATTCTCATAATCGACTGTAATTCCTGCCGGAAGATAGAGATGACCCGGGCCGGTCCCCGGCCCCCCGAAAAAGAGCAATATCTGGTCTTGGTCGTTAAATATCTGAACATTTTCAAACGCGGCATCGACTACATACAGGCGGCCTTTCTTGTCTACACTCGTCCCTTTAGGTCTCGCAAAGTCTCCGATTTGTTCGCCAGGGGACCCTATAGCGCCGAGGAAATTGCCGTCAGGGGAAAACTTCTTGATCTCAAAGTGAAACGTATCGGTAACGAAAACATTGCCCAAAGGGCCGACGGCCACATGGGACGGTTTGAAAAAATCACCCTCTCCACCAACAGTTTTGATCACCTGGCCGGTCTCTTTGTCCATAATAAACAGCTTCTCTTCATTTATATCAACCACATACAGGCGCTTCCCGTAAACAGCTACGTCAACAGGCTTTTTGAATATATCCTGGCTGCCGTAGGTTCTTAAAAAACAGTTCTTTTTATCAAATGCCACCACCTGTTTTCTCTGCATATCTGCAACATACTTGATATCCTCCTGTGAAACAAAGATACCGGCAGGGTCTTCCAGTCGCCCATTCCCGTGATCGTTTAGAAACGACATTGTCCGGCTGCTTAGATCTATGATCACAATTCTTTTATACAGCCTGTCCATGACATATATCTTCCCCTTGGCGGCGGCTACATCATAGGGTTTTCCCAATAATTGATGATGACCATTGCCGAAAATGAATTCATGAAGCACACTCTGTTTTTTCCCCAGATCACCCTCTCCTGATATTGAACGCAAAAACTGCAACCTGGGTCGTTGCGGCAGCGCCGGATAAAATATGGGTGCCGGCCGCATAGCCGGCTTTCGAGGAATAGAAGCGCACCCCATACAAAAGATCAGTATGGAGAAAATAAAGATCCTTTTTTTCATTTTAAAATGACAACTCCAATCATATACGCGTGTTTCAGTGAATGTACCTGCTCTATTTATTATGACATGTCAAACAAAGCGCTGATCCGGCAATGTCTTTCACCAGCAGTTTCGTTCCCGGTACGGCCTTGGTATTGTGAACATCATGGCAGGAGGCGCATTCCATCCTGTTTGAAAAAAGCATATCCGAGTTAATAGTCCCGCTGCTGCCGGCTATATCTGAAAGCTTGCTCGACGGATTATTGACAGTCTCGTTACTGTCGGTTACGCCTGAAGGCCTGGTCGACGGATTATTAACAGTCCCGCTGTTGCTGTCTATACCTGAAGGCCTGGTCGATGGATCATAGAGGTCCCCGTATTTTGATGCCAGTGCGGTATTGTATACAAAAGAAATCGGATGATTGTTGTTCGGGATAATGTCCGTAAAGCCCCTGACGAAACGAGAAGCAAGACCACCTGTAGTGGGGCCGTAGGCATCAGGTGCGATGACCCCGTCATGGCATGAAAGACACTTTTTAGATATCCCGTCCGCCGGGCTGTTCATCACAGATCCCTCTGTTGACGTGAAGGTTTTACCATACATAATGTAGGTTTGTGAGGACAGGTTAAGACTCCACAGCGGGGCGGGCAATGTCTTTGTCCCTTCCATCACATGACAGGGGAGGCAGATCTCTCCACTGCGGTTCCATGGATATTTTCGAAAGTCATGGGGGGATCCGATAAAGTTCCCCGACCAGGAGATTTGCGAAAATAGAAAAAACAGTATCGCACTCACTGCCGGAATGGTTCTTTTCATACTCAATCTGATAAACATATTCGGTTCTCTTACAACAAATGCTATGGGTGGATGCCCTGTATCAGGCTACTGCCAAACGCACTTCAGACAATAGAAATATCGCAAGCGATGACCAAAAAAAGCGGGCCTTTCGAGCCCGCTTTTTCAAATCTTCGGATCAATCAACTATCCTTTAGAAAGGCCCTCCATTTTGGCGCATATGGTCAATGTCAGCGTTCGCCGAAACTGCATGGCAGCCGACGCACGGCATCATGTAGGGCTTGGTTTTGTATGTAGTATCAGTCGAGGTGTGGCAGCCCACACATCTGGGCATACCATCGTCAGCCACCTGACCCGTCACAGGTGATTGAATGTTCTGCGGAAAAGTAACATCCGCCCAGTCGCGGCTTCCGGAGCCCTCTATGTTATAGAGATCGCCAGCAGAATTGGTACTGTGGACGGCATGGACCCGGTTGGCAATGGGTATAGCATGGTTGCCGGACTGATCATGGCATGACAGGCACTGATCGGTGTCGAAAACCACTGCATGACGTGCATCATGAAATGGTGCAGTTCCTGTGCCATGGCAGTCCATACATGCATCCCCTGCTACTTTCGGTGATGCAGTAGCCGTACCGATCTGGATCGTGGTGAAGGCAGTAGATTCCAATTTATAATCGCTGTCGTTGACACGGCTGTAATCGGCCATCCTTACGCGCACCATGTAAGTCCCGGCCGTCATACCTGCGGGGATCTCCAGCAGCTGATAGCCGAAGCCTGTGCTGTCCGTGGTGACCAGTGTATCGGTACCACCTGTAAACAGGCTGTGGCCCTGGGTGGGCGTGTCTGTTGTGCTGTCGAAATTCGGATCGGTAACCGTACCCGTGGCAAGTACCGGAACGGACTTGGCCCGGGGTCCATACACATAAAGGCTGGCAACAGCCAGACCGCCGCCGCTGGTGCCGGCGTTATCCTGGGCTGTGGTGTAAATCGTGGAATCTACAGCAGTGTCGGTCGCATAATCTGTCAGAGTGACACTCACCTTCGGCTTTTCACCTGCAATATAATAGGTGCCGTTGGCCGGCGGTGTAATAGTGAGATGCACTTTGTATTCCGGAATGTTCATCCCGGTAGGCGTCGTGTCATGGGCCACTGCAACGCTCTTACCATAACCATCGCCTGTAGCCGGGTGGCAGACGACGCATGTGTCATTTGTCTGGATTCCACCAAGATGGTTTGCACCTGTAGCAAAGTTGACACTTGTATGGCAGCTGCCGCATATTTCTGCGGTCGGGTGGTCCATCCAGTTATCGAGCTTGTCGCCGCTTCCCAGTGCGAGATTATTGGGGTTGCTGTGGCAGACAACGCATTTCTTGATGTCCTGGGGATAAGTGACGCCTTCAAATCCCAGGCCACGTACTTCGTGCGTGAACAAGGCATCGCCTGTGCTTATCTGCTTTATTGCCATGGCGGCATGAATTTTGTGTATGAAAACTGAAAGATATGCGCTGTCATCCTGCATTTCGTCCCCATAGTGTCCCAGCGGGCTGTGGCAGAGGACACAGGCCCTGGTATTCGAGGTATGTCGAAGCATGGGCTGCCTGTTGAAACGGTGCTCCGTGGCATTTTATACAGGCGTCAGCCGTAACGAACATGCGCTGGGAAACAGAAGTCGTGACAGTTCCCCCGGTTGTCGGGGTGACAAAGTCCAGGAACCCGGCGGCATTGTTGGTAACCGCATTGCCGTTGCCGTCGCTATGGCCGGCGACAAACATAGCAAATCTCTGGGTCTGGGCCTGATTGTAGTCGGGCGCTTCAGTCGTGGCATCCGTGAACTTCGTATCAAAGACATAGCTGTAGTCACCGTTGCCATTGTTCGTTAAGGTCCCTTGCGGATATGTACCGTATTGGCTCGGGGGAGATTCATAAGCCCAACGCTCGAAATAAGGAGAACTCCAGGTTCCCCAATCGGCTGTGGCAGTGTCAGCCGGAACAAGATCGGCGATCATGAATTTTAAATCGTTAAGAACAATATCAGTGACCGGTCCGTCGGCGGTGGCCGCATGGAAAGATACAGTGGGGGTTCCACCAGCGTTAGTCAGGACAATATTCGATATGGTGACATCCTTTCCCGTGGGGTCGGGGTGGGCTGCTGCGATATCGGCTATTTTACCTGCCCCATGACATACCGCGCAGGTTTCGGCTGTGGCGGTTACATCAGCGTCCGTACCGGCAGGTCCGGCAGGTCCGGTAGCTCCTGTGGGTCCGGCGGGTCCGGTATCCCCCGTATCCCCTTTGAGGCAGCCAACAAGAAAAACAGCCCCTAAAATAATAATGATGCAAAAAAGTGCATACTCCCTAATTAAGTGACTTCGTTTCATTTTTCTCCTCCTGCCCTAATAGCTCAACAGTTTAAAATTTTTATGGTTTATATATGGTTTATGTTTTGCGCTTCCCGGCATAGTCAGAAAAGCTAAACAGCATTCGAGATTTATAAAATATTTAATCTTGCAATTACTTTTTTGGTAATAAAAATACCTTCCTAATTATTTTCTATCCATAAGGTTTACTATGTATTTTATATACGGTTCTTATGTAGACCAAAGGATCGAAAATACCGAAAAAATAGGAATATTCATCTGATTTACAAACTTTAAATGGGTATTGTAAATATGGGAGGAGAAGAAGTTGCCAAATTTATCAAAGTTATAAAAAACATCTTCCGGGTGTGTAAAGAGAGTTCACCTGCGTAGACTTGTATAACCTAATCTGGAAAAGAACTAAAATTATATTGGGTGAAGCCATTGGGGCATGCAAAGGTTTCATTGTCATTCTGAAGATAATCCTCCGGCTGGTCGGTTACATTTTTTTACTGGAAACCTGCGGAGAAAATTTTAAGGCTTATTTGGATCAGAACAAAAATGAAATCATCTTGTATTAATCGTTTTAAAAAAATAAAAATGTAGCATCCTAAAATTACGTCTATTATTTTTTTGATAAAAAGTCTTCTTTGAAATCATAAATTTTATAGAAGTCAGCATTGTGTGTCAATAGAAAATCACCCCGGCATATTGTAAGCTTAATCGGCAATCTCAAAATAAAAACTGTAAAATTTCTTAATGCAATATTGAAATTTATTTGCTCCCTCCTTTATAATGGTCAGTAAAAAAATATAATTCAGAACTATGATTTTATCTTAATTTAATTTTTAAGAGGATACGCATGTATGATTATTTAAAAGTCCTGCTACTGGATTGTGAGACATCCTTCAGTAAAATTCTCCGGTACAGGATCGGGGATTTTTTTGGACCTGTTGACCTGGGTTTGCACCTTTCCGGGAAATATAACAGCCTTAATATAGGAGCAGGGCTTCTTGCCGGTTCAATACTTCCGGGTTCAAACAGACTTATTTTTACAGGTTTTTCCCCATGCTGGGGAGGGTTTTATATTTCATCCATGGGGGGAGCAGGCCTGGTTTTCGATAATCTTGGAATCAATATGATCTCGCTGATTGGAAAAGCAAACGTTCCTTCTATGCTGTGCCTTAACAGACCCCATGGCGAAGATATCCACATAGACATAGTTCCAGTGGATATAAACAAAATCTGGAAGCAGGGTGAAGGCGGGATATTTTCCTTGACAGAGCACGCACTCAATATTTTTCAGGATAGATATGAAAATGATCCGCGCGTCCTGGTAACAGGGCCTGCTTCAGAAGCAACTGATTTTGGAGCAATAGCCTCTTTCCCTGTCAATAAGAAGAAGCTATCCCATGTTGATACCTGGGCTGGCAGGGGAGGTTTCGGTTCCAAAATGTTCAGGGAGCATGGTATTTGCGCTATTATTTATGGCGGCACTTTTATCGATGATGATTTTCAGGATCGGAAGGTGGCGGATGGATGGTTTGAAGCCAAGTATCAAAAAAAGATGACTGCCAAAGACTTTGAAGCGACATCAAAATACCGATTTGAGCCTGCATTTGATACCGGAGGGACATTTGGGGTTAATTTTGCCACTATTGGAAGCAGACTGATTTTTTTTAATTATAAAAGCATTTATATGGAGGAGGATGAGCGTCTATCCATCTATAACAAACTTGTTCGTGATCATTATCTGAAACAGTTTAATGAAGAAACTATTAAAACAAAGCAGTATTACAACTGCGGTGAGCCCTGCGTGGCTGTCTGCAAAAAAATGCGAGGTGAATATAAAAAGGACTATGAACCTTATCAGACATTGGGGCCTTTAATCGGCATTTTCGATCAACGTGCGGCTGAAAAACTTAATAATCATGCCAATATGTATGGTTTTGACGCAATCTCCGCAGGGGGTGTTCTGGGCTGGCTGATGGAATGTATTTCAGAGAACCTGTTAACTCCTGAAGAACTGGGAATTAACAGATATCCTGTTTTCTCCCCCAAGGAATTTTCTGTGGTGACAGATTCAATGCATAATGCTGAAATGGCTATGAGTCTGCTTGATTCCATGATTGAAAGAAAGGGTATATTGAACCTTGAGGAAGGCCCCAGAAAACTGGCCAGGCGTCTCAGCAGAGAAAAAGGTAAAAAAATTCTGGACGCTTTTCTGTTCAACGGATTTGGTCGTAAAGGCTGGATAGTACCCAACCAGTACTGGACTCCCGGAGTATTATCCCCCATGGCCATCATGGGAAAATATTATATGCACTATGCTGATGAATATCTTCCTCCCCGTGAACTTGGCAGAAAAAATGCCGGTCGTATGGTTAAGGAACTTGCTCTGGATAACCTGGGATTTTGCCGTTTTCACAGGTTGTGGGCAGAAGAAATGCTGCCGGATATTATGGATGTTATTTATGGGCTAAAGGATAAATTTATAAAGAATATACCTATGACTGCGAGCCGTATTAACAGCCGTAATGCGTCTGTGTTTTGGGAATCAGAGAAAAATATTGATTTTATATATACCTTTTTAAAACGACGCCATACCACGGAAGGAGATAATAACTCAGACCTCTCAAAGTGGATTAAAAAATTTGAAAAAGACAAAAAAGAGGCCGCACTGAATTTCTGGTATGAGATTCATAAAGGTATCTCAGAATCTCTGCGAGAATTTTAATGGGAAGTAACAGGGCAGACCTTCATTCTATGATAAATAACCTTAACTCAATTGCAGGTAGCAAATCATGTCGTACAATTTAAAACTCAATGTGGAAGACCGGTTAATCATAGTCGACGTGATAGTGGTGGGCTGCCTCGGACGGACTCTGTATCGAAGAAAAGATTTTGATCCGGTTTTTCTCATGAATGGTTTCTGAGTTGCTAAATATAAGCAAAATAGAGTATTATGGTACAAAATTATCATCTGTTCATCACGAAAGGCACGGTCGTGATCGTGCCGGGAGGAAAATTCATGTCAGAGACACGTTACGGTCACCTCATCAAACCGCTCGGTTTTAAGGGAACATACAGCCGGCTGAAGACCTATTACGCAGCCAACAATACAAGCCCGGAGACAGCGAAAATCGTCAGGCTAAACGGGCATGACCATCTGGAAGGGCTGGACCTGAGTCTGGCCTTCGAGTATCACGATGGTCTTGGTACGTGGTATGGCGAAGACAAGCCGCATACCCACGACTATCCGGAGATACAGTTTTTCGTCGGTCTGGATACTGCCGCTATCAACTACCTCGGGGCGGACGTGGAGTATTGCCTCGGAAGCGATCTGAAGACTTATAAATTCAGTGAGCCGACGGTCATCGTCGTGCCTGAGGGCGTGCCCCATGGACCGATTCGGACCACAAGGATGTACAGTACTCGCGGCTACGCCTGCTACAGGATCAGCCTTACCTCCACACCGGACAAGGCCACGGCAGGAATGACCGGCGTAAAGGGTAAAAGCCAGGCGCACCTGTTGAAGCCGCTCAAGCAGAATATAATGATCCAGAGGAGGAAGCTCATCGCGGAGATGGCATCACAGCCGACCCGCAAGGGGCCGGTGATGTCTCTCGGCCCTGGCAATGCCGACCATCTGGCCTGGTTCTATGGTAAGGACCTCGAGGGCCTGAACGCCAACATGGACTGGGGCTTCTTCAGCAGCCCGGGGCTGTGGCACCGAGGTGTTGGAGCACATATCCACAGGGCTGACGAGGTGCTCGTTTTCGTGGGAACGGACCCGTCCTGTCCGGGCAATCTCGGAGCGGACATTGAGATAGACATTGGCAAGGAGCGCGAACGGCTCCATGTCACCGAGCCGTCCGTCGTCGTTATGCCGGGCGGCGTGCCTCACGGCCCATTCGTTACCCACTGGGTAGACCGTCCCTTCGCCTTCTTTTCTGTCAACCTGGCCGGGGACCCGCGCATGACATTCATCGACTGATTAAACAGCGGAGGACATATAAATGACAAACAAAAAGTACGAACGCCTGCTGAAACCATTAAAAATGGCAGAGATGCCCGGCATTGAAAATATTTTCCGTAACACCGGCAATGCAGACGTCAATCGATGGCTCAACGGCCGGGATCACATGGAGGGTGTCAAGCTCAACTTCTCCTGGGGTTTCTACACCGGGCTCGGGGACTGGCACCCCGGGATGGACCCGCATGTACACCCGTACCCGGAATGCCTCGTCTTTGTGGGGCTTGATCCACACCGGCCGGATTATCTAGGGGCAAAGCTCCAGTACTGCCTCGGCAAGGAGCTGGAGATACACAAATTCGACAGGCCTACCTGCGTAATCGCGCCGGCCGGGTTCTATCACTGCCCCTCGGTTACGCTCGACGTGACCAGCCCCATCGGCTATAGCTTCTTCATCATTTCGCTCGGTTCGGACCCGGCGAGCCGCTGGCTCGGCGATGGTCTCAGCGACGAGGAGATAAAGGCGCGGGAGACTTCCTCAGCCGCAGACAATCGGCCCTCGCCGATGAATTCCTCCTTCGGGAAGAAACGCGTACACGTAGCAGAAAATACTGTCTCCTACGGCCACCTCTACGATGACTACCTCGTAACAATGAAGCCCAACACGTTCAACGGCCATCGGATTTCAAAAGAGCGGAAGACTCTCTATGGTGAGATGGCGGACGGCGAATGGAAGCCAGGCCCTGGTCTAAACCCGGACGCAGTCTGGCTGTTCGGGCAGGACCTGCTCGGCATTAAGGTTAATTTCTGCTGGACCATCCACACTCAGCCCGGGGCCTGGATGCGTGGTCCGGGTAAAGGCGCACACGTCCACCCGGTTGACGAGGTGCTCGTCTTCGCTGGGACTGAGCCTGCTGACATCGACTACCTGGGCGCGGAAATACAGATAGACCTCGGAGTTGAGCACGAGCGGTACGTGATAGACAAGCCGACGGCTGTCGTTATCCCGGCGGGGACTCCGCACAATCCAATCGTAACGCGGTGGGTGGACCATCCCTACGGCGTGCTCATGATGTCGCTTGGGAAGAACCACGAAACGAAGTACGTGGACTAGGTGCCACCCATCCTGGTTTCCGGCAGGCTGGCGAACTGTGCTATCTGATCACGGAAGGTGTCCACGTATTTGAATGATCAGTGAGATTTCAGAAAATTTTGTGGACGGATCAAATCTCCGCTTTGCGCTTGATGATTCAATCGGCTGATGTCTTATGAGGTCTTCATTTTTTGCATGAAGACCTCTTTTGTTTTATTTAGGCGTATCTTTTGGCAAAGGGATTTTCGGGCATCCATTGGGGCACAGGGTGATCACATGGACGTAACGCAGTTTCCCGTTTTCCAGCCGGAATGTATGGGCATCGGGTAAACCATTTGCCCCGCCGAAGTCGACAAAGCCTATGACAGTGCCCATATCTACATCGACTATATAATGCCTGTTTGTCATTGGAACGCCGCCGCCCTTCGGAACCCCGACTGTACAGGAAGGATCCGGGTCGTTGTTGGGATTCGTATATGCTCCGCCCTCAATGCGGACACATGGGATACCCCAGGGCACTTTCGCGAAAGATGAGTAATCCTGAAAAATATCAAAGTAGTCGCTTGCTACCTGGATAAGCGCCTGCCGGTTACCGCGCTTTTCAACAGGAATAATGTCCCATTTTTCTGTCGAGGAATATTTCAGATAGTTTGCGGCATTGAAAAGCCAGTCATTCTCATCACTCACCAGGCTTTCGACATCTGATATTTTACCATCCTGGATCTTTAAACGAGTCCCGACCACATAAGGATGACTTCCTTTTGCATGGATTATTTCTGTATAGGTCTGACAGGTGTCAACATCGAGAAAACTGCGACTGAAATCAATTGACAAAGGCTCCTGCCAGATACCTTCATCAAAGGGGATCTCTTTCCTGTTTTCGATATACTTTGCTTCCGGCTTGAGCGGCATCATAGAAGGCGATCCCTTCTTCAGTGCATCAAGATACTTACCGGTAATCTCCTGAAGTTCGGCCCGGCTGCAATCCGATGAAGCCAGAACTGTTACCGAAATCGATAAAACAATACTGAACAATAAAACCGGCATACTTATTTTACGAATCATATGTCCTCCCTGGTAATAGTAAGTGTCAAACCTTCTGATAACTTAACATGCTGATCTGCCATTGATCACGCACACGGGTAAAGGCTATATCATATCGGCCGTTTTCCCAGTATGATTGCGCGGTCATACCCTGTTGCCGTGCCATTTCAGCCAGTGCGGATTGCCATCGGACGGGAGTACAGATCAGCACCTGATTATAAAAGCTGGCACTGGCCCGTTTACGGTCATCACTGACGGAGATAAGGTTCTGATTTTGAGACTGATCCCGGCGATGGGCAGTATGCAGGCATGATATTTCACGGTTCCTGTATTCTTCCAAAAACAGCTTTTTCACCGCAGCTTTTCCTGTCAGTCTTATACCTGATAGTTCCACGACTGCATCTTCGGTAAACAGGTCAGTAACCTCATCAAAAGTTCTGTTTTCAAGCATGGTCGTAAATGCCAGATGCAGATGTTCAAGTAATTCTTTGTCTTCCAGACTACTCAGCTTTTTCTGTAGCTGGTTCATCTGCTGTCGGTTTTGGGAAGAATCGAACAACTTGGTTGCACCTGCGCCTGCTGAAACCAGACCTGCACCTAGAGCAACCGTGCCTTTAAGAAAAAAGGAGCGGCGGCTTTTATTGACTTCGTTTTTTTTCATGGCTGCCTCTCATACCTTTGGTCCAAGATATTTTTCTACATTGAATTTGCCGGCATGGCGCGCACGTGCGCCAATCACACTCAGGCTCAGGCCATTGGGGCCGACGTGATAACCAAAGCCCGCATCATGCATGGTGCGTCTGTTAAAACAGATTACTCCGAGCGTACCGTTACAGGCTTCTTCCACCCAGGACATGAGGTATACATCATCCCTCAGTTTTGAGTACCAGGCCGGAGAACTCCACTGCATGCCCAAGGGAGCCGTCAGGCATGAAGATGGTCCAGGAATAGGAATTTGGGGTGGCATACACGTGCATGGAGCTAAGGCCTCCTCTGCCAGGCTGGTAATTCCAGGTTACTGCTTCGCCAACAAGTTCATCGGTCCAGCCATGACGATGATAACGCGCCGGTATAATGCCCTCCATTTCGAAAATACCGAAGTAATATGCCGGGTGAGTTTCATTATTCCGGTATGGTGTCCCGGTCGTACCTTTCAAAAGGGTGCTTAGACCGGTCTTCATATCCAGTGCCACCATAGCACAGGAGCGCGGGTATTCGGCATCAAGGAAATGAGCGAAGAAATACAGTTCTTCATCAGGCTCGTAGGCTTCATAAGAATCCTTCCGCCAATTGGAATCACCTTCATAACGCCAGCGCAGTTTTCGCAGTTCATCGAAGATGTATTCGATAGCAGGGCCATCGTTATCCATCCTGATAGTAAGCGATTTCCCTACCAGTTTGTCCACAAGTTCGGTCTTGTAACCGCCC
Source organism: uncultured delta proteobacterium (assembly GCA_963815145.1). Taxonomy (GTDB): domain Bacteria; phylum Desulfobacterota; class DSM-4660; order Desulfatiglandales; family HGW-15; genus JAAZBV01. The sequence goes on from CAWFFS010000016.1 coordinate 143,804, forward strand.
ATGCCGCCGGCGCCGCTGCCTTCACCTTCGCCAAAGGCATGTGCATGGTTCAGCACCTGATCCTTTACTTCCGCATCGGTCATGACCGGAAATGTACGCAATGGACGATAGACCATGCGCATACCGGGTTCGGTCGGACGCTGGCGGTCACCGTAAGGGATTTCCTCCCCGTTGTTGCCGAATTCCTCAAAGGTTGCGATCTGACCGGTTACTTCGCCTTCACCCCTGAACATGTAATATTCGAGTTCATCCCGTTCGTCAAAACCGAGACGAATTCCTGCCTGCTCCATGGCATGCAGATCCAGGATATACAGTGTAAGGATGCCGCCAAGTTCGGCTTCCGCGCGGGAGTAAATGAACTGGTGATCATTGATCATGATATAGTCTGCCGGAGCTACAGAAAGCCAGTTCTCCACCCGTACGGGTAAGTTCGATAAAAATGGAGGAAACTATGGAGCAGTAGAAATCGAGCGTTTCTACACCGTTATCCTGCTTCCAGTATATACCTTTGCCCTCAAGTCGGTTCGTAAGGTGATGACGCCCGCCCGGAGGTGTGCCGCCATCATCAACATATCCGTAATAGATCTGACGCTGAACTTCACGACGATTGATTCCCGGATCGAAGCCGGCACCGAACCAGGTCTCAAATACAGTGGCCATTCCCGTGTGCCGGTCAATTACGATGGTTATAGCCTTTGTTTGTTCCGGGAATCAGGTGAGAAATAGAAGGAGTTGCTTTAGTTCCAAGTGCACCATATCCGGTCTTCACTGCTGCTTCTCCGTTGATGGAAACGGACATATCTCTGTTGTCTTGAAATTTGTATTCAAGCGTTGGCCCGGGATGTTCAGGTGTGGGCGCCGGATCGGTTATTACCCTGAGACTCGTGCCGGCAAGGGTTGTTGAAAAGGCAGATTGGCCCGGAGGGCCGTTTACTGCAGCCCTGAGTTTCTTGATGATTTGCTCTTCTGTTAAACTGGTGAATGGAATACGATGTTTGGGTTCGGTCTGGTATTTACGCGTAGTCACTGTTTACCTCCTGTTGAAGGATGGATTTGATAAATCTGGAGCTGTATTCATTTCAATCTGTCTCTTTCATTACAGGCCATAGGAAAGGGAGCTAAAGGAAGCAGGTCTGCGGTGTAGGGCATAAGGTCTAAAAATTTTCCTTACACCGCTTGTCCAGCCATAGCCTTGGGCGACGGTGGGTAAACCGCATACCTTAGACCTTTCTTTTCTACTATGCCTTTCCCAATGCTTTTAGAACTTTGTCCGGCGTGGCCGGAGGATCAACCCATTTGCCTATGGCGTTATAAATTGCTGCAATTACAAGATGGGTGTTCGCGAGAGAATGGCTGATACCGTTTGATCCATATGCTGCGTTTCCGGCGCGGGTTTCCAGCAGTTCCATATCTACAGGTGCGTGATCAAGGATGGTGGGTTTTTTATACTCGAACATATTCGTATTGAGTTTTACACCGGTTTTTTGTCATAGATATAATCTTCATATAACTGGCAGCCTTCGCTGAAATACATTACCTGATGGATCTGGCTTTCAAGGGATGTGCGGCGCATAATCTTGCCCGTATCGGCAACCACTCCGAATCGGAGTATTTCAACTTCCCCGGTCTCCGTATCTACTGCAACCTCGCACATGGCAACATTCATGGTATCCAGCTTTTTACCGCGTTGATTCCAGAGAGAAAGAGGCGGTCTGCCGGAATATGTCGCGAAAAGGTTCGCCTTAACGGCCTGCCCGAGCGGAAGGCCTATAGCCGGGATTATTTTTGACAACAACTTTCCCGTCCTGAAGATCCAGGTCTTCGGGCTTCATTCCCTTAAAGGGGCTGGCAACAGGCGTTGGCCCCGGATCTGCCGATTCCACCCTGTAGGGGGAGGATTATCTGCCTCCTCAATTGCTCTCTCCAGGATCTTCTTTTTTAATATATTCGCGCACTCTTTCAGAGCCCAACCGGAAGCGGTTGTTCCGTCACTTCCGCCTCCCCAGGGTTTATAGGTTTCATGGTAATCGAGTTTGCCTTTGATATCCTCGTAATTCAGACCCAGCTCTTCGGCCACAACCATCATGTTTGCTTCCATGATATAGTTACCGATAACCGGTCCCTTGGAATCCAGATGCACCTGCTCCGTTTCTCAGTTCCAGTTTACAGTTAAAGATCATCCCTGAATGCCGCGGGCACTGCTGGTACCTGAAGCTCGCTCCATGCATCCTGCCGTCTTTAAGCTTCTTTTCTCCCGTATTGTGCCATTTCCAGTTCATCATCTTTTTCGCAGTTTTGACACATGCTTCAAAACTGGGTACAGGGTTGGGATCGGTCTGTGATTCGGGACCGTGGAGATTCAGCCTGCGCGATATCTATGGGGTCTTTACCCAGTTTTTCAGCTATCAGATGTATTCCCAGGGTTATGGAATCCCAGTTCATGGGATTATGCTGACCGCTCACGTACATCTTTCCGCGGTTGCTGTCCACAACATCCATGTTCTGTTTAACATTCTGACACCTGGTGGTAAAATAGGGGCCATAGTTCTGGTCCATAGTCGTGCCGAAAATAGAGCTGCCTTCTACGCCGGAATCCGCAATTGAAAAATCGTCAATGGCAGTAATCAGACCGTTTTTCTTGAAGCCGACCTTCATATGCATGAAGCGCTGGTTCAGGTTGAAGTCATACTGGTCATAGCGGCTGTTGACACAGCGGACCGGTCTTCCTGTTCTCTTTGCGAGCAGCGGGGTTATCAACTGTGATTTGCGAAGACCCCAGTCGCAGTATCTGCCGCCTACCAACATGCACTCCTGAAAGACCTTTTCAGGAGGCATTTGATACATATTCCCTATTGTGCCGGGATCATTCGGGGTACCTACACCTTCTACCTGCAGGTTCAGACCTTCACCATGGTAGGTATTCCGGAACCACCAGGCAGCCGAACCTATCGGGTTTGGGATATGCCCGGAAAAGGAGGCAGGTTTACATCATATTCAATGATATGGTCGGCCTCCCTGAACCCGGCTTCCACATCCCCTGCGTTTATATTTGAATAGGAGACATTGCCTTTTTTAGGCGGATTATTTCCGCCTCCCATTCCGAATCCCCCGAAGGCATCCTTCGACATTTGGGGCCGGGGGGCGAATAACCGGGGCATCGGGCTTTCTTCCTTCAAGGATATCCACAACATGTGGCAGCACTTCCCATTCTATATCGAGATTTCTCAATGCCTCATCACATATGTCTTCATTTTCGGCCACAACAATTGCTCCGATTTCTCCGCCTTCCTGGTCCGCTGTGTTGGTAAGAATCGGCTTGAGCGTGCCCACTTATCAATTCACCGCTTTCCATCAGATTTTTGATATCTTCATCTTCCCAGGTAAGAATATCTACAACACCGGGTATTTTTTTTGCCTTGCCTGTATCAATGCTCTCTATTCTGGCGTTGGCATAGGGACTTCTTAAAAATTTTGCATGAAGCATGCCGGGAACGATATAATCGGCCCCGTATTTTGCTATACCCGTTGCGATGGCATAAGACAGCCTGCCCGGAAGGTTCGGCTTTCCTACAACCCTGAATTTTTCTCTTTGTCCGTTTACTCCTGCTAAATCAGCCATTCTGTATACCTCCTCTGGTGTAAAAGAAATCAGGTCAGTTTATAACATATTGGAAGTTAAATTGCAGTAACACTTAACCTGATCTCAAGTCCTTTTTTTGCTCCGGGAGGCAACTCAAGGGGCATCCTGAAGAGCAGGCTTGATCCCTGATATGTGTGTTCAAAACCTTTCTCGGATTTTGAAACAGTCATTATCGGGTAAAACCATGTTGTTACTGGCAGGGAAAAATCAAATTTAACCGCGAGTTTATCCCTGTTGTTTATCAGCTCAAATGTTTTAATATTTATTTCTTCGCCTGTCTCGGATATTTCCCTGCGTTTCGATGTTTCCGGCAAAAAATAATACTTTTCAGGGTCCTGATCGGAGTAGAGATTCAGATTGAATTCACAACCGAAGATGTTTGACATGAAATCCATGCCAGTGTTTGAAAAATTATAGTTTATAACTATTTCTGAATTGGAAAAAACAGTGATTAACTTTGATAAACAGGGTGATACGGTAGATAGTTCAAGTTCAACTTTTATATTATTTTCATTTGAGTCAAAGTTCTTCAGATCGTAAATGTACTGTGAGAGGTCAGCGTCGGTATTATATTGGGCCCTTGAATAGTTTTCCAGGGTAAGATCTTTCGTAAAATAATGGTCCAGGAGCGATATTTTCGGGTAGTGGTCATAGACTAGAAGTGACTCAATATTATCTATACCTTTATTGTTGATATTGTGTATCGATGCAATACCGTTGTTCGATGCATTTCCCTCTTCATGTCCTGAATTTATGTCATAGTGATATGCTTCTTTTTCTCCTGGTCAGTGTATCTGTCAGATTATATGGAGAGGGTAAAAAGGATATATCAAAAATACCTCCTCCCATGGCAGGGGATATGCCTATGGTCACAGACCGGGTATGTATGATAATCTCATCATGACCGTCCTTATCAATATCAGTCAACTCATACCCTGTTTTATCTTTGTTCTCTGCTAAAAGAATTTTATGGGCATGAATAAGATTTTCATGTATGGCACGCCTCAAATGCCCAAGATAAAGCCCCCCGAATACACCATGCCAGTATGCGCAATTGCACTGGGCACGCCATATAAGAGCCTGTGCTTTTTTATTGGCCGTTGCCTTTTCACTTAAGAAAAGCATCTTTTTATGCATCCGGTTTGTCTCATAATATTTAACAAGAAAGTTATCCCATATCCCGCCGCGTACAAATGGTCTCCATTCATCCCATAGCCCGTCGTTTTTCAGGCGTTTTATAATATTTTCCAGCGCGTGCGACCGGTCTGCCGGAAGAGCCCATTCAGTCATTTCCTCATATGATGCCTGCGGCAGATAAATTCTTCCTTTGGGAGGATTGGAAGCAAGGTAGTCACGGGGAAGGGTAGTTTTGAGCCACTCCCCACTGTCTTCTACGGCTGAGAAAAAATGTTCAAGCCATCCCTTTTGTATTACCCATTCATGTGTTCCTGGCCACAGGCCGAATTTTTCACCGTCGTCACCATAAACTGCAACATTTCTCCCAAGGCCCTCTTCGTGCCGCAAATGGCCAATAACATCTTCAACCGGTTTGAAGGGGATCAGGTAACGCATTACCATAGGTGTGGCCAGGATCTTCAGCATATTACCTTCTTTTTCGGTCAAATAGCTCCCGTATATCTGGTCCGGCTTCAATCCTGAATAATACATATGGGTATCATCCACGATTGTGTATGAAAGTCCTGAGTCCCTGAGTACAAGGGGGAGGGTAGAGTCCCATACCCGTTCGGTAAGCCAGAAGCCATTCGGCTTTTTACCGAATTTTTCATTTAGATACTCATTCATCATGAGCACCTGGCCGATAGCGTCACGGGAAGGGATCTCTGCGAGCAGAGGTTCAAAAAAACCGCCTGACAGCATTTCAAGTTGCCCTCTTTGGACCATTTCCGCTATGAGAGAAAGGTTCTCACTCCTGTTTTTCTCTATCCATTCAAGCAGCGGCCCTGAAAGATGAATGCCTGTTTTTATATTTGGATGCCTGTAAAGGATCTCCAGGAGGGGCTGGTAGCATTTGTCCATTGCCATGCTGAAGACATGATCAAAATTACCGACCGGTTGATGACAATGAAGTACCATAACAAGGTTCAACATTCTAAATACCTCCTGTAAAGCCCATAAGACGTTCGGCTTGCCTGTATAATACCAGTGAATCACGATCCAGTTTTTTTATGAAATCCATGTCAGTTCTTAAACCATTGAATGCATTCTGGCATTTCCACCAATCAAGTACGATTCCATATTTATTAATAAAATTAATTAATTTTATAATATTATTTAAGTGTAAGATTATATTTTTGCCCTGAATCTTTTCTATCTGCCCTGCAAGACGCGCTTCAAATAATAAAAGAATCCTCTGTTGAGTTAACAGGTTGTCACGGATTGAAACGTTATGATTCTTTTGCGTTATCTCTTCAGGTTCATGGCTGAAAAAATCCAGAAAACTTTCAGCTTCATCCAAATCAATCGGAAGGTTTTCCGATTTTCTGAACAGCCTGCTGATTAATGCAATAAAAACAAAGTTGAATAAATCATTAAACTGGGAAGGAATATCCTGTTGCGCAATAGAGATCGCCTCCAGATAATTTTTAATAGGGTCTATGTCATTTAAAAAAGCCCCGTAAAGCCCGCTTTCTATTTGTTCGGAGATAATTTTGACAACATGTGCCATTAAATCCGGAATCATGTCTTTTAACGTAATGACCCGGGTATTTGTTAAATATTTTTGAACTGAACTTACCATGGAATCAAGTCCATCTTTTAGAGGGGGAAGGCCTTTTAATTCTTTCAAAATCATTCTCATAGGTGTATTCATTGATTTCTCCTGCCAGACATACCAATCTGTTGCTTTGATCATTCAGTGCTATGGCAATCGATCCTGATCTGTCTTCATGGTTCGAAGTTTCGGATGCTGCTTCACATATGTATATGGTTATCTTCTCTTTGCTGAATTTCTCTTCCCTTGCCGGCGTTACAAGCATTTTTAACCATTCGGGAACCCGGTTCCTGTCAATTCCGCAGGCAATCGCATAATTCGCTAAAGCAGATAAGGAGTCAATTGCCAGAGGAATTACCTTTTTATTGTATACGTCCATGCCGTTCGTATATTCAGGATCGTTGCACACTGCCTCCGATAGAAAGCCGGTCAGCCCTTCTTCGAGATCCTCCGCTGAAAAATCTCTGCATATCTCTATTGCTTTTTTCGCATACATAAGTATCTGGACAGCCTCTATACCGGCAATATCATCAAAAAACCAGCCGCAGCTGGTAAACATGTAAAGGGCCATTTGCTGTGATTCAAGGAGCTGAAAGACAATTCCGGTTTCCTGTGCGCTGAGAGGTTTTGCCGCATATTCAGTTATATAGGTTTTGCGTTCATTTTCATCCGGCTTTAAAAGAAGGTATATATAATTATCTCTCGCTTCCCAGCAGTCTTTTAAAAGTCCCTTTGTCCTTTCTTCAAAAATAGAAGACAGATGACCATTCAGCCAGTCAAGGCCGTTTCTTAAAGGTGCCCTCCATGATTGAGTCCATCCGGGATTTTGGCCCACACTGCACCCACAGTTTGAGCGCCATCTTTCCACTCCATGAGCGCAGCTCCATGCGCTGTTTTCAATAATTTCAACTTCTTTTTCCGGCGGGAATTTTTCAAGAAACTCGCCATAGTTGGTGAGCTTTATATCCCGGTCTTTACTTATCATATCCAGGACCCATGTGAGTGCCATTTCTCCGAATTTAAAATGGTGACCATAGGACTCTCCGTCTGTTGCCATACTTATAAGGGAAGGCCCACCTGATGCCGATGAAAATGTATCAGTGATCCTTTTTAGGAATACCTCCCCTGACGAAAGTATCTTTTCGTAGGCAATCGCCTTTGACAACGGTCCATTATAGAAAAATATATCTATGTAAACATTCTTATCTCCCGTCGGAAAACATCTATAGGGGAGGGTACAGTTTATTTTGCCGCCGGAGACATCCTGCCATCCGGCATCATCGATTTTAGTATTAAATGATTTTATAATATGGGCCTGGTAGGGAGAGAGGATGGTAAACTTGACACCTTCATCAGCCAGCACTGCCAGAGTTTCACGGTTTACAGCGGTTTCGGCGAGCCACATCCCCTCAGCCTTCCTTCCAAACCGGTGATAAAAGTCTGCAAGTCCCCATTTCACCTGGGTTATTTTGTCCCTTTTCGATGCAAGCGGCATTATCAAATGATTGTAAACCTGCGCAATGGCGTTACCATGACCGCCAAACCTCTTGATACTGAGCCTGTCGGCATCTATTATCTGGGAATAAATCCAGGGATTATGTTTTTCAAGCCAATTGAGAAGTGTAGGGCCGAAATTGAAACTGATCAGTTCAAAATTGTTTACAAGCCTGCTGATATACCCATTTTCACCATGCAGCCTGCTTCTTGTGTTGGGGCCATAACATTCTCTTGTTACCCTTTCATTCCAGTCATGATAGGGGGAAGCGGATTTTTGAGCATAGATTATATCAGTCCATGGGTTTTCTCTAGGAGGTTGATAAAAATGTCCATGAATACAAAGGTACTTATCAGTTATTTTATCCATTAGTCACTCATTTTTTATTCAGGTCAAGAATGTAATTTTATAGAATAATGAAATTATTTTCGCTTTATTTGATAACATATGCAATAGTATTCTTTTTCTATTTTATTAATGGCTATCAGCCATCAGCATTGAGCTGTCAGCTTAAAGGATTTGATTCAAAGATAGTAAACGGAAGAACAATAGAAAGGAAAACAGTATGATTCCACGTGGTAAACTCGATAAATACGGGGATGTCCTTCTCTGGGGACTTAAAACAGCAAGAACAAAAAAATATAAAAAAAATGATAACATCCTTGTCAGGTTTGACTTATCCGCCCTGAATCTTGCTGAAATTCTCCAGGCAAAGCTCCTTGATATGGGAATGAATCCCATTCTGCGCGTAAACAGCACGCCCGTAATGGAAAAGAATTTTTTTGAGAGGGCAAACAATACCCAGTTGACGTTCCAGCCACCTGGTGAAAAAGAATTTAATGAAGGGCTTAATGGCCTTATAAGCCTCCTGGCTCCGGAGTCAATAACTCATCTGAAACATATAAATCCTCAAAAAATAGGGAAAACTGCCCTGGCAAGAAAGCCTTTGAGGGACATTTTATGGGGCAGAGAGGAAAAAGGAGAATTTGGATGGACTCTATGTATGGTACCTACACAAGGTGCTGCAGATACTGCTGGCATCTCCTTGAAGCAGTATACTTCACAGGTGATAAAAGCCTGTTATCTCGATATGGAAGACCCTGTAAAAGGATGGGAAGAAACCTTCAGGAATGCCATGACCATCAAGAAATGGATCAATAGTCTGAAGGTAGACTGTTTCCATATTGAATCAAAGAACATGGATCTAATAGTGACCCCTGGGGATAAGAGAAAATGGCTGGGAGTATCAGGCCACAATATCCCCAGCTTTGAGATTTTTCTATCCCCTGACTGGCGGGGAACAGAAGGTATTTATTATGCCAACCTGCCTTCCTACAAAGATGGAAATTATGTGGAAGGTGTAAGATTCGAATTCAAAAAAGGAGAGGTTGCCAGAAGTACTGCAAAGAAAGGACAAGATTTCGTGGCAAAACAGATATCCATGGATCAAGGAGCCAGAAGGGTAGGGGAGTTTTCATTAACAGACAAGAGATTTTCCAAGATAAATAAATTTATGGCCAACACCCTGTTTGATGAGAATTTTGGTGGCAAATACGGAAATTGTCATCTGGCAGTAGGCATGTCCTATTCCGATACCTTCAAAGGTGACCCGTCCAGCCTTACTAAGCAGGTGAAAGAGCAATTGGGCTTCAACGACTCAGCTTTGCACTGGGACTTGATTAATACAGAAGATAAGATTGTTACCGCCTGTCTCAAGACAGGCCAGAAAAAGATCATATATGAAGATGGTATGTTTAAATATTAATGCGTTTATTTGCATCGAATGCTTGTAGTGAGGAATAGGCGCCGCAGTAGATATCTGATATAAAACTAAGGCAATGCAGCAAACAGGATTAAAAAAAGCCGCGAATTTTTTTAAAAATTCGCGGCTTTTCGTTGGTTATTATAATTGATTAATTATATCTAACAATGTTCTGACTTATATGTTTGGCTGACAAGTTAACAAGTTACGCGTTAAATATAATATTGGCTTCCCTGGATGCCGTTGTTATCTCCGATGCACATATCTGGTTTTGATATTGGGACATGACCGGCAGAAAAGATGCACGGGCATCCGAGAAGCTCTTGTACGTACCACCTGTGACTTCCCGGTTTTATTATAACCTCTGGAGGCATCTACCATCCTGTGGTTTAGGTGTTTATATTGAAGTCAGGTGGCACACTGTACGTTCAGATTATGTTTATCAAAGAGCCGTTTAAATTTTCGTTGTTGATATAATAATCGGAAAATTTTTCCAGTTACTTAAATAATATTTCAGATTGTTAACAGAATAATTTTTTAAAATGTCGTAAGTCTGTAATTTAAAATTACGTCGTTTGAAAAAAATTTGGGTTAGGCTTTTAATTTGTACTAATTCTATAACATAAATAAAATATTAGGCTGTTATATTAGTATGATTAAAATATAATTTTATTATATAATCAAAGTTCAAGACTGTCTATATTTTTTTTCTTCTATATTTATTCATCCGAGCCGGTTAGCTGCGCTAAATCATCATCTATCTTTAAGACGTAACTTTTCAGTTTGTTAATTTGTTGTGAAGATGGATATTTTTCGATTAAATTACTGAGTATTTTTTTTGATGACACAAGCAGAGCCCTTTTCTTTTGAATGTCGCTTTCACTCTTAGCCGCCAGTTTTAATTTTGCTGCGTTTAAAATTTCCCTGTTGATCAGTTCTTCGATAGCATGTTTTTTTAATTTTTCAGCTTCATAATTTCCACCTTTGGCAACGAGAGGTTCAAGTATATTCAGCGCTTCTTCAAATTTTTCCTGTTCAATCAATTTTTTTGCATCGTCAATGACTAGTTTGTCATTATTGTTTTGATTATTGAATTGTTCTTCAGCCTTATCCACGCTCTTCAGGGCCTGCTCAATCAAATCAGCTTCCGGACCTTCCTCTGCATTGAGTCTCCACCTGTACAACTGGAGCCTGGCACCTGAAAAATCTTTCTGAGATATAAGTTTGTCCACGTTATCCAGCAGTTGCTTTATTTCAATCTTTTTCTCAGCGGATATACCGGTCATTTTTTCTTTTACCGATTCATCAACGATTGAATTCTCGCCCTGGTGTTCCGTGAGAAGATTGCCCACCCTCTGATAGGTGCTGTATCTTTCATTGATATTATCAACAAGTTTTTCGTAAAGGCCTTTGGCATCCTCTGTGTTCCCCGCTTTTAATTCCAGATCTATCGTATCTGCCAGCAGGCGAATCAGGTCGGGTCTGGTTTCGAGTGTGCCAAGTATGCTTCTGGCTACGGTAAGAGCTTCGGATGTCATGCCGTTTTTTGAAAGAGATTCTACAAGTATAATACCCAGGTCAGGTGTCAATCCGTTTTTACCGAATTTTGACTCAAGCTCTGTACATCCGGATATCACCCCGTTGAAATTTCCCGCAAAATAGTCTTCATATATTTTTCTGATCAAAGAGGAATAGTTTTTAATTACCCTTTTTTCGGCTGCATCGCCTGGCGAAACAACACTATTAAAGTATTGCTGTTCAATAGTGACTAGGCTGTCGAATAAAATTTGCAGTTCCTTGATATATTCTTTTTCAGTATTGTTCCCCCTGTTCAGGGATTTGAGCTTGTCATATGTCTTTAATAATGAAAGCGCTGTATCTTTTCTTTCCCCGGATATTTCACCTTCTTTCAGGGAATCTTCCAGATCGCCAATTCTTTTATCAATGATCTCATCTGAAAGGGCCGGTGATCGGTAATACTGGTTTTTTTCCCCTGTAGATATTGTTCTGCTGGACATGCAACTGTTAATCAGTAACAGCGGCAATATAGAAATCAGTAATATAATCCTGTTGCTATTTCTCATCATCTGTTCCTTTCAGGGGAGTGAATTCTCTTTCCAATGAAGGTATCTGCTGGTTATTTTTGCTGAAAGCATATACTTCGGTTACTTCCTCCGGGTTTATATCTTCGCTGTCATTTACCGGCAGACCATCTTTTTTTGAAACCTTGATAGGTGTCATACCTTCTGTCATCAGCGGGGTTGAAGTTGAAATAAATGCCAGATCGGCGATATTTATACCTTTTTTGTATTCATTGCTGTCAACAATCCCCTTTGTTGAATCGATCCAGATTGGAAGTGCCCCGGATGAACCGTAAATAGTGAAGTTTTTACCTTTCATCGGAAAGTTGTTATCGTATCCTACATAAGAAGCAATTACATATCCCTGGCCAAGATCAAATTCCCCGGTAACCCCGTCCAGACCGGGAATAAACCCAATAAAGCTGGAATTCGTAAAACGGTTTGCTGTTCCGGTCTTGCCGTAACATCTGATCGGTAGTTCCATTTTTCCACTATCAAAGTCCACACTCATGTTTATGGCATCTTTGGCCCTTTGGCCGGTGCCGTTTTCAATAACTTTTCTTAATATCTCTATTATAGACTCTGACACAGTTTTTGAAATGACTTTTTTGGTCACAGGTTTGTATTCCCATATCACTTCATTATCTCTGTCAGTGATCTTGGTAATTATGGGCGGCGTCATACTGTCTTCCGGTTTAACGTCAGGGAAGGTTTTGATATCACCGCTCATAATCGACTGATAAGCCATGGCACCTTCAATAATACTTATTGAATTCGGACCAAGTGGAAATGAAAGCACAGGATCAAGCCATGTACTTATCCCCGTATTTTTTGCGAGCTGTTTCACATATGTAAGATTCACCAGCGTCTTAAAGTCCCTTATCTGGGACAGCACCCGGATATCATATCTGGAATAGGATGTTAATTCTTCGTAATGTTTGGTGATGTATGTCTGGAGATCGGCTAATACCCCTGACGGGACCAGGTCATCTATCCACACATCCTCTAACCTGAAGCTGTCCTTCCTTGAGATCAGATCATTTATGGTAGCCTGGTAAAAATTCCGGCCGTTTATATTCTGCGGATTTTCAGTATAGATAATTCTTTCCTTGCCATCGTCTGTTTTTAACACAAATAAACGACTCAGGCCCCTGGCAAGATTTTTTTCAATTGCCGATGGATTGTCGCTGTATAAGGTGAAGAGCAGGTCGACATCCTTCAGATCTGCCTTCATCTGATAGTTTAATTTTACGAGACGTTCAAAATCATATCTTAATATTTTTTTATCGTTATCATCATTAGTGTCTATTTTTTTGGGATCAATACTCAGATGCAGCCTGTTAATGTTATCAAGGGCATATAGATTATCCTCAAACAACATATCCGCTTCAATTGTTTTGCGGGCCATATCAAATGCCGCATCTCTGATTGCGCCTGTTGTTACAAGCACACCATGTTTGTCTCTTATTCGTGCAACATAATCATTATAGCTCTCTTCATCTCCCCGGCTCAGCCCCAGTATGTCAACAACCTGTTTAAATTCACTGACATTAAGTTTATCGGTCAGATGATATAGCAGCCAGATCGTTGCAAGATTTTCTGATTTCACACCCGCCCACGTCATTGAGACAACATTACTTTCGGGCTCATGGTCCGGGCTTGGTAAATAATATGTACCCTCGTAGGTATAAAGATCTCTGAGATTCTCAAGTTTATCAAGGATGTTCCATTTAAGTTGAAGTGCCGCAGCGTATACAATGGGCTTAAATATAGACCCCAGCTGTCTTTTGGCGTCAACCGCACGATTGAAATGCCTGTTAAAGTAGCCTCCTACCATTGCCTTGATCATTCCATCCTTGAGTACGACAATTGCTCCTTCAAGTTCGGGAATAGGTGCCAGACAAACTTTGTTTTTATCTGTCTCGGAGATTGTGACGGGTATTGAATCGCCTTCATTAAACATCTTGATGAATTCGTTCAGGTAACTGGTACCGGGTCTGTATGCGTAGCCATATTTCCATTTTGCCCAGGCATCCACAACATCTTTTAGTGCATCAATATCAAGTGTTCCGGTCATATTGTTGCCCCAGGATACCGAGATTTCTATTTTGTCCTTTTCCTTTTTAATCTTTTCAATTTTCACGAAGAAAGGCAATCCGGCTTCAGGACTTGTGTAATAAGTGCCAACATTTTTTAGATATCTGTCTTTAAACAGGTTTTTATCCATGCCTGACAATCTTATATCCAGTAAAGGGAGATTTTTTTGGACACTTTTAAGGGCCTTTTCCTGTATATCTTTATTGATAGAAGTATAAATCTTAATGCCCGATGTCGCAATATTATCAACGCCCTCATTATGAAGTATATCTTTAAAATAACCTGATACAAGCTGTTCTCTGATATAGTCAAGTATCACACTCAATCGATAAGTTATTTTTCCCTCTTTGAAGGGAACAGGCCGTTCTTTTGCCTTAATATATTCGTCACTGGATATTAAATTCAAATTAAGCATGTTTTTAAGGACATAGTTTTTTCTTATATTTGCATTTTTAATAGCCTTTTTCTCTTTTTCCTCGGTATTTTTTGTAAAAGGATTATATTTATAGGGTCCTTTTACCATGCCTGCTAAAAATGCGGCCTCAACAAGAGTGAGATCCTTGGCATCCTTGTCAAAAAAATACTCCGAGGCTATTCTCAAACCTTTGCCGAATCCGGTGACTTCAAACTGGTTGATATACATTTCAAGGATTTTCTTGCTTGGTATAGAAATGTTCAAGTATGAGGCCCTGGAAAAGCTCTTTTAATTTTGAAATGTAACCGCTTTTTTCCCTCTTGAAGACATTTTTTGCTGTCTGCTGGGTAATCGTGCTTCCCCCCTGGACAACCCTGCCTGCCTTAATATTCGCAATAAACGCCCTGCCGATGGCCTTTAAATCAAACCCGTGGTGATTGAAAAAATTACCGTCCTCAGAGGCGATAAGCGCCTTTATGTATATCTTGGGAATATCGCTGTACTTGATATATTTACTATGTATCTTTTCAAAAAAAACACCGATCGGGGTCACCCCGTCATCATAGTAAACAGGGCTTTCCGAGGAGATTGTACTATCTATAACGCCTCTATTTATCTGGCTTTTTACTTCCTGCCGGACATAAAAAAAGAATCCGGTAAGAGATAACAGTAAAACACCAAACAATATGAGAGTCACAGTAGCAAGCAGTTTGATTTTCTTTTTCATTCGATTTTCAGATCCATATTCAGAATTAGATAGTAATAGTATATAAATCCGGTTTTTAATATCACAAAGTTTATAATATATAAACTTACAATAAGCCGATGGCGTCGATATTGTTTGACCTTAATGGGAAAGTAAGTTATATATCGCTAAAAATAATAAAACAAATTAAAAATAGCTATATTGTATAAAAAATAAAGAGGTAGCACAGAGTGAATGTA
Organism: uncultured delta proteobacterium; assembly: GCA_963815145.1. Lineage (GTDB taxonomy): Bacteria > Desulfobacterota > DSM-4660 > Desulfatiglandales > HGW-15 > JAAZBV01. The sequence goes on from CAWFFS010000016.1 coordinate 158,970, forward strand.
AATGGACAACATTATCGAACAATATGGGTTAACAAAAAAAACAACAGGGTCATAAGCATAATTGACCAGGCAAAGTTGCCTCACAGATTCATGATCAGGGATTTAAATTCACTGGATGATGCATGCGAGGCAATAAGTAAAATGTACATAAGGGGTGCGGGTTTGATTGGAGCCACAGCCGGGTATGGAATGTACCTTGCCTCTTTACAGGCCTCAAAAAATGAAAACTTTGATATCTACATGGAAACCGCCGCTCAAAAACTAATTGCAACAAGACCTACGGCTGTAAATCTTTCATGGGCGGTCAGGCGTCAGCTACAGGAGATAAAAAAAGAAAGTTTTATAAAAGAAAAGATTCGCAGGGCCTTTCAAACGGCTAACGACATTGCGGATGAGGATGCTGAATATTGCAGGAAAATAGGAGAACATGGCGTAGATATCATTGAAGAAATAAGCCGTAAAAAAAATGGCAGACCAGTGAATATTCTTACTCACTGCAATGCCGGGTGGCTTGCCTTTGTTGATTATGGCTCTGCAACCGCACCCATTTATGCAGCACATGACAGAGGTATAAATGTGCATGTATATGCGGATGAAACACGTCCGAGGAACCAGGGCGCCAATCTCACGGCCTGGGAACTCGGGCAGCACGGCGTTCCGCACACCGTTATTCCGGATAATACCGGAGGCCATCTGATGCAGCACGGGCTTGTGGATATGGTAATAGTCGGTACGGACAGGACAACATATACCGGTGACGTTGCAAATAAAATAGGCACGTACCTTAAAGCCCTTGCTGCAAGGGATAACAATATCCCGTTCTATGTCGCGCTTCCTTCCTCAACCTTTGACTGGGAAATACGTGATGGAGTAAATGAAATAGTGATTGAAGAAAGAGATGCCGAAGAGGTTAAATATATAGAAGGGCTTTGTGATGGAGAATTAAAGAAGGTACTGATAATGCCGGAGAAAAGCCCTGCTGCCAATTATTCATTTGATGTTACTCCGGCGCGATTAATAACCGGCCTCATTACAGAAAGGGGTATCTGTAAAGCCACTGAAGAAGGCATACTCAATCTTTATCCCGAGCATAACAAGTAAAAGGAGTTGGAATGAAAAAAGTAAAAGTAGGAATTATCGGCGGAACAGGGCTTGATGATCCTGAACTGCTTGAAAATGCAGAAGAAAAGGATGTTGATACACCATATGGAAGGCCTTCATCGCCCCTTTTGACCGGAACAATTGGCAGCACTGATGTTATAGTGCTTGCGAGGCATGGCAGGGGACATTCCATATACCCGACAGGTGTCAATTACCGGGCGAATATTTCCGCATTAAAGCAGGAGGGATGTACACATATTGTTGCCACAACGGCAGTAGGTTCCCTGAGGGAAGTAATCGAGCCCGGTGATATAGTATTTCCTGACCAGTTTATTGATTTTACAAAAAACCGGGCACTCACCTTTTTTGATATGGAAAGGGTGGTTCACACATCCATGGCAGAGCCTTTTTGTGAAAATCTAAGATTGCTCCTGATAAAACATGCCGAAAAACTTCGGTATAAACACCATGTGAAGGGGACGGTCATAACCATAGAAGGACCAAGGTTTTCAACAAAGGCCGAATCACATATGTTCAGGGGGTTTGGTGCGGATGTAATCAACATGTCAACAGTGCCGGAGGTTACACTGGCAAGAGAGCTGGGGATCTGCTACCAGACAATTGCCATGTCAACGGACTATGACTGCTGGAAAGAAGATGAGAAACCTGTTACCTGGGATATGATAGTAACAATTATGAATAATACTGCTGAAAGGGTAAAAACACTCATTCTAAAGGCATTGCCTGAAATAGAATACCTGAATGACCAGTGCAACGGGGAGGTGGCCTGAAGTGACAATAAAATCAATGATAAGAAGCATACCGGATTACCCTAAAAAGGGTATTATTTTCAGAGATATTACCACGTTATTAAAGGATCCGCTGGGATTTAAAACAGTGATAGACAACTTCACCCGGCGGTATACCAGGGAGCACACGGAATTTGATATTATTGCCGGAATTGAATCCCGCGGTTTTATTATTGGAGGGGCGCTTTCCTATTCGCTTGGAAAGGGCTTTATTCCGATAAGAAAAAAAGGTAAATTGCCGGCAGAGGTCATATCTCATGAATATGAACTTGAGTATGGCACTGATACGATTGAAATCCATAAGGATGCAGTAAAAAAAGGTGACAGGGTCCTGATAGTTGACGATCTCTGTGCAACAGGCGGGACCGCCCTGGCAGCGGTTGCCCTGGTTGAGAAACTTGGAGGAAAAGTCTCTGAAGTTGCATTCATTGTTGATCTACCTGACCTTCAGGGATCAAAAAAAATAAAGGATAAGGGGTACAGTGTTAATGCATTGGTAGAATTCGAAGGAGAATAATTATAGGCCGGCTTGATAAAATATTCCACTGACAGAAAACGGCAGTAAAGTCAGCACAGAAATGACAGCCGGAATTACTACATTCCTGACCATGGCATATATTATTGTCGTGCAGCTTTCGATTTATGGACATGTTTGATACGGTAGGTACGCTTATAGGTGTTAGTGAGCAGGCAGGTTTCATTAAAGATAACAAGCTTCCCAGGGCCGGCAAGGCTTTCCTGTCTGACGCCGTTGGAACAATACTGGACACCTGTTTCGGCACGACAACCGTAACCAGTTTCATTGAAAGTACAGCAGGAGTAGAGCGGGGGGGGGGCGTACAGATCTAACCAGCGTTACAGTTGCCGTCTTCTTTGTACTGGCACTTTTTATTAGCCCTGTAATTACCATGATCGGCAGCTATACAGCTATTACCGCCCCCGCACTTATCGTGGTGGTGGGATCAATTTATTAATGTATTTCCTTGCAATCCTGTTGATAATATATTTTGTCTTTATCAGGTCAAAAACCTAAGGGAGTTCCTTAATAACATCCTCCCAGAGAGAGGAAAGTGCAGGGCTAGCCCCCATGGCCGTTGCAATCACATCTTCAACCTTTACCTCTTCCATGCAGTCAGCAAGGTCTATATCAGTTATTACCACTATTGCCATTATTTTCAATCCGCAGTGTTTTCCTACAATCACTTCATGCACGGTGGACATACCTACCGCATCGGCGCCCAGCATCCTCATGAGGCGTACTTCCGATGGGGTTTCAAGGCATGGACCGGTGATTCCGATATAAACCCCCTGCTTGAGGTCTATCTGGTTTTTCATGGCATTTTTTTTCGCTATTTTTATTAAATCAGTGTCATATACCCTTGACATATCAGGGAAGCGCGGACCAAATTCATCAAGATTAGGACCTACCAAAGGGTCAATACCTGTAAAATTTATATGATCAATAATAACCATAAGGTCTCCTGCTTTATACTGCGGATTGAAACCTCCTGCAGCACTGGAAATAAACAGGTACTCCACTCCCAAACTCTTCATGACCCGTACAGGGAACGTTACCTCAGATGGGCTGTAGCCTTCGTAGAGATGAAAACGGCCTTCCATGGTAATTACATTTTTACCTGCTATTTTTCCGGCGACCAGAAAACCATCGTGGCCTGTTACTGTGGATGTCGGAAAATGAGGGATGTCTTCATAGGGAATCCTGATATCAACTTCCATTCTGTCTGTCAGGCTGCCAAGGCCTGTACCGGTAATCATGCCTACTTCAGGGATACAGTCTATCTTTGATGCGATGAAATCTGATGCGTCGTTTATCTTGCTGATCATTTGCTTCCTCCGTCATAATGATTATGTTGGGAAAGTAAAGTAGTAGATATTATATGTTATGGCAACATGATAAATTTCTGCCGGAAAATGCAGATCGATTCCGCAGAGCCCATCAACTTGACAAATCCGGATTTTTGTGAGATTTTGGTTGAGTATTTAAGGAGGTCAAAAGTGGAAACTGATTCATTTCATATATATTCCGCAAGAAATTTATTGTGCGGGATGTTTTCATTATTTATTATTTTATCATTTATAACCTTTCCCAAAGATAGATTTACAAAAGCTGCAGATCCTCTCCTCAAGGATTCCAGGCCCTACAAAGCAAGGCTGATCACTAAATTAAACAGAAAATATAATAATACCCATATTTTAAAATCAAACAGAGAAAGGGTATATAACAATATTATAAATGAGGCTGCAAAACGCTATAATGTTGATGCTGCTTTGATCAAGGCTATTATTATGGCTGAATCAAACTATAACAACAAGGCGATTTCCAGACGAGGGGCAATAGGATTGATGCAGCTGATGCCAGCCACTGCGGATGCACTTGGTGTGGAAGATATTTTTGATCCTGCACATAATGTCAATGGTGGGGTTAAATATATCAAGCAGTTACTTGAACAATTTAATGGGAATCTTGAGCTTGCATTAGCAGCTTATAACGCAGGAACTACACAGGTAAAAAAATATAATGGCATTCCACCTTTTAAAGCTACAAGAATTTATGTTAAAAAAGTAGTTGAATATTACTGGCGCTACCAACTCGCAAGTCAGGCTTAAATTATCCTCGATATAAATTGGGATCGGCGATAATGATATCTTTTAATGATAAGGAATATCATGATAGACCTGCATATCCATTCCATATGTTCAGATGGGCGATTTACTTTAAAAGAGATCTTCGAAAAGGCATCTCTCATCGGCATTAATCTGCTTTCAATAACTGACCATGATTCAATAGACTGCCAGTATGAGGCCGGAAAACTCGCAGAGGAATACGGCATCAGTTATATCAACGGGCTTGAACTCAGTGTTTCCTTTTCGCACCCTGATTTTAATAACTCAAAACCGGTTTCCCTGGATTTTCTAGGGTATAATTATGATTTGGAAAACATTGAGCTGAATAAAAAACTTGAGGATCTGAGAAGACATAGAAAGAAAAGGGCAGAGAAGATACTTGAAAAAATAAACGCAGAGCTCTCAAAGGAAGGTAAAAAAGAGTTCACATCCAAAGACCTTGAGGAAATAGAGGAATCTGTTGATGGTGCTTTTGGCAGGCCGCATATTGCCGATTACATGGTGAAAAAAGGAATAGTAAGAGAAAGGCAGGAAGCGTTTGACAGATATCTCGTAAAGTGCAATGTCGCCAAGATGCCGTTATCGCTTGAAGATGCCTCAACCCTTGTAAAAAACGCCGGGGAAAGCTTTTTATTGCACACCCAAATCACCCGCGTGGCACATCGTTAATTAAATTTACGCAGGATATTGAAGTTCAGCAAAAAATAATAACAGAGTCCATGCTCGATTTTATTGACGGAGTAGAATGCTGGCACTCATCTCATGATAATAAGACTATCAATTCCTACCTGAATTATGCTAAAAGACATCATTTAATGGTTTCTGGGGGTTCTGACTGTCATCAGCAGCCTCTCCTTATGGGCACCGTTGATGTGCCTGATTTTGTTGCGGAGCAGTTTAAGATTCTACCAGTAAATGCGGTCTAACGAAGGATTCCGGATGGATACAGTCTCAGTTGGGGTAATATACAAACACAGGTTTGAGCCTGCGATGAGGGAAGCTGAAAAACTGGTAGAGTGGCTAAAATCCAAAGGATTTAATGCATTTTCCGAGGAGATGAGACCTAAAAGGCAAAAAGATGAAGAACAGGATGATTCATCGACCTTATTACCAGTAAATGACCTTAAATGGATAACCGTGCTTGGGGGTGATGGGACCCTTTTGGGCGCATCCAGAAAATACGGCAGACATGGTATCCCCATATTAGGTGTCAATCTGGGAGGGCTGGGTTTTTTAACGTGTACTCCGTTGAAAAGACTGTACTCTTCGGTTGAAATGGTTATAAATAACAACCTGGAGATAGAACAGCGGATCATGCTTGAGACTAAAATTCTCAGGGATGACAAGGAAGTATTCAGATTCCAGACACTCAACGATGTAGTTATTAATAAAGGCGCCCTTGCCCGAATTATTGATCTGGATGTTCTTATCAACGACGAATTTCTTACAACATTCAGATCCGACGGTCTCATAGTTTCAACTCCAACAGGCTCCACGGGTTACAACCTGGCTGCAGGCGGACCAATACTCTATCCTACAATTTCAAACGTCATATTAACACCCATCTGTCCCTTTACCCTTACGAACAGACCAATAATACTTCCCGACTCCGTGGTTATATCAATCATGATGTTAAGGGAAAGTGAAGAAAAAGTAAGCCTGACCTTTGACGGACAGGTTGGTTTCGATCTGCTTGAAGGGGACAAAGTACTAATCTATAAATCAGGGTCAAACATCAAGCTTTTTAAATCACCTGATCAGACCTATTATGAAATATTGAGAAAAAAGATGAAATGGGGCGGGGCGACATATAACAAAGATGGAGACAGTTAAAAAATCTTATATTGTTGATAGATCAAGAATCAATTATATCAGGTGGATAGTAGAATCATACGACGGTATGGCAATTGTTTCAACAATCGATTCAAGTGAGGCGATTATAGAGCTTAAAATAGCACCTGGCTGCGAAACTATTGTCAATGAACTCATTCAGTCACTTAGATGTGATGAGGGAATAAAATTAAAACCAGTATAATTACCATGCAATAAAAAATGACTTACACTGATAGATTAAAACGATATTATATAGCAACAATGGGGTGTCAGATGAATGAGTACGATTCTGACTACCTTAGCCATGTTCTGATGGATAATGGTCTTTTTGCGTCCGAATTGCCTGAAGCCGCTGATCTGATCATCATTAATACCTGCAGTGTAAGAGAAAAAGCCGAACAAAAGGCTTTCAGTCTTCTGGGCAGGATGATCATCCTGAAAAGGAAAAGACCGGAAATTATCCTGGGATTTATGGGATGCATTGCCCAGCAGGAGGGCCATGCGCTCCTGAAAAAATTTCCGGAACTCGACCTTGTGATAGGGACAAGAGAGATCGGAAGCATCAAAGATTTGCTTGAACGGATTGTAAACAATGGAGAGCGTATATCCGCCACCAATCTATCGTTGGCACCCATTCACGACCCTGTATCTTCCGAGGAATACTTTAAAGGAAGGATAAAGAGTAACCTTTCTATCATGGAGGGATGTAATAATTTTTGCAGTTATTGCATTGTTCCATATGTGAGAGGCAGAGAGATCAGCAGGCCTTCGAGCGAGATATTAAATGAAGCTGAAGCGCTGGTGAAGCAGGGTGTAAGAGAGATAACCCTGCTTGGACAGAATGTAAATTCCTATTCTTCGGGGAGGGGTGGCAATGTAACGTTTCCCGAGCTATTAAAAATGCTCGGTGATATCGATGGGCTTTACAGAATAAGGTTTACAACCTCCCATCCAAAGGACTTGTCTGATGATTTGATTAATTCATTTATTGATGTTCAAAAACTGTGTCACCATATACATTTACCATTCCAGTCCGGTTCGAATAAAATTCTAAAATTAATGAACCGTAAATACACAAGTGATGATTATCTGCGGCTGATACAGAAGCTGAGGGACATCAACCCCGATTTTGCTGTTACCAGTGATGTTATTGTAGGGTTCCCTGGAGAAAGTTACTCAGATTTCAAAAAGACCCTTGACCTTATTGATAAAATAGAGTTTGATAATTTATTTTCCTTCAAGTACTCAGATCGTAAAGGAACGAAAGCTGCTGAAATGGCAGGCAAATTGGATGATAAGGAAAAATCGTCAAGGCTGAAAATATTACAGGATTTACAGAAAGAAAAAACACTGTTAAGAAATAAAAGGCTTGAAGGGCGTACAGAAGAAATCCTTGTCGATGGAATAAGTAAAAGGGGAACACAGTATACAGGCAGAACAGATACAAATAAAGTGGTTAATTTTACATGTAAAAACGATGTAATAGGTGAGTTAGTAAAAGTAAATATTAAACATACTTTTATCAATTCGCTACGTGGTGATGTGTCTATTTGTTAATATTCTGTTTTTAATCTTAAACAGGAAAAAGATCTAAGATGGAAGCTGTAAACATTGATTATTCCGAAGAGTTAATCCTTATAGTTGATGATGATCCTTTTTTAAGGGAAACGCTTGAAAAACTGCTTGAAGTTGTCGGGATTTTTTCACATTCTGCTTCAAATGGTGACGAAGCCCTGAAAATGCTTGAAAAGAATCATTATACAATGATTTTAACCGATATGAAAATGCCGGGCATTGATGGGATGGATTTAATAAAAATGATATACAAAACTCACGATATCAGTGTTATAGCCATGACCGGTTACTCAGAAGGGTATACATATGTAGACGTGATAAATGCAGGGGCAAGCGATTTTATAAAAAAACCATTTGGTATTGAGGAACTCGAAGCAAAAATAAGGAGGATAATAACAGAAAGAAATCTTCGAAAGGAACTCAATCGTTTATCAATAACAGATTCCCTGACAGAACTTTATAATCAAAGACACTTTTATTTTCGGCTGAATGAAGAAATCAAAAGGGCAAAAAGACAAAGAAATTCACTAGCTTTGATACTCCTGGATCTCAATGATTTTAAGATCTACAATGACAGATACGGACATCTTGCCGGAGATGAAGTCCTTCGTGAAGCGGGTGAAATCATTCGGAACTGCATCAGGGATTCAGTTGATTCAGGGTACAGGTATGGCGGCGATGAATTTGCGGTTATCTTGATTGATGCGGATATGGATATTGCAAAGGAAATTGGGAGCAGGATAGAAACAGCATTTATTAAAAAAGATAAAGTAACTGTCAGCGCTGGTTATTCGATATACACTGAAAAGATGGCTGTGAAGGAACTTATTGATATTGCAGATAAAGAACTTTACAAGGTAAAACAGTTCAAGAAAAAATCTGAATAATATAACTTCTGATAATGTATATTATGTAAACCAACTAATGTGACATAAATTATCCATAAAAAGTCATAACGCCTACTCCCATATAATCTAAATCTAAATAATTATTGACATATTAATAAAAAATATATTATCTATCTTTAACTTTGAATGGAGGTCCTTGAATGGGTAGTGTCGTAAAGAAACGCCGGAAAAAAATCAGAAAGCATAAATACAGGAAACAGATGAAAAAGATGAGGCATAAGAATAAGTAATCCTCTATTTAGTTGCCACAAATACAGCAGTTCCATTTTTAATAATATGGAACTGCTTTTTATTTTATACCGATACAACCTTTTCTATTTCAGGTACATTCTGTTTTAAGACCTTTTCAATTCCCATCTTTAAAGTCATTGTTGACATGGGGCATCCGGCGCATGCACCTTTAAGTTTGATTGTAACTACACCTTTGTCATCTACATCAATAAGTTCAACATCTCCGCCGTCCGCCTGAAGCGATGGTCTCACCTTTTCAAGGGCATTTTCAACCTTATTTTTCAACATGTCATTCTCCTTATATAATTATATAGTTATTATCGGCTTATCTACGGTTACCAGAATGATCTTACCCTGTTATCAAGGTAAAGGGAAAGTCCATCGGAATCACACGGTGACCAGCCTAAACTCTTCCTCCATATTTCGTCACTCTCCATGCACATATATATACCTGGATCGAAACCTGCCCATCTTTGTATCAACTCACTGATAAAAGCGTATATTTCTATACGGACAGGTTTCAAATATCTGAATTTTCCATCAAGCCCCTGAATAAATTCACCATCCAGTATTATTGTTTCAGGATGCCTTTTGAGGATTATCGGCTTTAAAGCGGGAACAAAACGAATACAACCCAGGCTCATCCATATTATTTTTTTAGGGTCCAGATACTTATCCATCATATCCAAGGTTTTCAGATATTGATCCTTCCACCCGGTATGAAGGATTAAAGGATCAAAATGGAATCCGGTTATAAAACCTTCCTCCTGGCATCGTTTTGCTGCAATGAGCCTCTGTTCCAGTGAAGGCGCCTTATGCTCTTCATGTGAAATGATATAAGGGCTGTTCAAAGACCAGGAAATTATCAGTCTTTCACGAGTTTTTATGCTAAAAAGATTATATATTTCAGTAGATTTTGTTTTTAATTCGATTACGCTGTTTTTTCTGTCAGATATGAATCGTGCCAGAAGACGGCTAAAATAATGTATTCCGTCGAGAACAAGACTGTCAGTAAACTCTCCTGTACCTATCCTGAAAATCCTTTCAGGAGATTTATCAATTATATCGCCGAGCCTGGATAATTCGTCTTCAAGATTAACAAATATTCTGAGGCCGGGTTTGTTAAAATATGCCTGCAGGATGCAGTAGCTGCAGTCCAGCGGGCAGTTAGTGCCGATGTTTAAAATCTGATATCCGCAGCAGATATAATTGTTCGTTCCCGGGCAGGGTTTCAGAAATTCACCTTTAAATGGTAGAAGTCGCAATGTATCCTTGGCCAAATTAAGATCTTTGCGAATAGATGCGTCATCTTCATGTTTGGCAGTTTCGGCAGGTATTTTATCGAACCTTTTTGTGATTTCGGATGTGAGAGGAAAGCTTTCAGCCCCCTCTTCTATTTGAATTTTATTCAGTTTAAATTTCATATTAAATGCTATTCATCCAGCCATGGATCCTTGACGTTCACTAGTTCATCTTTATCCAATAGTGCCTTTAAATGTTTTTTCAGATCGAGGCCATCTTTAAAATCAATCTCCAACCTGTATCCCTCGGATTCGAAATACCGGGGATGTTTTATTTTTATATTTGACGGAAGTTGTAGCACGTTAACTCTTTTATCAAACAGTTTTTGATATTTGAAAAAGTCGGGGTTTCGCATCTCTCTAAGACGATCGATCAATTCTCTGGTTTTTTGGGGGACATTTTTCTTTGTATCATTAAAAATGGTTAAAAAAGACTCATCATTCAGCAACTGTGCTATAGAAATTTTATCAATTCTGCATATATCTGTAATATATTCAATGAACTGAACCTGATAATTATAGTTTAACCTTAATTTATTAATCCAATCAATTATCATCAAGATACTGTTTTCTTCAAATTGAAGCAAAGGTTCAAGTATCTTAATATTCAGGGTACTATTAGAGATAAGGTCTTTTACAGGATTATCAAGTCCCTCAATATTCAGTATCAATTCATAGTCTTTTAAATTGACATTTAAAATAAAAAGGAACTCTTTTATTGAATTATCATCTTTAACTATTTTAGTTAAGTGGTTTAATATCATACTTTTTTCTACCAGATTTATTTCTCTGGTAAACATATTATCATGCACTGCAAACCTTAAAATATCCCATGATGACATGCTTGCGCCCGTAAGATCAATGCAATCGACTTCTTTGACACCGAGTTCCCGAAGCACCTGAATACGCCTGAAACCGGTCACAATCTCGACCTCTTCACTGCCAGGTCTGAAAACATATGGTTTATTAATTAGACCTGTCTGAACAATGGATTTTTTTAATTCAGTGTTATCAAAACCATAACTCATACAGAATTCACCAGGTTGATCCGAAATCTGATCAATTCCAAGAGTGACGACCGGATATTTATTTTGTGATTTAATATTGCTCATAACTATTACTTTTAATTTTTATTAACGTCGATCAGCTTATGTGTATAATTAAAATGCATACATTTTAGATTAAAATATTTATAGATATTAAGAATATCTTCACATCAATGCAACGTTTTTTAATGAGGCTTTTATAATTGACAAAAAAATGGGTTTTATATATCTATGCTAAAAAATTTTAGAAATCTTTCATTTGACAAATTATGCAAAATATTTTTTCAGCGTTTTCAATAAAAAACTGTTATCTTAAAAACCGGATTGTAATGCCCGGTCTTGCGTCATTCCTGATTGAAAATGACGGCTCATATTCCGAAAAAACTATTGAACACTACAGGTTACGGGCTGCCGGCGGACCTGCAATGGTAATCATGGAAGCCCATGGTGTTGCACCCGAAGGAGTTGTTTCCAGTCATCAGGCAAGAATATATGATGACAGATTTATCAGGGATATCTCAAGGGCTGCTGCCGTTATAAAAAATGAAGGTTGTGTACCGGCTATCCAGATTCATCATGCGGGAAGACAGGTACCTGCCAGAGTGATTAACAGGAAACCCTTTGCACCATCCTCTCTGCCCTGCCCTGCGATTAAAGGGGAAGTTGAGCCGCTTTCATTAGAGAATATCGAAAAAATAATCGGCCAGTTCGGCGATGCTGCTGAAAGAGCTGTGGAGGCCGGTTTTGAACTAATTGAGATACACGGTGCGCATGGCTACCTGATCAACCAGTTTTTATCCGGGTTCTCCAATATCAGAGAGGATGAATACGGCGGCACCATTGAAAAAAGAACAAGATTTGCCAGGGAAATAATAAGGGAAGTCAGAAAGAGAGTTGGCCCTGAATTTCCGTTATCATTCAAGATCAGCGCCCAGGAATTTGTTCCGAATGGACTCACGACCGAAGAAAGTATCGGGATACTAAAGCTTATAATCCCTGAAGGGCTCGATATAATACAGGTTTCCGCTGGTAATGATGCGACACCGGAATGGATCTGCCAGCCCATGTTTATGAAACAGGCATGCCTGGTCGATTCTGCTGCAAAAATAAAGGCGGCAATAGATATTCCGGTTATGGTAGTTGGGAGAATAAATGATCCGTTTATTGCCGAAGAAATTTTAAAAGAAAACAGGGCTGACCTCATTTGTATAGGAAGAGGCCTTCTTGCGGACCCTGAACTACCCAAAAAAGCTCAGGCCGGCCGATTCGAAGACATAAGAAAATGCATAGCATGTAACACATGTATGCAGAGCATTTTCAGAAATGGAAAGATAGAATGCCTTGTTAATCCAACCCTGGGCCGTGAAAAGGAAATGGCCTATCAACCAGCAGAAAACCCTAAAAGACTAATGGTGATCGGTGGTGGCCCCGGAGGTCTTAACGCTGCCCGCATAGCAGCTAAGAGGGGGCATCATGTTGATCTTTTTGAAAAAAAATCTCACTTTGGAGGTCAGCTTCTTTTTGGAGTTAAACCTTATTTTAAAAAGGAGCTCAACCACCTTATAGAATTTCTAATCACGCAGGTAAATAAAGAAAAGGTAAATTGCCACCTTGACCATGAAGTGACTCTGGATATAGTAAAGAAATACGAACCAGATGCGGTGATTGTTGCTACCGGATCAAGCCCAGCCAGACCGCCTATTCAGGGTATTGATCTTCCGAATGTCATCACCGTGCCTGAAATTCTAAACGGATCAGGGCCATTGAAGGGAAACAGGATAGTTGTGCTTGGAGGGGGCTCATCCGGTTGTGAAATAGCCCTTGAATTCTCACAGAAAGATTTCGATGTAACCATTGTTGAACAGTTGCCTAAAATAGGAACTCAGATTGAGGCTATGACAAAAAAGATCATTTTAAGGGGCCTGAAGGATAAAAATGTTAAGATACTGACTGAACATTCTCTTAATAAAATAACCCCGGATGGTGTTCATATTTCAGATAAAGATAAAAATGATTTTTTTATCGGATGTGACTGTATAATAATTGCGGTTGGAAACAAACCGGATAACCTTCTCTATGAAGAAATAATCAAACAGGGGATTACGACTTATAAGATAGGTGACTGCAGTGAGGCAAGAGGTGCAAAGGATGCGATATATGAGGGTGCCTTGATAGCAGGCGAAATATGAACTAAAGGTATACGGTGTACGGTATTAGATCTAAGGTTTTTACATAACGAATAATGGCCGTAAACCAGAGACCGCAGACCGTAAGCCTTTTTTATTTCTTTGCTTTTGCTTCCTTGATTATTTCCTTTCCAAACTTCTCAATATATTCATCAACATCCTCTTTCCAGTCCTCCATCACATTATAGCCCAGATTTTTTAGAAGCCTGTTTTCAAGGATACAGTTAAGTGGTCTTTTTGCGCGCTGAGGATACTCCGAAATACTGCATGGCTTAACCGGTGTCTTGATATTAAGCTGCTCGAAAACATGTTTTGCAAACTCATATCTGCTGCAATAACCCTCTGATGTAGCATGGAAAGTTCCTTTTAAATCGGTCTTGAGAAGGGCCTTGATCTGATGAGCAAGCCGATATGTCCATGTAGGAGACCCGACCTGATCATCAATAACTTTGATAGTTTTCCTCGGGCTTTTCGCTGACTTTAACAGGAGAGAATCTATAAAGTCGTTACCATATCTTCCATACAGCCAGCCTGTTCGTATGATTATATAGTTTGGGGCATTTTCCTTAACAGCAACTTCGCTTTCAACTTTGCACCTGCCGTAAGCGGATATCGGATCGACAGGATCGTCCTCGAAGTATGGCTGAGGTATACCTTTTTGGCCGCTGAATACATAATCGCTTGAAATATGGATCATTCTAGAGTTGTAGCGTGCGGATCCCTGTGCAAAATTTCTTGGCCCCTCAACATTTATTTTTCTGACTTTAAAATCCTCTGTTTCGCATCCGTTAACGTCAGTATAACCAGCACAGTTCACTATAACATCCGGTGATATTTTATGAAGACTGTCAATAACAACATCCCAGCTTATGATATCAAGTTCAGAACTGGATGGAGCAATAACTTCATGTTCTTCCTGCAACACTTCCCGGCAATCATTTCCAAGTAATCCACTCGAACCTAAAAGCAATATTTTCATTAAAAGCCACCCTCCTATTAATAATAACTAGTGTTCATCCAGAAACGGCCCTTTTGAACAATCTCTGCGTCACACTCAGATTGTAATCCTCAAAATACTTCAATGTATTCCTGTGGTTACAATCTTCGCATTCCTTGACCTTGTCCAAAATTTCTCGTTTCTGGATGGACACTAACTAAATAATTATAATTAAAAAATTATTAAACACCAGCTAAATCTTTAACTTATAGCATATGTGTGAATTCATAGGATACTTTTTCCTCTTGCCGGCGTATATTTTTTTGTGTTAAATACTTACTATATTTAATTTTATATAATGTAATCTAACTTAAAGTAATAACCGGTAATTTTTGATTGGAAAATGGATAAAAAATCAAAATATTTTATGACATTATTTTTAATGGTCTTCTTGACGCTGTTATCCGGGAGTGGCTGCATGAAACTGGCCCTCAGGGCCTCTCCGGAACTCTTTGAAAATATATCAGTATCTATTTTTGAGGAATGCGATCCTGACCTTGCACAAAAGGCAATCCCGGCCAATCTGAAGCTGCTTGAAGGTATTTTAAAAAACGACCCTGATAACCCGGAATTATTAAGGCTTCTGAGTATGGGCTTCTGCGGTTACAGCATGCTCTTTGTGGAGAGCGAGGACAAGGAACAGGCTTCAAATCTTTACTACAGGGCAACTGTTTACGGATTGAAAGCAGTTGGCCTTGACACAATTCCTGAAAATCTCACTCAGGAGGATCTTAGCAGGTTATTTAAACGACTGGATAAAAAAAATCTTAATTCTCTTTTATGGGCAACAGTTTCCTGGAGCTCATGGATAAATCTTAATCTTGATAAACCGGCAGCAATCGCACAGCTTGGCCTGGTACAATCATGCATCGATAAACTGACAGAAACGGCCCCTGACCTTTATTATGGTCTCCCCTGTCTCCTTAAAGCGGTCAGCCTTTCTGTCAGGTCTCCCATGTTTGGAGGAAACTATGAAAGATCAAGAGAATACTATGAGAAGGCCCTTGCATCAGGAAATAGAAACCTTTTTCTTTCACAATACTTTTATGCAAGATACTATTGTGTTGGAGTACAAAATAAAGAGATGTTCATATCTCTGCTTACAGAAATAACTGATAAAACAAAGAAATACCCGGATGACCTGTGTCTCCTGAACACGGCAATCCGTCAAAAGGCTGAAACCATGTTGAAGAATATAGATGACTACTTTATCTAATTTTAACCGGATCAGGAAAATTAATTATGACAAAATATATAAAAAATTATCTTAAAACAATATCGTTAATAATTATTCTCTGTACTTGTGTGTTTTTTCTTAGCAGGGATGTTTGTTATGCTGAAAAAAAGTATATGATAAAATTTGCAACTGTAGCTCCCGAAGGGTCAATCTGGGTAAACTATATGAAAGACCTAGATAATGAGCTCAGGACAAAGAGCAACGGAAGGATAGGCTTCCGAATCTATGCAGGAGGCATAGCCGGTGATGAGCTGGACGTTTTAAAAAAAATCAGGGTCGGCCAGCTCCAGTGTGCGGCCTTTTCCGGAGTAGGTATAACAGAAATCCTGCCTGCATGGAGAGTGATGGATTTACCATTCCTTTTCCGGAACATGAATGAAGTAAGAGCAGTGCAAAATGCACTTAAAGAATTCTTCACAGAGGAATTCAGAAAAAAGGGGTTTGAATATTTATCCTGGGCTGAAGTAGGTGATGTTTACCTTTTTTCAAAAAGGGAGATAAAAACCCGCGATGATCTAAAGGGACTGAAAATATGGACATGGTCAGGAGATCCTGTCTCGAAAAAAACATTCATGTTAATGGGTTCAACCCCTATCTCACTGGCGATAACTGATGTGACTACTGCAATCAGCACAAACATGATTGATACTGTCTATGCGCCCCCGGTTGGTGCACTGGCAATGCAATGGAATGAAAAAATGAATTATATGACAGGCATTCCCATTGCCCATTCAACCGGTGCAATACTTATTTCAAAAGGTTATTTTGATAAAATTCCAAAAGACTTAGCAGTATTATTGAAGGATGAAGTTAAACTATCAATGAGCAAACTGGCCGATGAACTCGGAAAACAGACATCCGAAGCGATAAAGGTTATCAATGAAAGAGGAACAAAGATGGCGCCTGCACCTGAAGGTGCTGAACTGCAGCGATTTTATGATCTTCATAACGAGGTAGCCAATGCACTTAAAGGTGATGTATTTCCGGAGGAACTGCTCAATAAAGTTCATGATATACTTAATAAAATGCGCACAACTAAATGATAAATAAGCTTAATTTTATCAACAATCTATTGAGCCAAATTGAAAAGTGCCTTGTGATCGCATCCTTTTCTTTTATGGTCGTTTTTTCATTCCTCAATGTTGTTCTGCGCGCCCTGTACACAAAATTCAATATACAGTTTGCCAACTCCCTGTTGAACAGCCTTGACTGGAGTGAACCGTCAGCCAGACTTATGGTGCTGTGGATAACATTTCTGGGCGCATCGCTCCTGACCAGGGACAACCGGCATATCAAGATCGATCTTATGGGTTATTTTTTGTCCCCGTTTTTTATGAAAATACGTGAAGCCATATTATCGGCAGCATGCTCGGTTGCCTGCGCCTTTATGCTCTATGCGTCCATCGGGTATATACACATGGAAATGCAATACGGCACCAATACACTCATGGGGGTATCCGCGTGGAAGTGGCAGCTTATAATACCTTTCGGATTCGGTATAATGTTGTTTCGTTTTGCACTTAATATGTTGAAAGAAATAATGAAGATGGCAGGTGAAAAAACACAATGATACTGGCGCTGGTAATAATTCTCATATTGCTGGCCTTCCTCGGCATGCCGATTTTTGCCTGTATTTTTGCAGCAGCAATGCTGGGACTTTACAGTGAAGGCGTTAATCTTGCTGCCATCCCCATTGATATCTTCAGGCTTGCATCTTCTCCGGTACTTATGGCTATCCCGCTTTTTACTTTTGCAGGTTATCTCCTGGCAGAGGGAGATACATCAAAGCGGCTTATAAGATTTTCAAAGAGTCTTTTAGGGTGGCTTCCGGGAGGACTGGGAGTGGTAGCACTTGTTTCCTGTGCCTTTTTTACCGCAGTAACAGGTGCGACAGGAATTACCATAATCGCCCTTGGAGGACTCCTGTTTCCATCCCTGATTGAAGAACATTACAAGGAAAATTTCTCCCTCGGTCTTGTCACGACAGGCGGGAGCCTCGGGATCAATTTCCCCCCCAGTTTGCCGGTCATACTATACGGCTATGTTTCAGGTGTAAATATAGAGGAACTGTTTATAGCAGGACTGATTCCGGGCTCCCTGATGCTGGTGCTCTTATGCGTCTTCTCGGTTTATATCGGAAAAAAATGGCAGATAAAAACAACTTCATTCAAGGTTAACGAACTCGCAGCATCATTCAGGGGGGCAATATGGGAGCTTCCTATCCCGTTTCTGATAATAGCCGGAATATATTCAGGCTTTTGCACTGCGACCGAGGCAGCAAGTTTAATAGTCGTTTACGTGCTTGTAATCAAAGCCGTTGTCTACAGGGAAATCAGCATCATAAGGGATTTACCTTCAATCATTGTTGAAAGCATGAAAATGGTTGGCGGGATATTAATTATTCTCGGGGCAGCCCTTGCATTTACCAACTACCTTGTCGATGCTTTTGTTCCGATGACCATACTGGAATTCATGAAGGGAATTGTACATACCAGAATCGGTTTTCTCCTGGTTTTGAATATTTTCCTTATAATAGTCGGCTGTATGATGGATATATTCAGCGCCATACTCATTGTTGTGCCTTTAATCATTCCCCTGGCAAAAGGATTTGATATAAATCCGCTTCACCTCGGTGTGATTTTTCTGATTAATCTTGCAATAGGCTACAACACTCCCCCGGTGGGCATTAACCTTTTCATTTCCAGCGCAAGATTGAAAAGGCCGGTGCTTCAGCTTTACGCCGCCACCCTGCCCTTTCTTTTAATCTCTATTCTTGCGCTGTGTGTTATCACCTACTGGCCGTGGCTGAGTCTCTACCTGCCCGGTATTTTTAAATAAGCTCTCCTTTGATACTCGAGTAACTATTATGGTTTCAGCAAATCAGCCAAATCACTTGAGCATTGAAATCTGATGCCATTTTCAGACAGAATATCTTCTGTCGCAGCATCCATTTCATCTTTTCTAAAAATCAGTGTCTCAACATAATTGCCATCAAAATCAATCTCGACATAAGGTCCCTTTATATCGCGTATAACTTTTACTAATTGTCTTATATTTTTGATTTTAATGCCATTTATATCTTTAACAACTTCGGAAATAGGATCACCGTAGCCCTTGGTGATCCTGTTGGTAAACATCCTTGATGAGATGATAACCAGCTGTTCCTGATCCTCGCTTACAGGGTCGTTTAACCTTGTGATCAACGGGCTGGAACTCCTCAGGAGATTGCTGAACAGTTCTCTTGGCAGGTACCGCAGAAAATCATTTGTGGCTACGGAAAAAACAAGAGGGCCATATATAAAATAACTAGGATAGCTGCCTTCTAAATCGGGTACAAGCGTACTCTTTTCTCTGAAAAGAGGGATGTCGAGATTTATCTCTTTCCGTTTCCTTATAACAGTAAGATTGATTTTATCATTTTTTTCCAGGTGCTGAATCAGGTACGCAAAATTAAGGCGTAAGCCGTTTTTCGTTATTATCTTTCCATCATTGTCTATATTATGATCTCCTATCCTAGTTATTATATCCCACTTCTTAAGCAGGCTTTTACTTTTATCATCTTCGCTATATGGAATGGTGACCATCATGCCTGTCTGGTTCTTTTTAAGACCAAGTTTTTCCCTGAGAGCGTCATTTTCCAGCGTCTGCATCTGGTCGAACATCATGGGTTTTCCATCATATTTACCATCTGCTATGTCATTGAGGAATAATTTTACTTCCTCAACAGGGATAATATAACCGATACTATCCGCCTTTCTGATCCCGCTGAATACTATACCCACTATCTTATTGTTTGAAATGGCCGGTCCGCCGCTGTTTCCAGGATTAAGCGGGGCATCTACCTGTATTCGCAGTCCGGCTGTATTATAATAATAGGGGGTGAATTCTATCCTTGAAACTATCCCCTCGGTGACTGACAGGCCGGTACCGCCCATTGGATAGCCATATGCGTTTACCTTTTCACCTGTTTTGGGGATAACATCAGACATGGATAAAGGCGGGTGATCCTTAAAGAAGTCTTCATTATCAAGTTTGAGAAGAGCAAGGTCAATGCCCGGGGCTACGCCAACGACCTTCGCTGAAATTTTATCTGCCGACTGATAGGGCTGGACATAGATCTGGGTGGCATACATAACCATATGGGCATTGGTTAATATCCTGTTCCCTGAAATAACAACACCGGACCCGGATATTTCGTTGGATGGCATCTTTGACCATGGCTTAAATACATCGGGTATTGCCTGTGAGGTATGGATCTTCACTACGGATTTTTCGATTTCATTTTGAGCATAAACAGAGCTTGCAGAGGGGGAAAGAGCAAAAATTGTTAGTAATAATAGAAATACTTTTAAAATTATATCGGATTTCAGATGGGTTTTCATAATTTAGCGGGACCTCCGGGGTTATGGGTTTTAAAACATAGGACTATTATTCTTGGACTTTTCAGGCATTGTTTGACAAACATCCCAGTGTTCTGCCAGTTTGCCATCTTCAATCCTGAAAATATCAACAATGGCATATCCTGCTTCATCCGGATCAGGTTGAAAATGATAATGTATTGCGACGAGATCGTTCTCAGCAATAATTCTCTTGAGATAATATCCCGGCCATGGGTGTATTTCCCAGAAATCCTGAAAAAATTTAATCAGTTCCGCCTTGCCATGACCAAGCCCCGGGTTATGCTGTTTATACGTGGGGCCGAGTAAATCATCAAGGACATCTACCTTGTGGGCAATCATAAACTCATTCAGGAACCTCATGACAAGTTCCTTATTATGTTCAATTGACATACATACCTCCTTGTAATGTTTTCCTTTGTTCCGGGCAACTCAATCATCGTTTATTTTTTATTGTTAATCTAAAGACATAATCGTATATTAAGCAAGTTTTTTTTACTAAAACTGCAACTCCATAATATAATTAAAGAATATCTTTTCAGTAAGAACAAAAAAGGAGATCGGTAATGCTCAAAATAATGACAGCCCCCGGCAGGTATATACAGGGTTACAATGTTATAAATGATTTTGCAGGCCACGTATCCAGGCTTGGTAATCGCCCATTCATCATAGGGGGCAAAACTGCGCTTTCTCAGATTCAGAGTAGAATAATACCCGGTATGGAGTCCTGCTGCATGGAATATTCTTTCAGTGTTTTCACAGGAAAAGGCACACAGAAAGATGCCCTTGATCTTGCCGAGGAGGCTTCAGGCCGCAGGGCTGACATGATAGCCGGGGTAGGAGGAGGTCTAGTCATTGATACTGCAAAGGCAGTAGCCCATCATACGGGTCTTCCGCTGGTAATCGTACCGACAATTGCATCGACTGACGCTCCCTGCAGTGCAACTGCCCTGCAATATACCGAAGATCATATCATCGATAATATATTGTCACTAAAACAAAATCCGGATCTGGTGCTGGTTGATACTGGAATAATCGCCGAAGCGCCGACACGTTTTTTCGTTGCAGGGATGGGTGATGCCCTCTCAACATGGTTTGAGGCCCATACCTGCGAACTCACAGGGGCAAAAAATATGGCAGATGCCCACGCCACTGCTACGGGAATCACAATAGCAAGGCTTACCTATGATACCCTCATGCAATATGGGGAGGCGGCTAAAATGGCAGTCGAGCTGAACACTGTAACTCCTGCCGTCGAAATGGTGATAGAGGCAAACTGTCTTTTAAGTTCCATGGGTTTTGAAAACTGCGGTCTGGGGGCTGCCCACTCCTTTGGTGTTGGAGTCGGCACGCTGAAGGGAACAGAAAGCCGACTCCACGGAGAACTGGTCGGCTTCGGTGTCATATGCAATCTGATAATCGAAAACTATCCAAAGGATGAAATAGACAGGGTGGTAAAATTCTGTATAGCTGTAGGGCTCCCCGTAACACTCATGGAACTGGGAGTCAGTGATAACTCAAAAGAAAATATAAAAAATGCCGGCAAGGGGTGCTTTGGGCCCGGATCAAATATGCAGAACCTGGCGTTCGATGTTTCGGAAGAACTCGCTATTGATATTATCATTGCTGCGGATGCCCTTGGTCGAAGCTATAAAAATATAAAATAAAAGGAATAAAAAACCGGTAAGAACAGAAAAATATCCGCTTTATAAAAAAAAGCGTGGAAAATTTTATAGAAATATTGTTATATATCCGGCGAAATATTTTTAAGGACTTATAAGGAAAGGTAAATATAAATCAATGAGTTCTTCGATGTTAAAGGAAATTCCGGGAACCGGTACTTTTAAACACGGAATTCACCCGCCTGAAAACAAGGAACTGTCTGAAGGATCGAAGGTAGAAGTAATGGGTACGCCCGAAACGGTAACCCTGCCGTTGCTTCAGCATGTTGGTGCGCCGTGCAGACAGCTAGTCAAGCCCAAACAGGAAGTCAGGTATGGTGATATTATTGCTGCCGGAGAAGCATTTATTTCCGCTTCAATACATTCTCCGGTTTCAGGAATTGTAAAAAATAATAGAAACGTTACAATGGTGAACGGGAGACGTCTTCCTGCAGTTGTAATCAAGAGCGAAGGAGAACAGATCGATCCCGGGCTGCTCTGGGCAGAGATGATTTCGAGTGACTGGCCCCTGGATAAAATCCCGTCATATGACCCTCATACTATTTCAAAGGTCATCAAAGAATCAGGAATTGTCGGACTTGGCGGTGCGGCGTTCCCGACCCATGTAAAACTGGGACCGAATGACAAGCAGAAAATCGATACCCTCCTGATAAACGGATGTGAGTGCGAACCTTATCTTACCTGTGATTACAGGCTTATGCTTGAAGCTCCTCACGCGATTGTGGCAGGGGCACTTCTGGCAGCCCGTTCAATATCAGCCAGGGAAACAATTATATGTGTTGAAGACAATAAACTGCAGGCAGTTCTTAAACTCAAGCAGGCTGCCGAGGGGACGCCGATTAAGATCGTTGTATTGAAGACAAAATACCCCCAGGGAGGCGAAAAACAGCTCATTAAATCAGTCCTTGGACTCGAAGTTCCCCTGGGTGGTCTTCCCGGAAATATCGGGGTTACTGTAAGTAATGCGGGCACGACAATAGCCACTGCAATGGCAGTGTTAAAGGGCAGATCTTTAACCCACAGGGTATTGAGTGTTACCGGAAGAGGTATTGTTACTCCTAAAAATCTGTTCGTTCCGCTTGGTATCTCCATAGGAGAGATAATAGAATTCTGCGGTGGATTAAAAGAAGATGCATGCCGGATAATTACCGGAGGTCCCATGATGGGATTTTCCTTCTCTGATCTTACTACTCCTGTCATTAAAGGTAATACAGGCATCCTTGTACTTTCCAGGGATGAAATCAGTGAAGAACAGGAGACCTCATGCATCCGGTGCGGAAGATGCGTTGATGCATGCCCCATGAATCTTGTTCCAACAAGACTGGCGCTTGCTTCGAGGTACAATAATCCTGAACTCGCCATCAAGTACCATATAAACGCATGCTTCGAATGCGGGTGCTGCGCTTTTGTATGTCCCGCCAAGATTAACCTAGTTCAGTTGATAAGGTCAGGGAAAAGACTTGTGGCAAATCAACAGACAGGAAATAAAGGTAAATGAGTTATGCCGGATATTAATAAACCAACAGATATTACAGGAAAGACAGCGCCTGTTATTCATGTATCCTCTTCCCCGCATATCCTGGATGCGGGAGCGGGTACCAAAAGAGTAATGATTGATGTTATTATATCTCTCATTCCTGTTATGGCAGCGTCTGTTTTTTTCTTCAGATTATACGCGGTAAAACAAATATTTATATGCACGCTGTCATGCCTGGTTGCGGAATTTATCTTTGTAAAGGCAAGGGGAAAGTCCATAACCATTAACGACTTCTCGGCAGCAGTTACAGGAATCATTCTTGCTTTTTCCCTTCCGCCTTCCATGCCGTGGTTTGTCGGAGTTATAGCGGCCTTTGCCGCCATAGGTTTAGGCAAGATTTTATTCGGCGGACTGGGTATGAATATCTTTAATCCTGCCATGGTTGGAAGGGCATTTGTGATTATGGCCTTCACCGGTCTGCTCGGGGCCTCCGCCTATACAAATCTTTCAGGCACGATAGATGCCGTATCCGGGGCGACACCTCTTACCGCCTTGAAATACAGCGGGCTTCACACTGCGCTGTCCAATCTTTTCTGGGGTAATACACCAGGCTCGCTGGGGGAGACAAGTGTTGTAGCCTGTGTTTTGGGCGGACTTTTTCTTATTTACAGGAAGGCAGCCTCATGGGAAATTCCTGTCAGTGTAATTGCCACAATAGCCATAATAGCAGGAATAGTAGACCTGGCAGGCGGGCATTCAGGCGTGTTTTTTTATTCTTATCTTTTCGGTGGCGCGACCATGTTCGGGGCTTTTTTCATTGCGACAGACCCGGTCACATCACCCCTGACCTTCAAAGGCAAGGTCTGTTTTGGCATTGGCGTGGGGTTTTTAACCATGATTATGAGGATGTACAGCGGATATCCCGAATGTTTTATGTTTGCTATCCTTCTGATGAACGCTGTTACTCCCCTGATAAACAGGTGGTTCATACCAACACCACTGGGGGGGAATTAAAATGGGATCTTTAAAAAACAGCAGCCTCGCACAGGCATGGCTTGTCATCCTGCTCTCGATAGTTTTCAGTGTTTCTCTGGCAGCGGTTCATATCAAACTGAGCCCTGTTATTGAAAAAAACAAGACTAAAGAAACGATGGAAAAGATACCGAGCCTTGTAACCGGTGAAGAAAACAGCGCAAAGACAAACAAAACCAATCCCGAATTAACCATAAAAGAGCGGACCATAAAGACCGATAAGCATGGTATTTCAAAATCATACATGGTCTATGATGCATTTGATAATTCGGGAAAAGTTGAAGGACATGTTATAAAGGCCACGGGACAGGGTTATAACGATAAAATCGAACTTCTCCTCGGTCTTGACTCTGATGGAAAAAAAATCACCGGCCTGTATATACTTGACCAGAAGGAAACCCCCGGGCTTGGCGCCAAGGTGGTTGAAGATGTATGGCGAAACCAGTTTATAGGCAAATCCACTGATAAACCTCTGGTTGTTGTAAAGGGCAAGTCAGCAGGTGATAATGATATCGATGCTGTTTCAGGTGCAACCATTTCTTCGAGGAGTGTAACGAATATTGTCAACAGTGCAATAAGTGATGTTAAAACAAAAATTGCACTTTTACCTGAATCATATAAAAACATGGAGAATAAATAATGGCTGATCAACCTACAGCCCTTGAGAGATTTATCAACGGGATACTGCCGGAAAACCCGGTCTACAGGCAGTTGCTGGGCCTGTGCCCCACACTTGCTGTAACAAACGGGCTGAAACAGGCTATAACAATGGCCTGCTCTGTGGCATTTGTGCTTTTATGTGCAAATGTTGTTACAAGCCTCATAAGAAATCTCCTGAAACCGCATCTTCGTATACTTGTTTTTACTCTTACTATAGCAGTTTTTGTAACAATAGCAGATAGATTCCTCGCTGCATATTTCTTTACGATGAGCAAGACACTTGGGCCCTATATACCACTTATAATAGTAAACTGTATTATAATAGCACGCTGTGAAGTCTGTGCGTCAAAACAATCGGTCTTTATCGCGGCATCAGATGCCCTCGGACAGTCCTTCGGATACGGGCTTGCCCTTATAAGCATTGCAACTGTTCGGGAATTACTGGGTACCGGAGGACTGTCGGTATACCGATACTGCCGGCTTCCTGGCCTGCATGGGTAATTATGGTGTTACC
The DNA here is from genome assembly GCA_963815145.1 of uncultured delta proteobacterium. GTDB lineage: Bacteria > Desulfobacterota > DSM-4660 > Desulfatiglandales > HGW-15 > JAAZBV01. The sequence goes on from CAWFFS010000016.1 coordinate 184,602, forward strand.
TCCCGGTGCATTTATTACACTCGGCTTGATGCTTGGTCTTGTAAACTGGATTGATATCAGACGGTCAGGAAAATAAATTTCCGAAGACTGTTTGTTTTATTTTTATTGATTATATAAAAAATAAATACAGGTGTTTTAATGACATACTTTTTTAACATACTAATGATTGCTCTGACTGCTGCACTCATAAATAACTTTGTACTCTATTATTTTGTGGGTCAATGTCCTTTTATCGGCGTATCGAAAAATGTAAGTATGGCCTTTGGTATGGGATGCGCTGTTACATTCGTTATGACCATTGCATCAGTTATATGCTGGCTTATGACAAGATTTGTGCTTATGCCCGGGGCTCCGATTTCTTCGTTTATCGCAGGCCTGTTTGTGCCGGAGGCACAGGCAAAAGGAATTGATCTTACCATACTGTGTTATACTGTATATATCTTCGCAATAGCCGCTGCGGTTCAATTTGTTGAGATGTACTTAAAGAAATTTATCCCGTCTCTGTACAAGTCATTCGGTGTATATCTTCCCCTGATTACCACAAACTGTGCAATCCTCTTTGCGTGCCTGACAATTATGAGCCATATTGTCGGCGTGGATAACCCTGATAATATCTGGGATCTTGGAGAGGCCGTCACGTTCGCACTCTTTGGCGGTGTGGGATTTACTATTGCGATTTCAATTATGGCGGGTATAAGGGAGGAGATGCAGCTCAGTGATATTCCCAGGCCGTTTCAGGGCGCAGGGATTACGCTTGTTACAGCCGGAATACTTGCCATTGCCTTTATGGGCTTTGCAGGTATGGATTCCGGGATTAGAAAGGCAGTGATGCCGTCCACTGAAAATGTTGCCGCAAATAGTATAGACCATAACGAAAACAGGATAGATAAATTATTAAAGACCGCAGAACTTGATATTAAAACAGTTGAAAAAAACAGAGGTTTGGTAAAATGACACTGATTACAATTTCTATTGCTGCAAGCACTCTGTTTATACTTGCTGTAGTCGTATGCCTGATACTTGGATGGGCAAATGTCCGATTCAGGGTGGATTCAAATCCAAGGATAGAAGCAGTTCTGGAGACCCTGCCCGGCGCCAATTGCGGAGGGTGCGGATATCTTGGATGCAGTGATTATGCGGAAGCTATTGTTACAGACGGTGTCCCGGTAAACAAATGCAATGTGGGCGGAGAGGCATGCGCCCTTAGAGTAGCGGGTATAATGGGTGTTGATGTCGGGGAGATGGTAAAATCCTACGCTGTTGTACATTGCGGATCAGGTGTAAAAGAACGTCTTCAGCGCACAGACTACAGGGGTGAAAGAACATGTCTGGCAGCAAATCAGGTTGCAGGCATCCAGGGATGCACATACGGTTGTATCGGATTCGGTGACTGCGTAAAGGCATGTAATTACGATGCCGTCCATGTTGAAAACGGCCTGGCGGTAATCGACTATGACAAGTGTATAGGCTGCGGGGCCTGTGCCAAGGTATGCCCGAGAGGGATAATCGAGATAGCGCCGTTTCCGGAAAAAAGCATACCGGCGGTTGCCTGTTCAAACAGAGATACGGGAAAGGAATCAAAAGCCGTATGTGAAAAATCCTGCATAGCATGCAGGGCCTGTACAAAATTAGCGGATATATTCACGGTAGAAGACAACATTTCCCGTTGTGATTCAGTCTCCTATAAATCGAATATCTATGAAGATGTTTTAAAGGCTGTTGAAAAATGCCCTACAAAATGTATCAAGTTTTTGGGTACGTAGCTTGGTCGGGTATAAAACCCGACCCTACGAAAAGCATTGAAATGCAGATTCAAATAATAAAATTATAACTGCGGCAGCATATAAAGCCACCCTGCGAAAGACACTTAAAACGTAGGGTGGGGTTTTATACTTACCTTTTACGGCCGGCATAACCTTTCCGTATTCCCCGGCTTGCCTGTCATGGCGTAGTCTTGACGAAGACTGAACCCTGAAATCAGGCAAATATCTCTTCAAACTCGCTGCATACATCATCAAGCGAATCAAATATCCTGTGACCCAGTGCCTTTATTTCATCGGAGGGCTTAACAAGGTCAGGAACCTGTATAACATCCATGCCAGTGGCACAGGCTGATCTCACACCGTTTTCAGAATCCTCGAAAACTATGCATTTCTTCGGGTCAACATCGAGTCTTCCGGCCGCCTTTAAATATATCTCCGGGTCCGGCTTTCCCCTTTCTACCTGGTCCCCTGCAATAACAAATAAAAAATATCCATCGATTCCAGTGTCATTAAGTGATTTTCTGGCATCCTTATAGGCGGTTGAGGTGGCAACTGCCATTGGCAGTTTTATGTGTTTTATTTTTTCAAGGAGGCAAAGAGCCCCTTTTTTTAAAGGTATGGAGTTATAGGAAAGATAATCAGTTACATTCCTGACCCAGTTTTCCCTGAACCTGTCATAACTGAAGGCTCTGCCAAAGCCATTTATCATGATATCCTTTGTTTTTACCGAGTTTGTCCCGATAAGCTTGACAAACAGCGACATGTCAAATTCATGACCGAGCCCATGGCATGTTTTTTGGAATGCGGCCAGAAATATCCTTTCCGTATCCAGCAACAGACCGTCCATATCAAAGATAACAGCGTTATATTTCATCTTCCAAGTAAGAGCTTAAACAAATCCGCTTTTTTCTTCACTCCGGAAACACCGGTTATCATATCATTCGACATGACAACCCCTATCAGCCCCTCATAGGGGACTTCACGGAACAATATTGTTCTTTCCTTATGTGTTTCTGTCTTCCATTTTCCTGCCAGGTCCTTCCATGTTTCATCAACCTTTGCCTTATCGGGCAAGATCATCACAAAGGCTCTGTACTCGTTTCCTGCAGAATCCTTATAATCGGCAAATAAAAGATTATTGAGCTCACCAAGACCCATATAGCCCTTGGCTGCATATTTTATTGTCCCTGGCACAAGGTCTTTTTCGGGCAGCAGTTTCAGTTCTGCAGGAAGTTCGGTTTTACCTGGAAGAAAGGCAGCGATACCCTTTAAAATATTTTCACCATTTTTCAGGTCCAGTTCCCCCTGCTCTATCATGACCTTTATATAAAAACTGTCCTTTAGCATGAGGGCACTATAAGGAGGAACTACAACTGCTTCGGTTCCTATCCTTAACAGGTCGGTATCAGCAGGCCGCTCGGTTGCATATATTCCAAAGGCATTGATAGGACTTCCCATATCATATATCTCAACCATTACAATGGTGTTATTTTTTTTAAACTCACGCAGTTTCAAAAGCTTAAAATTATATTCGAGATACAGATTGGCTGCACCGTCTATATACTCCCATAGATTGGCAGGTTTATAGGTGTGCATGTCTCCATTGGCCTTCCATCCTTTAATCTGCGGGAATTCTTCACCATACAGACCTCCAGAACAGGTAATTAAAATCAACAATAATACAAATAATTTTTTCATAATCTTTTTTATCCTCACCCCCCCCCTCTTCCATTAAGTGAGAGGGTGGTGTTTACATATTAATCTGTCAATAATATCAGTCATTAAACCAGTGTAAGCATTGAATGGGCGTTTAAAAGACTGTTCCTTACCATGACTCCATGGGGGCAATTGCCCTCACACGGTGCGTCACATCCTGCACATGGTACCGCATTGCTTTCATTCCGTTCTTTAAGAGCTGCATATTTTTCCATTGCCAGTTTCTCGTAGCCCTGTTCAAAGTAATATGAATATCTCATAATGGTGCTTACAGGTACCGAATGTTTGCAATAACCGGAACAATCGTTGCATGCGTGGCGGCAGTATGAAAAGCCGAGTTTAGTACCATAGTCTTTGAGTAATGAGGCCTGTGCAGATGTAAGATTTTCACCGGAAAGGGCAATGGATCTGTCTACCTTGTCGAAGTCTGCCATGGTCACACACACTGTGTGCATATCTTTGTTCTGTCGAGCCCATTTGATGCTTGCGTCCCAGAGCTGGGCTTCTGTTTTGAGACCGTATTTTGCAACAAAGGGCTTTGTCTGCTCTCTTGCTACTTTATCGCCTTCCACCATACTTTTTACCTGTGCAATAGCAGCCTTTCGATCCATGCCGAAACCCATCATCATCTTTATGCGTTCTTCCTGCTCTTTAGTTGGTTTTTCCGGATTAAAATCAGGAACATCCTTCAGTTTACCCGGAGTGACCTTCATTGCTGTTGTACCGATATTATACTTTTTACAGGCAGCCAGGATATTTTCGCCTTCCTTCTTATTAAGGAAATTGTAAACAAGGAGAACTATATCAAATCTCCCGTCCTCAGCAGCGGTTACAAGCACCTTTTCCATAGAGTCGCCTGCACCTCTGGGGCCGTGGCAGGAAACACCCGCGTATTTCAAACGGCCGTCAGCCTTCAGTTTATTAACTGCCGAATGAAAGGCTTTACTTTTCAGCTGATCCGCAGACATAGCCCCTGCAATAAGCAGTGCATCGATATAATCGGTATTCAGCCTCTCAAGACATTTCGAGAATCTCTCAATAAGTGCCTGATCAGTATCATCCATCTTGAGATCCAGCTTGGTTGTCACGAATATCTTTTTCCTGTCCATGAATGGCATGGCCTTGCCGATTGCAGATTCGGAAGCGCCTCTTCCATATGCCTCGGCAGTATCAAAATAATTCAAACCTTTATCATAGGCATATCGAACAAGGTTGCCTTCCTTGAGGGATGCACACCCCATACTGATATCAGAGGCTGCAAAGCCGGTTCTGCCAAGAACCCTGGTCTGTTTTATCCTGATATCTTTCTCTTTAGATTCTTTTGCAGCAACAGATGTGGAGGCAATGGATGCTCCTGCAATAGCAAGACCGCTGATCCCAATAAATTCCCGTCTGGATACCCCTTCCCTGCCCTTATTTATTTTCTTTTTCATATTATCCTCCAAGGTTTTTTGAATTGTTCATTTACCGGCAACCAAAATTTTGTATGAGACTTTTTTTACTGTTAAAAATAGATGGAATATACCAGTTAAAGAAACAGATATCAAATTGCAAATTGATAAGTACAAATCCCCTTGACATATGAAGGATAGATTGTTTATTATCCCCCTACCCTTTTAGGCACGTAGCTCAGGGGGAGAGCACTACCCTGACACGGTAGGGGTCAAGAGTTCAAATCTCTTCGTGCCTACCATGAAAAACATACAAAAAAGCCGCTTCAATCAAAGCGGCTTTTTTGTTTATAACCATATAAATATTCGGACACCTTTTAGGTCGTTATCCATTTAGTAATTTTTGAACACAGACTTTGAGATCAGCAATTTTTATCGGTTTTGCAAAAAAGTCATCCGCACTTTTTCGAAAGGCTTCAATAGCAGCGTCCATGCTTGCATATGCGGTGATCATAATAACTTTGATTTCCGGAGACTCCTTTTTTATGGTATTCAGGACCTCCATACCATCAACATTCTTCATCTTTAAATCGGTGATGACCACATCAAATTTTTCTTTTCTTAGTCTCTCAAGTGCCGGCTCTGCATCCACAAATGCTTCCACTGTATATCCATCCAGGCTGAAAGAGCTCTTTATCATCTTGCCTACAATGTCCTCATCATCAATCACCATAATTTTATGGCCGTTCATTATTGCTCTCCTTTGTTGTATGAATTGGTAATTCAATCGTGAAAGTTGTTCCGGCTCCCACTGTGCTTCTCACATTTATTGTCCCTTTATGCTTTTTAATGATACCGTAACTGATGGACAAACCCAGCCCTGTTCCATCCGTACCCTTGGTACTGAAGAATGGATCAAAGATATGGGGTAAATGTTCAGGAGGAATTCCTTTTCCCGTATCTTCAAGCTCCATTATAATATGATTTTTGTCTTCCGCAAGATTAGACCGAAGGAAAATTATGTCTCCTGCAGACATTGAGTAAATGGCATTGGTGATCAAATTCACCAATACTTCCCGGATCTTATTTTCATCAATAAAAACAGGAGGAAGCTTATCCTGAAGATCTAACTTAGTTTTAATCCCGGATATATTCGAGCATATTCTGTACCAGCTTGAGGGAGCTTCTAATCAGATCATTGATATTAAAAATTCGAAAATCACTCTCCCTGGTTCTTGAAAAATCCAAAAGATCATGGACAATCCGGCTTATCCTCTCGCTTTCATCAAGTACTTTTTTTACATAATCGACTCTGTCTTCATCGGAAAGATGATTGTAGAGTTCTAAATAGGTCTGGGCCAACATGGATATATTATTGAGTGGATTTCCCAATTCATGTGCCACACCGGCAGTGAGTGTTCCCAGGGAAGCCAGTTTCCTCGACTGAATGAGCAGTTCATTGTCGATCTTCAGTTCCTCGCACATTTTATTAATGGCCGTCATAGCAGAGCCCAGCTCATTTTTCGGAATCTTCCCTTCAATTTTTTCAAAGTTACCTTCGGATATTGAATTCGCCGTCCTTTCTATCCGTTTCAGATTCCTGAACATCCTCGAGAAAAACATATAACTGCTCATGATCGCGATAAAAATGATGAGCCCAAGAAAAGATAATAATAGTGCCCTTTTTGAAGCAGAAACTATGTTATTTACTTCCTGTCTCTCAAGCATCACCATTTGCTCGGAACATAATCTTAATGTCTTCCCGGCCTTTCGGACATTTTTCCTTGCTTCTTCTATGTTTCGTCTGCTGTTAACAGCCGTTTCCATTTTTACAATCGCTTCTTCATATCGCCTGAGACTCAAGAGAAGCTTTTCGAAATTTTCATCTCCCATGACCTTGATAAGATTTGACTTAATGCCATCAATTATCGGGTAGCTCTTCTGAATCGCCATTTTAATGTGTGGAAGCGTCGTATCATCTTTATAGAGGAAGTAGTTTTTCTCTAAAAGTCTTATTTCAAGAAAAGTTTCATCCAGGGTGTTCGGTATCTGGACAAAATGCAGCCTGGTGAGAAGGATATCAAATTCATGGTAACAAAGCACAGCTGCCAGAATGATGGCAATGACCCTGAGGGCATTTGCAAATATGATTTTATGTACCAGTTTCATAAATATTCCCGGTAGAATCCCATGTCACGCATCAAGCGTGGAGAGAAGGCTGTTCTTCAGGGGGCTTTTCATTACGATCAGTAGGCGGAAATAACGTTCACCTGCACCTCTTTTACCCCTGGCATTTCCATCAGAATTGCCCTGATGTCTTCATTAACAGCTTCTTCCTGTTCCAGGCTGCGCTTTATGTGAACAATCACATTACCATTGTCAGCAGAAACTTCGATGTCAGAATAAAAATTCATCAAATCAGACTTTACCTTTGTGGCCAGGCTTTCGTTCATCAGAATCTGATGAGTCTCCGTTGTAGTTTGGAAAGATGGAAGTTTTACTGTAGTTATGATCTTATCAACAACATCATCTATACTGATTCTGCCGATGACCAGGCTTATATCATACATACTCAAATCCCAGGGATCTTTGCCATGAAAATACATTGCCCATTTTCTTCGCTCTTTGTCAAACTTTTCTATCATGCTCAGAGCCTCCTTCTCCGAGACATTTTCCCTGTTCATTACTATCTTCACGCGTTCCTCCGGCGTAGCAGAAATCATAACCCTTAGAATGTTTGGGATACCTTCCAGTAAAAACTGTCCCGCAAGTCCATGATAAACCACGTTATCTTTTGCCGCATATTCCAGTAGAGCCGCGCGGAGATAGGCCACATATTTCCTTTTCCCATAGCTGAAACGATCAATTAAGGTAGGTGCGTTTTCAACAGCTCGACGCAGCCAGTTTTCAGGGATGCCGAATTTTTGGGAGGCAAGACTGATAATCTCCTGCGAGATGCACTGATAGTTCAGATCTTTGGCCACCCTTTCCGCTATTATTCTGCCATGACTGTAAGAAGCTCTTGCGATGGCGATAATTGACATGCTGATCTCCTCTGTTCGTTTAAGCACCAGCCTTACTGTATCTATAAAAAAGGTATAACATCTATGTGTACCTCTTTAACACCCGGCATTTCCATTACAATGGCCCGGATGTCCTCCTCCACAACTTCTTCCTGCTCCAGGCTGCGTTTTACGTGTACAACAACCGTGTGATCCTCGGCAGAGACATCTGCCTCCGGAAAATGATTCATCAGTTTTGACTTGACCCTTGCGGCCAGAGTCAGATTCATTATAATTTTCTTAGTCTCAGGGGTACTTTGAAATGCAGGAAGTCTTACAGTAAATAATATATTTTTGATTGCATCATCCATCGACAATCTGGAGATAACCAGCCCAAGATCATACATGCAAAGATCCTGCGGATCTTTACCATACAGATGAATCGCCCACTTTCTCCTCTCGTTATCAATATCCCTTATTATTTTCAGCACCTGATTGTGAGAGACTTTTTCCTTTTCCATTACAATTACTGCTCTTTGCTCAATGTCAGCGCAAATTCTGACCTTAAGCACATTCGGTACCCCTTCCAGCAGGAAATGACCTGCGAACCCGTGATAGACTATATTGTCCTTTATCGCATATTCCAGAAGAGCAGTGCGGATATACGAGATATATTTCTCCTTTCCATGAGTGAACCGCTGAATGAACGAAGGGGCGTTTTTAATGGCGTGTAGAAGAGCGATTTCAGGAATATTGAACTCCTCCGATGCAGCCAGGAGAACTTCTCTGGAAATGCATTTATAGTTGAGATCTTTAGCCACCCTTTCGGCTATTTCTTTTCCGCGGCTGAAAGAACCTCTGGAAATAGTTATGATAGACATGCTTACCCCCTTTGCTTGGAATACTATAAAACAGGAGTCGATAAGGCCGCAGCCACTGGCTTACACTCCTGTGCAGCCGATCCCGAGCCCCTGAGCCGACCCATTAGATACTTATTATCCCCGATGCACTCAGGGTCAGAATCACGGCAATTATTACGGCAAATATGATGTAAATACCCCCTTTGCTGCGCAGCATTCCAAAGGCGGCCCCCCACATCCCAATCAATGAGGCAAGACAGGCAATGACTATGCCAAGCATTGCCAGACAGTCTCCTTTCGCCAGCCTCCCAAGATACCAGTAGTTGCCGGGGACTCCGGTAACACCGGCACTGTCTTTCCAGATGGTCTTAACCGTCTCGCCGCTCCAGATATCCCTGGTGATAGCCGCCTTATCGAGGTAGCCCCCGAATATCAGGTAAATTCCGATTCCGGCCATGGATATTACCAATCCGGTGATAGCCACACGATAGGTTATCTCTCCGTAAATAATGGCCGCAACCGGCGGTTTGGGTACCTTATCCATTTCGCTTTGCCTTTCTGTTTCCATAGCGTGCCTCCTACATGTGCATGAATCTGGTGACACCGTCCATTACCAGTTTGGCCCCAGATCCGTACATTATTGCGATAATGATCCAACGCACATATGCTGCATTTACCCTGATCATTATCTTTGACCCTATGATTGCTCCCAGCATGCTCCCGGCCAGGCATGGCGCGGCAAACAGCGGAAAGATCGCCCCGCCTTTCATGTATTGCCAGACGGCGGCTGTTTCGCCTACACCCATTAATACTGTTGTTGAAGTGGCTGCGACCTTAAGCGGAGCAAGCATGATCAGGTTGAATGTCGGAACCATTGCCCAACCGGCGCCGATGCCGAACAGACCGGAAAGGAACCCTGTAAAACAGAACAGAGCCAAGGCAACAGGTGCTCTGGAGACCTCGTAATTTACAACTTTGCCCAGTGATTCTTCCCAGTAAGACATTGCCAGCCCTAACTTTCGGCTGAAGCCGTCAACATGTTTCACTTCCGGATACTGAGATCTTTTACCACCAAAAACTATCAGGGTGGCTACGAATATCACGATAGTGCCCAGAGACAGTCTTATGGCCGCCTCTCCAACTTCGCCCATGTGCTGCTTGACATAACCCGCCATGAGGGCCCCTATCACCGCAAATCCGGCATAGGGAACCCCTGCAAAAAGTACTATTCTGATGTTTGCCAGGCCTCGTGATAGAAAACGCCGGGCGGCGATTACGGATCCGGATGTGGCAATCAGCAAGCCGGTTGCTCTTATGATATATGAATCTACACCGGTAAAGCCCATCATCAGTGATGTGAACATCATGCCGCCACCGATGCCGCCGAGCACAGCAATCATGCGTATCACAAGGCTGATCGCAAAAAACATGAAGAAGAACTCTATTGGCCCCATTTCCAGTACCTGACCCCTTGTTTGCTCTTTGAGTTCTTAAAAAAAATGAAAATGAAATTATAATTATTTTCTTTCTTAAGTATAGGGTTCAGGGTCTGTTGTTTGTCAATAAAAAAAACACAACAGTAAATAACAGACTGAAGCATTTTAGCCTCAGCCTGATAGGGATTAGGCCCTTTTCTTCAGCCCTCAGTCTATCTTTCTTTAAAGACTTCACAAATAAGTCTTGAGTTGTGCAGGTACGGCATTTCCTCATTATATTAATGAGTAGAAAGGATTTCTGGTTTCTCCGGAAAGCCAGGCGGATGAGAGCTGGAAAAAGATTGAAATGATATTGAAGGCGCATGAAATGGAGGACCTGGAACTGTTTGCGTTTTAATATAAAACCGGCTTCGTGAACGGCTGCAATCAGAGGTTATTTGGAAGGGATTAGAGTTCTAACTGATGGAACCACCGAATTTTTCGATTTTATTGTGGTAGAAAATATGATAAAAATCATTAAATATAGGAATGTACATTTATAGTTATGTCGGAAAAGCAAATTATTGCATTCTCGACATTTCGCAGATAGAAAACATAAATCAAGGTTGAAGAAATCCTATTTGGTAAAAAAGGCAACGCTGCCATAATCACCAAATAATAAAATAAAATTAAAATGTAAAAATCCGATATCGGAAAATTTTCCGAAATTTTCCGTGGTTTATATCAAAAAGCCTGTTTTGCCGATTTCAATATGGTGATAATTTTTAATTTAACTGTTTGAAACTATTATTAATATAAAGGAGTTTCGAGCAATTTTCTAAAAGTCGATATCGGAAAATTTGCCCATTACTCTAAGGTTAGCTGAATGGACAAAAAGGTATAAAATAAATAATGACAAAAATAGGCAGAAATGATCCCTGCCCATGTGGTAGCGGTAAAAAATATAAAAAGTGCTGTGAGAAATCAAAGCAATCTCAATTTAATGGACTATCTCCTTCTATTCGGATGAAAGGTGGTGTTCGTTTTGATGAGACAGTCAATGGATATATAGCCATAGTCCATACTTGGGATAACGCTGAATGTATTGGTGTTCCCAAAGAGTGGCATGCACCTGAAGTGTTTCAAACAGAAGATAAAGCTATGACTTACTATCAAACGCATATTCGTCCTAAACTACAAAGTATGATGGCGGAAATGCAAAAACAACAAGACAAAATAAAAATAAAACACAATAAATTAGAGTAAACCGGGTAAGTTTTATTGCTGAATGGTAACCATAAATCAGCTAACACTTATAAGGCCTCCCCTTGTCAATAAAAAATAGTTCATCGAAGCCGAAAAAATATTTATTTTTTTCAGTCTAAGCAAAACGTCCTGATGAATCAGTAAGTAACTGCTCTGACTTAATTTCATGCCGGGATTAAGGATCAAAGATCCTGCACCAAACACTTATTGAGGTTCAACAGTCTATATGTAATCCGAATGCAACTCAAAAAAGGTAGTACAACCTACTGAGTAGCAGGAATATTATTTGCGCGAGAATGGGTCTGAGTTAACTCGTCGGAGCGCAAATAATATTCCTGCGGTCCAAAGGATTACTGACCGCTGCAAACATATAAATATGAATGCGACCTAGAAATAATACCGTGCCCTCATACCGTCCTAATCAATAAAATTGGTTGATAAACTTCATCACCAGTTAGTTACAGGATCGGGGAGGGGCAGAACCTTACCTACGAGCCAAAAGGCACGTTGATATTTTTAAGGAGCAGGACGGACCGCTAATCAACAAATATGGTTACCTGAATATATATGCACACCATCCGCTGAGTGCTCTATGGCACAAGGGTTTTCTTCTCCCCGCCTGGATGCGACTGCGTGCTTTTTTCCATATGGTACCAGTTAGACGTCGAGCTTATCCGCCCCCTCCTACTCTAAAGCCCAAAGAATATTTCCTGATCAAAGGGCTTCTTGTTCTTTAACATGAAATATACTGCACGACCCAGCTTGTGTGCCAGGATAGTCAGTGCTTTACCTTTACCGTGTTTGTTTGCATGCTTATCCAGATATTTTTTAGCCTGCTTATTCCCCCTGATAAATAGAACTGCAGCTTCGGAAAAAGCCCATTTGAGATGAGCATTGCCAATTTTCTTGCCGCCTGATCCATACTTTTTACCATTTGATTCCTTTGAACATTTTACAAGCCGGCAATAGGAGGCAAAATCCTGGACAGTCGGAAATCGATTAATATTATGGATTTCATAAAGAATTACCATCGATAATATTTTTCCAATTCCGCTGATAGTGTTAAGTATAGCAATAGATATCGGGTCATGATGTCTTGCCGTCTTGACAATATTCCATTCCAGTGAAGCAATAATAGGGTCATAGGCTTCGATGACCTGGAGATCGACAGCTATCATATTTTGTGCGGAAGGGTCGTCGAACATCTCCACAACTCCTTCGCGGTGTTTAGGTCGGGAGATTTTCCCGATAGGTTCATCGATATTGTACTGGCTTCTTGTATTTTGTATATGGCTGAAAAGTTCAGCCCGTTTTCTTACCAGATGAGTTCGTCTTCTTAAAAGATCTCTTGTAGATCTCATTTTTGGAGGGTATACATATGCCTGAGGTATCATTCCTCCTCTGAGTAATCGTGCTATTTTATGAGAATCGATTTTGTCATTTTTTGCTTTGCCACCATGAATGGCTTTCATGTATAATGCGTGGCCAAGAACGAAAGGGATATTTTCTTCACCACAAAGATCAGCGATCCAGTACCAGGTGAACATACACTCTACACAGACGACAATGTCTTCCCTGTATGGCTCAATGACTTTTAGAAATACTTCCCTGTCTGTCTTTATGTTTCTGTGCACCATGATTTCCCCTGCTTCATCCAAAATACAGACATACATTTTGTTTGTATGCAGGTCGATTCCGCAATAGTATTTGTGTTGTTTTGTATAAAAATTCATCTGGCTTCCTCCTTGTTAATGGGTTTTTGTTTTTTCGCAAAAGAACTATATACCATTCTTGGAGGAGGCCTTAAACATTATCATCAAGTTCAAGGTGACCTGGCTACTATATCGCCGAGCGGAGCAGAATCAATATTATCAACTATCTTAGGAGCATGTAGTCCGGTGCCATAAAACCGCCAGGCTCCTTAACTTCACGTTGGCACTTTAGGAGATTCAGTGAATGAGTAACGTTTTTATTATAAGTATTGTCGTTCTTTGTGTTTGCATTGTTATCAGCAGGATCATGTCTGAAAAGGGATTAAAAACTTTGAGTCCCGAACAAAAAGTAAGCTTGCTGGATGAGTTTTCCAATCAGCGAAAATATAGTTTTATTCCTATTATTTTAATCTTAATTGTATATATAGTGGTTGTCCATTTTTTCCCTGAACAAAGTGTCACTTTATATCTCGTATTTATATTTTGTTTATTAGCATATTTGGTGATAATGAATATCGTTACATCTAAGAAACTAAAGAAACTTGGTCTCCCAAAATCATGTTTGAAATTATATTTAGCATCAAGATTTGTTTATTATTTTGGTCTTGTTATTTTTTTAGGCTCAATAATCATTGATATCCTTTAACAGTGCCAACAAGTCACTAAACAAGGTGCGACAAGAAGTCGCCTTTATATATTGCTGGACAATGATCCAGCCTGCTGTATCACCAGCAGTTTTATACTTCGGCATGCATTACCAGTAATGGTTTTGTGTGAAGCCCGAAAGACAATGTAGCCCTTAGCTATATGCTTGGAGAGGGAATCGTGAGAAGACCTCAACTCTGGAAGCACAAATCCGGATGGGAGCTATGAATGATGGTATGCGCAACATATGTGAACTGTTGATAAACGTCGTTATGCGATGACAGGCTAAATGTGCTGACAAGCCTGGGCCAAAATGGCAAGAGGTATGGTTGGGGTGCTCTTGTTTCATTCCACGTGATCTAAGACTCCTCCGGCGGACAGACAGGCGCTAACCCATTGTGTATTAAAGGCGGAACTTGGTAAGCCCGTATTTCTCCCAGTATTGGGACAGTTGACCGATAGAAAGGAAGACCTATGGGGATGCGGGTAGAGGAGGCTGGAGAAAGCGAATGTCAATCTGTAATGGATTGGATACGGGCTCTAAATTTGCCCGGCTCGAAAGAGAGCAGACTTCCGGCACGGTGTTGAACCACGGGAAACGTTTTGAAGGGGATAACTGTATCGGTGTGGATAGATGATATCATTTAATGGTATTGACGGCCGTACAGGCTATGAAAATAGTATTCCAAAAGACGCGTATCGTGAAGTCAGTAAAGTTGTATATTTTACTGGCGGGTGTGTAATAATGCCTTATCAATGCTTGAGCCGTATGAGGTGAAAGTCTCACGTGCGGTTCTTGGGGGGCTTGGGGATGGTAACATCCCCCGGCTACCCGACGACAGGCTGGTTTTTCTTGCCAAATCGAACCATAAAGGTTCGCGAAGTTATTCCTTACAATAATCTTCAAAGGTACGCCCCGCCTGCCTGTTAGTGTCGTCGTTATTTGTAAAAAAAGGAATTTAGATGCGAGTTGAAATAGAGAATTTTAATACTGGATGGTTTGGTGTTGCTATAGGAATAAAAAATAGTGAAATAGATCAACTGATAAATGCATTAAAGGAAATGAAAGAATCGAATGATCACTTCCACCTTAGAAGTGATTATGAAGATTTAGGTGGTGTTGCGGATATAGAATTTTATTCACAAGATGAAAAAGAAAAAAACAATATGGTACTTGATGCTAGTCAGGCAATTTATATAGAATGAGTCACTTAAATACAAATAACAAAGGTTTCAACGCCGACAAGGCGTTCCGCCTTGCCGGTTAAACCTGGCGTTATATGTGAAGAGCGATGAAAATAAATCAACTTACAAAAGGTCAAAATCGTAGGGTAATGTACATCGAAAACAAAGATGGTGATATCGATGGTGAAGTGGCTCGTATAGGCTGGGTAACTTTTTCTAAAAGTGGTTTTACTGTATATTACCGAGGCAGATCCTTAAAACGTGGTAGTGGAATTAAAGGTAATCACTTTGATGCAGAAACGGGTGAGGAATATTGGGTATCTGGCATAAAGAAGAAAGGCGACAATTCACATTGGGCAGAAGCATTTAATGTTCATATAGACGATGATGCTATTGAAGAGTATAGCCTAATTAAACAAAAATAATTCATATAACATCTGCATCTACAAGGACCGGGCGATAAAACGCCGCCCGGCCAGTAATGCAGGCCGTTAAATGGTGAAACACATATGAAGAAAATATTAATATTCATACTCATGGTTCTACTTTTTCTTTCAGCATTCTCGGGCAAACAAATAAAAGCTGAAGATATCAGTTCATTAAAAGAACCCAATATCTTTATAAACACTTCTAAACACATTGATGTTCCCCAAATTTTTCAAAAGGGTGTTGGGTGGCGTGACTTTGAATCAGACTATGAACTTTATTTATCAAATTATAGACGAGGATGGTGGCGATGTGTTGAAGCCTATGTAAAAAATATAGATTATAAATATAATGAAAAAGACAGTATGATGAATGGTCGTGGGGCGGCTATCAGTGGCTTCGAGCAAGGTTATGTGGATGCCAACGAAATAATAAAGAAAAACATAAAAGTGTTTGGCAAGGAGAAGGTTCATTCTTATTTAAAAGTAATATGGGAAGGAGCCTAAAAACCATTTAACCTCTCGTTCTACTCGGAATTGTGTTCCGCTTTGCTCCACACAATCCGGTAAACTTGGCGTTAGCCCCTTAAGAGAGGAATAATAACAAATGTTTTATCACGTGATTGTTAAGCCTAAATCAGACAAATACTATGGTGAATACAAGACGGATCTCACAAAGGATCAAATAATCGCACGATTTATCGAACCATACGAGCAGGGAAAGCCTATAGTCATTAATGGTAAAACTATTGATCCAGACGATTTAGAACGAATTAAAATTGCCGAAAGTGATAGAACGATTGAATCGTTTATCCCTCAGATTAAGGCAGAAGATCGAAGCTCTTCAGTGGCCATTATTGGCGGACCTTCATATGCTTACCGTAAAAGAACCGGGGTCAGCCCTTGACTGTGAGAAGCGCCGATTAAAACCGGCAGGTAACAGGGGATGAAAGTTCCCTATGGTGAAGGACTAACCACCCACACCAGCCCTGAGTCATGCGGCGATAATGGTAACATTATAACCGAAGCGTTGACAAGGGAAAGTGCAGGCTGAGTATTGAGCCTCGTAACAGGGCTAAGTTCAAGTGTCGATGTGATTCATTGCAACAGAAGACAACATCTTATGATCCGAAATGGTGAGGATTATAAGAACTTGGCGGGGTCGGAGACCTCAAGCATGCATGGAAGTTAACTGAGCGGAAATCGGGAGGCCCTGTGTTCGACCTTATAAGATTGTGTAAGGTCCGCATTGAAAATCCCAAGGGAGTAAAGCAGTGATGAACGAACACAGGGAGTCTGACAGCCCCATAGTATCGAGGAAACCTTTGAACAAGACAGGTGACAACAAGTCTGTGACGGAGAAGGCGGAGAAAAGGGGGCTGGCTGAAAGGAATCCATCCAAGCAAAACAGGAACCAGGCACAGAGCTGGATATTTCTGCCAAATGAGCTGGATAGGATACGGCAAGCGGCACAAAGGAAAAGAGATGAGAAGTTTATCTCCCTATGGCACCATGTATATGACATCAAAAGACTGGAAAGAAGCTTTCTTAAGTTGAAGCGTAAAGCATCCAAAGGTATAGATGGCAGGACATGGAAGGAGTACAGTTTAAATCTTAAAGATAATCTTGAGAAACTGTCAGGAAGACTGAGGAAAGGCACATACCGAGCCAAAGCAGTTAGACGGACATACATACCAAAAGGAAATGGCAGGGAACGACCGATTGGAATCCCGGTGCTTGAGGATAAAATAGTCCAGAGATCCATGGTTGAAGTATTAAACGCCATATATGAGGTTGATTTTCTCGGGTTCTCATATGGGTTTAGGCCTGAACGTAATCAACACAACGCACTGGATGCAGTAGTTGAAGCCATAGAAGGACGAAAGGTGAACTGGGTGCTTGATTTAGACATCCGTGGATTTTTCGACACAATCGACCACGAATGGCTGATAAGATTTATCGAGCACAGGATAAAAGACAAGCGTGTTATACGCCAGATAAAGAAATGGCTGAATGCCGGGGTAATGGAGGATGAAAATTGGTATAAAGTGGAAGAAGGAACGCCTCAGGGAGGAAGTATAAGTCCTTTACTGGCCAATATATATCTGCATTACGTGTTTGACATATGGTCAAATGTATGGAGAAAGAGAAATGCCAAAGGGGATGTGATAATGGTCAGATATGCCGATGACATCGTTCTGGGATTCCAATACAAGCATGAAGCCACACGCTTCTTAGAAGAACTGAAACAACGATTGAAGAAGTTCAACCTTGAAGTGAACACTGAAAAGACATCTTTGATTGAGTTTGGCAGGTATGCAGCAGAAAGAAGGAAAGAGAGGGGAGATGGAAAGCCTGAAACCTTTGATTTTCTTGGCTTTACACATATCTGCAGCAAGTCAAGAAAAGGTAAATTTACAGTGCTGAGAAAGACATCTGCAAAGAAGTTACGTAGTAAGTTAAAGGAGCTGAAAGGAACCATGAGGAAAAGAATGCACTGGTCAATACCGGATGTAGGTAATTGGCTTAAAACTGTGATTATTGGCCATTGCAGATATTATGGTGTCCCCTGGAATGGTAAAAGCCTTACTCGTTTCAGGTCGAAGATTACCCGAATGCGGGAGACAGCAGACCAGAGACATGCACACGGCCACATATCACGCACCACCATGAATAGCAATCTCTCACGGATCTCATTCATTGTGATGCCAGGTGATGTGATGGCATTAGCAAGGTCCTCACCCGGCCACCACACGCATTACATAGTGATCGTTTTAGTACCACTTTCAGACGATAAAAGCGTCAATATCAAGGTCTGACCCCGGTCTGTTCAATAT
>CAWFFS010000017.1:0-157011 GCA_963815145.1 uncultured delta proteobacterium
GCGTCTGACCAACCCATCTTTTCGGCGACGGGCGGACATGGTAACTTCCCCTCTGTAAATGATAATACAGGGAGGAAACGATGACAAGAGAGGAACGACGCAGCCACTGGAAGCATATCGTAGATGACCAGGCTGCCAGCGGATTAGAAGTTTCAGTATTTTGCAGGAAGCACAAAATCAAGATACCTCAGTTTTACAGATGGCGCAGTAAATTCCAAGACATGAACCATGAGGAACCGACAGCCGCATTTATTCAGCTTATCCCAGGTGAGAGTAGCCCGGACAGCGGTATCAGAGTAAGGATTTTTGATGATCTCTTTATAGAAGTCGATAGAGGCTTTGATCCTGTTACTCTTCGCACAGCGGTGGAAACATTGTACAGCAGAGGTTAAGATTTTGTTCGCACTGACCGCTGCCACCCACATTTACCTGTACCGCGCGCCATGCGATATGAGAAAATCCTTTAACGGCCTTTCCGGCCTCATTCGTTCTGAACTGAATGCCGATCCACTGTCCGGCTCTTTGTTTGTTTTCTGCAACAGACGCAGGAACATGGTTAAACTCATGTACTGGGACCGTGACGGATTTGCCATCTGGCACAAAAGACTGGAGAAAGGCTGTTTCAGTTTGCCATCGATAGCCTCTGCTAACGCACGTATTGACAGGTTGCAGTTGACCTTGCTGCTGGAGGGGATAACGCCGAAAAAAGTGAATAAAAGGTATATTTATGATAGATAATTATTGCTAAATGTATTATTTTGTATTAAATATCGCAGCATGTTTACTTCAATCAATGAAGCCAATGCGGCGCTCGAACAAAAAGACCTGCAGATTCAGGAGCTGACTAAGAAGCTTGAGTCTACTCAGCTTACAATGAAAAAGCTTCAGCATCAGATTGAGCAACTACTGAGAAGGGTCTACGGCAAACGATCCGAGAAAATTGACCCGAGACAGATGGTGTTTGACAGTTTTTTCATGGAAGCGCTTGATCAGCAGGCTCCACAGACTCAGCCCGAGATCATCCCTGAGCAGAAGGTTGAAATAAAAAAGACCCGCACTGTCAAGCGTAATCACCCGGGCCGCATTCCCATACCCGATCACCTGGAGCGGGTGGAGATACTTCTGGATATCCCCGAAGAAGAGAAGATATGCCCCGAAACAGGAAAGCCTCTTAAAAAGATCGGTGAGGAAATATCCGAGAAACTGGAATACCGGCCCAGGAAACTGATTGTCAATGTGTACATACGGCCTAAATATGCCTCTCCTGACAGCATTGCAGCCGGACATACAGGCGTTATCACCGCCCCTATGCCGGATCATCCTATTGAGAAGTGCAAGGCGGATGTTGGGCTCTTGTCCCATATTATTGTAAGCAAGTTTGCCGATCATCTGCCCCTGTACCGCCAGGATGCAATCTTTGAGCGGGAAGGGGTAAATATACCACGGGGAACACAAACCAGCTGGATGATGCAGATCTATGAAGCTATACGTCCTCTTCAAAATGAACTGAAAAGGGCGGTTCTTGAGAGGGACATCCTGTTTACTGATGATTCCATCATACCTCTTCAGGTTAAGGGGAACGGCAAAGTAAAAAAGGCCCGGTTGTGGGTATATGTCCGGGGAGGACCAGGACCACCAATATGCGTATATGATTTTTCACCGGACAGGAGCAAAAAGAGGCCCCTTGATTTTCTGGGAGTCTATAGAGGCTACATCCATGCTGATGCCTACAGCGGATATGACGAGCTTTTCAGGATGGAAGGCATCATCGAGGTGGCCTGTTGGGTACATGCCCGGCGCAAGTTTGATGAAGCAGTATCTTCACGGCCTCTGGAGGCAACGGAGATACTATCGCGTATTGCACAGTTGTATAAGCTGGAAGACAGGTTTAGAGAAATGTCTCCGGAGGATCGCGCCCGGGAAAGGCAGCAGCATGCAAAGCCTGTCATTGACGGCATATTTGCAAGGCTGGAGGAAATTAAACCCGTTGTAACGCCTTCAGAACCTCTGATGACTGCAATCACCTATGCCATTAATCAGCGTGAAGCTCTGTATCGGTATCTTGAGAATGGCTGGCTCAAACCTGACAATAATACATCTGAGAATGCTATCAGGCCTCTTGCTCTGGGCAGAAAGAACTGGATGTTTGCAGGCAGTGAAAGAGGCGGAAGAGCTACAGCATTGTTCCTTGGCTTAATACAGTCATGCAAGGCATGTGGCGTCAATCCCTGGGAGTATTTTGATGATATGCTGAGACGTGTCATGAGTCACCCGGTTAACAGTCTCAAAGAACTGCTTCCCGATCAATGGCAGCCCGTTCAAAAATATTAGAGGGATGATTGTCAGGCAGTCTATGTAATCCTACTCGTCCCTCATCAAATCCAAATTTTCAAAGAGCTTTTGACAATGGATTTCCCATTGCTTCATATATTAGCCAATATAAAAACCCCTGAAAAGGTGGGTTGGTCAGACGCTTACATTCCAACTGGATTATTTTTTGATAATCTAAAAATCTTCTCTGCAGTATTATATATTTTTTGTCCATTAGAGGTATTTGCTGTAACAGCACTATCAGCAGCAAGTGCTACAGCAGAACTATTTAGGATAGCAATTTCTGCAGTCATTTTCTAACCTTAAAATATTCAATTTTAATTTGGAAGATTAATATGAAATGCGATATTTAACGCCATTATACGGTTTAATTATTATTAATCAATAAGAAATAAATAAACAGCGATGCTCGTTAAAAATTTAATAACTTATTTTTCAAGAAAGTATTTGGCATTTTTTACTACCAATTCTCCCCGCTCAACAGAAAATCCGACATATACTGCGGGACAACCCTATAATAGTAAAATAACTTAATCCTCCAATCTATATCGCGTAAACGTTTTTTAATTATCGAGTCCTTTTTTATAAGTTAAATTATTAAGCTTCTTTTTATGTCCCATTTCCATTGTTATTTACCAACCATATATTTTGATAACAGATTAATATTACATAATATTTAGTTTCATGCTTTACCATTTACAACTTTTGGCAATATTGCCAAAAGTTGTAAATGGTAAAAAAAATCGAGATTAAAGCTTTTTAATCTATAGTCACTGGTTTCCGGATTCCGGTTCCAGGTTATGGAGAAAACAAATTAAATCGAAAGACTTTTAAAGGTGTCCTCGTCAAGTTGACGATTTAAAAGCGCCTTTGGCACCTTGGAATTTTTTTATAAACGAAATGAATATATATGTATATCAGGAAATTCCTGATTTTTTATGAAAATATTTGGATAAGACTTATTCTTGGCTATATTGAAAAATGGATGGAATGTCAAGAAGGCAGACTATAGCTTTTTCGGCTGAAGGCTGAAGGGAAGACAAATATGCTTTTTAACCACGAAACACACGAAAGGCACGAAAATTTGTAAAAGCAGGCTGCCGGCTTCATAAATGTTACGCCGTGCCAGGTCCGTCTTCGCTTTTAGAGCTACGCCGTGACAGGGAAGCTTTTTCGGCTGAAGGCTGTTAGGAAAGGCTGAAGTACCGGAAGTCAGAAATCTGAGGTCGGATGTCAGAGGAAAATGCTTCAAAGCAGCTTTTTAAACCATCCGCCGTCGCATAAAGCTTCCGTCTTCGTTAAAGCTACGCCGCGACAAGATGGAGGGGCAGGCGAAACACCCTGCTAAATGGATTCAATACCAAGTTAAATTCTGCTTCGCAGTCTGCTATGCGGATTTAACCAGGCAGGTCTTCCCTCCGGGATTTAACTGGGCAGGCGACGAAAGGTGCGAAAATTTTTTAGAGATCAGGTTGTCTTGTGTATCTGGCAAAACAGTGATATGATTCATTTAATTTAATGCATTCACAATAAACTCTTATATATTTTTTTATTGGTTCTGGAGACGCCTTATGAAAACATTATCAATCAATGTCCCGGATAATATGGCGGATCAGATAGAAAAATTTGTTAAAACAGGTTTTTTCACTTCTGAACCGGATGTGATAATAGCTGCTATGACTGAATTTATACGCAGGAACAGGATTGATCTGATGGAACGTTTCGCCCGGGAGGATATCGAATGGGCAAAAAATGAAGCCAAGGCAAAAAAATGAGGGTTGTCGTATGTGATGCCGGACCGATCATTCATCTTCATGAATCCGATTGCCTTCCTCTTCTTAAAAAAACAGGGAATCTATTCCTGCCACATCGAGTTTATATGGAAATAGAATCGGCCATAAACATTGCTGAATGGCCGGAATGGTTGACAGTTATTACTCTTACACATGAAGAACAAAATGAGTCATTATCCTGGCGGACAGCAGGTGGAATCCATACAGGAGAAGCTGAAGCGGTTGTTTTATCCAGAAAAAAACATGCTGACTGGCTTCTGACAGATGATGCAGCCACCAGGCTTTTCGTTTCCACTCTAGGAATTGAAGTTCATGGATCTTTGGGTGTTGTACTTTGGAATGCAGCGAAAAAATATCTGACAAAAAAGGAAGCTGAAAAGGCACTGTACAGATTGAAGCAATCATCTTTATGGCTATCCGAAAATATTTTTCAAGAAGCACTCACTGCTCTTGATGATATTTATAAATCCCATATGGATGCATCTCAGGAAAGTTAAGATACATTTGAAGGCTGCCGTCGTCGCCAAAGTCGGATAGTAAATCTACGCCATCCTTTTACCTTGACCTCAAATTAGAATATAACTACTATGCAGCTACAATGTAGTCACATTTGTTCTGATTCTTGAATAAAAACCTGCTATAGGGTAAAAAGAGTCAAAGAATTTGTAAAAATTTTAAGGCGTGCCGGAAATATAAATGAGATACGCGGAAACAGGATTTAACCTGGAAATTGATCTGTCCAGAGGAAATATCGAAAGGGTTGAAACAGACCCCATAGATACGGAACTATTCCTCGGCGGGCTGGGAACCAGTGCCAAAATAATGTGGGACCGGGTCCCTCCCGAAACCGAGCCCTTTTCACCCGATAATCTCCTCATATTCAGTGCAGGTCTCCTCTGCGGAACCCCTGCGATCGGGTGCAACCGGACTATAGTAACCACCCTTTCTCCCCAGACAGGGCTGCTGGCATTTTCCATGATGGGCGGTTTCTGGGCGCCGGAACTCAAGTACGCCGGCTTCGACAAGGTGATCTTCAGGGGTAAATCCCCTGAACTGGTCTATATCCGGATAAATAATGACAAGGTAGAAATACGCGATGCCTCCCACCTGAAGGGAAAGGGTGCAACCGAGACATCTGAAATAATCAGAAAAGAACTGAATGAGCCAAGGGCCCAGGTGGCTGCGATAGGGCTTGCAGGTGAAAACAGGGTCTATTTTGCGTCCATTGAGCAGGGCCGCTCCAGTGCAAGCAGGCTGGGTATCGGCGCGGTTATGGGAGACAAAAATATAAAAGCCATAGCCGTAAGAGGCACAAGGGACATAAATGTCGCGAAGCCCCTTGAGTTTATGGAACTCTGCAATGAGGTTATGGAGTACATCAGGTCCAGGAATGACAATCCCATACCGGGTGTTATGCCCATACTCGCAGGACTGGGTTCACCCCAGGAAATGAAGATACATGATGAAAAATGGCATACTGAAAATTTTGTATGGGGAAACGCAAGAACCAGAAGAAAGGCATTCTGGAATGAAGATATAGCCAGAGAATGGACCGAAACCATGGAAAACATGCGGACCAGGCTCATAAGCTGCTATAACTGCCCGATGAAGTGCGGCGCCACAATCACGGTCCCGGGACTTCCCACGTACATGATGAAATGTTTTTCAAAACTTACCTACACCATGGCGGCCATATCAAACCTGGAGTTCGGGCTTGGCATAGCTCAGAGTGCCACTGAATACGGCATCGACGGTTTTTCAGCACCCCAGGTTATGGCCTTTGCCGTTGAGTTATATGAACAGGGTATCCTTACTGATGATGACATGCCAGGGTTTCCGGCCGGTAACGAAGAAAGGTTTTACTGGCTTCTGGAACGTATTGTAAAAAGAGAGGGCATAGGTGATATACTTGCCAATGGCACATACTGGGCAGCGAAGGCCATTGGGAAAGGGGCTGAGGAATATGCCCATAACAATATCAAGAAGCATGAACAGCTTCCCCTTAAACTATCAATGCTCAATCCCATCTATTTTTTGATGTACTGTACAGGTGAAAAAATAAACATCACACAGATAGAGGGGCAGTTCCCGCAGGCGCCGTTTCCTGATAGGGTGCAGAGAGAAGAGTTTGTAAAGGACTGGATACAGGTCCCCCATGAAAAATTCAAACAGTACTTTCTGGACTGGGAGCCCAGGGGCGAAAAATCCATGCCGTTTTACCCCACTGTCAGGATGTGCTGTGAAATTGTAGACTGGCAGGAAAGGATGCACTACATAGATGATGCCCTGGGTATGTGCGCCGGGCTTTCTTCCTTTCCTCTGAAACCGCCTTACCATATACATAACTACCCGAAATTTATTTCGGCGGGCGCCGGTTTTGAAATGGATGAGGAAAAACTCACGCTTGCAATCAAAAGATACAGAACCCTTGTAAGGGCGATCAATATCAGCCGGGGCATGAGAAGAAAGGATGAAAAGCCGCCTGAAGACCACTGGAAGAAACGATTTCCGGAGTTGGAAAAAGAACTTTTGGATACTTATTATAAATTCAAGGGATGGAACCACGATGGAATTCCTGTAAAGGAATCCCTGTGCGAGCTGGGGCTGGATTATGTGGCTGAAGAGTTTTTAAAGAGGGGGATTTTGAAAGAATAGTGGGTGATAAGGTAAAAAAGAAAATAAAAACCATAAAGATCGATGCGGACAAATGCAACGGGTGCAGGTCCTGTGAAGTAATATGTTCGGCCTTTCATGCCAGCCCGAAGTACAGCAGTAATAATCCATCCAGGTCGCGCATCCGCATTATACGCGAACCCATAAGAGATATTTATATACCGGTCTATGCGGGTGAATACGCCGCGTCCGAATGTATGGGGAGGGATAAGTATATAATAGACGGCAAGGAATATGATGAATGCGCCTTCTGCCGTGCTGCCTGCCCTTCGCGTGATATATTCAAAGAACCTGACTCCGGGCTTCCTCTCAAGTGTGACATGTGTGAGGGCAAGGAAGAAACCCCTGTGTGTAAAGTGGTGCATAACAGATGCCCTTACCTGCGAAGAAAGGGAAGAGGAATGTGAGGAGGTAGATGAACTCGGTACCGGGCTTTCGTCCCTTGTTGGCAGGTATGGCCTCGAAGAAATAATGGACAGGATTGTAAAACTCGCAGAAACAGAGAAGGAATAGGGCATTTTGGATAACATAGATCTTCTCAAAAACAGGATTAAACAGCTTGGCAATAATGCACAAGCCAAGGGCACCGGAGATGTCATGGTGGTGGGCGGCGGGATAAGCGGCATCCAGGCTTCGCTTGATCTTGCTTCTTCGGGCTTCAGGGTATATCTGGTTGAAAAGGCCCCTGCGATTGGGGGGCATATGGCCCAGCTTGACAAGACCTTTCCCACTAACGACTGTTCCATGTGAATACTCTCACCCAAACTGGTCGAGGTCGGCCGGCATCCCAACATAGAGGTCCTGACATATACCGAGGTTATGAGAGTAGATGGTGAAGCGGGGGATTTCAGGGTCGTGCTTCAAAGACATCCAAGATATATAATTGAAGATAAATGTACGGGCTGTACAACCTGTGTTGAATACTGCCCTGTGGAATATCCCGACAGGTTTAACCAGGATATATCAAACAATAAGGCAGTCCACATCTATTTTTCTCAGGCTATCCCTCTTGTAGCCTATATTGATAAAAGCTGCCTGTACCTTAAGGAAAAGAAGTGCCGCATATGTGAAAATGTATGTAAAAATAATGCAATTGACTTTAACCAGGGGCCCGGAAAACTTACAGTAAATGTAGGAGCAATAATCCTCGCACCCGGTTTTGAGCCTTTTGATCCTTCCATCAAAAAGGAATACCACTATGGTGATTTTATTAATGTGGTAACAAGCATGGATTATGAGCGGCTCTTATGTGCTACCGGGCCATATGAAGGTGAAATACTCCGTGCCTCGGACAGAAAACACCCTAAAAAAATAGCATGGATTCAGTGTGTCGGTTCCAGAAGGGTTACCCCGGGAGACAACAGCTACTGCTCCTCTGTATGCTGCACATATACCCAGAAGCAGGTGATCCTTACCAAAGACCATGATGAAAACGCAGAATGTATTGTATTCCATAATGATATACGTTCATTTGACAAGGATTTTGAAAAATATCTTCACGGGACAGAAGGGCTTGCAGGGGTGCGTTTTATCAGGAGCTATCCCTCGATTATAAGAGAGGACAAGGAAACCAAAAACGTTTTTGTCAGGTATGCTGCACCTGATAAAGGTGTAATAGAAGAGGAATTCGATATGGTGGTGCTGTCAGTGGGCCTTAATCCTCCTCTCGACAGCAATGATCTGGCAAAGAAATTCAATATTGATCTCAATCCATATGGTTTTTCTCATATAAGCTCTGATAACCCTGTGGAGTCTACCCGGCAGGGCATATATATAAGCGGTGCCTTCCAGGGACCTTCAAATATCCCGGAATCGGTTTATTCCGCAAGCGGTGCTGCTTCAAAGAGCGGCGAACTGCTTGACCATAGAAGGGATAGATTAACAACCGAAAGGACATATCCGCCGGAAAGGGATGTAACAAAAGAAGAGCCAAGGATAGGTGTGTTTGTATGCCACTGCGGTGCAAATATCGGGCGGGTGGTTGATGTGCCGTCTACCGTGGAGTATGCGAAAACACTGCCCAATGTTGTTTATGCCTGTGAACAGATGTTTTCCTGTGCAACCAACTCTGCAAGAGAAATAACAGACATGATAAAGGAAAAGGGATTGAACAGGGTTGTGGTTGCGGCCTGCTCTCCCCGCACCCTGGAACCTTTGTTCAGGGATACCCTGAGGGAAGGCGGACTCAACCAGTATTACTATGACATGGCAAACATCAGGGAGCACTGTTCCTGGGTCCATGCAAAGGAACCTGAGGAAGCTACAAAAAAAGCAAAGGATATAACAAGATTATCGGTGGCAAGGGCGCGCGGTCTTGAGCCCCTGCGGGAAATAGATCTGCCTGTCACTGGTTCAGCCCTGATAGTGGGTGGAGGCATCGCGGGCATGACCTGTGCCCTTTCAATAGCATCACAGAGGCATCATGTTCACCTCGTTGAAAAGGAAACGGATCTCGGCGGGATGGCAAAAAACATTCATTACACACTGGAGGGGCTCGATGTCCGGGGACATGTTAATGATCTTATAAAGGAGG
Source organism: uncultured delta proteobacterium (assembly GCA_963815145.1). Classification (GTDB taxonomy): domain Bacteria; phylum Desulfobacterota; class DSM-4660; order Desulfatiglandales; family HGW-15; genus JAAZBV01. The sequence continues at coordinate 9,331 of CAWFFS010000017.1, forward strand.
TGTATCATAATCCGCTTGTTCACATCTATACCGGCGCTGATATCTCAGATTCCACAGGGTATATCGGGAATTTTAAGACCAGAATACGATCGGAAAGGGGGCATACTGAAATCAGGCATGGAGTAACGATTATTGCAACAGGCGCTTCAGTCTATGAGCCACAGGAATACCTTTATGGCGAAAATGACAGGGTAGTCACCCAGCTTCAACTGGAGGACATGATTTACTCGAAAGACGACAGGTTATTGAATGCAAATAATATCGTGATGGTTCAGTGTGTCGGGTGCAGAAATGAGGACAGAGATTATTGCAGCAGGATCTGCTGCAGTGAATCTGTCAAAAATGCCCTGAAACTAAAGGAAATCAATCCTGAGACGGATATTTATATCCTTTTCAGGGATATGCGAACCTATGGATTCAAAGAGGATTTCTACCGGAAGGCCTCTGAAAAGGATGTAAAATTTATCCGGTGGGACCCGCAAAATAAACCGGTCGTTGAGGCTAAAGCAGGACAGGATTTGCTCAGGGTTGTTGTCAGTGATCCCATACTGGACCAGGATTTTGTTATAGAAGCAGACTTTGTGACACTTGCTGCCGCTGTAGTCCCCCCTGAACACAACAAAACAATAGCGCGTTTATTTAGGGTGTCCCTTGACGAAAATAATTTTTTCAAGGAGGCCCATGTGAAACTGCGGCCGGTAGAATTCGGGACAGATGGTGTTTTCCTGTGCGGGATGGCCCATTATCCCAAGCATATCCCGGAAACAATCAACCAGGCACTGGGCGCTGCAGGAAGGGCTCTCACTATCCTTTCGCATGATAAGGTCACTGTTTCCGGATCTGTTTGCGCGGTAAATGAAAAAAAATGCATAGGTTGCGGGGCCTGCATTGATGTATGCACCTATGGTGCTGTTGACTTTGTTAAAGTAAAAGGTGCACAAAAGGCCCTTGTTAACCCTGTAATATGCAAAGGGGATGGATTGTGTAATGTAAAATGCCCCACAGGCGCTATTGAACTGAAGCATTTTACTAATGAAGAATTATTGAGCCAGATTGATGCGGCAATTTAAAAGATTAGAAGGTTCAGGGTTTAAGGTTAAGGATTTATTCGCCTTCACAACAGGTTATGGCGTGACAAATAGTTTAGGGATTTGGCTTTAGCAGTTTTATGCTAGGTATTTTAGGTGGGGAATAAATCCCCACCCTACGTTTTTCTTAGTTTTTCGTAGGGTGGCATTTTATATGCCACCTCTTTTATGTTCCGAATTTTGTTTGATATGGAGATAATTAAAATTGAATGCAGCAGTTAACTACAAACCCAAACTCATAGGCTTTGTCTGCCACTGGTGAGCATACGGCGCGGCGGACATGGCTGGAGTTTCCAGACTGCAATATACTACCGAAATAAGACTTATACGCGTCATGTGTTCCGGCAGGGTGGATCCTGAATTTGTGTTAAAGGCATTCCTCAACGGGCAGGATGGTGTATTTATAGGAGGGTGCCGCCTGGGTGAATGCAATTACATCACGCACGGAAACTACCATGCCCTCAATATGGCTGCCCTGTGCAGGGGGATCATGAAATATATCGGGATAAATCCCGGAAGGCTGAATATTGAATTCATGTCATCCGGTGACGGTATCCTGCTCGCAGATTATATCAATAAATTTACAGGAGAAATAAAAAAACTGGGGCCGGCACAACAAACCCCGGAGATCAGATCAAGGCTCGAAGAGGTTATAAGGCTTATACCCTATATAAAGATCAAATGCAGGGAAAAACTTTCATCGAGAAAAGATGGGAAAAAAGATGGCGATCTCCTGTTTTCAGATGCGGATATTGAAAGAATATTCAATGAGGTTCCCACATATTATATTGATCCTGAAAAATGCAGGGCATGTTCCATATGCAGGCAAAGATGCCCAGCTGATGCCATTTATGGGGAAAAACAGAAGGTGCACATAATAAACCAGGATAAATGTATTAAATGCGGGACCTGTGTTGAGGCCTGCCCTTCAAAATTCGGCGCAATAATAATAAAATCAGCAGCACCAAATCCACAGACCCCGCCATAAAAAAAGGGAATACTTAAGCAAAAAGATATGCAGGAGGGAAATTAAAAGAGATTAATTTCTGAGCACGGAACTAAATCTCTTGACAATAAATACTGTCTTTTACATAATTGGCCCGCATAATGAAATCCATCCGTATATTCAACAAGATAGGTTTTTCTTAAATAGCCTAAGACATTTGAAAAGAATGAAAGGGGGTAAGAATGATAGACAAACAAAAACTGGGAAAAATAGTAGGCCCCGGTCATGTCTCAGACAGGGAAGCCGATTTGGAAATCTATTCCAGTGACATAAGCTTTGTTAATCGTGTCAGGCCGGCTTATGTTGTAACACCTAAGACAGCCGGTGAGGTGCAAAAATTAATTAATCTTGCAAACACAACGAAAACGCCGCTTGTTCCGGTAAGTTCAGGGGCTCCTCACTTTAAAGGTGATACAGTACCCAGCAATGGCGGAAGTATCGTTGTGGATCTCAGTAACATGAAAAAAGTAGAGTTTGTAGACCGTCCCCGCAGGGTAGCGATGGTAGAACCGGGAGTAACCTTTGGTGAACTCATACCACTCTGTACCAAAGAAGGATTGAGGCTTAACATGCCTCTCCTTCCGCGACAGTCAAAATCAGTAATAGGCAGCATACTTGAAAGAGAACCTGTCGTGATGCCCGGATACCAGTGGGATATGTCAGATCCTCTGGCCTGCACAGGTATCTATTTTGGCAATGGCGAAGAGTTCAGGACGGGTCAGGCCGCGGGGCCGGGCACACTGAAAGAACAATGGAAGACAGGTGCAATGCAAAAAGCTCCATACGGACCTGGAACAGCATCTTTACACAGACTTATCCAGGGTGCCCAGGGCACAATGGGCATTGTCACATGGATGTCCATAAGATGTGAGGTCCTGCCAAAACTTCAGGAGCCTTTTTTCGTGCCGTCATATGATCTCGAAAAACTTCTTGATCTCATGTCATGGCTCATAAGGCTTAGAATGGTAACAGAATGTTTTATCCTTAATAATACAAACCTAGCGGCAATCTTTGCATCAGATGAGGAAGATTATCAGAAAATAAAAGATACTCTTCCGCCATATACTCTTTTCTATACGATCGCAGGCTATGATTATTTTCCTGAAGACAGGATAGCGGCGTATATAAATGACATCGCGATAATGAATCAACGCATAGGCCTGGATTCTCAAAAGGCCGTCGGCGTGGTATCAGCCGATGCCATGCTGAAGAAAGTACAGCAACCCTGCGAAGATACCTACTGGAAACTCCGGTTGAAAGGGGCCAGCCAGGATATCTTTTTCCTGACCATATATGATAAAATGGAGGGGCAGATCGATGCCATGAAAGAGATGTCCGAAGAAATAGGCTACTCACCTACCGAGCTGGGCATTTATATCCAGCCGATTGTACAGGGAACAGGGTATCATTGTGAATTCAATCTGTTTTATGATCCCGAAAGTTTCAACGAAACCGACAGGGTAAAGGATCTGGTCTCGATGGGAACAAAGAACCTGATGAATATGGGGGCATTCTTTTCAAGACCATATGGGGATGAAGCAAACTGGATCTTCAATAGAGACGCAGCTACCACCGATGCATTACGCAGGGTCAAAAAGATATTTGACCCGAATTACGTAATGAATCCTGGCAAGGTATGTTTCTAGGTCAATATTCAATCAGTTTCTTTTATTGAAAGAACAAAGGAGGTAGCGAAGATGGGATTAGAACAATATCAGGGCGATGTAAATATGTGCTGCCGGTGTTCAGCCTGTAAATTCATCCCCCTGCAGCAGGTAAAAAGCTATGATTTTTCATATGTATGTCCGAGTATATCAAGATATAAGTTTCACAGTTATTCAGGCGGCGGCAGGGCAAATATAATTTCTGCTGGTCTGAAAAACGGGTTTAATTATACGGACAGGTTTCTTGATATCGTGTACAACTGCCAGATGTGCGGTGCCTGCGGTGTTTCCTGTAATTATGCAATGGACATGGAACTCCAGGAGCCGATCAATGAACTGAGGCTCAAATGTGTAGCAGAAGGGAAAACCAACGCTGAACTTGACAAGGTAATAAAAACCCTTAAAAAGACCGGAGCCATGGTTCCTTCCACGGGCAAAAGAGGGGACTGGGCCAAGGGACTTAAGCTTAAAGACGCGACCAAAGAAAAGGTCGATGTGCTTTTTCATGTTGGCTGTCTTACCAGTTTCAATAAAGATATGCATAAACTGGCAACAGCTACGGCAAAGATACTTAAAAAGGCAAAGGTCAATTTCGGTATAGCAGGGGATAACGAGACCTGCTGCGGGGGCCGTGCCTACCAGATGGGATACGAAAAGGAATTTCTTAAACAGGCAAAGAAGAACATGGCCATGATTAAAAAGGCCGGAATAAAGACAGTGGTAACTGCCTGCGCGGACGGATACCATGCCTTTAAGGTCCTGTATGACAAATATGACCTCAAGGGAGATCTTGAAGTCCTGCACATAGCGGAATATATAGATATGCTTATAAAGGCAGGCACGCTGAAACCAAGGAAGGAAATTGATATGGTTGTCACATATCATGATCCCTGCCGGCTGGGAAGGCTTGGCGAGCCATGGATTCATTACAAGGGTAAAAAGATACCCGGCGACAGGTTTGTTTTTGATCCCCCGAAGGAATACAGGAGAGGGACAAAGGGCGTATACGAACCTCCAAGAGATGTCATAAAGAGTATCCCCGGTATCAAGTTTAACGAAATGGAAAGAATCAGGGAATATTCATGGTGCTGCGGTGCGGGAGGCGGAGTTACTGAATCCAATCCTGACTTTGCCCAGTGGACCGCCACCGAAAGAATAATTGAGGCCATTGCCACAGGCGCTGAGGCGATTGTTACAGCATGCCCGTGGTGTGAAAAAACGCTGAATGAAGCGATTATAGAAACCGGAAGCAACCTCAAGGTTTATGATATCGTTGAACTTGTAGCGAAATCAATCTAGGAAAGGGGGAAAATGAAATGGCTCTAAAAAAAGAGATATACAAAGAGTTGGAAGATGTGCTCGGAGAAGAATATATCTGCAGTGATCCTGCCATCATGCCATCCTATCACGGGTCCGAATTGGGAGCAGTCGTTCTTCCTGAAAACACGGCACAGGTTCAGGCGGTAGTTAAAACATGTAATCGTTATGGCCTCCAGTTCAGTGCAGTAGCAACCGGCTGGACCGGTTCCTTTGATAAGGATATTATTTATATAGATATGAGAAGGATGAATCGCATAGTAGAGATAAATGAGAAGAACATGTATGCGGTTGTTGAGCCCTATGTTATAACTGCCGAACTTCAGGCAGAATGTTTTAAAAAAGGGCTCCATTTTAATGTCAAGGGTGCAGGAAGCAACTGTTCGGCCATGTTGAGAGGCCACGGTCATCTTGATCAGAGTACAAGCGGCGATGACAGAAACCACCTTGCCATCGAGTGGATAACACCCGAAGGTGAAATAGTCCGTTCAGGTGCGCTTGGCTCTACAGATGAATGGTTCTGCGGGGACGGCCCCGGACCTTCCATACGGTCCATACTTACCAGCGCGGTGCCTCCGGGGGTTACACCCGGTGTTTTTACCAAGGCCGCAATCAAGCTCTATCACTGGCCGGGTCCGCCCAGATATGACATCCAGGGGTTGTCACCTAAATATACACTTCAGGAGACACCCAAAAATATGATGGCTCGTTACTACAGCTTTCCATCAGTTGAAAAGATGTGGAATGCCGAAATAAAGCTGGGTGAGAATGAGATTTGTATGGAGCTCATGGGGTTTAATGTGGCAATGGTAGCAGCCAATATCACAACCTGCAATGAAGATGATGCGCGGGTATTCAAGCAACTGGATGCAGAAAAGAAAGGGCCTGGCTTTTTTGTTATAATAGCAGGCAACTCGGACACGGATTTTGCCTTCAAGAAAAAAGCCCTGGAGCAAATTGTCAGGGAGTCTGACGGAGAATCCATGAAGTCTCTTGAAAATCCTGAGACGGAAGGTATCCTTATAGCGCAGTGCACAAGGATTTCAGCATCTATCAGAGAAACCTTCAGGGCAGGCGGTGCATTCAGCTCGATACCCATAATGGGTCAGAGGGACCTGACAATCAAATGGGCAATAGGAGCCGGAGAAGCCAAGCTTCCATTGATCAAGGCCGGTCATATCGTTGATGACGGCGGTGCTTTCTTTGGGTGGGGTGTTGAGCAGGGTCATGTCGGAAAAACAGAGATATTCTGCAAATATGATCCGGCCAATGAAAAGGCTGCTGCCGCGGTTGAGAAATGGTCCAAGGAACAGGGCAGAAGGGCCTTTGATGAAAGTTATTTTGCCCTGATGATGGGCGAAGTAAGTGACGATATCAAAGCCAAGATGTGCCATTATGATAAATGGTGGATAGCGCTTACAAAGGCGTTTGACCCGAATAATGTGGCACCTCAGGGCGGCCCGCTCGTCTAACAGCAAAGAAGAACCCCGCTCTTTTGGCGGGGTTCTTCTTTGAGTGTTTCATAATTTTCTTACCTGATTATTAAGCTATCGATACTATATGCATTCCCAAGGGCACAGCGCGCTGTGCCCCTACAGTTTTATTCTTTCAACGTTGAATTCTGAGACGCTGATTCCTAACCCCTCTTTGCAGCTTTTTCTGACTTCTTATTTTGGCCTTCCCTAATAGCCTATACCCTAAAATGCTTCCCTGGCCCGGCATAGCCTTGGCGACGACGGCAGCCTGTTTTTACACTGTCTTCTGATCTCTGATTTCTGACTTCCTGCTTTTCCTATTTTTCCCCCGGCGTAAGCATCTCCCATGTTCCAGCGGTTACTACCGAAAAATGAAATATAGGCCTGTCCACACGCTTCAATATCAACGGGCAGTGCTTCATTCCGCTCGGGATATAGATAAGGCTGCTTTTTGTAATGATATGTTTTTCATCCTCCAGCCAGAACTCAATTTCCCCGCCCAGGTCATAGGGGTCTTCGTGATTGTTTCCAAAAAAACCTATGATTTCATTGGGATCATGAGTATGTGCGGCAAGCGGTTTTTCTCCTGTCTGGGGTTTCAGATACCAGGACACATTCATCTGAAAGGCCCCATCCACAACTTTATCATCCATCCAGAGTACGCGGGTAGCAAACTTTGCATAGTTCTCATTATACTCCTTTGAAAAAGGTGCCCTCAGGTCTGATACTATGTATTTTCCATATTTTGATTCTGCCATACTATTCTCCTTCTATTTAAGGAAAAACCATCCCTCTTTTCAGTATTTCATCCAGGTTCTTCCTTATCATGATAATTTTTCTGTTTCTTTCTTCAGGATCTTTTATATCCATAATCCTGTCAATATTTTTTACGACGACACGGTCCGCCTCAATCAGGCATCTTTCAAAATAGGCCTCCTGCCGGTTGTAAAATCTGTATTTTTCTCTCTGGTCAATTGTAAACTCCATGGATCTGTGAATCATTTCCACAATGGTATTCCTGTCCGCCACAATAGTTTCATAGTTAAGCCACTGGTGCCATGACGGTCTGGAAAGCCATTCGATGTATTCCTCCAGATTTTTGTAGAGGAGCCTGTAACCATATTGTTCAGGGTCGTCAAAGGCCCTCGATCCGGGGTCGATCACAATTGGTCCAAGGATCTGTCCTCCGATCGGAACTGATGAATCGACACCTCCGAAATGACCTTTCTTCAATGCCTCATGATCCATTTTATCGAGTTTTTTCCATAACTCCCAGGTTTCTTTCATATGCTCTTCGGTTTCACCCGCAAGGCCCACTGAAAAAAAGTTTGTTACAGGCACATGATATTTATGGCAAAGCTTGATTGTTTCCAGAAGTTTTTTACTGGTGTAATTTCTTCCCAACAGTTTTCGAACCTCATCAGAGCCGGTATCGGGACAGAGGTGCAGGATTAAATTTTCGGTTATCCCGCTTGCCTGTTTTACAAATTCTTCATCAACAGGCGCAAGTATATCCAGGGACAACCTTTCAATATAGGGCTTTTCCTTTACAAGCAGGCTGAACAGCTCCTGCCAGTATTTTTTCCCTGCCATCCTTGCATCCTGAAAAAGGCCTATGAAATAAATACCGTATTCATTGAGCTTTTTTATATCACGGACTATTCTGGCAGGACTTCGAAAGGCAGGCTTATTCATCCCGAGATATTTTTTATATGTATATGCGGAACCGCCGCAGATTGAACAATTATATACACAGCCGCGGCACACCTCCAGGCTGTAGCGTGAAATAGAATCGGGCGATAAAATGGATGTCTTAGGCTCTATCAGGTCAAACCTGGTATATTCAAAGTCATCCAGGTCCATGCTGGCATCCATCATCGGCGTTATAATAATCCCGCCTTCACCCGATCTGTATGTAAGATTGGGCGTGTCGGTAAGCTTTCCATTTTTTTCATAGGCCTGCACAAGTTTAAGCATGGGCTTTTCCGCTTCCGCCCTTATGACCCCATCGATAAAATCATATTTTTCAATTATCTCTTCATGGAAACATGTAGCTGTCAAACCGCCGAGAATTACAAGTGAATTCGGGTGATGTTTTTTACACAGCCTTGCAACCTCTATCGCCCCCTGAGAATGCTGTTGGAAATGAAGGTCTATTGCATATATCTGTGCCGAGGATTCCCTGATATGTCTTTCAGGATCAAAATCAATGGAATTTGTCATCCGGTCGCCAAGATTATCAAGGATTACCCTGTAGCCGTTTCTGTCAAGATAATCAGCGATGCTTAACATCCCTATAGGAACCTTTGTAAACTGAAGACCCTCGGCTGTCCTGCCAAATGCCCCCGGAAACATAGGGGTATACCTGAAATCATATATTGCCGGCGGGTGGAATAATATTACATCATAACTTTTCATTGTTAATACTCCTGATAAATCAAATAAATGGGATTGTGTCAGAAACGCTGTTGTGTGTCAATTGAAGATCAAAAACAATGCCGCCCCGAAGGCAAGCACCCGAACGACTACATTAAAGATCTTCTGTGAGGTACGGTGCACAAGCAGAATACCAACGATTCCGCCGATTATGATACAGGGCAGCAATGCAAGATTGGTCTGAAGAGAGTGAATGCTGATAAGGTCAAGCCTGCTGCTGAACGGAAGCTTTGACAGGTTGATTATCCAGAAAAACCAAGCACTCGTTCCGATAAAGCTTTCTTTAGGCAATCTCATGGCCATAAGATAAATAACCATTACAGGCCCTGCCGCGTTTGCCATCATGCTTGTCGAGCCTGCCAGTGTCCCCATGACAGCCGCAAACCCCCAGTGGTAGGGTATGCTGTCGCCTGGAAACAATTTTTCCCTGAGCAATGAGACCACTATAAGGACAAGGACCAGAACACCGATGAATATCCTGAGATGCTCATTTGAGATATGTCTCATCCCCAGGAAGCCGGAAAATATACCCAGCAATGCCCACGGCAGCAGCTTGAGCAACTGCCTCCATTCAACATGTCTGCGCCAGTAGATTATGGCCATAATATCTGCTATAACGAGCATTGGCAGGACAAATCCAGTGGATATTTTAGCCGGTATAATGGATGCCGCCAGCAAAGGCACGAGAACACCACTGCCGGGAATACCTGTCTTGGCAAAACCGATCATCAATGCACATATAACTGCAACAGTCCACTGGAGGTACGTAAAATCCAACATCTTTTTAAGATCGCCTAATCACATAAAGTGTCAATAAGGATAGCAATACTATGGTTCTTATTTTGCCAGTTCCCCCTTTATCCCACGGCCAAGACTTTCGAGAGAAAAAGGTTTTCTGACGTATCCGCCTGCCCCCAGTTTCTGTATCGCCACAACATCCTCTGTTTCCGAATAACCGCTGATAATAAGGGCCCTTTGCCCCGGATGAATCCTGACAATACGCTCATATGTTTCCCTCCCGCTTATGCCGGGGGTCATAATCATGTCCAGCAGTACCAGGTCTACCTTGTTGTCTTTCAGATACTCGATTGCTTTTTCTCCGCCCGAAACATCTACATGTCTGTATCCGAGAGTATCCAGCATCCGGCAGGATATCTCTCTCTGACTGTCAACATCATCCACAACAAGAATTAACTCCCCGTTTCCTTTCAGCTCATCCATTGAAGCAGGCAAATCCTTTTTCACCGATTCATCCCTGGTTACGGGAAAATACAATTCGAATTTTGTTCCATTCGTATCGCTCCTGACATCTATATAACCGGAGTGATCCTGGACAGTATTCCATACAACAGTCAGGCCCAGCCCGGTCCCGCTGATACCCATGACTTTTTTTGTAAAAAAGGGCTCAAATATCCGGTCCAGATTTTCCTTCGAGATCCCTGGACCATCATCCATCACTGAAAGGACCACGTATTCTCCGGTCCTGACATCTTCATACCTGCTGACAGGCAAATCTATGTATCGGTTACCGGTGGAAATAACAACCCTGCCGCTTTCTTCTATTGCTTCGGAGGCGTTTGAAACCAGATTCATTATCACTTTTTTAATATGGATAGGAGATCCGTTGAAATTGAACAGTTCCTTTTCAAGTGTGGTTAAAAAAGACACGCCTGGATGATTACTCTTTAACTTATCGAATTCAGGTGAAGATAAATATTCATTAATTATCTGGTTAAGATTCAACGGCTCTTTTACAGTTGCAGCTCCGCGTGCGATAGTAAGCAGATCCTGAACAATGGCAACCGCCCTGTGCCCCGACTCCTGTATGGTCTCGATAGGCTTTCTTAATTTGCTGTCAGAGGGAAGATCCAGAAGCAGTAATTCCGGATAGCTGACTATCCCTGATAATACGTTATTGAGGTCATGTGCCACTCCGCCTGCGAGGAGGCCCAGAGATTCCATCTTTTTTGACCTGGCAAGTTTTTCTTCGCTCTCCTGTAATTTTTTCTGGGCGAGCTTCCATTCTGTTATGTCCTGATTTACACCGTATGACTTTACAGGGATTCCCGTACTGTTCTTTACACGGATTAACTGTACCATTACATAGCCTGTTGTCCCGTCTGCATATAACATCCGATACTCAAACCTGTCAGCCGAAGCTGCACCCGGCTTAACTGCCTTTCTCATAATTTCCTCAAGGAAAGGGACATCATCAGGGTGGACAAATCTGGCTATATACTCTTTAAAAGATATTTTATATCCGCCTGTTTCTTCAGCAGTAGTATGATATATCTTGTAGAATTGGTCATTGAAGGTAAAGATCTGGTTTTCAATATCCAGTTCCCATGGTCCCAGATGTGCAAGATCAACAGCAGTGGATAGCTGCGCCTGCAATTTTTCCTGTTCTTTTTCTGCCTGTTTACGCAGAATTGCACTGGTAAAAGCTTCACCAATAATACGAAGTATTACTATTTCATCTTCCAGCCATGTTCTCTTCTCATATATGTTATCAAACCCCAGAAATCCGAGCAGATTTTCTCCCCGGCGCATTACCAGCACAATCAAAGATTTAATACGCTGGGCGGAGAAATATATTTTTTCTTTCCGGGCATCTGGAGGCAGTTTATCAATATCCGGGATATAAACAACCCCCTGTGATTGTAGCTCAGCCGAAAACCACGGCATATCTTTTTCAGGATTTACATCCTTAAGAGAACCTATTTTAGGCACTGTTTCATCGATGCACCATTCATTAATATTACCTATAACATCACCATCAGGGTTGATAAGAAATATATAGGCATGATCGACACCTGTCAGCTTACCGATTGAAGCAAGGGCTTCATTGATATATGTATCTGTTTCATAATGACTTACGCCTACAAACCTGGAAGAAATTTCACTTATCAACCGCTCAAACTCTGAACGTCTTGCAAGACTTTGTTCAATGTTTTTTCGTTCGGTTATATCAAATACCAGGGATAGAATTACTTCTCTTCCTTCAAGCATTAACTTGGTCAGACTGACTTCACTGTCATATAATGAACCGTCTTTTCTTTGTGTCAATACCTCAAAGTTTACCGAAGTCCCCAGTTCAATCCCTTCCCATAATGCTTGAACATTATAATTGGGATCCAATCCGGGACCTGCCGTTTCCATTATTGTTGAGCCAAGGAGATCTTCTCTGGAATATCCTTTTACTAAACAGGCCTCTTCATTTACAATCAGGAGTCTTCCTTCCATATCATGGACCACGACAGCGCACGGAAGATTTTCCAGGACGGTCCTGAATCTCTCTTCACTCTCCTTGAGTGCTTTTTCAGCCTTTTTACGTTCGGTTATGTCAAAATCAATAGCCAGAATTACAGGACGCCCCTGAAGTATGATGGATTTCAAATGTACCTCGGTGTCGTATACCAGGCTGTCCTTCCTCCTGGTTTCGAATTCGAGGGTCACAGACTCACCGGTTTCGATAAGATGCTTCCACATTTTTCTTGCTTCATCCATGTTGAATGAGTCTGTTTCGGTTTCCGCAACAGACCTGTGCAACAACTCTTCCTTTGAATATCCGGTTGATTTGCATGCCTCATCGTTTACTATGAGATTTTTACCTTCAAGATCATGCACAAATACACCAACCGGCAAATTTTCCAGTACAACCCTGAATCGCTCTTCACTTTCTTGGAATGCTTTTTCTGTCTCTTCTCTATTCTTTATCTCCATCTCCATCTGTTTTTTTGCTTCACTCAGCTCCACTGTCCTGTTTTCCAGTTTTTCAATAGAACCGGTCATGGAGTTTAATAACCAGCCAAGACAGACAACAAGAACAATAGTAAAACAACCGTATACGGATATGACATTGATCCATGATGACAACGCTATAGAATATTCAGTTATATTAAAACCGGGGGACCAATGTCCGGTGTGATACAAAAGCCCTGCAATGACCAGAACAACAATGTTTAATGATGAAAAAATAATTCCGGGCCTGACTCCTAAAAAGATTGTTGCGAGTATACTACCGAAAATAAAATAAGAGACCCCCGACCCAAGAATCCCCCATTTGTATATTGACGCAACAGCTATAATTAATGAGCAGGCTAGCAGGAAAAACGCCTTGAGCCGCGCGGGTATTTTTCTTCGGTAACATACCGCTATCAAACACATGGAGTATACAAAAAGATGTGTTGCAAAGATATACAGGCCACCGACTCTGAGATATCGCAGATATGAAATGAAGACAAGCGGTGCCCCAAGTACGGCGACACAAATCAACAGGGTGTTTGCCAGTCTGTTTCTTATGTCCTGCATGCTCTCATAGTCAGAACCTAAAATTCCAGAAGCATTATCGAGATTTTTTTTGTTTTTACCCATAGGACCCTATCTTGTGATTATTTGCGAAATCATATTATCAGATGTCATCCAGGAGGCTACGGGATTTATTGAGTGTTTTCTGTTGCTAGATAACAGGCCTGACTGTATTAAACGGCGATTTATATAATTCCTGAAGCACAAGGCTTGCCGCACCTTTTGCCCAGTCAGTATCGCGCCATTCAGGGATGACTATCTTTGTCAGTGGAAGCATGTCGCCAAAGGTGTGCCGGTTGACAGCGTCGTTCATCGGGCCGAACATAAGGTCACCTGCCTCAACTCCCTGGCCTGAAATAATTATTTTTTCAGGATTAAAGATATTGATCAAAACTGAAAGCCCGATGCCAAGTGTATGACCGGCTTTATTAAGGATATCGGCAAGCTCTTTTTGTCCTGATTTTGCCGCATCAACAACCTCTCTGAAGGTTATTTCCGAATCTGTGTTTCGAATCCACAAACCCGCTCTGGCAACTTTTTCGGCTTTCTGCACAATGGCCATCCCGCCAAGTACAGTTGAAAGACAGCCCTTTTTGCCGCAGATGCATTCTTCTCCTTCAGGGTCAGCAGGAACATGCCCCATCTCCCCTGCAAAGCCTCTTGAACCCCTGAAAAGCTGACCATTTGCCATAATGCCCATGCCAACACCTTCTTCAAGGGTAATAACAAGAAAATTATCAACCCCTTTGCCCTCTCCAAACCATTGATGAGCCAGAGTCAACGCATTTGCATCGTTTTCTATATAAATCGGGAGGCTCAACCTCTCATAGATCCGATCCTTAAGTTGGGCTTCTCCTGCCTCATATAATGGGCTCCAGTGGCATATCCCGGTACTACTGTCAACCACTCCAGGCACACCAATGCCCAAACCGGAGATGTTATTAAGAGAAAGGCCGGCTTTCTCTACAGTTTCATGGATGAGCTTTTCCATATAATCTGTTATAAAATCGACGTTTTTCCTGCGAAAATTTTCTTCCTTTACAATAGTGCTTCTAGTTTCCCCCTTCATGTCGCAGACGGCACAGCTCATTTTTGTCGCTGCCAGTTTCACACCCACGACAAACGCCGCGTCAGGATTCAAGGCGAGTAACACACGGTTGCGGCCTCTCTCTCCGGTAACTTCGGTGTTCTTTTCAAAAATCAAACCGTTTTCAATCATCCTGGCGGTTATTGTTGTCACGGATGCCCTGCTTTGCCCGGTCATGTCCGCTATTTCAGAACGGGAAACAGCGCCCCTGGCGCGAATGCTGTTCAAAATATTAAACTGATTAATTGCACGAATAAGATCCAGATTTGCTGACGGCATAGAAAGACCTTCTTATAATTTTATTAACTGTCTGTATTTAACTAATGCAACCTGCAACTACTTTTACGTGGCCTACAAATCAATATTATAATTAAACAATTCAGCTTGTTACAGTATTTTATTTAATTTGGCAAGATAACTTTATAAACAATCATAAATTTCCGGTTAAAAAACGGCATTTATTTGGATGACCGCAGAGGGCCCGATGCAATTGGTGACGGGATAAATTACCTTATCTCTTATTCCCATTAAAGGGTGAGCTCTCATTAAAATCCGGCAAAAATTCGGATTCTTCTTTGTTTCCGGGGATATGATTTTCGGGAAACTGAACAAACATGTTTTTAAATCCAAGTTCAAGTGTATGGGAATAGACCATATCAAATTCATCTATTGCTAAAAAACGGTTCATATTATTGTCAGCATGTTTAATAACAGGGTGATACTGGGACATGAGACTTATTGGGATGTTTGCACCGAATTCGAGGAAAAGGGAATTGAGAGCATTTATCGAGTTTTCCACCTTTCCTGGTAATATCAGATGTCTTACAAGTACTCCCTTTGTCGCTGTATCCTTGTCCTCTTCAAATGAATCCAGAAAACCCTTTTGCCTTACCATTTCGGATATCGCATCCAGGGCTTTCTGTGGATAGTCGCTGCACCTGGAAAATTTTTTGGCTATTTCAGGGTCCGAGTACTTGTAGTCGGGCATGTAGATATCAGCAAAGTGTTCTGCGATCTTAAGTAATTCTATGGATTGATAGCCGGAGGTATTGTATAGAACCGGAATGCCGTAGCCATTATCTCTCAATCTTTCAACAAGCTGAAACGTGTATGGGAAGAAATGATCCGGTGTTACAAAATTGATATTGTGGACGCCACAGGTATCGATCATCCTGACTGTTTTATCGTAGAATTCTTCCGATGAAAGGATGCCCCCCACACCTTCCATTGATATCTGGTGGTTCTGGCAGTATGTGCACCTGAGAGAGCATCCGCTGAAAAAAATTGTACCGGAGCCCCTGCTGCCGGATATTGGCGGCTCTTCACCGTGGTGCGGGCCGATGTGCGCAACACAAAGCCGGCTGTTTTGTCCACAGAATGCCTTTTTTTCTGCACCGGGGCATGTGCGGTCTACCCGGCATCTTCTGGGACAGAGCTCACATTTTTTGAAAAGTGAAAAATGATCCATTATTTCCATCAAAACAGGCTCAACTGTTTCTCCCTCTTTTTAGGCTTCCAGTGCGTCCGCCCGAGTGGCTGAATATTCTTTGCCGGAATAAGGTCAAGATAGGGAGACGCATTCATATCAAGCGACCGGTTGTTTAATTTCCTGTTTTTTACATGGGATAAAATCAGCCTGTTTCCTGCCCTTGTTATCCCCACATAAAACAGCCTCTTCTCCTCGGAGTCATCCGTGTCGCCAAATAGTTTAAGCGGCATGATTTTGTCCTCGCATCCGACGATAAAAACAACAGGCCATTCAAGTCCTTTTGACGCATGGATAGACATCAGTGCTACCCTGTCGCCCCTGAGCGTTGAATGGTCAATCCCTCTTTCAAGGGAAAGGATGTCTGCAACAGATGCCGGTCCGGCAAAGCTTCCCGCTGCAATCTCCTTTAACCTGGCGACAGCCCTTCTGGATTCATCGCTAGACAGATCAAAATTATGTGAGGCAATAACATCATCTATTATCTGAATTATATCCGCATCTTTTGATAGCGTTTTTACAGCAGAATCGACCTCAAGGCTATATGTGAGAATTAACTCCTTATACTTATCAGTATAAAATCCGCTATCAGGGAAAAGCTGTGTCTGTAAATACCTCATAATCACATTAACAGGGTACAGCCCGGTTAAAGGCCTTTCTCCTGATCTGGCACAGGGAATCCCTGCCCTGGATAATGCCTTTTCGAGGGCATCGCCCTGGGAATTGATCCTGAACAGAACGGCTATATCACCAAAACCTGTGTTATCTTCACCGTCTTCATGGGATGCTACCCTGCCGCTGTCCAGGGAAAAATAGCTTGTTCCGCCGAGTATCTTTTCTATCTGCTCCACTACCATCTCAGCTTCTTCGGCTGAAGTCCTGCAGTCGCGTATTCGTACAAAATCTCCCTGGCCGGATTTTCCATCCAGCGGCTTTTCTTTGTTAAGTATTCCTGCCGCAGCCTCAAGTATATTTGCTGTGGACCTGTAATTGGTTGAAAGGGATATCTCACCTGAACCAGGAAAATCATCAATGAACCTTAAAAAATTATCCGTATCCGCACCCCTGAAGCCGTAAATGGCCTGGTCGGGATCACCTATTGCGCATATCAGGTTTATGTTGTCCCTGATGAGCTGTTTTAATATCAGCGACTGAACATGGTTTGTATCCTGATACTCATCCACAAACACCCTTTTAAATCTTACAGCATATTTAAGAGCAATATCAGGATGCCCGGAAAAAAGTCTCAGGGTTTCGCATTCAAGGTCATCAAAATCCAGCATGTTGAGGGATTTAAGTCTTTTCCCGTATCCCTTTAAAAGGGGCAGGATGTCCGAACAGTCTTCACCCGGTTCTTTACCCATTGCGGTCATAAGCTTCAGGTCTGGTAATGCTTTTTTAAATTTTGAGACAGTCTGTTTATCAGTTCCGATCTCATCAGCCGCATCATCAACCATCAGCATGGAGTCTCCTTCGGAACAGACTGAAAAATCCGGTGAAATGTCAATATTCCTGCCTTCCTCCCTGAGGCAATTCAGGCAGAAGCCATGAAAAGTGGATATGCGTATTCCTTTTTCCGATATACCCGGTAAAAGGATATTGATCCTTTCCTTCATCTCCCGGGCAGCCTTGTTGGTAAAGGTGAGTGCAAGCACCTGGTCGGGTAATATATTTTGGAGCCGTATTTCCGTTGCGATCTTATGGGTAAGGGTTAAGGTCTTTCCGGTTCCGGGCCCTGCGTTTATTATAAGGTGGGTCCCGGTATGGAGTACCGCCTTCCTCTGCATGTCATTTAGGGGATCAAGTATGGGGTCAACGAAAGTTGTCTGGTTACCTGCTTTCAGGTTTTTTTTTTTGGTTTTATTGCCTTTTTAATAACCCGTCCGGGTTTCTTTTCAGTTTTTGCTTCGGCAACCTTAAAAAGTTTCTTCTGTCCTGTGAGTTCATGTTTTTCCGCTTCCCTGAAGAGATGTATCACACCATATTCGCCGTCATAACCCTCCTGTTTAATAACCTCTCCGGTCCGCATCCTTGATATTGCCTTTGAAAGCAGTATTCCCCCGGCTGTCTCAATATCAGACAGATCCATATTCAGCAGTATATCAAGCTCAGGCCCCAGTTCCGACAGCAGTTTTTCATAGGCGCCTTCCACTGTTTTGGTGTTGGGTCCGCTGCCCAGGATTTCCGACAGGATCTCTGCAAGGGGTATGAGGCTGTAAAACTGATTCTGAAGCACAGGGTGTTCCCTGTCCGCCAATTCCGCAACACGATGGAAAACTCCGACAGTCACGGGTTTTCCGCATTCGGGACATATCCCCTTATTCCTTATGGTGTCATGGGGGTGAAGCATCATGTTGCACTTCCTGTGGCCGTCCATATGATATTTCCCCTCTTCGGGATAGAAACTCAATGGTGCCTTCAAAACCCTTTTTTTCCGTCATTGCCCTAATCATGCTGTCATAGTCGGCGGCAGTATCGAATATATTGGCCTCCCTGCCCAGTTTTGAGGGAGAATGTGCATCCGAGTTGGAGACTAGCAGATACTTGTCCAGCGCTGATAAAAGTCTGTTCATGGGCGGATCAGAAGAAAGCCCGGTCTCAAGGGCATGTATATGGGGAGTCAGGTCTTCGAAACATTCCTCTATCGCGTCAAAGCCCGATTTTGAACCGAAAAGGGAAAACCAGGGTGTCCATACATGGGCGGGTATGAGAAATGCCCTTTCGCTTGCATTGAGCATCATATCAAGCAGTATCTTTGAATCCAGGCCGAGTATGGGTCTGCCGTCCGACTTTATATTCCCGACACGGTCAAGTGCCCGGTTGAATTTCTCAACGGACTCAAAGTCCGGCATAAGGATAAGATGGTGGATTTTTCTGGTCCTGCCATCCTTTTTATATATGCAGCTTATTTCGCCCGAGAGGATGAAAAGGGTTTGGGAGGCGCAGCTTTGCGGGATATCGCCTTCAATCTCCTTCGCAAATTCGGGCCTGAGTCTGAAGAGCCCTGTTTCCGATTCCTCCAGCTTTTCCTTTAGTTCAGGCACCCATTCGGGATGTGTAAAATCACCCGTGCCTATTACTTTTATCCCCTTCTTCTGCCCCCATAAAGAAAGTGATTCAGGGGTCAGCGATCTTGAAGTGGCACGGGAAAACCTGGAATGTATGTGAAGATCAGCTATGAATTTCATGGGAGAGATAATTGAATATCCGGAGTATCATGTCAAATAGATAATAATCGATTACCAGAATTCAACCGTCTGCGTTTGATTAATCCTTCATTAAACCCTGCACCTTGCGCCATGAGCCCCTTGTCCCGCCAAAGCTTTAGCGGCGGCGGATGCGCCATTATTTTATCTCATTCAGGTTTATTTCTACCGGGTCCTCAAAATAGGCGTCACTGGCACATGGCCTGCAATAGGGCTTATTATCTATTATCACCTCTTTGCTGTCCCTCACTACCTGACCACATTTTTCACAAACCGTCTTCTTTTTGCTCGGGCCCGGGAGTTCATATTCCATACAGGGGATACTGACCTTTTGTACCCTGAAAAGCACGCTGTCGGGCATGCGTATATAAGCAGCGAGCTGCTGTTCGGACCTTTTCTCTATCTCCGGGGCATATTCAGTTACAAGTTCACGGCTCTTTCGGTTGAAATAATCCGGTATGCCTCTTTTGTTTCGAGGTTCAAAAATGTTGCTGCCATAATACCATAGTCTGTAAACTTGAGAGAACGCCTGCCAAGCTTCACACCTGTAACATAGGCAACGGCATCGGCGGTACACCTGTCCATCTCAACATATACAATCAGTTTTTTAAGCTGATCAAGCCTGTGAGGATTATCCAGTCCTATAAGCCGGCAACCGAGCATGGCCATTCGCACACCAACCGCCTGTCCGGGGCAGAGATGCCCGTGCTCCTTTGCCGAGCCTTCAAGTAAAGTTTCAAATGATTCCAATATCTTATTTTCCTTCTATTCTAAACTTATATTATCGTTAACATATGATATAATATCAGGTCAATCAATTTCTTTATATCAAAATTAAAACAACAGGATCTGAAATTGTTGTGTGTGCAGAACCAATTAAATTATTTGATAAAACAGGCTTTTTATGTTAACCAGACCTCCCTTATTTCTGGTATGGTGGTCTGGAAATTTTTTAAACAAAACCATATCAATCTTATGCATTTTAAATAGGTTGGAGCAAAATGAATTATTACAATCTGCCGGATAACCCGGCAGCGGAGATTTTATGGCGACAGAGATAGTAAAAACAACAACATGGTCAGCCGGCCCGGGGTGCCATGGAGGCTGCGGGGTGCTTGCTCATATCAAGGATGGAAAGCTTGTCAAAATAGAAGGTGACCCTGATCATCCCTGGAACCAGGGACGGCTCTGCGCGAGGGTCCTTGCCATGACCCAGTTTGTGGAAAACGAAAAGCGTTTACGCAGGCCCCTGAAGAGAGTCGGCAAACGCGGAGAAGGCAAATGGCAGGAAATATCCTGGGATGAGGCGTTCGATCTGATCGAGGAAAAGATGAAAAAGATCAGGAATGAATACGGCCCTGAATCGGTCATCTTTTCAATGGGTACCGGAAGGGATATAGGTGCATGGATATGCATGCTTGCCTATGCCTACGGGAGCCCGAATGTAATGTTCGCATTAAGCGGCAACGCCTGTTACAGCCCCAGGATCGCAGCGATTGATGCTGTACAGGGGGATTTCACGGTATTCGACGCGGCACAGTGGCTTCCGGACAGGTATGATGACCCGAGGTGGAAGGCCCCCGAATGCATGATCATATGGGGATATAACATCCACGGGACATGCCCGGATAACCTGTTTGGTCACTGGATAATAGACCTGATGAAACGGGGCACAAAATTAATAGTTGTTGATCCGAGGCTGTCGTGGTTTGCATCAAGATCAAATCACTGGCTCCAGTTAAGGCCCGGATCCGACTCCGCCCTGGCCATGGGATTTTTAAATGTCATCATCAATGAAGACCTTTATGACCATGATTTCCTTAAAAAATGGACCAATGGCTCGCATCTTGTCAGAAAGGACACGAATAAACTGCTGAAGGAATCGGACATCCTGGAAAACTGTTCAGAAAAAAACTATGTTGTATGGGATGAAAAAGGGCAAAAAGCAGTAATATGGGAATCGGAAAATGCCGGATACAAAACTCCCTGTGAGGATCCGATGGTCTCCGGTGAATGTACAGTTAAACTCGTTGATGGAAATGAGGTTCAGTGTATAACTGCCTGGGATATTTACGTAGATGAGGTAAATAAATATTCGCCCGAAAAGGTAGAGGAAATCACAGGGGTAAAGGCGGATGATCTTGTCAAGGCGGCAAGATTTTATGCAAACGCCAAACCCGGGGCCATCCACTGGGGAGTCCCGGTGGATATGACACCTGCGGTAACCCCCCTGTGCCAGGCCATCGCCGCCATGTGGGCGCTTACAGGGAACCTTGATATTCCGGGCGGAAATGTAATCGCCAAGTATGCCTTTGATGTTGTTGCCTATGCCCTGCCCGGAGCCGATGGTGCAATAAAGCTCCGGAATGCTGAAATGGATAAGCCCAGGATAGGCAGGGACCGGTATATGCCCTTTAACAAATTCTGCTGGAGATGCCAGACCGATATCACTATTGAGCAGATATTCACCGAAAAGCCCTATCCCATAAAGGGATGGTGGATACAGACATGTAATCCTCTTGCCGGAATAGGGCTTGAGCCAGAAAAATGGCGCAAGGCCATGGAAAAGATGGATTTTATCGCCGTTGTCGATCTGTTTCATACACCCACAACCCAGTATGCGGATGTAGTGCTTCCAGCGGCATCCTTCCTTGAAAAGGACAGCTTCAGAAGCTGGTGGGTACCACTTCAGACTATAAATAAGGCGATTACAGTGGATGAATGCATGTCGGACATTGACATTAATTTTGAGCTTTCCAAACGTTTTGACCCTGAATTTGAGTACGAAACAGTAACCGAGCTGTTTGATTACATTTTAAAACCTTCGGGCATGACATTTGAAGAACTTAAAGAAAAAGGGTATGCAATTCCTGCTGAAGGCACGCCGAGTGCCCCCTATAACCGATACCAGAAGGGGCTCTTAAGACCTGACGGCAAACCGGGCTTTAAAACACCTACCGGGTTGTTTGAGCTTTACTGCACCCTGAGAGAAGAGTGGGATCTTGAACCGGTTCCGCATCATGAAGAGCCTCCTTTTACGCCTTTCAGCAGACCTGACCTGGCAAAAGATTACCCTCTGATTCTCTCTACTGGGAGACGTTCACCGGCGTTTTTCCATTCGGAACACAGGATGATTCCCTGGCTCCGGAATATAGACCCGGATCCGATTGTGGAAATAAACCCTGAAACCGCGGCTAAATACGAAATCGGCAACGGCGAGTGGATATGGATAGAAAACTGGCAGGGAAGGGCAAAATACAAGGCAAAACTGACATGGGTTGTGCCTGACTGGATGATAATGGCGACCCACGGCTGGTGGTTTCCGGAAAAGCAGGCAGAAGAACCCACGCTTTTTGGTGTACGCGAGCATAATATAAACAACCTTCTCCCCATGGATGCACAGGGAAAGGACGGCATGGGCGCTCCGATAAAGCATTCGATGTGCAGGATATACAAGGCAGACGGAAAGGAAAATTAATATGGCGGGAAGATCGGAATACGGACTTTTAATAGATTATGAGTATTGTACAGGCTGCTATACCTGCCAGATCGCCTGCTGTCAGGAATATGGCTGGGAAGCCGGCATGAGCGGGATGAATGTAATAGAACAGGTTCAGAAACTTCCAAAGGGAAAAGCCTACCTCACTTACTTTCCCTTCCCTACGGAGCTATGCATCCTGTGTGCACCCAGGACAAAAAAGGGCCTTAAGCCTGCATGCGTTCAGCATTGCATGGCAGACTGCATGAAATACGGCCCTGTTGAAGAACTGGTAAAAGAAATGGGTAAGAAACCAAGGATGGTACTCTGGTCACCAAAATAATAATTTCCGTTGCTGACGACTCCGGATACAAAAAAGGTGAATTTTTATTGCAAAAGCCAAAAAAGTGAATAATTTCAGATTTTAACGATCAGTCAGGGGCAGGCGGCAGGGTGTTTATTATTAGAAATTTACAAAGATAAAATATAATGATATAAGTAACAGCTTAATAAAATCAAATAGATAAATGAAAATATTTTACTATGGATTGAGAGGTATATCGGAATATCCGGAGATTGAATATTAAAGGGATTTGTTCTTAATAACAGCCTGATAACATACTCTGCATTCTTTACTTCATAATGGCTATTAAACATAATTGAACTATATGCATTCCTTATCTGGCCGGTGATCCTAATAAAAGCAACAGGAGGTTTTCAATTGAATCAAATGTATAAAAATCTTGCACTTTGGCTGGTAATTTTTCTTATGGTTATCATGCTGTTTAATATATTCAAGCGCCAGGATACTGCCAATACAACTATACCATACAGCGATTTCATCAGTATGGTGGAAAAGGGAAGTGTATATAATGTAATAATTCAGGGTGATACTATTACAGGAACCTATGCTCAGGGATCATTCAAGACATATAATCCCCAGGATCCCGACCTGATAAGTATGTTAAAGCAAAAAGGTATAAAAATAACTGCAAAGCCGCCGGAGGATTCGCCCTGGTTTCAGTATATACTCTCATATGTACCGTTCCTTCTTCTCATCGGCGTCTGGATTTTTTTCATGCGCCAGATGCAGGCCGGCGGCGGCAAAGCGCTGTCCTTCGGTAAAAGCCGGGCGCGACTGATGTCCGACCAATGCCGAAAAAGTAACATTTGAAGATGTCGCCGGCATCGACGAAGCAAAGGAAGAACTGGGCGAAATCGTCGAATTTCTCAGAGATCCGAAGAAATTTACCCGGTTGGGCGGTCAGGATACCCTAAAGGCGTTTTGCTGATGGGTCCTCCGGGTACAGGTAAAACACTTCTGGCACGGGCAATTGCCGGGGAAGCCGGAGTACCCTTTTTCAGCATCAGCGGTTCCGACTTTGTTGAAATGTTTGTCGGTGTCGGCGCTTCACGCGTTCGGGATCTTTTTGTTCAGGGCAAAAAAAATGCGCCTTGCATCATATTTATTGACGAAATCGATGCAGTCGGCCGACATCGCGGTGCGGGACTCGGCGGCGGACACGACGAAAGAGAACAGACGCTGAATCAGCTTCTGGTTGAAATGGACGGATTTGAATCCAATGAGGGGGTTATCCTGATATCGGCCACCAACCGACCCGATGTGCTGGATCCGGCTTTGCTGCGCCCCGGGCGTTTTGATCGGCAGGTGGTTGTCTCCATGCCGGATATTAAAGGGCCGAGAAAAAATCCTCAGGGTTCATATGAAAAAGACACCCATCCGCGGCCGATGTCAATGTGCATATTCTGGCTAAAGGAACACCCGGATTTTCGGGGGCCGACCTGGAGAACCTGGTCAATGAGGCGGCCTTGCTGGCTGCCAAGCGGGACAAAGAAAAAGTTGAGATGGTCGACTTTGAAGAGTCAAAAGATAAAGTCTTGATGGGTACGGAGCGCAGAAGCAGATCATAAGTGATTAAAAAGAAGATCACGGCCTATCATGAAGCCGGTCATGCGCTTGTTCGCCCGCTTCTTGCCAGATACGGATCCGTCCACAAGATAACTATCATTCCCAAGGGCGGGCTCTCGGCGTAACCCGGCTTCTGCCACGGAAGAAAAGATTCCGGTTAAAGGAATAGCTGGTCGATGTCATATGGTGGCGTATGGGCGGACGTGTTGCCGAAGAGATGGTACTTTCAATGCAAGCACCGGCGCTGGCAATGATATCAAGCAGGCGACCGACCTCGCCAGAAGATGATATGAGAATAGGGCATGAGTGAAAAACTGGGACCCTTAGCTATGGGAAAGGCGAAGAGCAGGTATTTCTGGGAGGGAAATCTCACAGCACAGGGATTACAGCGAAGAAACAGCTCAGCGTATTGACAGTGAAGTCAAGAATATCGTAATGGATGCCTACGATAACACACGCAAGCTAATAGAAGAAAATATAGATACGCTGCATAAAATCGCCACGGCTCTTCTTGAAAAAGAAACCCTTGACGCAAACGATCTCAACGAGATCATGGGTATTGAACCTGAGACCTTTGAATTTGAAGAGGACCAGGAGGGATAACCTGCTGTGCCGAACAGAAAAGAGTTCAGTTTAACATGGAGAGGACACTCCCTGGAACTTGGAAGAAAAACTTTAATAATGGGAGTGATCAATGTAACTCCCGACTCCTTTTCGGATGGGGGATATTTTTTTTTAAAAGACAGGGCAATCGATCAGGCTCTTGCCCTGGAAGCCGACGGCGCCGATATTATTGATATCGGGGGTGAATCCACAAGACCGTACGCGGAGAAGGTCAGCCTTGAGCAGGAGCTTGAACGTGTTGTCCCTGTCATTGAGGAACTGAGTAAAACAGTCAGCATTCCCATCAGTATAGATACCTACAAGGCAAAGGTTGCCGATTCTTCCATCAAAGCAGGTGCTTCTATAATTAATGACATCAGCGCCCTGAGGTTCGATCCCGAAATGGCTCCGGTTGCAGAAAATGCCGGTGTCCCTGTTATACTCATGCATATGAAGGGAACGCCCGGCAACATGCAGAACAACCCCGAGTATCTGGACCTGATGGGCGAAATAACAGATTTTTTTCAGGAAGCCGTAAACAGGGCTGAAAAATCCGGGATACCGAAGGATATGCTTGTTATTGACCCGGGAATAGGTTTTGGGAAAGGTTTTAACCACAATCTTGAGATTATACGCGACCTTAGAAAACTTGAGGCCATTGGACTTCCGGTACTGCTCGGTTCCTCCAGAAAGGCGTTTATAGGAAATATCCTGGACAAAACACCGGACGAAAGAGACACCGGAACGATGGCCACTGTTGCAGCAGGCATAATGAACGGGGCGCATATCGTAAGGGTTCACAATGTTAAAATGGCTAAAGAAACTGTTAAGGTAATGGATGCAATAATGGCTGGGAAGATCTCCATAAACTGAGTTCCCTCTGCAATTCCCTGCGTCCTGCACCTTGAGTCCGTATAAAATGATATCTTAATATCTAAGTAATTTTTATTCTTCTAACATATAAAAGCGAGTTGACAGAAAATCATGCTCCTCTGCATTGATGTCGGAAACACAAACATAGTGATGGGTGTCCTTGATAAGGATAAGATCGTCGGACACTGGCGTGTCAGGACCGAGAAGGACGCAACGTCCGATGAACTCGGAATCCTTATCTGCAATCTCTTTCAGACTTCAAAAATCAACATGGGTGGGGTCAGGGATATCATCATTTCCTGTGTTGTGCCTCCTCTTCTTAATGCGCTTGAGGGGTTGTCAAAACGATATTTCAATATCAAACCGATGGTCGTGGGCCGCGGCCTTAAAACAGGGATGCCGATAAAGTACGACAACCCGAAGGAAGTCGGTGCAGACAGGATCGTAAACTCTGTCGCGGCCTACGAAAAATATAAGTGCGGCCTTATAATTGTGGATTTTGGCACAGCAACAACATTTGACTGTGTATCCGAAGACGGTGCCTGGATAGGCGGGGCGATTGCCCCCGGCGTCTTCATTTCAAGCGAGGCGCTTTTTGCAAAGGCTTCTAAGCTGCCACGGGTCGAGATCTTTTCAGGACCTAAAAATGTAATCGCCAAGGACACCATAAGTGCCATGAATGTCGGTATTGTATATGGGTACGCAGGAATGGTTGATGGTATTGTAAACCGGATAAAGAAAGAAATTGGTCACAAGGTCAAGGTAATAGCAACCGGAGGCATCGCGCCGCTCATTGCCAGAGAATCGGAAACCGTTGATGCAATCGATGAAAATCTTACTCTTGAGGGCCTGAAAATCCTGTACGAGAGAAATCGTTGACTCCTCAATTAAAAAGTCTTAAACAGGGGGACACCATTGGCATTATTGCCCCGGCAAGCCCTGTAACACATGATGAGATTGAACCGGCTATCCGGATAATACACAGGAAGGGTTACATGGTTCTGGAAGGGGAGCATCTATATGATACCAGGGGGTATCTTGCAGGGAGAGATGAAGACAGGTTAAATGATCTTCACAGCATGTTTCGAAACAGTAATGTAAAGGCAGTTTTATGCGCCCGTGGAGGGTATGGCACACCCAGGCTCCTTGACAGAATTGATTATGATATAATTAAACAAAACCCAAAGCTTTTTATAGGATACAGCGATATAACAGCTCTGTTGCTGGCTATCTATCACAAGACCGGACTTGTTGTATGGCATGGACCAATGTTAAGAGGGCAGGAAGGACGTGAGGATAATCTTAATAACATGATAGAACTCCTTTCATCCGAAGAGGGAATAAGCTTCAGGCTGGCCGCAGATAATATAGTTAAAAAAGGAAACGCCAGGGGAAGACTGATCGGGGGTAATTTAAGCCTTATATGCTCTTTACTCGGAACACCTTTTTTCCCGTCCTTCGATGACTGCATATTGTTTATTGAAGACAGGGGAGAACCTCTTTATCGTATTGACAGGATGATAACCCAGTTGAAACTTGCCGGTATTCTGGACGGGATAAATGGACTGATCACAGGATATTTTAAGGAGTGCGGGGACATTAAAAAAATAAACGACTTTTTATCCGAAGCAATACCATTGGATTGCCCTTTCTATGCCGGGTATCCTGCAGGACATGGAATAGATAACAGGGCTCTACCCTTTGGTATTGAGGCGGAAATAGATACGGAGTCGCTAACCCTGACGATCGACTCTTTTGTAAGTTGAAATCAGTTAATACAGTCGTAATAGGTGAAGAACGAGACATTAATTCCGGACAATAAGCATAAGTAATACTCAATTCTCTTGACATTTATTAAGCAATCATTCATTATTATTGGCGCGAATAATTATTCGCTTCTATAATAATAAATGATTTAAAGTAATGCCCAGGCCATCAAGAAATCATGACAGGCTGTTGATAGAAGCCGCAAAAAAGCTCCTCCCCGAGTTGGGAGCAAGTGGAATGAGCCTTAAAATGCTTTCTGATGAGGCAGGTGTAAATCCGGGGATATTTTATTACCATTTCAAGAGTAAATCCAATTTTATCCGGATAGTTCTCGAATCCTTTATAGAGGATGCCCGTAAAGAAATTGAAATAGAGATA
This sequence comes from uncultured delta proteobacterium, assembly GCA_963815145.1. GTDB lineage: Bacteria > Desulfobacterota > DSM-4660 > Desulfatiglandales > HGW-15 > JAAZBV01. The sequence goes on from CAWFFS010000017.1 coordinate 37,433, forward strand.
CCCGCAAACATCCCTTCAATTAAAAAGTTACAGCATTGTCTAATGTCAATCGGAAAAAATTTTCGTGGTCACAGCAGGCTTGCTGTATCAATGTACAGGGATCTTCTTAATAAGGACCCGGACATAACATCTTTTCTGGTTTCGTCAATTGAAGAACAGATCAGCTTTCTCAAGCCGCTGATAGAGGAATGTCAGAAAGACAATTATATACGAAAACATTATACCCTGCAGGAAATATTAAGCTTCTGCCTGGCAGGAATCAAGACACCGATTGTCCTGTCAAAGGTACTTGAGCTACTTTCGGATGATAATTCGGAACACATGGAAAAACTTAAAAAAGAACTTATAACCGACGAAGCAATCATTAGAAGGGCAGAGATGGCTATTATGGGAATCGTTTCTGAAAAAGGAAGACAAAAACTTCTGTCATCCGGTACCGGCACTAGTTAAAAAAATGGACTCAAATGACGTGGCGGTAATTAATTTTACAATAATTTTTGTTGTAGTTGTCTATTACAGGATATAAAAAAGGATGAAATTTTTTAAACGCTGATTTGGCGATTATTTTATGTATACCTAAGGAACCATATGGCTTTTGTAAGATATATTGGAGGGAAATCAATAGGCATTTTATCCAGGATGGGCAGGATTTTTACATTCCTTGGCAATGCCTTGTATTTTTCTATCACTCCGCCATTTAAGATAGAGCGTATACTCAAACAGATACGTTTCATTGGTGCAGAGTCAACCCTCGTTGTGCTCCTTATAGGGGCATTCACAGGGATGGTAATATCTCTTCAGGGCTATTATTCCCTCAACCGGTTCGGGGCCGAGGCCTTTTTAGGGCCGATGGTTGTCCTTTCAATAATGAAGGAGATGGCGCCGGTTCTTACGGGCCTTATGGTAACCGCAAGGGCAGGTTCGGCGATAGCTGCCGAAATCGGCATCATGCGTATCAGCAACCAGATAGACGCGATTGAAATGATGGGATTAAACCCGTTTCGTTATCTCGTGGCGCCCAATATGATAGCAGGTTTAATTTCTCTGCCCTTGTTAACCGGGATGTTCGATGCTATCGGAATCCTGGGAGGCTACGTTGTTGCGGTGGAGATACTGGGGCTGAACTATTCAACATTCTTTGGTGAAATAAGCACGTATGTAAGGGTGGATCATCTTATGCAGGGCATATACAAGTCCATGAGCTTCGGCATTATTATCTCATGGGTTTCCTGCTATATGGGGTATTACACAGGATCTTCAGGATTTGGTGCCGAAGGTGTGAGTAAATCTACCACCAAGGCAGTTGTACTTTCTGCGGTCATGATTCTTGTATGGAATTATTTTATGACAGCGTTTCTTTTTTAAGGGGAAAAGTTGATTGAACTGAATAACATACACAAATCCTTCAATGGCCATGATGTCCTTAAGGGCGTGTCCATTAAGGTAGAAAAGGGAGAAATACTTGTCCTTATAGGAATGAGCGGATATGGCAAAAGTGTTATACTCAAGCATGTTGTCGGGCTTTTGAACCCGGACAGCGGGAACGTTTTTGTTGACGGGCAGGAGGTGAACAGGCTCAAGGGAAAGGCCCTTGCAGATCTGCGCAGCAGAATAGGTTTTCTGTTTCAGGGGGGTGCCCTGTTTGAATCATTGACTGTATTTGAAAATGTGGCATTCCCGTTAAAGGAAAAGGCTGGGCTTGATAAATCGATAATTGAAAAGAAGGTGCTTAACGTTCTCGATCAGGTGGGTTTGAACGGAGCTGACAACAAATATCCTTCTCAGTTGAGCGGTGGAATGCAAAAGAGAGCTGCACTGGCAAGGGAACTGGTCTGGGAGCCTGAAATAATGCTTTTTGATGAGCCTACAACAGGACTTGATCCTATAATAGGTCATGCGATACTGAACCTTATTGAAGAGATTCACAATCGTATGCACTTTACGGGCATAATAATTACCCATACACTTGAACGGGTTTTTAAAATAGTAAACAAGGTGGCAATGCTTCATGAGGGTGTAATTATTGAGTCAGGCCGGCCGGATGACATGCTTGCATCAGAAAGTCCGCTGGTAAGGCAATTTTTATCCGGAGATACCGAAGGGCCTATCAGTTACAGGTAATTACACTTTATGATTGTTGGTGTATGCAAATTATAAATCATTCTGATATGAAAGATCAGGAGCAATAAATGAAAAAAATTGATCTTGAATTAATAGTGGGGGTATTTGTTCTGGCAGGAATTCTCTGCCTTGGTTACATGTCTGTCAAACTTGCCAAAATGGAAGTATTCAGCGATGATGGTTATGAACTGTATGCGATTTTTACCGACGCGGGCGGATTGAAGGTTGGCTCATCCGTGATGATAGCCGGTATGGAAGTTGGAAGGGTCAAATCCATTACAATGCAGAACTATGAGGCAAAGATAGTTATTACATTACCTAAATCGATAAAAATACAGGAAGACGCCATAGCCAGCATAAAGACAAGAGGGCTTATTGGTGAAAAATATCTTTCCATCTCACCCGGAGGTTCGGATACCATACTTAAAGATGGGCAGCGTATCAGGGAAACCACGCCACCTGTGGATATAGAAGATTTGATCTCAAATTATGTATTTGGTAAAGTATAGTAAATTTATATCCAGAGAGTGCCTTACGATCAATTGAGGTATGGCCTTACTGTTTGCGTCTGTTGAGGTTATAAATCTACATAAATACAATTGCCAAATACAAGATACTATTTTCAGGGGAAGTATTTTTTTTGTTTTGTTATTAAGATTTGTTGTGGAGGAATTAAAATGAAAAACTATATTTTAAGGCTATCGATCACAGCCGTTTCCATACTTTTGCTTTTAACCAGCACAGTGCAGGCGGGAGAGGCTACTGACCGGATAAAAACTGCTACTGACAAACTTATTGAAATAGTAAGCAACCATGATCTCGATCCACCCGCAATGGCAGAGAAAAGGGCGCATATGATCAGGGAAACTGTGGATTCGATATTTGACTGGACTGCCTTTTCCCAGAGGGCACTGGGGAGGTACTGGCGAACCCTCAGTCAGAAGGAAAAGGATGAATTTGTATTCCTGTTCGGACAATTGCTTCAAAGAACATACATGGATAAAACACGGCAATATTCGGGCGAGAAGATGAATTTCATCAGTGAGGAAACCGACGGGAAATACGGGGTTGTGAAGGCGGAGGTAGCATTAAAAAGCGGCTCGAACATTGCGGTTGATTTCCGTGTCATGAAAGATAAAGAGGGATGGTATATCTATGATGTGTATGTTGAAGGTGTAAGTCTTGTCAATAATTACAGGGTTCAGTTTAATAATATTTTAACCAAATCAGGGTATAAAGAACTGATAAGCAAACTTAAAGCAAAACTGGATTCATAAAAAGAGTCAACGGTATTTAACAGGGGAGTTAGATTATTATGAAAAAAAATACGGCTGTCACAATGTTGGGAATCGTTTTTCTGCTATTGCCTCTCGGCAATATTTTTGCTGATTCACCCTCCGATATAGAATCTAACAGTGGAAAAAGTCTGGTCCGTGTTGCCGAGGCAGATACCGGTGCGAAATCATCAGACGATTTTATGATGGATGACCTGAAAGATATTGAAGGGCCTCAGACTTCCATTGCTGATCCCTTTGAACCTATAAACAGGGTATTCTTTCATTTTAATGATAAGCTGTATTTCTGGGTGCTTAAACCCGTAGCCCAGGGTTATAAGGCGGTTGTTCCGCAGCCGGTGAGGAAGGGCGTAAAAAATTTCTTTAATAATCTTGCGTTCCCTATCAGGTTTGTAAACAACGTCTTGCAGTTTAAATTTGAAGGAGCAGGGTATGAGGTCGAAAGGTTCCTGATTAACTCGACCCTCGGGCTTGCAGGTTTCATGGACAGAGCTGCAGACCAGTTTGACATGAAGGAATATGATGAAGATCTTGGACAAACCCTTGGATCATACGGGATTGGACAAGGTTTTTTTATCGACTGGCCTTTCCTCGGGGCCTCAAGTGTTACTGATACCATCGGAACCGTAGGTGACGCCTTCCTCGATCCCATATATTATATGGATCTACAGACCAAATATGAACTGGCAGTAAAGGGTTATGATAAAGTAAATGGGCTATCCTTCAGGATCGGAGAATACGAAGAACTTAAAAAGGCGGCATTGGATCCTTATGTCGCATACAGGGATGCCTATTATCAATACAGGCAGAGCAAGATTAAAAAATAAAAACTGAACCGCTAAGACACGAAGAACGTTAAGGTTTTTTCTGATTCTGCTTTATAACAATTGGCGCCTTTAACCCAGATTTTGCAGTAGCCACCTACTGCGGACGAAAAACCTTTGCTGCAACGCTTGTTTCACGATTTCGATCCTCAACATATTTATGATATGCTTCCGGGTCAAAATCGTTCCAACTTCGCGTTTCGCTTTGGTTTTTCGCCCTCGCTACGTTTTCTACTGCAAAATTTGGGTTTAACGATAAAAAATAGTTTTCTTGGCGCACTTTGCGTCTTCGCGGTTAAATAAAAAAAGGGCATCCCGGTTAATCCGGAATGCCCTTGATAATTGTAATTGAAGACTAAACCCGGTTCACATTTACAGCCTTGGGACCTCTTTCCCCATCTTCAACATCAAAAGTTACCTCTTCACCTTCATTAAGAGTCCTGTATCCATCGGTTTGAATTGAAGAGAAGTGAACAAAAAGATCCGGACCGTCTTCCTGCTGAATAAAACCAAAACCTTTTCTGTTGTTAAACCATTTTACTTTTCCGTTTGCCAATGCTTTCTACCTCCTTTGAGCCTTTCTTCGCCCGGGTTTCCCCGGGAATGAGTACAAGCCGGATTTAATAACTTTAATATATCCGGCTAAAACAACCTCAGGTTTAGCCTTACACAAAATATTAAGCTAAATATTGTATAAATAAGTAGTAAGTAGTATAGTGAGAACCAGATAAAAAATCAACGAATATTTTACTGGCCTTTATTGATCGGCCATTCACCCCGTTCAACAAGTACTTCCTTATATGCCGCCAGTGCCTCATTGACTGTAGGCATGCCTGCATATGTGGAAAGCTGAAAAAAAACCTCTGCCAGTTTTTCAGGATCGCAGCCCACATTAAGCGCCCCGTTTATATGAAGTTTTAATTCATCAGTAGCCCTGAGTGCAGCAAGCATGGCGCATGCCGCCATCTGTCTTTCGGCGAGAGTGAGTACAGTTCGTGAATAAAGCTTGCCGGTAATGTGCAAAGACAGGTCATTTGCCAGGTCCCTGTCAAACTCCTTCCACAGCTTATATGGCGGGTCCATCTTAATACCTTTGCTGAATAGTTTTGCGGCAGTCTCCTGTGTCTTTTTTTTCAGTTCTTCATCCATTGATCTTCTCCTTTATCTTTCTTCCTAATATATGTGCAGTTATAGTTTAATCTCATTAAGATCAACAACACACTTATGCCTTTATTATAAAAAAGACAATATTTTTAAGGGAATAATATTGAGTAGTTATGAGTTAAATATTGTGAAAACGGATTTCAGATTATCGAACATGCTATTTTCAACAGCATTTTCCTCGGAGATTTTTACAACATCTGAAGGGGCAATCCCCTGTGGTTGCCCAAAATTTCTATCCTTTACCATCTCCAAGGGCAGGTACAGCGGCTTGCCCCTACAGTATATTCATCATTTTTCTATGCATCATGCGCTTTGCACCCTGTGCATCATCCATGCAATCCTTTGCTTTGCTGCCTATGCGTATCCATTTTTAACGAGAATGATTATTTTTTCATTCTCTTAACCTTCCAAGCCTTATTCATCATATCTTCATCATATGGGCCAGGCACTACTCCCTCAGTGGCATATAGAAAAAGCGCACCCCGATAGACATGATTTGCAATAGTTGCCAGGTATCCCAGTATTGACATGGATATTATATATAAAAATATGAGTATAAAGATTACTCCTGCCATATCTGGAATGGAGTTTCCCAAAATAATACAAACAGCGATGAAAAGCGGAAGTGACACTATAAAAATAGCCAGAAGAAAGCCGCCAATACCGAGGTAACCTATGATTGACTCTCCCCATGTCTTCTTAAGCATCAGAGCTGAGGTTTTGAGGACTTTAAAAGGATTTAAGCTCTTTTCCTCCTTTATTATTACAGGAGCAGCAAATATAGAGGCAACGCTCCATGCAATGCCTATGAGTCCCACAATCCAGCGTCCGACAAAGCTGAGCCTTTCTTCCAGAGTTCTGATAATTATGCCCACAATCCCTGCAAACAGCGACCATATCATGATGAGTTTGATCTTTGATATGGCGGCTTTTATGCCTCTTGAAATCGATACTCCCCGGTTATTCAGACCGTTGATGATCTCATTGTAAAAGGCTACACTGAAAAAAGTCGCTGTGAACATGGAGATAAGATAGATCAGGATGCTCCAGGCATACCATTTATCATTTAAAATGATCCCGACTATCGATTTATCTGCGTGATTTTTTCCGGCTATTTGCAGCATGTGATTGCCTAGCGCTTTCCAATGCTGGGCATCTGTGATCGAGTATCCGGAATTCCAGAAAAGCGCCGGGGATAAAAAAAATATTCCGATTATAATGATGGAAATAAATTCAATCATCGGGAACACCAGCAGTTTTTTGTTTTGCATAATTACGGTCAGGGACCTGTTGAGTAAATCAAAACTTGTCTTTAATCTTCCCATTTTGTTTCCTCCTCTCCAGGATATAATCCATTAATTCATCCTCCATGATACCTTCATTTTTTGCTTCGGCAATTACCCTGCTGAACAGATTATTAAGCCTGGTTTCTTTTTCTTCATCTGTCAGCGTAACTGTTTTTGATTGATTTCCGGAAATAAAAGACCCATTGCCTCTTTTACTGGCAATTACTCCTTTAAGTTCCAGTTCACGATAAGACTTTGCTATTGTGTTAGGGTTGACCTCAAGTTGTTCGGCAAGATCTTTGATTGTTGGAAGCCTGTCACCTTCCCTCAGTTCCCCACTACCAATAGCTGCATAGATAATATTTATTATCTGCTTGTACACATGCACGCCCGATGAAAAATCTACGGTCCATTTTGATTCAATTCCCATTATAATCATTCCCTAAAAATATAAATTACTAGTAAAGTAGTAAAATAGTGTTATTATGTCAAGGTTTTATTAGGAAAAAATTTACTACTGCAAGGGTGGTCGGGTGCCCGATGATATTGACTTTAGCCTAATGCCTGCAGATTTGCTATCTTGGCTAAAAGGAGGCATCCTGTTTTAGGAATGTTTTTAAGATTTTACCAGAGGTTATCCTGCACAGGGTTTAGGCGTCGTCTGGAAGCGAAGTGACAGGTAGTTAAAGTTTATCGTTGACACGACACCAGAGATTTCAGGGTATATAGAAAAGCCTATAATCGATGTTTCTCATCATGTCTGGGGCGATGGACTCTTCAAATATTTTTTCTCTGCGTTTTTAGCCTTTTTAAATTTTTCCAGCTGGTCCCTAAAAAACTCAAAATTCGGTGCCTTTTTGACTATTGATGTTTCTATCTCTATTGCCTCATCATATCTTTTCATTTTAAACAGGATCTCTGCCTTCGTATCCAAATACTGCAGGTCACCGGGTTTTAATTCAAGGGCTTTATTTATCATAAATAATCCCTGATCCAGTCTTCTTCCATTCTCTGCATATGTCCACGCCAGCGCATTATAGGCATCAGTAAATTTGGGGTGTTCCTGAATACTCTTAAGTAAAAGATCCTCTTTTTGTTCAAACCGGATTGAATTATTGTTCTTCATGAACTGCATGTATGGCGGGTTGTAAATAGACATATAGATAGTAGGCAGTAGTAATATCGCAATATTGTAGGCATAATGTGCAGCAATACACGGGATTATGGATTTTGTATAAAACCTCAGCAGGGTAATGTACAGGCCAACCATGAACACCAGCAGTATGGCGACAGGATCTCCCATATTCTGATCAACATGCATAAACCCGAATAGCAATGCCACAAAAAGTACTGTAAAGTACTCGCTTTTGATCCTTTTTACCGTTGTAAAGAGATATCCCCTGAAGATGATCTCCTCCAGCAAAGGGGCCACTAAAGTGGCAAACAGCATAAACATTAGCATCCCGGTTGTAGTACTTTGAAACAGGGCATTGCTCAAGGGGGAGCCGGATGAAAAAGATGAGAAATATGAAGTCGAGACCAGTATGTTCGATATGGCGAAGATAAGCGCACCGATAACCGGTAAAACAAAGGAAATTAAAACAGGATTGCTGGTTTTTTTTATGTGGAGGTATTCTAATACGTTCTCATTTTCTTTATTCTTTAAAGAGTAGTATATAAAATAGACAAAGATGGAATTTAATATAATCCCTAAAACCACTCCCTGAAACAATGGATCTTTAAATGCAGGCACGGAAAAGGCGATGCTTAAAAAGATTACAGACAGGACCGCACTTGATATCAAATACAAAATCAAAACCAGCATCAGGTTTCCGGTTGCTTTCAATACAACGTCGGCTTCTATCTTCTTTTCAACCTCTTCATAAATCCTGGCCTTATCGAAATATTTTTTTCTTTTAAAAATGTAAAGCGGCCCAAAAACAATAAATATCAGGAAAGAAGCTACTGCCATTCCGGCAGGTGAAAATTTTATTTCTTCTTCATATAATCGTTCGCTGTATTCTTTTAATTTGATGGCATCACAATAAATAAGATAAGAAGTTATAAACAGGAAAACAAAATCAATCATTATTCTTCACCTTGCTAATTCGGGTTTTGGATTGTATTTAAGAAAACACGTTATCACAGATACCGCATCGGTTACAACTCCCCGGATCACAGATATCCGACTCTTTTTCCTTCAGGGCCAGTTTATACTCTTTTATGAGGAATTTCTTTCGGAGGCCATGATCAATAAAATCCCAGGGGAGTATTTCGTCAGGGTTCTTTGGCCTGTGTACAAAAAAATCGGTATTTAATTCGGTATCCCTGAATGCCTTTGTAAAATCCCCTCCATATTCATGGGCTTTTTTCAGCACTGCTCCCACCCTCCTGTCACCCATGGATAAAAGTGCCTGCAGATACGCCCATTTGGGCACATCAAAGGTAACAGTTACTCCGCCTTCCTTTGAAAAGGTCTTTTTCAGCCACTTCTGTTTTTCCTTGAGGCTTTTGACACTCTCCATTGGAAACCATTGAAAGGGTGTAAAGGGCTTTGGAATAAAGCAGTTCACGCTAAGGCGGATCTGACCGATTTCACCCCTTGATTTTGATTCCCTGATCATTGCATGCCTGATTTTTTTAACAAGGTCATGAATTGCAACTAGATCATCCCTGGTTTCGGTTGGAAGGCCTATTAAAAAATACAGTCTCAAGGAAAATTTTCCAACCCTGGCAATCATTGCTGCCGCATCTGTAATCTGTTTCCGGGTAAGATGCTTGTTGATTACCCTCCTGAGCCTGTCGGAACCTGCCTCGGGGGCAATGGCAATCTGCTTCTGACCCGACTTTTTAAGCATCTCCAGCATCTCTTCATTTAATAGGTCAGCCCTCAGGGAGGAGACAGAGAATGTTTTTTTATCGGAAAGAATTTTTTCGGCTATTTTATTAATGCCCGGTGTATCCAGCACAGAGGCGCTTAGAAGCCCTATCCGGCTGCATTCTTCAAAGGATTCATCTATACAGTTTATAATATTGTCTTCATCCTGGTATCTCGGAGGCCTGTAAACATATCCTGCCGCACAAAACCGGCATGATCTTCCGCACCCCCTTCCAAGCTCAACAAGGAGTTTACCGGCAAATTCAGTTTCTTCTGACAGTATGACCGATCTGTTTACAGAAAGATCCTGCGGTTTTAGAACTGCTGATTTGATACTGATATCCATACCACCGGTCAAAGGAGTCCGGGAACTTATCGTCCCGTCACTGCTATATTTTACCTTATACAATGAGGGGACATATACACTGTCCATGCCCCTGGCCAGTTTCTCAAGCACTTCCTGTTTTGAATGATCATTATGGATTGTTTTTTTGAACAGATCCATAAAACTGCTTAGATTTTCCTCCGCTTCACCCAGAAGAAAAAAATCGATAAAGGAGGATATCGGTTCCGGGTTAAGAAAGGTAGTAACTCCTCCTGCCATAATAAGGGGAAACGATTCGTCCCTGTCTTTATTCTGGACAGGCATACGAGCGAGTTCCAGTATTTTAAGTATGTTTGGATAATCATTTTCAAAGGAAAGAGAAAATGCGATCAGATCGAAGCGGGACAAAGGGAATCGGGATTCCAGAGAAATCAGGCCTTTTCCTGCCCTCGGGTGGAGGGACAATTCCATTTCCTCAGGCAGGAAGGCCCTTTCTGCTACAATGTCATCTCTGTCGTTTAACAGTCTGTAAACAACCTGAAACCCCAGGTTCGACATGCCCAGATAGTAACTGTTGGGATAAACCAGGGCGATTGAAATCTTCCCCCCCCAGTCTTTTTTTATCGCACCCAACTCCCGGGCATGGTTTTCATCGTAAATGTTTGTAGTACCGCCGGACATCTTTCCGGTTAATCTGCCTTCATCCTTAAAAAGGCAGGATAATCCAGGTCGTCCTTGAAAAATACCTTTTTAAATATCCCCTTTTTCTGGGCGACTACCGGCTCCTCCTCGTTTTTGACTTCCATTTTTTCCTCGCCGCCACCCTTTCTCTGAAATGCAGGGATATCATATTCATCAATCTCTTCACCGCTGTTAAGTTTGACGGTCCAGTTATCCTTTGCCTCGTCAGGTGTGAGATCTCTCAATCTTACGACCTTTTTATAATTGTCTTTGTCAATTCCCGTAGCAATCACGGTAATCTGGACTTCATCACCTATATCTTCATTAAATACTATACCCCAGACTATCTCTGCATCTTCGGAGACCTCGCCCTTGATGTAATTACTTGCCTCGTCTATTTCATCCATCGTAATGTCAGGCGGTGCTGTTATATTCATGAGAAGCCCTTTGGCACCGTGTACTGATATATCCTCCAGAAGCGGACTGTTTATGGCCTGTTGAGCCGCCTCGGATGCACGGTTTTCGCCGCTTGCCCTGCCTGTACCCATAATTGCAGTACCCATCTCCGACATGACCCTCTTCACATCGGCAAAGTCAAGATTGATAAACCCATTACTCATTATAAGATCCGATATACCCTTAACCGCGTTTAAAAGAACGTCATCGGCCTTGGCTATCAGCTCTCTGAACATGGCACCTTTATCCCCGATTGACTTCAGCCTTTCATTGGGGATTATAATAAGGGTATCCACATCCTTTTTAAGCCTGTCTATACCTGCAAGCGCCCTGCTCATTCTTTTCTCACCTTCAAACTTGAAGGGCTTTGTAACAACCGCTACTGTAAGGGCACCTGAATCCTTGCATTCCCTGGCGATTACAGGCGCAGCCCCTGTGCCTGTGCCACCGCCCATTCCGGCAGTTATAAAGATCATGTCGGCACCACCTACCCATTCCCTGATATCGCTGATACTTTCTTCTGCCGCCAGTTTCCCTACTTCCGGGTCTGCCCCTGCGCCAAGCCCTCTTGTAATGCTGGCACCAAGCTGAAGCCTGTTGGGACAGGCGGATCTATCAAGGTCCTGGCTGTCGGTATTGGCAGCAATAAAATCAACTCCCTTGAGTTGAGTGGCTATCATGTTATTGATAGCGTTTCCGCCTCCGCCGCCGACACCGATTACCTTGATTTTGGCATCATAGCTTTCCTTCCTCTCAACAAATTCAAATTTCATAATGTCCCTCCAAAAAGTTGGTCTTGATAGACCGTTACTAAAAAGATTAAAAATTATATCTTTCGTTTATTTTATAACTGAATCAGATTACATCCTTAAACCATCTCTTCATCCGTTCCACCACTTTTGAAAAAATATTCGTATCTCTTATCCTGAATTTTTTATTGTTCGTGTTCTGCTTTGCCCCGTACAGCACAAGGCCTACACCGGTTGCATACATCGGCTTGTTTACTACCTCGACAAGTCCTCCTATCTTGTCAGGGTAACCTATCCTGCAGGGCACATTGAAAATCTGCTCGGCTATTTCGGGTACACCGTCGAGTTCCGATGATCCCCCGGTTATGACCACACCCGAATTGATGGAGTCTTCATAACCTGACCTGATCAATTCGCTCTGGATAAGTGTAAAAATCTCTTCAAGCCTCGGTTCAAGTATTTCTCCCAAAAGCTGCCTTGGAAGAGTCCTTGGACCTCTGCCCCCCACACCCGGGACCTCTATGGTTTCATCACTGCCTATCATGGATGTGAGGGCGCACCCGTATTTCATTTTTATTTTTTCTGCCTCAATGGTTGCAGTCCTTATTCCGATGGAAATATCATAGGTAAGGTTGTCGCCGCCCAGGGCAAGCACTGAAGTATGTTTGATCGACCCCCTTGAAAAAACTGCCATGTCAGTGGTCCCGCCGCCAAAGTCAATAAGTGCCACACCAAGGTTACGCTCTTCATTGGTCAGTACGGCCTCGCTCGAAGCAATGGACTCGAGTACAATGTCATGGACATCCAGCCCCGCCCTGTTTGCGCATTTAATAATATTCTGGGCAGATGTTACCGCACCGGTTACTATATGTATCTTTGCCTCCATCCTGACCCCGGACATACCCAGGGGGTCCATAATGCCGTCCTGTTCATCCACTATAAATTCCTGCTCCAGGACATGAATAACTTCTCTGTCCATAGGAATCGCCACGGCACTTGCCGCTTCAATAACCCTCTCTATATCTTTTCGTGTAACCTCCCGCTCCTTTAAAGCGATCACACCATGGCTGTTGAAGCCCTTTATATGCCCGCCTGCAATACCTGCATATACGGAACTGATCTCGCATCCGGCCATTGTTTCGGCTTCTTCTATGGCCTCCTTGATGGAGTTTACAGTCTTTTCAATATTTATTACCACGCCCTTCCTCAATCCTTCGGAAGGATGTGTACCAACCCCTATTATCTCAATAGCGTCATGAACAACTTCACCAACAACAGCGCATATCTTTGTTGTCCCGATATCCAGACCTACAATTATTTTCCCCGGCATATTCTTATTCCTTTTATGATAGTTAACCAGCATCCCTGAAGGAGACCACTGCTCCATCCGAATAATTGAGATCTATGGTCTTTACCATGTCTATGCGACCTGTCTCTTTCAGATGGCTGAGTATTCTCTTCAGTTCTTTCTTTTTTACAGCAAGTTTATTGTATCCCATCTTCAGTACCAGCGGTGTCGAGGTAGAATACAGGGATACGCTCTCGTCTTTTTCAAAATGCAGTTCGCTCAGGTCATCCATTGACCAGGCACCCTTATCCGATTCAAATGAAGATATAATCCCTGCTGCAAGCTTCATATAATGGTTCCTGGCAGCGCTCCTGAATGGAATACCGGTAATTATCGGAAAATCCTTATTATCATTGTACTCCAGCTCCTTAAACGGGACGCCCCGCCTGTCGATATAATACAATTTGTCCAGCACAACTATGGCAAACGGGATCTCTTTTTCCACGCGGACCAGTAACAGGTTTGGAAAACTCTTTTCAAGTTCAACTTTTCTAACCCAGGGAAGGCTTTCCATCTTTTTTTTAGTCGCCTTGAGATCTAACGTTAAAAGACTCTTTTCACTGTTCAGACCGGATATCTCAATAAGCTCATGCTTTATTTTATCATCCACACCAATGATGCGGACCTCCTTCAGCTTCACATATGGAGAAGAAATCAGATATTGATAAAGATAAATAAACAGAAAGCTTATGGATGCTACAACTGTTAAAAGACATATTATCTTAAAAGACAGCAGGGACAGAGATTTAAACATCCTGGAGATTCCCGAATAATTCCTTGGGTGCCTTCTCTTCTGTACGGTCTGTCCGGATAAAATGGATCTTTTCTTCATCGGCCTGCCACCCTTACTTCTGCCTCCAGCACTATACCTGAATCTTCTCTTACCTTTTTTATGATAGCGGCTATAAGCTCAATAATATCCCCTGCCGTTGCGTTCCCGGTATTTACTATAAAATTGGCGTGTTTAGTTGATACCATGGCACCGCCTGTTATCTTTCCCTTTAATCCGCTCTCCTCTATAAGCCTTGCTGCAAAATTACCGGGCGGATTTTTAAAAACAGACCCGCAGCTTGGCATATCCAGGGGCTGACTCTCCTTCCGCCTTTTTATATTGTTTTCTATTCTTTCTCTTATCAGCTCTTTTTTTCCTTTATCAAGCCCCAGCGTTACACTGTACACAACCGATTTCTGCGGTATTGATGTTGTTCTGTATCCAAATTTAATCTGACTGTGATCGAGGTCCTTGGTCTTTCCGCCGGGAAGAACCATCCTTATCTTTTCTATCCGACCCCCGATCTGTTCCCCATAGGCGCCTGCATTCATTATGACAGCGCCGCCAAGAGTACCCGGAATTCCGGCCATGAATTCCATGCCCGAAAGTTCGTTTTCAACACAGTATTTCAAGAGTTTCCCGATGGAAATACCCCCTCCTGCAGTCAGTCTGCAACTATTGTCGCTGTTTACTTCCTCAGTCAGCCTCCCTTTGAGGATGATTGCCGCGCCCTCGAGACCTTTATCAGTTACAAGCAGGTTGCTGCCCTTTCCAACCGCCATCCAGGGTATGCCTTCCGAATCCAGGAAGCATATCACCCGTGTCAGCACTGACAGATCATCGATAAAACATATCGCTTCGGCGTTTCCTCCTGTCCTTAGAGTGCAGTATGGGCTCATTGCAGCATTAAAAAACACCGAATCCCTTAATAATTCTGTTAGTCCGGCCTTCTGTATCTTATCCATAATATCGCCAGGCTGTTTTTCTATTCCAGTGTTTCGAGCAGGCCTTCTCCTACCCTGTATACATCTCCTGCCCCAAGGGTGATTACCCTGTCGCCAGGTCTTGCCATTTCTTTCAATAAGGTAATGGCGTGGTCAAGGCCTTCCGCAAGGTAAACCTCCCTGTGCCCGTGTTCCTTTATACCTTTACACAGCCATTCCGAATCTACTCCTTCGATTGCCTTTTCACCTGCAGGATAGAGCGGTACTATAATAAGCACATCCGAATGATTAAAACTGATTACAAAACGATCATAGAGTTCCCTTGTCCTGCTGTATCTGTGCGGCTGAAAAACGACTATCAACCTGTCCTCAGGCCATACCTCTCTCGCGGTTTCGAGGGTTGCCATTATTTCTGTGGGATGATGCCCGTAATCATCAAAAACCAGTATGTCGTTCTTCTCTCCTTTTTTCTGAAACCTTCGTGCCAGCCCTCCCAGATCTGCAAGACCTTTCTTTATATCCCTGAGCTCAATATTAAGCTCAAGACCAACACCCACTGCAGCAAGCGCGTTCAGTACACTGTGGTTTCCCGGCATACCCACTGTAACACGGCCAAGGTCTTCTCCCCTGTAAACGATCTCAAAGTCCGAGCTTAATGTTTTCTTTATTATATCCTTTGCCTGCAGGTCAGCCTGAGATGTCAGGCCATAGGTAATATAACGTTTTTTTAATCTTGGTATGATGTTCTGTATCTCTTCGTTATCCAGGCACAGGATAGCCGTTCCATAAAAAGGGATCTTGTTGATGAAATTCACGAACGTATCCCTGATGCGATCCATGTCTCCATAGTGCTCCATGTGTTCGCGGTCTATATTTGTAACTACAGCAATTGTCGGAGACAGGGCCATAAAGGACCCGTCGCTCTCGTCGGATTCCGCTACAAGGATCTCACCCTGTCCGAGTTTTGCATTTGAACCGCCCCAGATATCCAGTCTTCCGCCTATAAGGATAGTCGGGTCCAGTTCGGCGGCAGTTACTATGGATGCCACCATCGAGGTTGTGGTCGTTTTTCCATGTGCGCCTGCTATTGCAACGCCATATTTGAGTCGCATCAGCTCCGCGAGCATTTCGGCCCTGGGGATGACCGGTATATAATTTTCATTTGCTGCAACTATCTCGGGATTGTCGGGAGAGACTGCCGATGAATAAACGACAACATCCGCGCCCTCTATGTTTTCCGTGCGGTGGCCGGTATATACTGTCCCCCCAAGTTTTTCTACCCTGGCAGAGGCAGCAGAGTCTTTTATATCGCTCCCGCTCACCCTGTACCCAAGGTTCAGTAGAAGCTCCGCAATACCGCTCATACTGATGCCGCCAATGCCTACAAAGTGTATATGTTTTGTCTTTTCAAAAGTTTTCATAATTATTAATTTTTACCTGTCATTCTAAACATTTGATCCACTATTACTCTCGCCGCATCGGGTCTTGCAACCTTCCTGCTGTTTTTACCCATTTCAACGAGTTCGTCCCTTTTATTTGAAAAGTTCATAAGTTTTTCTGCCAGTTTTTCCCCGTCAAGCTCCTTCTGCAGCATCATTACTGCTCCGCCCGCCCTTACAAGGGCGAGGGCGTTTGTCTCCTGATGGTTATTTGCGGAGCCGGGAAGGGGTATAAGGATAGATGGCCTTCCCATTGCCGCAAGTTCAAAGATCGTACCTGCGCCAGCCCTTCCTATAAAGATGTCCGCACGCTCATAGGCCCCTCTCATGTCCTCTATAAATGGACTTATTTCACCTTTTAGGCCCCTCGTTTCGTATTCCCTGAGAACCCTTTCATAATCAAACTGACCTGCATGATGGATAACATCCGGCCCTATACCCTTTTTGTTCATGACGCTCAGTGCCTCGATAAAGACGCTGTTCACTGCAACAGCACCCTGACTTCCGCCGGTTACAAATATTGTAAACGCATCCTTTTTGCCGGGCAGGGTTTTCGCTCCTTCTTTAAATATGCTTCGGACAGGGTTGCCGGTCAGGCAGAATGTCGCCCTGGCGAAATGTTCCCTGCTTTCTTCAAAGGATATAAAAACCATATCAACCACCCTGCTCAAAAGCCTGTTTGTAAGACCCGGATATGAATTCTGTTCATGTATGGCAACCGGAATCCCCATCAATTTGCCTGCCAGGCACAGCGGGCCTGACGAATAGCCACCCACACCCAGGATCATGTCAGGAGACGTTCTTTTAATTATGGCCATGGACTGAAAAAAACTCCAAGGCAATTTAAAAACCGATATCAGGGATTTTACTATCCCCCTTCCCTTGATACCTTCCACACTCAGGCATTCCTGCCTGAATCCTGCCCTGTCGAGTATCCGTGATTCGATCTCTCTTCCTGCCGTAACAAAAAGAATGTCCGCATCGGGGTACCGCTCCTTAAGCTCATTTCCGACAGCTATTCCGGGAAACAGATGACCTCCGGTACCGCCTCCTGCGATTAAAATACTAAGCTTTTTCTCTCCTCTATCTATTTTGCCCTCATTTATCAGTCATTTTAAAGTCGCAAACCCCACACCTTATACCTCACACCGCATACCTTTCTCATTTTCGCGCCGATATACTCATCAATATTCCTATTCCTGCAAGGTTAACCAGCAGGGAAGAACCCCCGTAGCTCAAAAACGGCAATGTCAGACCTTTTGTCGGCAGCAAACCCATTACCACACCCATGTTTATTACAATCTGCAGCCCCATCAATACTGTAATCCCCAGGGCCAGATAACTGCTGTAAAGGTCAGGGGCATCGAGTGCGATTTTTATTCCTCTTATTATCAGAATGCAAAAGAGCAGTATTATAAAAGCAACACCGATTAATCCCAGTTCTTCGGCCAGTATTGAAAGAATAAAATCAGTATGGGGCTCCGGCAGATAAAGCAGCTTCTGTTTGCTGTTTCCAAGACCTACGCCCAGTATGCCTCCCGAACCAAAGGCCAGGAAGGAATGAATTATCTGAAACCCGAGCCCCTGCGGATATTCCCATGGTTTCGTAAAGGCAAGTAAACGATTGAGCCTGTATTCGGCATGGGTAACAAGCCATATAACCACCGGGCATGAGATGATAATCATTCCCAGGATATGAAAAAAATTCAGCCCCGCTACAAACAGCATGATCATAAGCCAGCAGCCTATTATTACTGTCGTTCCAAGATCAGGCTGTATCAGGATCATGCACATGAAGGCCCCTACGACCATCAGGTGCGGCAATAACCCCTTTGAAAAACTGGACATATTAGTCCCTTTTTTTGACATGGAATAGGCCACATATATAGCAAGAGACAGCTTGGCGAGTTCCGAGGGCTGAAGGGCAAAAGGCCCTATCTGTATCCACCTGTATGCCCCTCCGATCTTCTTTGCGAAGCCCGGTATAAAAAGCATTAGAAGCAGCATGAAACTGATAAAAAGGGCAGGGTAGACAAGCTTTCGATACAGATTTACCGGTATATTTTTTACTATGACCAGAAGAAAAATCCCGATCATGACAAAGAAGGCCTGTCTTTCCAGATAGAAATTGCTGTTATGATACTTGTGATATGCAAGGAATGAGCTCGCACTGTATATGCCCACAAGCCCGATTCCCAGCAGTATTATCGTAGGAATCAGGATAAACAGATCATATCCTCCGGTTGCTGTTTTCTTTTCACCCATTATTCAGGCCTTCAACCTTTTCTTCAAACACTCTGCCTCTATGACCGTAATCGGTAAACATATCAAAACTGGAACATGCAGGAGCGAGGAGGATCACGTCACCTTCCGCTGCTGACAAAAACGCCTTTTTAACAGCATCTTCCATATCTTCCGCAAACTCATAGGGGATATCCTTGTCAAAAGCATCACCCAGCCTGAAACGTGCTTCACCGATAAAAACACCTTTCTTTACTCTTTTAAGTGATGCCCTGACAAGAGGGGCATAATCTCCTCCCTTGTGGATTCCACCTGCGATCAGGACTACTGGCTTGTCAAACACCTCAAGCGATTTTACGGCAGCATCAACATTCGTAGCCTTTGAATCGTCATAAAAATCTATGCCCTTTACTCTTGCCACATGCTCTATCCTGTGGGGGAGCCCTTTGAAATCCGGTATTGTTTCCTGTATAAAATCTGCTTCAATTCCTGCACAGAGGGCAACGAGAACAGCCCCCATAAGATTGCTCAGATTGTGTGTTCCGGAAAGCAGAAACCCGTCTATGCTGAATGATCGTTCTGTCTTTCCAGGGACGCATGCTATTAGCCTGTTCCCCTCAATATATGCGTTGCGTCCTTCTGCGTTTTCCATTCCATAACGAATCACCGATACTTCACTCTCCGGTCTAAACCTGTGCAGTAAGGGATCGTCATCATTTAAAACAGTATATTGCCCTTTCCGCTGATTTTTTGTGATGCTGTATTTTGACCTTGCGTAGGCATCAAAACTTTCATACCTGTCAAGGTGATCGGGTGTTATGTTCAGTATCAGGGATATAAAGGGACTGAAATATTCCGCCGTGTCCAGTTGAAAACTGCTGACCTCCGCAAGTACATAGTCGGCATTCATCCCTCCCGATAAATATTCCATAAGAGGAGTCCCTATATTTCCGCCTGTAAAAAGAGCGCTGCCGGATCTCTTTATTATCTCTTCGAGCAGGTTCACAGTTGTTGTCTTACCATTTGTACCCGTGACCGCCAGGATGGGGGTATCAAAAAGTGTTGAAGCTATTCCCAGTTCTCCCGAAACCGGCACACCTGCGTCCCTGGCTGCCAGCAGCGGTTTTATATTCAGCGGGACGCCGGGGCTTACAATAATCATGTCCGAGTTTAAAAATGTCTCTATTTTGTGTTCACCTGTCTCAAGTTTTACCCCGGAATTCCTGACCTCCTTCAGCAGATTTTTATCCAGCGCGGCTTCCGGCTTAATATCTCCGATGGTGACATCTGCACCTCTTCCCATAAGATACCTTGCTGTTGAAAGACCGGATCTGCCAAATCCTACTACCAGTATTTTTTTATTTTTGAATTCCATATTACCTAAGCTTCAATGTACTCATGGATATAAGTGTCAGGATTATTGCTATTATCCAGAAACGTACCGTGACCTTGCTCTCAGGCCAGCCCTTGAGTTCAAAATGATGATGAATCGGCGCCATCCTGAATATTCTGTGACCCCCGGTAATCTTGAAGTAAGCGACCTGGAAGATTACCGATAAGGCCTCAAATACAAAAAGCCCCCCGACCAGAATGAGAGTAAGTTCCTGTTTGGTAATCACGGCTACAGTCCCCAGTATCGCGCCAAGCGGAAGTGACCCCACATCACCCATGAACACCTCGGCGGGATAGGCGTTGAACCATAGAAAACCAAGCCCCGCGCCCACTACTGCTCCGCAGAGAACAGCAAGCTCACCACTCCCGGGAACATACGGTATAAGCAGATAAGATGCGAAGTTGATATTCCCGGAAAGATATGAAAATACAATATAGCTCATAAAAGCTATAATGATCGGGCCGATAGCCAGGCCGTCAAGACCATCGGTCAGGTTCACTGCATTTGAAAAACCGACAATAATAAAAACTGCGAACGGGATGTACCAGATGCCCAGGTCAGGGGTTATATTTTTAAAAAAAGGCACATTAAGGTGCGTACTGAACCCAGGATAAAAATACAGAACAAGCCCGACAGGAAGGGCCAGGAGAACCTGAAGGAAGAGCTTTCCTTTTACACTGAGGCCCTCGCTGTTTTTTCTGGTTATTTTCAATATATCATCCCTGAAGCCTATCAGTGCGAATGCGAAGGCCGAATAGAGCGTCAGCCACAGGTATATATTGTTTAATTCGCCCCATAAAAATGCAGAGATGATAATTACTGATATTATTATGCACCCCCCCATGGTTGGCGTCCCGGCTTTGCCCTGATGGTTTTTAGGGCCGTCATCACGGATATACTGCTTCAGCTGCATGGAACCAAGCTTCTTTATAGCCCATTCACCAAACATGATAAAAAATGCAATCGATGTCAGTGTGGCTAGAAATGTCCTGAAAGAATGGTATCTGAACACATTCAGCCAGGAATAATCCATATGGAAAAAATATATAAGTCTATGCAGCATTTCTTCTTCTTTTCGTTTTAGGGTCCTTTGATTCAAGGGCTGAAATAACCGTGTCCAGCAACAGATTCATCCCGAAGGGTTTTGTTAACTGTGCAAATACCGGCATAAGGTCATTGTTAAGCAGGGCCTCGTCCACCGGATCTCCGCTTATCAATATGACCTTTTCCCTGCGTCCTTTTTTCTTCATCGCCCTGATAAGCTCAAGGCCATCTATTTGGGGCATATTGATATCCGTTATAAGAACGTCGAACCGGCGCTTGTTTAACTGGCGCAGAGAATCTTTGCCGTTTTTTGCAAGAGTTACACTGTAACCTTCCTGCATAAGGGTGTCGGATAACAGCGCCCTTATTCCGGCCTCATCATCAACAACCATTATTTCTTTTACCTTTTCAGTCATTTTGCCCCTCCTTTATCCTTATTGCCTTCAGACCATGTGCGACCTTTTCCAGTCCCATCATCCGGGATCCTTTAAGAAGAACAAGGTCACCCTTTTTGATGACATCATTCATCCGGTCGATCATGTCTTGGTGAGATTTGGTCTCAATGGCCCTATCCGGGGAAAGACCGGCCTCTATAGCGCCCTTGATCACGTTTTGAGCGTTTGCTCCGATAGCGAACAGAAAACCTGCCCTTTTTTCCGCAGCAAGTTTACCGGCTTGAACGTGCGCTTTTTCGGTTTCATCTCCCAGTTCCAGCATTTCACCCAGCCCCACTATTATGCATCTGCTGTTGGCTGCCTTTTCCATTGCCACATCAAGCGCCGCCTTAAGTGAAGATGGATTTGAATTGTAGGTATCATCCAGCAATAGAATATCATCAGGAAGAACATTAGTAATCAGTCTGCCTTTAACTCCTTTGAACCTCTTAAGCCCGTCGGAAATATTCTCGAATTTCTCCTTCATGCAGATAGCGACAGAAGCGGCTGCAAGGGAATTGAGCAGGTTGTGAATACCCGATACACATAGTTCGACAGGTATTGATTCATTCCGGTATCTCAACCTGTATTTCAACCCTCCCCCCTTTAATATTTCTATGTCATCTGCGGATACATCGTTTTCAGGACTGAGCCCGAAGGTAAAAAAATCCCTGTTAAAACGGGATGCCTCTTTCATCAGTATCCTGTCATCGCCAAACAGAATTACAGTGCTTTCCGGTCTCATTTCTTCAATCATCTCGGTCTTTGCCCGGGCAACGCCGTAAATATCTTTTACCCCTTCAAGATGAACAGGCCCGACATTGGTTATTACACCGATATCCGGGTCAGAGATTTGTGTCAGTCTCCTGATCTCATTGAAATGATTCATGCCCATCTCAAGAACTGCCCTCTCGTGGCTGTTATCAAGCCGTAATAAAGTAAGCGGAAGGCCGATCAGGTTATTAAAATTCCCCGGATTTTTAAGTGTTTCATTTCCTGTTTCCAGAATGCATGAGGTCATTTCCTTTGTGGTCGTCTTACCCATACTCCCTGTAATGGAAACGATTTTAGCCCTGTGCCGGTGCCTCCAGTAACCGGCGAAATCCCCAAGCGCGGTCAGGCAGTCTTTCACCCTGATAACCGAAGTATTGATATCCCCGGGGATCTTTTTCTCGTCATCAACGACAATACAGGATGCTCCCTTTAGAGCGGCTTTCCTGATAAAATTATGCCCGTCAAATTTTTCACCCTTGAGGGCAATGAAGGCATCACCCTTATTTATTTCCCGCGTATCCGTGCTCAGGCCGGAAAGCACGGTTTCTACGTCGCCAGAAACCAGGACACCTTTTACCTGTTCCATGAATTCCTTCAGGGTTATGTCCTTACTGAGAACGGTCATAGGGCGTTCACCGCCTTTCGGGCCTCTTCCCTGTCGTCAAAATGCCTTTTGACTGTACCCGTTATCTGATAATCTTCATGACCCTTTCCCGCAATCAGGATCGTATCGTTTTTATCTGCAAGGGATACGGCCTTTTGAATAGCGGCACTTCTATCCGCATCAATGAAGTATGTTCCGTCTTTTATTTCAGGCCATTCGGACCGGGTCATTCCCGATTCGATTATTCCCTTTTCTATCTGACTGATAATAAATACAGGGTCTTCGGTCCTGGGATTGTCGGAAGTTATTGCGACAATATCGCTGTTTTTTCCGGCAATAAGCCCCATATCATATCTTTTGCCAGTGTCTCTGTCGCCGCCGCATCCGAAAACAGTTATCAGCCTGCCACCTACAAACGGGCGCAGATTATTCTGTGCCTTGAGCAGGGCATCAGGTGTGTGAGAATAATCCACAACAATAGAAAGCCCGGCCTTGTTAAGGACCTTTTCAAGTCTTCCAGGGACGTTTTTAAGGCCGGCTATGCCTTCAGCGATCCTGCCAGGGCCAATTCCCGCTGCCAGGGCCGCTCCTGCGGCTGCCATGATGTTATAGATATTGATCTCTCCTATAAGATGCGACTTGATTTCAACGCTGCCTTCAGGGGTAACGAGCCTGGCATTAAGCCCATCCATATCGGCCTTTACATCGCATGCCATAATATCCCGGTCACCTTTAAGGCCGTATGACAGTACCTCTGCTGTTGTAAGCCCGGATAACTCATCGCCGCGCGGATCATCCATATTTATAATGGCAAAGCTTTTTTCTCCGTGCACCATTACCGGCAGGTTCCGGAACAATTGGCTCTTTGCCTCAAAATAATCGTCCATAGTGATGTGATAATCCAGATGATCTCTCGAAAGGTTGGTAAATATTGCGATTCTGAATGGGAGGTCGATTGTCCTCTTCTGGTGAATGGCGTGGGAAGAAGCCTCCATAATAAGACTGGTCACACCTTCATCAGCCATTTCCCTTGCAGTACACATCAGATCAAGGGATTCGGGTGTGGTTACTGAAGAAGGTTTTACCTTATTCGAAAACCGGCTGTTTACAGTTCCGATAACCCCGGTCTTTTTGCCTGCCGCTGACAGTATGGATTCCAGTATATATGTGATTGTTGTCTTTCCGTTTGTTCCGGTGACACCTATAACATCCATATCCTTAAAGGGGTAATCATAGAACCGGGCCGCCAGCCTGGATAATTCTCTTCTTGAATCCGGTACCTTTATTACCGAAATATCAGGGGGAAGGCTGCAATCTTCTTCAACAAGAACGGCCTTTGCACCATTTTCTACTGCCTTTAAAATATATTGATGCCCGTTGAGCTTATTACCTTTAATGGCAATAAAAAGGTTTCCGCCTGTTATTTTTCTTGAATCATAATTCAGACCTGTAATGTCCTGATCGGGATTGCCCTCCAGTTTATAGTCTTTCAAGGCTTCAATTAATACCGAAAGTTTCATGTCCTTATTTTGATCACCCCTGAAAAAACCACGTTAATTATTAAAATAATTTCATCTTCACAACATTTTGTACACTTTCTAAGCCGGAGGCCTGAAACGCACCTTTACCGAGGTGATTTCATCCATAGGCACTCCCGGAGCCGGGTCCTGTGCATATGCCCTTCCGCTGCCTTCAAATGTAATATCCAGCCCGAGGATACTTATATCTTTAAGTACCTCGCGCAAGGTAAGCCCTCTGAAATCGGGCAGCCGATTTTCTCCGGCCTTGATCTCCCGGGGAGCGCCTGTTTCTGTATTATTAGAAAATGCCTTTACCTTATCATCTGTCCTGTTCCTGATACCTGGTTCCGCGCTCGCCAGTTTCAGCTGGGGCTGAACTTTCAGATCGCCGAGCGCCCATTGCCCGATTTCCTTAAAAACAGGGCCGGCTACAAGGCCGCCATAGATAACTCCCCTGGGCTCGTCAATCGTGACCAGGATTACAAGCCTTGGCCTGTTTACCGGTGCGAACCCGACAAAAGCGGCGGTATAGTTTCTATGCGAATATCTCCCGGTCCTGGGATCTACCTTCTGGGCAGTGCTTGTCTTTCCGGCAACATGGTATCCTTCGATAGCAGCAGGAGGAGCGGTTCCCCTTTCACTGACCACATCCTCAAGTATCCTGGAAACGGTCCTGGCCGTATCGGAAGAGATCACCCTGCGTACCATATGGGGATAAAATTCCTTAACGGTCTTTCCCGATTCATCCGTGATCGCCTTGACAATATATGGTCTCATCAACTTACCGCCATTTGCTATTGCTGACATCGCCGTTGCCAGCTGCAGGGATGAGGCGGACATGCCCTGTCCAAAATAAACAGTCGCGCGGTCAACCTCATTTGCCTTTTCAGGAGGCCTTATATAACCATGCCGCTCACCTATTAAATCGACCCCTGTCCTTTGACCGAAGCCGAATTTTTTCAGGTAATTATAAAACTTTTCATACCCCAGCTCATTTCCTATCTTGTAGGCCCCTATATTGCTGGACACTACAACAATATCCGCGGCAGTAAGTATCTGATGTTTCGTTGAGTCATTTATAACAATATCTGCCAGCTTGAATTTCCCGTTTTCACAATCGAACTTTGTATTCGGGGTTACAGTGTTCGTTTCAAGGGCCGCCGACAGCAGAAACGCCTTGATTATCGACCCAGGCTCATAACAGTCTGCAATCACCCTGTTGCGCCATTCATCCGGGCTATGACTCCTGAACATGTTGGGATTAAAAGGCGGAGCCGTTGCCATAGCAAGTATTTCTCCTGTTTCAGGATCCATAATCAGACATTGACCGCTTTTCCCCCTGGATTTAACGAGTGCCTTTTCCAGTGCCTGCTGTGCCTTGTATTGAATATCCTTATCAATAGTAAGTATAAGGTTATGGATATTCCTTTTTTCCTCAGCAGGTTTACTTACATAAAAAGGCCGACCCAACGCATCCTTCATCTGTACGAGGACCTGGGCTT
The DNA here is from genome assembly GCA_963815145.1 of uncultured delta proteobacterium. Classification (GTDB taxonomy): domain Bacteria; phylum Desulfobacterota; class DSM-4660; order Desulfatiglandales; family HGW-15; genus JAAZBV01. The sequence goes on from CAWFFS010000017.1 coordinate 63,227, forward strand.
CACCCCTCAGGAGGTCATCGTACTTTTTCTCGAATACCTTCAAGCCCCTGGTTTTCGTCACCGACAATCCCGAGTACATGCCCTGCTATCTCCTTACCGGGAAAAAACCGCTTTGTTTCTTTCGTGAAACCAATACCCTGAAGCCTCAGTGATCTAATCTGCTCAATCTTGCTTGTCGGTATTTTTCTTTTTATATAAACAAAGCCCCTGTCTTTTTTGAGCAATGATAAAATAGTCTTCGCCGGCATATCCAGATGAAGGGCCAATTGCCTGGCAGTTCCGGCCTTGTCCGTGATCTGCCGGGGCTCGGCGTACACGGACCCTACTTCAAGACTTACTGCAAGCTCGCGACCTTCACGGTCAAAAATCGAACCTCTCCTGGGCGGAAGCCGGACTACTTTCCGGTATCCGTCCTTTGCCATGGCCCGAAGTTTGTCTTTTTCAAAGACCTGAAGCTGTACTGCCCTGGAAAGTACTGTCGATAAACAAAACAGAAAGAAGACAGCTACAACATAGATACGAATTCTGATCCATTTTTTCTCATTTACCTTCATGGTAAAATAATAATCTGCTCAGGAGTGGCATCCTTCAGCCCGTAAGAACGCGCGGCCACTTCCAGGTTTCTGGGGTGATTTTAAAGTGGCCAACTCTACTTTTAATTTTTTATTCAACTCCAGAAGCGCTCTTTCGTCCTTTTGCAGGCGACTCAGATCAAAACCTATTTGTGTGCCTTGATAGTTAGACCAGACATAGCCTATGCTGCTGCCCATAAACAGAACCAGCAGAAATGCTATCAGAATGATTTGCCGACTGGTAAGATAGAACCTGTTTCCTTTAACCCTGGAGTTATTTATCTTTATCCCTGTGCGGGTATTTCTCTTGTAATCTGCCTCTGATGCTTTTGAAGGGCGTACCATGTCAGATCCTTTCTGCACCTCTAAGCCTGGCGCTTCTGGCTCGGGGATTTGCTGCAATCTCTTCCTGCTGCGGCAATACCCCCTTTTTGATGAGTCTTTTAAACCTTTGTTTTTTATTGCAAACACATATCGGCAGATCGGGCGGACATGTACATGCACTTTCCCAATCCGTCATAGCCCTCTTTACAAGCCTGTCTTCGAGTGAGTGATATGTTAAAAAAAGAATCCTTCCGCCTTTGTTCAAAAGCCCTGGCGCCTTTTCCAGAATAACACTCAGGTTTTCCATCTCATTATTGGTCAAAATTCTCAGGGCCTGAAACGCCCTTGTTGCCGGATCTTTTTTTCTGTTCCGCCGTGCAGCCGGATAATGGGAGCGTATAATATCGGCAAGCCTGCCGGACGAGCTTATCGGCGATCTGCTGCGTTCCCTTACAATTGCCCTGGATATCGGCCTGGCCAGTTTTTCTTCTCCGAATTTTTTAAGCACCGACTCTATTTCCTGAGCGGAAAGTTCATTAAGAAACTCCGCTGCGTTCTTTCCGCTTTCGTTATCCATTCTCATATCCAGAGGTTCATCCCTGTTAAAACTGAAACCCCTTCCGGATTTATCGAGCTGATATGAAGACATGCCAAGATCGAAGATGATCCCGTCAACTCTTGTGCTCCCTGCTTCCTTTAATGCAATGTCCATATCAGCGAAATTTGCCTTTACTATAATGTATCTGTCTTTGTATCCCACGGAATCCAGCCTTTTCCGTGTGATTTCTATTGCGTCCGGATCCCTGTCCAGACAAATAAGCCTGCCGTTTTGATCAAGCTTTTTTAATATCGCCTCGCTGTGCCCCCCTGTACCGGTTGTTCCGTCGACGTAGATGCCATCCGGCCTTGTGATCAGAAGTTTTACGACCTCATTGACCATTACCGGCTTATGAGGATATTCCATATCTATCAGATACCCAGGTCCGCAAAGGACTGGCCTGATGCCTGAAATTCATCCCTGGCACGGTTAAACTCTTCATCCCAGCGATTTTTATCCCATATTTCAAAATATTTCAGTTCGCCAACCAGCATAACCTCTTTTTGCAGCCCCGCTATCTCCCTGAGATCAGGGGGCAATGTGATCCTTCCCTGCTTAATCGGGCATTCCTGTGCGCCGCTTATGAAATATCTGCGCAGACTGTTGACAGCGGTATTCATCAAGGGTAAACTTGCTATTTGATCCTCAATGCCCCGCCAGTCGTCCCTGGTGAAGGCCCAGAGGCAGTTGATATGGTTAGTTACCACAAGACAAGGCTGATCCATCAGTTTAGGTGTATCTTTAAACCGTGTCGGTATGGCTAACCGCCCCTTATCATCAAGGGTATGTCGAGATCGTCCTCTGAACATGGTAAAATTGGTTTTTCTCCCACTCTATGACACTTTGTGTCATTATATGCCACAAAGTCCCATTGTCAAGGGAAAAAAGTCTATTTTTCCCCAATATCAGTATGTTGTGAGTCTAAGGAGTTATAGATACAATCAGTAGGAAGGTGGTTCTGACATCTATTTTTGTATGAAGTTGTTTCTTTTTTCAGGAGCGGCTGAAATACGGTATAAAAGTCAGTAAGTTCAGTCGGACAGATGTTGAAGTGTCTGTTGTTTGCTGCCTGTTGTTGAAGTGAATTTTTATTTTAGAACAGGGGATTCTGATGATATTAAGGCCTAGGGCACAAGGCTCAAGGCGCAAGGTTAATAATTAGACCCTGCCTTGAGCCCTGAGCCATGCGCCTTTTGCCTCTTTTTCTATTTCTTCTCAATACTTACACCACCATTGACTGTTTTCAGTCTAACAGGTGCACCGCCTTTCCCCAGTGTGGTATCTATGCTCTTCCTGATCCACCCCCGAACGGTTATGGGAAAGTCAACGTGAATGCCGCCATTGACTGTGCCTGCCGAAAGTGAAGCGGAATAATTTTCCGGTATTTTCACCTTTATGCCGCCATTGGTTGTTTTTGCTTCAAGACCCCTTCCCTTCCATCTGTCGCCATCCAGTTCTGCTGTTATCCCGCCATTCAGGGTCTTCACTTCTACATCACCTGCCAGGTTTTTCAGAGCGATCCCGCCGTTTAATGTTTTTGCCTTGATCTGGCCATCGATATCAATGATTGAGATTCCGCCATTCAACGCAGTCAGGTGAAGGTTTGATTTTACAGGGACCATAAGACGATAACTCACAGACCATGACTGCTTTGAAAAAATTGCAGTAGGACCGTCCGCGTGTATTTTCCCTCTGTCCGCATCAATATCTATCTCCGAAATCAGTTCCTCCGCCTTTTCCTGAGATCTTGCTTTTGCCTGCACCCTGGCCTGTATCCTTATGCTGTCCTTATCCCAGCCCTCTACCTTAATATCCCCGTTGGGACTTGCGTCTACAGAGATTTTTTTCCATGCCTTATTTATATTCAACTCCCGCACCTCGCATGCGGTATCACTTCTAAAAGACCATTTTTTATTACACCATGAACTGTCATCGATCTTTTGCCAGTCGCCTGCCATGGCACCGGCGACCGGTATGATTACAGGCAATATTAATAGAAGCATACAGACAAGTAAGCATTTTCGTTTTTCTTTCATTATATGAATCCCCCTTTTCAATTTTATACTTTAGTTTCACTTAAACTATGAGTCTTGTTTATCCGTCAGATCAATTATTTTTCAATAACTTTCGCACCTGCGATTCTTCCTTTTACCTTTCCCCCATTGGTCAAATATACAGTAACGCCGGTATCGGGATCTTTATTTATAATGTCCCCTTCAACATAAGAATTATCGATTTCTATTTTGAGGTCATGATGGGACGGATTGGTACCATGCTTTTCTTTAATAACAATATCCCCGTTGACAGTCGTATTAGCGGAGAGTATCATGTTTCCATTATAGGTGCTCAGATCTTCTTCAACAGATGTTCGCTCCAGAATGATTTTTCCGTTTATTGTCTCAATACAGCCTGTAACTTTAACACCGGGTTCGCAATGAACATGGCCATTAATCAATTGTATGTCACCTCTGACCAGGGCCTCTCTTCCTACCCTGACATTACCATTTACGGTTACAAGATCTCTTACCCTTGATCTGGCACCCACATCAATACTTCCGTTTATACTCCTGAAATCACCTTGCACCTCTGTATTTTCACCAACATGAATGTTTCCATTAATGGTATTCTTGCTGCCATAGGTTGTTTCTCCATCATTTAAACAGAAATCTTTATTGATACTTCCCCTGCAGGCGGTAAAGAAAAAAACCGAAACAATTATAGATAAAACAAGGCATGACTTTTTCATTAGCTTACTCCATAGTCCGTGTTAAGATCATATTCTTTCCACTACAAGCACATTTCCATCAACCCAGATGACTCTTACAGGTGTACCGGTTTCAATCGCATTGCTGTTATTGGTAGATGCGTCATACTCACGAAGGCTGTTCCTTGCATTGATAAGCACCCGGCCGGTGCCCTTTTCCGGAATCTTTGTATAGACCTTCCCCTGGGCTCCGACAGTGCTGTCTATCGTGATGGTGCCGCTTGATTTCAGCCTGTTGAACATGAGAAACAATCTGGCTATGATCCATACGGAAACACATCCGGCAGCGACAGCACCTGCCAGCGATACCAGCACGCCAAAACCGCTCTGCCGGTACATGGCGAGCCCTACCAGACCAAACATCATTAAAAAGGATGAAATGCCATGAAGGGAAAGGATATGAAAACCGGTGTCCGAATCCATATGATGGGCATCTATGCCATGGCTTCCTGCATCGAGATCATGCCCATCCAGGGCAAAATCATGAGAAACATCATGATCCATGCCCATAAACATCATTGCGAATTTCATAAGTACAAAAAAGCCCCCAACTACTGCGCATATGAAAAAAAATATCTCTACGGCACTATAACCACTCATGTTTATACCTCCTAAATGTAAAGTATACGGATGTTGGATTCAGGCTTAGACCATTAATGCTATCATCGCCCGGATTTCTTTATTGATTCTGTACCTAGTAAAAGCATAAACCATACCAAATAAAATGATCCGAAATTACCAATTAATTACGGTAGGTTATAAAATCGGTCGCAGTTTTATCATTGGCGGATTAAACCTCATAATGGTCTTAACAGCTATTTGCGCCCACTAATTTTTTTAAAAATATTGAGTTAAAACGGATCAGGATGCTGCCGGATATGACAATCCACACCTGACGCAAACTACATTAGAATTACTATTTAATAGTTATGATGGGAGAAAAGGTTACAGATGGAATAGGAGTTTCAAAATAACTAAAGATCCAGGATCAGGCCAAACAGTTTAAGTCCAACAGAATCATTTTTATTATGTTTAAGAGAGTTCGATTATTTTCAATCCAGTCTGATTGGCTAATTGCATTTGCCTTACATCAAAGGTTAAGAAAGTCTCAGCCTTCATTGTCAGAGCAGATCCCACATGAAGAATATCAAGAGACCTTGCACCGCAATCTGGTGTATGATTTTTTGATAGGCTAAAAGCAAAGGAGAAAACGCCGGGCCAATCCATCGTCGGTCTGTAATAAACGCCTCTTTTTTCATGCTCATATAATAAAGAAATAAGTTTTTCGAATTCATCTGTATTTAATTCATCACGAAATTGCTTGAGTTTCAAAGCGTTTATGAATTCCAATTCTATCAAGCCTGATAATGGAATTGGCTCATTATTATTTTTTACCCAATCCGAAACCATTGCTGAGTCTGGTTCTTTTATATAGAGTTTTACAATAGCGCTGGTATCCACATAAATCATTTAGAAGCGCTCCTCCCGGTCTTCAATAACCAGTTGACTTGTTGGCTTGCCCTTTAATTCAATAGCATCATCGCAAAAATCCGGCCAGTCAATATGTTGTTTAGGTCCCAGGGCAGTCAGTTTAGCTATTGGTCTCCCCCTGCTGGTAATAGTAATTTCTTCACCAAGGTTTATATCCTTTAGTATTTTACTGAAATTTTTTTGAACTTCTCCAACAGTTGCTGTTTTCATAATATTGACCCCTATAATAATTTACGCATATTATATGCGTAAATAACTTTGGAGTCAAGTTAAGGAGTTATCAGCTTAACAGTTGGAAAGTATGACTTATATCTTGAAACATCTCTTGTTAAAAGATCCAGTCCCAATACCGCCGCGTGGGCGCCGATAAAAAAATCGGGTAGAGGGGTTGTCTTGGATCCTTTTCTTTTTTTATATTTCAGAAAAGCTTTTCCTGCCAAAAACAACGCTTCTTTCGGGATTTCAATTAACTGAAAGCCTGCTCTGCTGACTGAATATTCCAGTTCTTCTATTTTCTCAAAACCGATCGATATTTCAGAATAGATAATTCCGTTGATATATAATGTCGTTTGGCTGCTGTACTTATCCAGCATTGATTCAGACCAGTCGGCCCATTGCATGTCATCCAGAAAGACATCCAGGATAACATTAGAGTCAACTAAAACCCCTTTCATTTTGATCCCCTTGTGAGATCCATTATTTCGTCAGTTGACATTTTCACGCTTGCAACACCTCTTAGTTTACTGAACCTATTAGTCTTTTTGCCCTTGCCTTCACTTTTAACCAGGTAGACCCTTCCCTTTTCTTCTATAAAGTCAACTTCAGCAAAAGGAGTTATCCCCAGTTTTTCACGAATTTCCTGCGGTATGGTTACCTGGCCTTTTGTAGTAACTCTCATGATTGCCTCCTGTAATTGTAATACCGGTAATAGTAATACCAAAATATATTTTGTCAACGATTGAGGGAAGAGGCGTGCCTCAAGGTAAAATAGGAACGCCTGTCCCGCCATCGACGGCGGATTCAACATCGAACGCTCCACTCATGTTGTTGTGAATGGACTTTTTTAAATTATTATGGCAGAATGTCTTTTATATTTATTATGTTCGCTGCCTGTTTTTATGAAAAATCACATCTATTGAGAAAAGAAATGGAAAAAGAATTTATTGACATAAAACTGAATAAAAGCTCTTTTTCAGTTATATCTCTCTCAGAGCAGCATAGTGAAGCAAATTACTGGCTTACCGTATCTCCTGTACAGCGATTACAACACATGGAAGTTTTAAGAAGGATAAACTATGGAAATAGTGCTGCCTCCCGACTTCAAAGAATTCTTGAAAATTCTGAACCATAAAAAGATTAAATACCTTTTAATTGGAGGATACGCAGTAGGTTATCATGGATATCCCAGAGCAACGAACGATATGGATATCTTTATTTCAAGAGATGTTGAAACAGCAAATCAAATGGTTTCAGCTTTAAAGGCTTTTGGATTTGACATCCCCCAGTTGAAAAATGAACTCTTCCTCAAGGAAAATAACATTGTCCGCATGGGTATTCCACCAATGCGAATTGAAATTCTGAATACAATTTCGGGTGTTGCTTTTGAAGATTGTTATTCGCAAAAGATTATTGAAGAGATTGATGGGATTCAAATCAGTATAATAGATCTTGAACATTTAAAGATAAATAAAAAAGCCAGCGGAAGATATAAGGATCTTGATGATTTTGAGAATCTTCCATAGCCTTCAAGCATGGCACTAAAATGGAAAATCTTTCTTAAAAATGAACATCCAACATCGAACCCGCCTTCGCAATCGCTTCAGTCTTCGCTAAAGCTACGCCCTGACAAGATGGCGGGACAGGCGTTCAACTTCCAACGTCAACGTCCAATGAAAAGTGAAAAACAAATCATTTGAACCGCCCTGGTGAAACAACAGCAAAATATGTTTCACAGGGTAAACAAAGGCGATAAGATCGCCAAGTTTTTTATTAAAAAGGTTGAACATATACTTCGCGACCCTTGATTTATTCCATTCTTGACTGCCAGTACCATGGCTTTCGATGTAAATGGGAAATTGCCCAGATAATTATCAACTCACCCTCAACTGTGTAGAGAATTTTGTAGGGAAATTTGGGAACATAGGCCTTGTATATATCTTCGGTTTCAATGGTAAACCATTTGGGATTTTGTGTAATCTTCCCAATCTTTCTTATGGTTGCTGATTTAAATCTTTCTCCAAGACCTTCCGATTGAAGTTCATACCATTTGATCGCATCATCAAATTCGATAGCTGCGAGTTCATGGATTTGAACCTTCATTAGTAGAGATCCTGAAAATCAAGCAACCTTGCCTTGCCATTCCGGACAGCATCCATTCGGTCCTTAACTTCTGCAATCCAGGTTTGACGAACATGCTCCTCTTCGTAATCGATGCTTGCCAGAATCAACTCAGCTAGTGCTACTCTTTCATTAGGTGGCATTTTCAAAGCTTCGTCTAATATTGTAGTTTCCATAAAACAATTCCTTATAAATTATTAAATCCTGTTTAATATCGTTTAATACAACCGGTAATTTGAGCTAACATTTTCTCCTCTTTTAAAACAAAATGTCAAGGATATCTCAGGAGGGTTTCAATTTTACCCATGATATAGGCACGAAACAGTGCAAGGATGAAAGTCTTTGTTGAAATCCTGAAAAATAATTAATCTCTTCATGTCCTTTGCCAGTCACGCCATTTTTAATCTTGCTCTTACTCTTAATCTCGCTTTTTAAAAACAGAGCGAGAGTATGAGTATGATCAAGAGCAAGAGGGTTATGCCTCTTGTCAATTATTTTATCCCCTTCAGCCTTCGGTAATGAGAACGAATGAAAAGCTGAACGTCCAACATCGAACTCTTAACTTCCAACGTCCAATGAAAAGTGAAAAACAAATCATTTGAACCGCAAAGTCGCAAAGAGCGCTAAGTTTTTTATTAATAAAGGCTGCTCATCTTCAGGATTTGTTTTCTTTAAATCCTGGATAATAATTAATCTCTTTGCGTTCTTTGTATTTTCGTTTACCCTGTGAAACATATTTTGCAGTTGTTTCACCAGGGCGGTTCATCTTTTTTCTTTTGTCTTTCATTCAAAGTTGAACGTTCGATGTTCGATGTTGGACGTTCATTCTTTTTTACTCATAACGAAGTGCCTTAACCGGGTTAGCCCGGGCAGTTTTATATGACTGTACTGCAACTGTTATTAAGGCTACCGCCGCAGCAATAGCTGCTGATATGAGAAATACCCATAAATCCTTATTTATATTTATCCTGTAGGCAAAACCGGACAGCCATTCATCCATAGCAAAGTAGGCAATAAAGGACGCAACTACTGCGCCTCCTGCGACAAGCATCAAAATACTGCCTGCAAGCATGATAATAATTTCCAATGTAGATGCACCCAGCACCTTTCTGATGCCGATCTCCTTTTTCCTCTGCTCTGTTGAAAAGGCGGCCAGGCCGAATAATCCAAGGCATGAAATAAAAATGCACACTATTGTAAAGATGCATATCAACTTCATCAGGCGCTGTTCCGGAAAATATTGAGAATTCAATACGTCATCTAAAAACTCAAATTCAAACGGATGAGTAGGGTCAAACTCTGCAAATTTCTTTTTAATAAAATCCAATGTACCGGGTATATTTTCGCCTGAAATATTCACAACAAGGTAGTCTATCATCGTTCTCCGCCGGTCAGGTTCTTCTGGGACTCCGAACATGGACATGGGAATCAGGACAAAGGGCTCTATTTTATTATGAAGTGACTTATAATGAAAATCTCTCAACACACCAATGACCTTTCCCGGCCTGCGGAGAAAATCCATTTTTTTACCAACAGGCTCATCCCAGCCTATCTTTTTAACTAATGCCTCATTAATGATGAGAGGTGCCTCTGCATCACTCGATAATGTCCCTGAAATATCATGCCCTGCGAACAGGTCCATGCCCATAACTTTTATAAAATCTTCACCGACTGCTATAGCATTCAATGTAATCCATTCCGAAGCATTGTTATCACGATCAATTTTTATACTGGCCAGTCCAGATGATTTGCCAAACATATAGTCGCACGATGAAACACCAAGAATGCTGCTGTTTTTTAAAAGCTCTTTTTTAAGTGTAGGAACCTTTTCGATAACATCTGCGGTCCGAAGAGTTATCATTAGTCTGTTTTCTTTATGAAAACCAAGTGGCATGTTTGAAACAAACCTCATCTGCAGGGACATAAACAACGTACAGGCAATTACAGATACAGATATGGCAAACTGTACAAACACCAGGATCTCACGAAGTCTGATACTCCCTTTGTCTGTCCGGTGTTTGCCAACTAGTGATGTCAAAGGCGCAATAGAGGAAAGATTAAATGCCGGATATAAACCTGCAACAATACCCAGGACAACTCCGAATATAATCAGCCAACCTGTCAGCGCAGGATTACTTCCAATATTCGGTGTCAAATGTTTCCCCAGCAATGTGTTTAGCGGCGTGAAATTTAACAAAACCTCAACAAGGGCAAGCCCAAGAAACACTGCGATCAAAGAAAATATTACCGATTCTCCAAGGAACTGGATAACCAGGCTTTTCCGGCCTGAGCCCAGTATCTTTCTCATTCCCACCTCTTTGGCCCTGCCGGCAGCCCTTGCTGTAGCCAGGTTGATATAATTGATACATGCGATTATAAGTATAAATAATGCAACTGCTTCAAACCCGTATACGTAAATTATATTATCGGTCGGCTCATCCCTTCTAAGCTGAGCATCCGTATCATAGTGAATATCGGCAAGGGGCTGGAGCCATGCCTTCCATGTGGCGTTAAAGGTTTTAAAGTCTTCTGCCATATGCCGATTAAAAAATGATTTGGAAATATTATCGAATCTTCGGATATCATAATCTTCAGGCATTATCAGATAAGTATAAAAATACACGCCTACAAGTTCCGGTCGCCGTGATTTCTCATCGTCCGGTATCCTGATTTCGGGATTATTCAGAATTAATATATTGTATCTAAGGTGGCTGTTTTCCGGCAGATCGGCAAAGACTATTGATATCTTTATCTTACGCCCCCGGATATCAAGCATCTTTCCAACAGGATTCTCATCTCCATAGTATTTTTTTGCAAAGGTCTCACTTACAGCAGCACATTCACCATCAATATCTTTCGGGTCTCCGTAAATAATATCATGATCAAAATATTTAAATACATTATTACTGGCATAGGTAACATTATCCCAATAAAAAAACTTGTTTTCAGAAACTACAAGCTGCTTATTATCGTTAATGACCCAAAACCATACGCTTTCTTCAACTTCGGCATACTCATCGGCAAGCATTTTCCCCAATACTCTCCCGGTACGTGCAAAACGATCCACCTTTCCATTAATAATCATTTCCTCCACTACCCTGTATATCTTTTTGTATTGTTTATTATGCAGGTCATAGGTCAGCTCGCCATGAAGCCAGAGGCCGATGATCACACAGCATGCAATGGCAAGGGATAATCCTGCAATATTGATAATTGCATATACCCTTTCACGGTATAATGTGCGGAGTGTTACCTTAAGGAAATTAGTGAACATAAGAAAAACTCCTTTAAAAGATGAACGAATGAAAAGCTGAACCCTGTTTAATGCTGCTCGCAGCCCGCCATGAGGATTTAACAGGGTGAACATCCAATCCCGCTACAAGCGGGACTCAACTTCCAACGTCCAATGAAAAACTAAAAAGCTAAAATTCCTGGATTCCAGATCAAGTCTGGGATGACAAACAAAAACTGAAAAGCCTAATCACCTTTATGATATCTTGCTCTTGATCTTTCTCTTACTCTTAATCCCGCTTTAAAAACAGAGTGAGAGTATGAGTATGAGCAAGAGCAAGAGGGTTATGTCTCTCGCCAATTGTTGTCTTTCTCCTTCAGCCTTCAGTCTAAAATGCTTCAGCCTGCTTTTTACTCATATCGAAGTGCTTCCACTGGATTTTTCTGTGCTGTTTTAAAGGCCTGCAGAGCAACCGTGGCAAAGGCTACAACTACGGCTATAGCCGCAGCGACAAAAAACACCCAAATATCCTTATCGATTTTTATTCGGTAGGCAAAATCTGTCAGCCACCAACTATCCATGGCATACCAGGCAATCAGAGAGGCAACCACCGCTCCTCCTAAAACGAGCAGCAGGATCTTTCGAGCCAGCATGGTTATTATCTGCGATGTAGATGCGCCCAGCACTTTCCTGACTCCAATTTCCTTGGTTCTTTGTTCAGTGGTAAATGCCGCAAGTCCGAACAGACCCATGCATGAAATAAAGATACAGACAGCCGCAAAGATTCCTATGAGTTCCATCTGCCGCTGCTCGTTTACGTACAGCTCGTTCAACGAATCATCCAGAAATTCGTATTCAAAGGGGTGCTTGGGATCAAATTCAGCAAACTTTTGTTTGATAAAAGCTAATGTCCGGGATGTATTTTCTCCCTTAATGTTCACTATCAGGTACATAGTCAGGATGTTCCGGTATTTGGGGTTAATAGTTTGAGCCCTAAACCTTATAAGCACAAGAGGCTCAAGGAGAGTTTTGAGGGAGTCATAATGAAAATTTCCCACCACTCCAATAACCTTACCGTGCTGTATATGTTTCCCCAATGCATGATCCCATCCCATCTTTTTTACCATTGTCTCATTAACGATATAATCATCTCTCACATCAGTTGAGAGCCTCTTTGAGAAGCCCCTGCCTTCCTTGAGCTTGATTCCCATAACATCAATAAAATCATTTCCGACCCACATACGTCCTACGTTTGTGTTCTCAACCACGCCGTCTTTGTTTTCTATTGCCATAGTACTTACGTCTTTTATCCTACCTAATATATCGTTAGACAATGAAACACCCAGGATGCTGCTGTTTTTTAACAGCTCCTTTTTAATAATCGGCACCTTATCGATCACATCCGCGGTCCGGAGAGTAACGATCAATTTGTTCTCCTTATTAAAACCGAGTGGCATGCTGGAAACAAACCTCATCTGCTGGATCATGAGCAGGGTACATGCTATTACACAAACGGATATCATGAACTGGATCAGAACCAGTATCTCCCTTAAACGTATATTTCCTTTTCCAGCCTTATGACTGGCTACAAGGGTAGACAGGGGCGCTATGGAAGAAAGATAGAGGGCAGGATATATTCCTGATATAACACCAAGACCAAGGCTGAATGCAAGCATCCAGAGCACCAGGCGCGGTTCATACAGATTTTTTAATACTATAGAATTATCCAGCAGCTCATTTATAGGAGTCTGGCTAAGGGCCACTTCCACCAGAATATAGCCAATTACCAGGGCGATCAGGGAGAAGAAAATGGCCTCACCCATAAACTGGATAATCAGGCGTGCCCTTCCGGATCCCAGGATCTTCCTCATACCCACTTCCTTTGTCCGCTTCACGGCCCGTGCTGTTGCCAGATTCATATAATTTATACAGGCTACAAACAGAATAAAAAAGGCTACTGCAGCTAAGCCATAGAGATAATTTTTGTTTCCTGTCGGCAGGTCAAACCCTACTTTAGAATTATAATGAATGCTTGCCAGGGGTTGGAGCCAGGCCCTCCATGTCGCCTTTAAAAACTTTCCTATATCCTCCATATGATGTTTATAAAAGGAGTCTGAAATATCATTGAATTTACGGATATCATAATTTCCCGACATTATAAGATATGTATAGAAATTTGGGCTCCAGAGGGATTCACGACGCCTGTCGGAATCATCAGGGTCTTTAAAATAAGATATGTCAAACGACTGGAGTACGTCGTATCTCAGGTGAGAGTTTCTGGGCAGATCAGCAAAGACATGCGTAATTTTGGCAGTTTTCCCTTGAAATGTTATTGTTTTACCGACCGGATTTTGATTGCCCCAGTACTTTTTGGCAAATGATTCACTTACTGCAAAAAATTTTTCGGTTTTTATCGTTTTAGGGTCGCCAAAAATGAACTTATGATCAAAGTAATCAAAGACATTTTTGCTGGCATAGGCTGTATTATCCCAGTAAAAAGCCTTATTATTATCGCTGCGCATTAGCACTTTCTGATTTACTACAAAAAACCGTACGTAGTCTTTAACCTCGGGATATTCTTCTTTAAGCATCGGCCCCAATAACTGTGGTGTCAAGGCAAAGGTGTCTATTTTGCCATTTATGGTCTCTTCCTCTACCACTCTGTAGATCTGTTTGTACTTTTTATTATACATATCATAAGTTAGCTGGCTGTGTAGATAGAGCCCGAGGATCAGGCAGCAGGCAATGGCAATGGACAGACCTGCGATGTTTATTATTGCGTACATCTTTTCTCGATACAGGATACGTATTGTAGTTTTTATAAAATTTGTGAACATGAGAAAAACTCCTTTAAAGGATGAACGAAGGAAAGGCTGAACTTCCAATCCCGCTATAAGCGGGATTCAACTTCCAACATCCAATGAAAAATCAAAAGACTCTGGATTCCCCGGTCCAGCCGGGGAATGACGATTAGGCTTTTATGTTTTAGGCTGTCATTCCGGACTTGATCCGGAATTCAGGCTTTTCTTCTTTGTCTTTCATTCATGATTCGATGTTGAATGTTCAATGTTCGACATTCATTTTTTACTCATAACGCAGTGCCTTAACCGGATCTTCATGCGCTGTTTTATAGGACTGCAATGCAATTGTAACAAACGCCACTCCGGCAGCAACAGCCGCAGACACCAAAAATACCCGAAGATCTATGCTTGTACTGATATGCAAACCCGGTCAGCCATTCTTCCATGGCATACCAGGCAATAAGAGATGCGATCACAGCACCCCCCAGAACAAGCAATAATATCCTGTTCGATAGCATGGCTATGATTCCCCATGTAGAAGCCCCCAGCACTTTCCTGATGCCTATTTCCTTTGTACGCTGCTCTGTCGTGAATGCAGCAAGACCAAACAGACCGAGACATGAAATAAAGATACAAACAGCCGAGAAAATGCTGACCAGTTTCATTAAATGCTGTTCAGATAAATATAGTTTATTCAGAGAGTCAGCCAGGGACTCAATCTCAAAAGGGTGCTTAGGGTCAAATTCTGCAAATCTCTCTCTGATAAAATTCAATGTCTGGGATATTTCCTTCCCTGAAATTTGCATGACAAGAAATCGCTGCAAAGATGAACGACTTTTGCCAGGTATTGCCTGTTGCATTGCAAAGGGTACGATCGACCTGTGCAGGGAGTACATATTAAAATCTTTTACCACACCGATCACCCGGCCATTATTCTGTCCCATCCTAATATGTTTACCCAATGGTTCCTTCCATCCCATTTTCTTTACCATGTCTTGGTTAACCAGATAACTAGTACCGACATCAGTTATTAATCTCTTTGAAAAGTCTCTTCCCGCTATAAGTTTCATCCCCATCACCTCTGTATAACCTGCCCCTACCTGCATAAATCTCAGCGATGTATCTTCCATTGCGCCATCATTATTTTCTATCTTGACAGGAGTAAAAAACATGCGTTGACCAAGCATATTGGAAGTAGTTGATACTCCCAGAATATTGCTGTTTTTTAACAACTCTTTTTCTATAGTTGGTATCTTTTCAATTAGATCCTCACCCTGTAGCCTAACTATCATCCTGTTTTCTTTATCAAAACCCAGATTCTTATGGGCAATATATCGCATCTGCAATGCCATAATAAGCGTACATATAATAACAGTTACAGTTACGATGAACTGGATGAGTACAAGTAACCGGCGTAGTAAAATACTTCCCTTTCCCGCCTGATGCCCGCTTGACAGTGCTGAAAGGGGTTTTATTGCAGAGAGATAAAGGGCAGGATAAGCACCCGACATCAATCCAAAAACCATGCTGAAGATAAATATCCAGACAAATAATAATGGCTCACGGCTGAAATTTAAAGAAAGGGATTTATCCATCAATTGGTTTAAAGGCGTTAATTTCAAAGCGAGCTCCATCAGGACAAGACCTAAAAACAGGGCAATAAATGAGAAAAATAAAGACTCACCCATAAACTGAAGCATAAGGCGTGATCTCCCGGAGCCAAGGATCTTCCGTATGTCTATTTCCTTTGCTCGTTTAGTAGCCCGTGCAGTCGCAAGGTTCATATAGTTGATACATGCCACCAACAGAATAAAAATCGCGACCGCTGTGAATCCATAAAAATACAGCTTGTTTCCCGTCGGTTCGTCCGAAAGTACATCTGAATTAAAATGAATGCTTGCCAGCGGTTGAAGCCAGCACTTCCATGTCTGGTTTCTTGCTTTTCCATATTCTGCCATATAACGCTTATAAAAAGAGTCGGCAATTTTTTTAAAGTCCCGGATATCATAATTCTTAGGCATCAATAAATAAGTATAGTTGGTTGGAACCCATAACTTATCAGGAGACGCCGAAATGTCATCCGAATCAACTATGGAGTGATAGGATAAAAGTACATCATATTTCAGGTGTGTGTTTTCAGGTAAATCGGCAAAAACAAGTGTTATTTTGTATGTTACCTGGTCGGCACTGATCGTTTGCCCAATAGGATTGGTATCTCCAAAATATTTTTTTGCAAATGATTCACTCACTGCGGCAGAAAAGGGGTTGACTAAGGCAGTTTTGGGATTCCCATAAATAATATCATCATTAAAAATTTCGAAAATATTATCGTCTGCAAAATAGACTCTTTCCCAGTAAAATGAATCACCTCCATGACGAAATAATAACTCATGAACAAATCTGCTAAACCGGACAAAAGCCTTTATCTCCGGATAATCCTTGGCAAGCATGGGAGCTAAAAACTGGGATGTTATCGCTAATCTAAGTATTTTACCATTATAGTTGATCTCGTTTTCGACTCTGTAAATTTGTCTGTATTTTGTGTTGTGCTGATCATACGTAAGCTCACTGTGTATGTAGAGCCCGAGTATTATGCAGCAGGCAATAGCCAGTGAGAGACCGGCGATATTTATGATTGCATAAACCTTTTCTCGATAGAGAGTACGAAGTGTGGCTTTTATGAAATTAGTGAACATTTTGCTTCCTCTTTAGTTTATTAACAACTATTGTCGCAAATCAAGGCATTTGCGGTAGTATATAATCCGCCGTCGCCCTTCGGCTATGGCGTGACAAGAGTACTACCCTACGAAAACGTTTATTCAAGCAATGCAGGTGGGGATTTACACCCGATGCTGTTGAATCAAGCCTCTGCTTAATCTCCTCTCCCTTGATGGGAGAGGTAGGGAGAGGGTGGCAAAATAGAAGCTCCATACCTTGTTGCTGTTTTCTCCCCCTCCCTTAGTCCCTCCCGTCAGGGGAGGGAAATTTATACAAGCATATTCCTTAATTCAACAGCATTGGGATTTACTCCCCACCGGGTCTTAACCATGCGCCTTGAGCCCAGCGCCCTGCGCCTTTCTTTCATAAAAGCCTATTTTCATTGCAATTTGGCAGATATACATTTTGAATAACACCTTGTTATTACAAAGCTATTTTGATTTATTTTTTCTATTTGGTGAAAATGCCAGTATTGGCATTTCCACCAAATAGCGAGTCGTTCGTTCCGGATTCCGATTTCGGCGATGCTATTTATCGGAAATGCTAACGTTGGCAAATCCAAATAGACAATTTCCCATTCCATCTTTGATATTATTTCATTCATTATTTAAAGCTTTTTAATTACACTTCGCGTCCTTCGCGTCTTTGTTTGCCGTGTGAAACATATTTTGTAGTTGTTTCACCAGGGCGGTTCATCTTTTATTCGATCATCTTTTACTCATAACGAAGTGCCTTAACCGGATCTTCATGCGCTGTTTTATAGGACTGCAACGCAATTGTAACAAAAGCCACCCCGGCAGCAACAGCCGCAGACACCAAAAATACCCAAAGATCTATGTTCGTATGATAGGCAAATCCGGTCAGCCATTCATCCATGGCATACCAGGCAATGAGAGATGCGACCACAGCACCCCCCAGAACAAGCAATAATATCCTGTTCGATAGCATGGCTATGATCCCCCATGTAGAAGCCCCCAGCACTTTCCTGATGCCTATTTCCTTTGTACGCTGCTCTGTCGTGAATGCAGCAAGACCAAACAGACCGAGACATGAAATAAAGATACAAACAGCTGAGAAGATGCTGACCAGTTTCATTAGCCTGTGTTCTGAAAAATAGAGTTGTCCAAGAGGTTTATCCATGAACTCAAATTCAAAGGGATGTTGCGGATCAAATTCCTCAAACTTTTTTTTCAGATAATACAAAGTTTTGGAGATTCTATCTCCGGAGATGTTAATGGTCATGTAGTAAATCATATTCGGTCGCGGGATAGGGGAGAGAATATCCTTATCAATACGGTTAAACCCCCGAAGAAGAAAGGGACCGATTTTATTCTTGAGAGATGCATAATTAAAATCCTTTACGACACCTATTACCTTCCCGCTGTTATCCCCCGCGTGTATACGCTTCCCCAAAGGCTCTTTCCACCCCATTTTCTTTACAAGAGATTCGTTTACAATGTAACTGGTCTCAGTATCATGCTGGCGGCCCCCTGAGAAATCCCTTCCGGTAACAAGTTTCATTCCCATCACCTTAATAAAGTCATCCCCGGCAGTCATGTAATTTGCCGAAACGGATTCCGGAACATTGTTATTGTTATCAATGCCTATCCCTATGCTGGGTGTATTGACAAGCAAATGTGAACTTATGGTTATCCCAAGGATACTGTTGTTTTTTAAAAGCTCAGTTTTGATAATGGGTACTTTCTCAATCATGTCCCCCCCACGAAGGGTAACTATCAATTTATTTTCTTTATTGTAGCCCAGTGATTTATTGGAAATATATTGCATCTGCATAGCCATAAGCAGCGTGCATGCAATAACAGTCACTGACACGATGAACTGGACAAGCACAAGTGATTGACGCAATAAAATACTTCTCTTTCCCGCCTGATGCCCGTTTATCAGGGCTGAAAGAGGTTTTATTGCCGAAAGATAGAGGGCAGGATAAGCTCCCGACAGCAGGCCTAGAACCAGGCTGAAGATAACCATCCAGCCGATCAATAATGGCTCATGGCTGAAATTTAATGAAATGGAATTATTCATCAACTGGTTTAAAGGTGTCAATTTCAGAGCGACTTCCACCAGGACAAGACCTAAAAACAGAGAAATAAATGAGAAAAACACAGACTCGCCTATAAACTGAAGCATAAGACGTGATCTGCCTGAACCAAGTATCTTTCGCATACCGACTTCTCTGGCGCGTTTGGCGGCTCTTGCAGTTGCCAGGTTCATATAATTGATACAGGCTACCAGCATGATGAAAATTGCCACTTGCAGCAAAGCCGTAAAGATAAAATTTGTTTCCTGCCGGTTGATCATACATCAGAGGCGGGCTGTAATGGACGTCTGTAAGCGGCTGCAGCCAGCATCTCCAGGTTGTATTTGAAGTGTCCCCATCTTCTTCCATATGACGCTTAAAAAATGAGTCGGAGATTTTCTGGAAATCCTTCACATCATAACCTTCGGGCATCAATAGATAGGTATAATCGCTGAAGTTCCACAGGCTGTTGTTGCGGCTCTTCAAATCATCCGGGTCCTTCACGCGTTCGTTATTATATGAAAGGAGCAGGTTATACCTGAGATGTGAGTTTTCAGGCAAATCTGCAAAAACAAGCGTTATTTTGAATTTGCCAGCTTCGGAATCCATTGTTTTTCCCACAGGATTTGTATCTCCAAAATATTTTCTGGCAAAGGTCTGACTGACTGCGATACTTGTTGGATCGACAAGGGCTGTTTTGGGGTTCCCATATATAATTTTATATGTAAATACATCAAAGATATTGTCGCTCGCGAATAAGACATTGTCCCAGTAAAAGACCTTATCTTTATAACGCATCATCACTTTGACCGCGGGAATTGGCTTGAATCTTACAAATCCTTTGACGTCGGCGTATTCCTCAGTGAGTATGGGCCCCAATAACTGAGGTGTCACAGCTATGTCCGTACCTTTTCCATTAAAACCAAACTCATCAGCAACCCTGAATATCTCCTTATGCCTTATATTATACCTGTCATATGTAAGTTCACTGCGCAGCCAGAGGCCGAGGATCAGGCAACAGGCAATAGCCAGTGAGAGACCGGCGATATTAATGATTGCATAAACCTTTTCTCTGTAGAGAGTGCGTAATGTTACTTTGAGGAAATTGCTTAACATGAGAATCCTCCTTTTAATGAAAGAAGACATATGAAAAATAAACATCCAACATCGATCGCTCAACTGCCTGCTTAAAAGCCTATTTTCATTGCTATTTAGCGGATATACTTTTTTTGATAACACCTTGTTATTACAAAGCTATTTTGATTTATTTTTTCTATTTGGTGAAAATGCCAGCATTGGCATTTCCGCCAAATAGCGAGTCGTTCGCTCCGGATTCCGAATTCGGCGATGCTATTTATCGGAAATGCTAATGTTGGCAAATCCGATAAATAGGCAATCCTCCATTCTATTTTTCGTTTTATTCTATCCATTATCTAAGGCTTTTTCATTAATTACACTTTGCGTTCTTAGCGTCTTAGCGGTTAATCTTTTTATTCTTTCAACTGAACCGCCTCATCAAATATCAACTCATCCGCTTCCTTGTATGTGTCATACCCCGACGTAATCACCCAGTCCCCCTCCTTCAAACCATCCAGCACTTCAACATAGCGTGGGTTCTGGCGTCCAAGATGTATATCAACCCTGTGTGCTGTCTTTTCATCTTTCGATACAAGGTAGATCCAGCGTCCGCCGGTCTGCTGGTAGAATCCTCCCTTATTAACCATCAGGCTTCGCCCCGGTTCGCCAAAGCTTAGTTCTATTGTCAGCGTCTGACCGCGCTTGATACCTTCGGGCGGATCGCCGACAAAGGCCATATCTACTTTGAACTGATTGTTAATTATTTCAGGATATATCTTGGTGACTTTCACTGCATAATTTTTCCCATCAAGGGTAAACTTGCCTTTTGTTCCCACTGTCACCTTTGAGTTGTAATACTGATCGATGCCGGCCTGTATTTTCAGTTTATCCAGGACGTCAATCTGGCCGATGCGCTGACCGGGATTGATGTTTTGGCCGATCTCAGCATCTATACTTGAAAGATATCCGGATATGGGCGCCTTTACCTCAAGGCTTTCTATCTGTTTTGCAATAAGATCAAGGCTGAGATTGATACGTTTTATGGCCTTACTGGCCTGCTTCGATTGTTCATCACCGATAAGATCTTCCTGTTTATTCCGTTCTTTCTGCAGTTCTCTTTGTTCTTTTTTATATTCCAGCTGGTCCCTGAGCGTCTCATACTCTTCTTCGGAAATAGCAATCTTTTCCGCTTCCAGAACACTGTAGCGTTTAAACTGTTTTTCCAGTTTAAGGATCTCATAATTCAGGTTCAGCATTGTTTCTTTTCTGGTAAGTTTATCCTTGGCTAATTGTAGCTGGGTATTTCGCTGGCGATCCAGATTCTCAAGAAGACTGTTTTCGGTGTTGATGAGATTCGTTTGAAGGGTTGTATTGGAAAACCTGAGAATAGGGTCCCCTTTTTTAATGGGCCTGCCGCCTTCAACAAAGATCTCCTCCACTCTTCCTCCCTGTTCCACATCAAGATATACGGATGTTAAAGGTATTACCGTGCCGTCGAAGGGATAGTATTCGAGGAATTCCCCGTATTTTACCTGTGAAATTGTTACCCTTGCCGGATCAACATTGAGACGGGTAGTTCCCGACCGGGATACAACCGCGTAGGTCAAATAAATGATGATAAGACAAATCGCCAGAATGGGAATAAGTCTTTTGAGAGGGATTCCTTTTTTAGTAATTTTCCGATCCAATGTTTTCCCCAAAAAAATTTAACCGCCCGTTCGCTGCGCTCTCTCAAGACGCGAAGGGCACGAAGGGATTTATTATTTTTCAGGATTTCAAGAAAACATTAATCCTGAAAATGATCAGCCTATTAAAATAAAAAAACTTGGCGTTCTTTGCCTGTCCCGCCATAGCTTTAGCGACGGCGGACGTTTTCGCGGTTTAGTTTTTTCTGACTTCTGATTTCTGACTTCTGATCTCTGTCTTTACACCGCCATATTCTCCCCCACGATATGCCCGTCAAACAGGTTGATTACCCTCTGCGCGTATTCTGCATAGGCAGGCGAATGGGTTACCATTATTATGCTTGTGCCCTTTTCGTGAAGTCCTGACAAAAGCCCCATTACATCATCCCCATTGCTTGAGTCCAGGTTACCCGTGGGCTCATCCGCAAGTATCAGCTTGGGCTTGCCTACGATAGCCCGTGCGACCGCCACCCTCTGCTGCTGGCCGCCGGAAAGCTGCTGGGGGAAATGGCTCTTTCTGTGTGTCATCTTCATATGCTCCATGGCTTCATTTACCTTTTCTTTTCTCTCTTTTGCAGGAGTCTTGAGGTAAAGAAGAGGAAGCTCGATGTTTTCGTATACTGTGAGTTCATCGATGAGGTTAAAACTCTGGAATACAAACCCGATATTCCCTTTACGCAGGTCTGCTCTCTGTCTTTCGGACTTTTTTGCAACCTCATGCCCCAGAAAGCTGTATGATCCTTCCGATGGATTATCAAGGAGTCCAAGGATATTAAGCAGTGTAGATTTACCGCACCCTGAAGGCCCCATAATCGCAACAAATTCCCCTTCATTAACATTCAGGTTCACATTATCAAGTGCTGTTGTTTCCACTTCCTCGGTCCGATAAATCTTCTTCAAATTACTTGTCTGAATCATGCTGTTCTCCTTTGTTTATGTTGTTTTCCTATTGTTTTTGATTTTTTTATATAAAATCTAAATGTTTCTATATTCCTTCGTCTCCCCTTCCAACTCTCTTTTAAATTTCATACTTAGCTGGTAGTCACTGTCCACTACTATCGTTTCTAAAGCCTGAAGCCTTTTTTCAATTCTTTTAATACCGGGGGAGTTTTCCAGATCGTATAGACGCTGCTTAAGATCATCTATTTCTTGATAGATGTTTTTTCCTGATTTATCGGAATGTGGTTCATGATGTTTCCTTTTAATAAGGTCTTTTAAAGTGCATATGATCACGATAATGATTATAAATGTTAAAAGATCCATAACTCCTCCAACGAAAACTATGATCCAGAATGATTAAAAATCTGGATTCCACATTTCTTCCGTCGCCAAAACTATGGCTTGACAGACAAACCGTGGAATGATGATTAAGACTGTTTGGACGAAGATAGTTGTTCAATACTCTATCTGAATTTAAAGCTTTTTATTCAAAGTTGAACGTTGAGAGTTGAGTGTTGGACGTTCATTTTTATACGATAAAGCAATGCCCGTGCCAGAAAACATAAAAAACACCAAACCATTGATAGTCAAGGGTTTTGGAGTTTTAGAGTATATTTTTACTTATTATTAATAAGAAAAGGTGTTCTCCAGCGGACACCAGGTGTCCGCCAGTGAACACCAGATAGATCTTGATTTAAGGTATGCTATTAGATTATTTCTTAAGTCATGGAAAGCATTAATTTAACACTATTTTCTCTGGATTCCCCGATCAAGTTGGGGAATGACGATCAGTCCTAATCGATTTAGTTCTGTCATTCCAGACTTGATCTGGAATCCAAACTATTTTTTTGATATTTTTCTCCCTAGGCCTTGCGCCATGTGCCTTGAGCCTGTCTTTTATTCCATTTCTTTCCTTGCATTATCCACAAGACTCTTCACCCTATTAGACTCAATCTCGTAGGCAATGTTATATTCCTTTTTTGCTTTTTCCTTTTCTCCTGAATCCTTGTAGCAGGTGCCAAGAAAATAATGAGCCCATGGCTCGACCCATTCTTGTTTCACATCAGTAGATGCCAGAACGTTCTGTAAGGTTTGAATTGACTTCTGATATTCCTTCATTCTGTACTCAAGTATTCCAATATTAAAATCCAGATCTGCGATAAATGCTTTGTTTATGGGATTTTTACTAAGTTCTCGCTCTCTTAAATTATTAAATACTTCCGCTGCCCTTGTATATTCTCCGTATTTTGAAAAATTACTTCCTTTTCTCCAATCATTTATTAATTAGATACCATTTAAATTTCTTAAAACGATTTTCAGGTAATTTTTATTCATAGTGCAAACTCTCAACAGGATTTGCATTGGCGGCTTTAATAGCATGGAAACTTATTGTTAAGAATGCGATGCCTAATGCAAGAATTGCAGTAACAGCAAATACTAGCCAGCTTATATTAATGCGATAGGCAAAATTCTCCAGCCAGTTATTCATAATATACCAGGCTACAGGAGAGGCAATTACAAAAGCTATTATAACCAGTTTTATAAAATCTTTTGAAAGTAATATTACTATGTTTGATACAGATGAACCCAGCACTTTACGCACTCCGATTTCTTTTGTCCTTTGTGCAGTTGATAAAAGCGAAAGACCCAACAAGCCGAGGCATGCAATGAAAATAGCAAACCCGGCAAATATGGTAAAGACTTTCCCAAATAATTGATCGTTTGTATATTGCTTATTAAAATGTTCATCCAGGAAAAAATAATCGAACACATTACCAGGAAAAAATAGATTGTACTCTTTTTTGATGGAAGAAATAGTTTCAGGTAAATCTTTGGTACCGACTTTTACTGAAATAGAAGCGTTGTTATTGTAAATCGGAAATAGAATTGTCGGTTCAACAGAATATCGCAGTGATTTTTGATGATAATTATTTATTACACCGATTATGTCCCAATTTCTGATTCCACCTATAATAATTGTTTTTCCAATAGCATCAGATGGAGAAGAATATCCCAAAAGCTTTACTGCGGCCTCGGTCAATATAAGATTATGAAGCTTTTGAGGGTCTGGATTGAAGTCAGAATAAGTAAAATCTCTTCCAGCTAATATTTTCATTTTATATAAATCGATAAAGCCAATGCCAATGTTATTGTTACGCATTGTAAGATGTGTCAAAGAATTTTGACCAATTCTACGTATATCAAAAAGTCTCCCTGTTTCACCTCCCGGAACGCGAAGTGAAGTACTCGCGCCGGATATGTTGGGCAATTGTTTCAACTTTTCTGTGAAACTGTTTTCCCTTGCTATAAAAGTAGGATCCCAGCCTGTTAATCCCGGCGGCCTTACAACCAGTATTTGTGACATGTTGAATCCAAGATCCTGGCTACTGACAAATTGCATTTGCTGAAAGATTATAATAGAGCCAATTATTAAGGCAACTGATATTGAAAACTGGCCCACAACCAGAACTTTTCTCAATAATATCCCTTTTTCCGAGGTTGCAAAGTTTCCTTTTAGTACAAGGGCAGGTTTAAAGGACGAAAGTTTAATTGCAGGATAAAACCCTGAAACAAATATTCCGCAAATAAGTAATCCGGCCAACACACTTGAAATGCCAAAGCTATTTAATCCTTTTTCAAATAAATAGGACAGTGATAATTGGTGATGCACCAGATTATTAAAACTGCTTTGTGCAATTGCAACGATATCCAATGCTATAAACATTGCAAATAGATTGATGATAAAAGATTCTAAAAGAAACTGTACCATCAGCTGTTGTTTCACCGCTCCTGAAACTTTTCTTACTCCCACTTCTTTAGCACGTTTCATGGATCTTGCCGTTGAGAGATTAACATAATTAATCCATGCAATAGAAATGATAAGTATTGCAATAATAAATAAGCCCCAGACTACTGTTGAACTTGCCGTTTCGCCTATTTCATATTCAAAATCCGAATAGAGATGTGCCCTTGAAAGTGGTTGCAGATAAAATTTTTCATCACTCCCGGAAACTTTATTTCCCTGGAAATGTCTTTGACTAAATGTACCAAGCTTTGCTACCATTGTTTTGTAATTTGTGCCATGCCTCAATTGTATATATTGCCAGAAGTCAGAATCTGTAAAGTCATATTTTGCCTGCGTCCATGCATTCGGTCCGGTATAAAGAGAAGATATGAAGCCAGGAGATCAAATTGCAAATGAGAATTTTCAGGAACATCCCTACTAATACCTGCAATTTTATATGGCGTGGAATTTCTATCCATCTTAATCCCCTTCCCAAGGAGTGAAGCATAATTATTATCTTTTACATCAAACAGCTTATCTGCCAGAGATTTAGTCAGAATAACTGAAAAAGGAGCGTTCAATGCAGTCGAAGCATTTCCGATAATAAGCGGATATGTAAACATTTTTAGAAAGGATGCCTCGGCAAACAGCGAATTTTGATCACCAATTTTTTTATCATTATAAGAAATAACATTTAACCCAGGTATAACACGTACATAATTAACAACCTCAGGGAAATCGGATTTCATTGCCGGTCCAATTGCAGAGTATGTAATAGTACCGTGCTGTATAAGTTTACCATTCTGGTACCGATCATTTACTACACGGTAAATATCAGATTCGTTTTTATTAAATTGATCGTAACTCAATTGGAAACTGACATATTGTAATATCAGGAGGAATGCTGCCAGGCCTATTGAAAGACCGATAATATTGATAGAAGAGTAAAACTTGTTCCTTAGAATATTCCTGATTGCGATCTTTAAATAATTTATTAGCATTTTCTTTATCCTTTAAATTTTAATACTCCAATTCCTTTTCCCTGTTTAGGGCTCCATATAATTCGTTTTCCAATAGCGTCTTTCCAGCCCATTTTCTTTACAAGCGTCTCATTTACAAGAAAGGCATCTCTATAATCAGAGCCATTTTCCCTGTTAAATGAACTCCCCTCCACTACTTTCAGCCCCATTAAATCTATCAAATCATAGTCTACAGTGAGGTACAAAAATAGCCCTCTTTATCGATAACCCTGGATAACTCCTGCACCATGTATATGCGTTTATGCTTGGAATTATACCGGTCATATGAATGCTCATCCAACACAAAAAGAAGCAGCATGATGGCGCATGCCATACCAATGGCCAGGCCTAAAACGTTGATAAAGGAATGAAGCTTATTTCTTTGTAAGTTTCTTAAGGCGATTTTGATGTAATTTAATAGCATATTTTTCTATTGATCATTGTTTGTGATTTGTTGTTTAAAAATCTAAATGTTTCTATATTCGTTTGTCTTCCCTTCCAGCTCTCTTTTGAATTTCATACTTAGCTGGTAATCACTGTCCACTACTATTGTTTCTAAGGCCTGAAGCCTCTTTTCAATTCTTTTAATACCGGGGGAGTTTTCCAAATCGTATAGATGCTGCTTGAGATCGTCTATTTCTTGATAGACGTTTTCTCCTGATTTATCGGAATGGGTTCTTTGATACTTTTTTAATCACATCTTTAAAAGCACCAATGATCACCAGAATAATTATAAATATTAAAAGATCCATAATGTTTTTCCTTTAAAACGTATGTTCACAACTTTGAACCTTCGAACCTTAAACCTTGAACCTGCCTTTTACTCATACCTAAGCGCCTTAACCGGATCAGTCAAAGCCGCTTTAACAACCTGATAGCTGACAGTTAAAATAGCTATTACAAAAACCATACACAGCGTTATCAAATAGAGCCCTGTGTAATTAATTTCAGGTGTCAAAGGAAAAATACTTAACATCATAATTGATGAGAAATAGGAAATTATCGCGGCAATAACACCTGAAATGATTATCAGCTTAAAAAAGTCATATGACAGATAAACAAAGATATTCCATACCGATGCACCGTGTACTTTTCGGATACCTATCTCTTTTGTTCTTTTTTCAGCCATAAAGGATGATAGGCTAAAGAGTCCCAGACAGGATATAAAGACACATAGTATGGCGGAATAGTTGAATATTTTAACTGCTTTCCGGAAATTCGTATAATAGCCGGAAATAATATCTTTTAAAAAACGGTATTCAAATGGATACATTGGAATCAGCTCTTTCCATTTCTGCTCTATAAACTTCAGCGTTTCATTTGCATTTTCCGAACGCAGTTTAATGAAAGTTACACGTGATGAATCTGTTGTGTCATTTTTTTTCATTAAGAAGAAAACCATTGGCCTTAATTTGGTAAGAAGGCTTGCATAGTTAAAGTCCTTCATAAGGCCTGTAACTTTATAGTTTCTTCCCCAGATTTGAACATTTTTTCCGATTGGTGATTCTGTCCATCCTGCAAATTTCACAAAGGTTTCATTTACAAGAATCTCTTCATTCTCTTCTCTTCCCATCTCACGGTTAAATGAGCTTCCCTCCAGGATTTCTATCTCCGCCATATCAATAAAATCAGGGTCAATTTTGGAATAGCTAAAACCAATGTTCTTTAACTCATTTTTTGAATTCTCAACCTTACCTCTGTCATTCCATGAACCTCCCCATATTGCTGATAAAGAACGGGCCACATAAGATATGTTACTATTTTTTGATATCTCCCTGATAAAATCAGGGATCATTTTTTTTACTTCAGGTTCATCTGCCTGAATGATCAATATGTCAGATTTATTGAATCCAAGATCCTTATTGAGCCAGAAGTCCACCTGTTTTTGATATGCCAGGGTTATATTTATTATTGATAGTGCCAGAACAAACTGGATAGTTAATAAAAGCTTTCTAAATTTACCCTTTCCTTTGCGGCTGTTTTTTCCGCCCCTGAAAATAATAACAGGAAGGAACGAAGATAAAAAAAGAGCTGGATAACTGCCTGACAAAATACCCACAAATAAAGTTAATATCAGAATGCCAGCAATTGCTGCAGGCTCAGTTAAAGTACGAAAGGTTACATTCATATCGAAAAGTTCATTAAAGGACGGAAGGATAAACTCAACAAACCCTAGCGCGATTAGAAGAGCAAATATTGTGATAATAGTTGATTCACATAAAAACTGTCTTATAAGAGATTGCCTGTCTGCACCCATTACCTTTCTTATACCAACTTCCACAGCTCTTCCCATTGATTTTGCTGTGGCAAGGTTCATATAGTTGATGCTTGCAATTACAAGAACCAGAACAGATAAAAATATAAGAGAAACAAACAAATAATAGGCCGGGATATTCAAATCCTCAGACAGTTTACTGTTTAAAACAACTTTGCCAACGGGCTCAAAAATAAGCGTTAAATCATCATTTCCGTTTTCAGTACACTCTGAAATGTATTTTTCTTTGAACCTTTTATAATCATCCCTGATGCTTTTTATATCGGCTTTTTCATTTATGAGAATATATGTAAAAAATTGAAATCTGAAACTCGAAAAATTACAGGATTTCCTGGAATTAAATTCCTCAAGCCCAATAGCCCTGGCATAATCCATCATGGGAATAAGAGCCGAATAATACCTCCCGGTAGTTCGGGGCATATCCTCAAATACACCAGTTACTTTATAGTTATCCCCCTTGTTGGTTGAGAGTATTTTTCCAACTGGATTTTCACCTCCAAAATATTTTTGGGAAAGGGTTCTGTTAATTACAATTGAGCGGGGAGAATCAAGCGCACCTTCTGGAGATCCATAAATAAATTCATGATCAAAAACCCTGAATATTTCAGGATCTGCATAGCACATTTCGTTTTCAACGATAGCCTCTCCTTTTTTGTCCATGAATATTGTCCTGCCAACAGGCATATTCCTTACAAATTCTTCAATTACAGGATATTCAGCTTTAAGGGTCGGGCCTACAGCAGGTGATGTGCCTGAATATAAAAGATCACCTTCAGCACCGTTTAATTGTGACTGTACTAGATATATGCGTTCATGTTTGGAATGATGCATGTCATATGATTCCATCTCCCGTACCATAAGAAGAAGCAGTACAGCACTGGCAATGCCAATAGCCAGTCCCATGATGTTTATGATGGAATGGAGCTTGTTTCTCATGATGTTTCTTATGGCTATTTTTATGTAGTTTGCTATCATAAATGCTCCCTAATGATGAACTTCCAACATCGAACGCCCAACGTCGAACATCGAATATAAAGAAATAAAGCCAAACCGAATAATCTAAAAGCAGTTCTTACAGATCATATTTTGGATTCATATTGTTCCTTTTCTTTAAATTTGCTTGTCTTTCATTCATCATTCGACGTTGGATGTTCGATGTTGGACGTTCACCCTGTTAAATCCGCATAGCGGGCTGCGAGCAGCATTTAACAGGGTTCATATTTTCTATTCATACCGCAGCGCCTTAACCGGATTCTGCAAAGCTGTCTTAATAGCATGATAGCTGACAGTAACGAGGGCGATAGCCATAACTATACATAAAACAGCTATATTAATTACCCATATATTTATTTGAGGAGAATACGGCCAGACTCCTCCTGTTCCTTCTGCCATATAGTATGACATTATAGAAGCGATGATCCCCGCTATGAATATCAACTTTATAAAACTTAAGGTTATTTGAATGAGGACACTTCTGACAGAAGCTCCATGCACTTTACGAATCCCCATCTCTTTTGTTCTTCTCTCCGCTATAAAGGATGAAAGGCCGAACAGCCCAAGGCATGATATAGAAATACACAGGAAAGAAAACAGGTTAAATATTTGAAGCAGTTTTCTGGGGAATTCATAATTCTTAGAAATACTATCCTCTAAAAATTTATATTCAAAGGGATAGGCCGGAACCAGTTCCTCCCATTTTCTGCTGATAAACTTAAGAGTCTTTTCAGTGTTCATTGGATTTATTTTTATATATGTTGAAGGCAGCCCTTCATCCTGAACGTTTTTATCAACGAAAACAATCAAAGGCGTCAACTTCGCTATAAGTGGCTGGAAATAGAAATTCTTTAATACACCTATTACCCGCCCATCTCTTTTTCCAAATTTTATACGCCTGCCAATGGGAGAACCTGTCCAGCCCATTTCCTTCACAACGGATTCAGTTATAAGAAAAGCGGAATCTCTGTCTGTGGAGATGTCCTTATTAAAAGACCGGCCTTCAAGAACCTTGATCCCCATCATACTGATAAAATCAAAGTCCACACTCAAGTAGGAAGTATGTAAATCAATTAATTTCTTCTCAGGATTTTCTATTTTTAATGTTGTATTCCAGGCGCCAGTCCCAACAGTAAAAAGACTTTCGGATACGGCATTTATATCTTTGTTTTTTAACAGTTCCTGTTTGAGTGTCGGGATCACCTTTTTTACAGCAGGCGCATTAGATTCAATAACCAGAACGTCATCCATGTTGAATCCAAGATCTGAATTCAGCCAGAAATCTACCTGCTTCTGGAAAATAATTGTAAAATTTATTACCAGTATTGCCAGTGCAAACTGGACAATCACCAGCAGTTTTCGAAGCCTTCCTTTTCTTTTACCCGTTTGTCTGCCGCCTCTGAAAACATGTGTCGGAAGAAATGAAGACAGAATAAAGGCTGGATAACTTCCCGATAATATTCCTACAGTCAAAGAAATTACCAGCAGCCTCACCATTAACGACGGACTCATCGAAATATTGAAACGTATATCAGCAACTTTAAAATTGTTAATATATGGAATACTCAATTCAATGAGGACAAGGCTGATCAGCATGGAAATTAGTGCAATAATAACTGACTCACACAGGAACTGTCTGATCAGTAAAAACCTGCCGGCGCCCATAACTTTCCTTACCCCGACTTCCATGGCCCTGGCTTCAGATCGGGCTGTGGCCAGGTTCATATAGTTAATGCATGCTACTATCAATATAAACAATGCCAGAAGAAACAGCATGCCAATCGTCAACCTGTATATGGGAGGCGCCTCCTGGGATGGTCTGAAATTCAAAAAAGCATCTGTAAGGGGCTCAAAAACAAGTGTCAGATCATTACCTTTTTTGTTGTTCTCCGCGATGTATTTCTCATGAAACCGGCTAAAATTATTTTTTATGCTCGCTATATCAGCGTTTTTATGAAGAAGAATAAAGGTAAAACGCGCACTGCTGCAGTTTAAGAAATTAGCCGGTTCCATGGAATTGAATTGCTCAACACCATAGCCGGCCGCAAACTCCCGCATCGGCAGCAGCGCGGCATAATGCCTTATACTCTTTTTAGAAAGATCTTCAAAAACACCTGTTACAGTGTAATCAACTCCATCATTTCTCTTAAGAGTTTTACCGACCGGGTTTTCATCCCCAAAGTATTTCTGAGAAAGGGTTTGGTTAAGTACGATTGTTTTTGGTGAATCAAGTGCCCTGTCCGGTTTGCCGTAAATGAATTTGTGATCAAACACCTTGAATATTTGCGGGTCAGCATAACAGATATTATCTTCACCAAAAATCTCTCCTTTTTTATCCTTAAAAAATATTCTGGGGGCAGGAAAATTCCGGACAAACTCTTCTATAGCAGAATATTCCCTCTTAAGAGCCGGCCCCACAGGAATAGCAGAGCCCATGGTAAAAAGGCCTTTACCCAGAAATTTATAACTGGACTGCACCATGTATATTCGATCATGTTTGGAATTATGCATGTCATATGATTCCATCTCCCGTACCATAAGGAGAAGCAGTACAGCACTGGCAATGCCAATAGACAGTCCCATGATGTTTATGATGGAATGGAGCTTGTTTCTCATGATGTTTCTTATGGCTATTTTTATGTAGTTTGCTATCATAAATGTCCCCTAAAGATGAACTTCCAACATCGAACATCCAACGTTCAACATTCAATGAGAAGACTAAAAGCAATATTTAATTTTCAATAATGAATTCGGTTATACATTATTAGCAAAATTTGAAGTGTTTGTTTCTCTTCATTTACGTGATACTTTTTTAAAATTAGGATATTTTCTTTTATATTATTTATTCATTATTGGAAGTTGAATGTTCAACGTTGGATGTTGGACGTTCATCTTTTTTATTATCTAAAGCAACGCCTGTGCCAAATATGATCGAAAACGCCTCATCCACGAAGGGCAAGGGTTTGAGGGCTTTGTGTTATTCTGGAGTTAACAAATTAGCAATATGGGTGTCCCCCAGCGTACACAAGGTGTTCACTTGCGGACACCAGTTTAAGAACGAATATTAATTTGATATCTTTCTAATTCTAGCCTGGGCATCCCTAAATGCGGACCTGTCATCTTCTTCATTAATCTGGGAATAGTATTTACGCGCCTTATCCAATGAGCCCATCATTTCATAACTGTAGCCAATAGAAAAGAGAGACCGGGCATAAACCCTTGATTCTTCTCCTGTTTTAGATTGCGATATTTTACAGGCATCTTTAAAAGCCGAAACAGCCTGATCAAAATTCTTCATTTCAGAATATGCTTTTCCCAGGTTATAATATAACTGGCTGCGCAAATATGGATATTCGTTAAGGGATCCCGATTGCAACGAGTTTTTTATTGTTTGAACTGAAAGATCATATTTTTTTAAATTCCGGTAACATATTGCTAACTGCATTTGGAGGGAACAGCTGTGAGGATAATCGGTTGTTAATTCTTTATATAAGGGTAAAGCGGCTTCATAATTTTCCTCTTTTAAATAAACAGATTTTGCCAGAAAATATTTTGCACTGCCTTTTGCATAGGTACCTTTTGATAAAGCAAGCTTTACCTCATCAATACCCTTTGCCCTGTCCCCTTCAATCCCTAATAAAAATGAGAGGGGCCTGATAATTTTAGGCAGGACATCAGCATAATAGTGATACATGCCAAGACCAAGATAAGCGTCATAATAATCCGGATCTATTTCAACGACTTTCTCTAAATAGTTTTTTCCTTTACGGCCATTCCAGTAAGCTCGCAGCCAGCTATTAGTATCAGTGTAATAAACACCGAGATTACCGTACGCGCAGCCTAAATAGAACAGGGCATCAGTATCACCTTCATTTTTTTTTAACATCCCCTCAGCAACCTTGATTGTTTTTAATGTCAGGTCCTTAAAATATTTACCCTGCTCCTTCTCAACACCCTTGATTTCAGTCATTAAACTGAAACTTGATAATTTCAATAAATAACCAAAGGCATTATCCGGTTTCATTTGGATCATTTTATCAAATAATTTATCTGCCTCATCAAATTGCATATCATGAGCCAAATCAATCCCTTTGACACCAAGTTCCTGAAAAGTCTCGGGTTGTGCATTGATTCCAGGCGCAAGCAGCACTGTGAATAATATCGCTATAATTATAATCCTCACGAATTTTGTCTCCATTTATGTTTATACTTAGGACCCACTCAAAAAGGTTATAAACGAGGATATCATTCTTTTCAATCACGAATAGACATATTAACATAAAAAGAGTGTCCTCCAGCGGACACCATGTGTCCGCACGTGAACAGTTTTGACACCTTCAGATTTTTCCTGATGAAATTATTTTTTATAAATGCAGCATAAATCCTTTATTAAAGACGGTGGGAATGAAATTAACTTTCAATAAACTCTCTAAGCTAAGCTGTGGTATTAAACCCAGATTTTGCAGTAGCCACCTACTGCGGACGAAAAACCTTTGCTGCAACGCTTGTTTCACGATTTCGATCCTCAACATATTTATGATATGCTTCCGGGTCAAAATCGTTCCAACTTCGCGTTTCGCTTTGGTTTTTCGCCCTCGCTACGTTTTCTACTGCAAAATCTGGGTTAAAGTTGCATTATCACTGTTATCTTATACAGATCTATAAATTTTAGTAGAATAATATTTTTATATTTAATATTGATCTACACGGTACACAAATGTATATCATTTGGAGTTCAAATACCCGTTTTGCCCTAAAAAAAGTCTAATCAGATAAAAATACAATAATCGAGGCAGTTGATGTCAGAGAAGATAGGAAAGCTACTTATTGTTGATGATGACGAAGATGTCCTGAAGGCTGCCCGGTTATTCCTTAAAAAACATGTGTCATCCATACATACCGAACAGAACCCTGAAAATATCCCTTCCCTTATTGGTAACAATTTCTATGATGTCATTTTACTCGATATGAACTTCTCCAGGGATGTAACAAGCGGACAGGAAGGCCTGCACTGGCTTTCCAGAATACTCGAAATCGATGCATCGGCTGTTGTTATTATGATTACCGCTTTTGGTGATATTAACCTTGCAGTGACCGCTGTAAAACACGGAGCAACTGATTTTATCCTCAAACCGTGGCAGAATGAAAAACTTCTGGCAACAGTCTCTGCTGCCGGCAATCTTCATAAAACAAGGCTTGAGGTGGCAAACCTCAGATCCAGGCAGGAGCAGTTGAGCGCTGATATGAATCAGCCGTTCAGCGAATTCATAGGTTCATCCCCTGCCATGCAGAAGGTGTATGATACCATCATCAAGGTTGCAAAGACCGATGCCAATGTTTTAATCCTAGGCGAAAACGGGACAGGCAAGGAACTTGTAGCCCGCTCCCTCCATCACCACTCTCCCAGAAACAGGGAAGTGTTCATAAGTGTGGATATGGGCGCGATAATGGAGTCGCTTTTTGAGAGCGAACTCTTCGGGCATGTAAAAGGAGCTTATACAGACGCAGGTACCGAACGCGTGGGCCGTTTTGAAGTGGCATCGGAGGGACCCTCTTTCTGGATGAGATAGCGAATCTGCCCCTTGCTATGCAGTCAAAGATACTCCGGGCAATCGAGACAAAGCAGGTGGTAAGACTCGGCTCAAATCGGAATATTCCCATAGACATCAGGTTAATATGTGCCACGAACGGGAATATTGCCGAAATGGTAAGCAACAATAAATTTCGACAGGACCTGCTTTACAGGATCAATACCGTAGAGATACATATCCCTCCGCTAAGGGAAAGGGGAGAAGATCTTTGGCAGCTGGCAGAATACTTTCTCAAAATTTATTGCAAAAAATACAATAAACCGGAAAAGAGTATCAGCACATCAACAATGAATAAGCTTATTACGTACCAGTGGCCCGGAAATGTCAGGGAACTCCAGCATTGTCTTGAAAGGGCGGTAATTTTAAGCGAGGCAAAAGTACTTCAACCGGAGGATTTCTTTTTAACAACGCCTCAGGCGGATAGTGATGCCATAACATTTGAAAATTACAATCTTGAACTTGTTGAAAAAATAGTGATCCGCAAGGCACTTGATAAATACAGGGGAAACGTGAGTCAGGCGGCTCGTGAGCTGGGTTTAACCAGGGCGTCTCTTTACAGACGCATGGAAAAACACGGGATTTAAGCGCATGGCGCATGGCGCATGGCGCATGGCGCATGGCGCATGGCGCATGGCGCATAGGGCATAGGGCAAAGGGCATAGGGCAAAGGGCATAGGGCAAAGGGCATAGGGCAAAGGGCATAGGGCAAAGGGCATAGCGCATGGAGCAAAGGGTAAAACCCGGTTGCACACTTTTTTCGAGCTCTACGCTGCCTTCGCTATGCCCTATGCGCTTTGCTCTCTGCATCATAAACTCAGTGTCGATCAGTAAAAGCAACTTGGTTAATCTTTTCCACCCTTAACTGCAAGGGAATATTGTCACATGTTAATCAAAACCTTCAAATTCAAAATAACCTTCAGAATACTCCTTCTCACTGCCACTATTATCTTATTTTCTTTTCTTATTTTTAAAATGAGCTTTATATTCGTAACTGCGACTGTTGCTCTTCTGGTGATCGCTCAGGTTTTTTCACTTATTCATTTTGCAGAAAAAACTAACCGGGATTTGAGCAGATTTCTTCTCTCAATAAAATATGATGACACCTCCCAGGCATTTACCAGTGAGGGACTTGGGACCTCCTTCAGCGAACTTAAAAAGGCATTCAGCGAGGTCATGCGAAAACTTCAGGAAACACGTTCTCAAAGCGAAGCACACTCCAGGTATCTAAAGACAATACTTCAGCATATAGGGACAGGCATTATAGTTTACAAACAGGACGGGGCAGTGAGTCTTATTAATAATGCTGCAAAAAAGATCCTTAAATTAAGCCTGTTGAATAATATTAAAACCCTCCAACAGAGGTATCCCAGACTCGTGGAGACCCTGTTAGGGTTCAAGCATAATGAAAAAAAACTCATTAATCTCCAGATGGAGGATGACGCAGGTTACCTTTCAATATACAGCCACCCATTCGTATTAAATGACGAAAGGAATATTCTTGTATCCATACAGAATATCCAGGAAGAACTTGAAACCAAAGAAATGGAGGCCTGGCAGAACCTCATAAAGGTGTTGACCCATGAAATTATGAATTCCATAACCCCGATATCTTCAATGTCATCTTCCCTGCTGGACATACTTGTTTCGGATGAAGCGGAAGAAACGACTGCCGGAAAGAATATTTCTCCCGATGAAATGGAAGATATCGCAGGTGCTCTTCAGACCATACATCAGCGAAGCCTGGGGCTCATGAACTTTGTAGGCAACTACAGAAACATGACTGTTATCCCCGAACCCAGGTTCCGGATACTGTCTCTTACAGAATTTTTTCAGCGAATGGAAAGGCTCATGCATGACAAAATTCTTAACAGCGGGATAACCTTCAACTGGTCTGTTACGCCTGAATCCCTTGAGCTTTCAGCCGACCCTGACCTCATGGAACAGGTACTTATTAACCTTCTTCTCAATGCAATACACGCTGTAACAGGAAAACCGGATGCTGTCATTACCCTGAAGGCTTTTCTGGGTCCTGAAGGAACGATAATCATAACAGTTGAGGATAATGGAGTGGGTATTGTACCGGAGGCACTTGAAAAAATATTTATTCCGTTCTTTACAACAAAGGAAAAGGGATCAGGTATAGGGCTGAGCCTTTCAAGACGAATCGTCAGACTGCACAAGGGAACCATAACAGTAAAATCCGTGGTTGATAAGGGGAGTATTTTTACCATGAGGTTTGCGTGAGTTAAGTCGATTTTTTTATTTTAAGCTTTGCCACCATGCATTATCTTCATGTATAATAAAGGCCTTGGATCAGGATAGATGATTTTTCGTTTTAACAACCTGGCATAGGGCATGTTTCCGATTTTTTTCAATTAAAATGGGATAAAGGCAGGAGGAATCGAAATGACACGGCAAATTATTCAAGGCCCCAACAAACACAAACTGACTATAATATCAACAGTATTGATCTTTATCATGTTTCTAGCCCTTTGTATTGCTTCCTCACAGGCACAGGATGCTAAAGTCAAAGACATGAAAAAATTTTTCCAGAATCACTGTGTCAAGTGCCATGGCCCGGATGGTTCAGCCGTAAGTGCGGATGGTAAAAAATTAAAAGGGCAGGACTTTACAGACAAAAAATGGCGGCAGGATACCACGGATGAGGAGATGGCAAAGACAATAAGGAACGGGAAGTTTTTTGGCCTTGCCATGCCGGCCTTCAAGCATAAGCTCTCACCCGAAGAAATACAATTGATTATCACGGATATTATCCGTAAGGCGGAAAAAGGAAAAATAATAGCTCCTTAGTATTCTAAAAGCTGGCTTCTATTTGTAGTCTATTGACATCATAAAACTCAGGACAAGAATACAGATAAGAGAAAAGTGAAACATCAGTTTTGCCCATCGCCTGTCATCAGACACTTTGTATCCCATAAAAGCGATGCAGAGCCAGGCCGCCCCAATGGCTGTTATGACCCCAAGGTAAAAGTATCCGGCATATCCGGTCAGGGTTAACATTATGGATGCAGCCAGAAAGGCAGATACAAAAAAAATGATATGCCGCTTTACAGCTCGGGTTCCCAATCTTACAGGGGCAACAGGTATGCCGGCAGCGAGATAATCCCCGGATCTTACGATTTCAAGGGCATAGCAGTGCGGCATTTGCCATAAAACAAAAATAAGTAAAAGTATCCCCGCCCCCGGATCAAAATGACCTGTGACAGCGCAGTAGCCTGCAACAGGAGGAATTGCTCCAGCAATGCTTCCCACATAGGTGGCATAAAGCGAACGGCGTTTAAGATAAAAGCTGTAAAATACCACGTAAACCGTGAATCCAAGGACCACAAGAGAGGCACACAGCCTGCCGGTCCCCATTAAAAGTATTGAAACACCGGGGATCCCCAGCGCCAGTGCATATATGACGGCATTTACGGGAGAGATGGCATTACGTGCCATAACGCGTTCCCTTGTCCGTGACATGTCCCGATCTATGTCTCTGTCAATGATGTTATTGAAAACGCAGCCCGATGCTATAACCAGGGATAAGCCTGTCATTAAGGAAATAAATAGCTTTATATTTACAGACCCGCCTGAAGCCAGAAAAAATCCTCCCGCGGCTGTTGTCACGTTACCCAGAATGATTTGCGGTTTGATTACGAGCCAGTAATTTTTTATATGTTCAGTTATGCTCACATCATACGTGAGTTGAGCGTGAACATCACCCAAAGTGTACCTCCTATAAAAATCGCCATGATCAGGACCGTAAAGATGAGGGTAATCAGGTTCCATTGTTCCTTCTTTGAACCTCCGACCCCGAGAAAATAATGCAGCTGCACCAGTATCTGTATGATGCCTGCCGCACATATTCCCGCCAGGATAAGGTTACGCGACAACAGTCTTCCATAAACCAGAATAAAGGGAACAGCGGTTAATAAAATGGAAAAAACAAATCCGGCCCGGTGGCCTGTAAATCTTCTCTCCATTGCATGGTTTTCATTTTCAGGATATTTACTATGCATCTATAAAACCCCCATAAGATAAACCAGCGAAAATACACCTACCCACACGATATCCAGGAAATGCCAGAACATGCCCAGCCTTATCAACCGGGACCGTACATGCACGGTTAATCCTTTTGCCATTACCTGTCCTGACATTACACCTATCCAGATTAATCCGATTGTCACATGAAAACCGTGAGTCCCAACCAGGGCAAAAAAAGACGAAAGGAAACCGCTGCGTGAGGGCCCGTTGTTTTCCATGACCAGATTATAGAACTCATTCACTTCCATTGATACGAATCCCAGGCCCAGAATAAATGTCAGCACAAGCCAGGACAGAACCCTTGTCTTACCTGATTTTTCTGCGGCCCGTATAGCCGAACTGCAGCATGTATTACTCACAAGCAGAAACATGGTTTCGATGAAAAGGTAAGGTACGCTGAAAAGATCCTTTCCTGTTGGGCCTCCGGCATAATTGCGGCCAAGAACGGCATATGTCGCAAAAAGCGCGGAAAAAAGGACGAGATCGCTCATGAGATAGATCCAGAAACCGAAGGTGTGGATATCTTCGTTGTCTGTATGTACCAGCCCGCTGATATCAGAGTCGATGGTCATGGAATTTGATTTTATCATGGTTATCTCCGGTGTAAGTTATTATTACAGAACTTCCTGTGCCTGCTCGCGGGATGATTGGATTTGCCTGAAGTGCGCTTCTTCCGTCCGTTTTACCTGGTCTTCGGATATGACAGTTTCTGTGTCATCGTCAGCCGAGCGAATAATTACAACCATGGTCACGCCCAGTATGCTGACAATGGCAAGCCACCAGATATACCAGACCATGGCGAAACCGAACAAAAAGGCTGTTGCTCCCGTAGCCAGGCCCAGGATCGTATTTTTAGGCACATGAATATCTTCATATTGCGCCAGGAGCCTGAAGGCTTTCCCTTCTTCCTTCATTTCGGTAAAGGCATCGATACTGTGGACTTCGGGAATAATTGCAAAATTGTACACGGCCGGAGGTGAAGATGTTGTCCATTCAAGTGTGCGTCCGTTCCAAGGGTCACCGGTCAGGTCTCAATTGGCATCGCGGTTCAGGATACTGACAAAGAGCTGAATCCCCAGAAAAATAATGCCTGCGAGTATCAGAAGGGTGCCTCCCGCAGCAACCAGCAGATAGGGCTGCCAGCTCAGGTTCCAGTAATGCTGCATACGTCGCGGCATACCCATGAATCCAAGTATATAAAGTGGCCCGAATGCAAGGTAGAATCCTACGATCCAGCACCAGAATGCACGTTTGCCCCACCTCTCATCGAGACGGAATCCGATCGCCTTGGGAAACCAGTAGGTATAGCCTGCTAAAAAACCGAACAGGGTTCCCGGGATGAGCATGTTGTGGAAATGGGCAATAAGAAAAAGACTGTTATGTACAACATAGTCGGCCGGGGGCATCGCCATCAGTACACCGGTCATCCCGCCTATTACGAAGGTGCAGAGAAATCCCATGGTCCAATACATTGGCGTAGTGAAGTGGATGCGGCCGCGATACATGGTCATAAGCCAGTCAAAAACCTTTACACCTGTAGGGATTGCGATCAACATTGTTGTAATACCGAAAAAGGTGTTGACTTCAGGGCTGTTTCCCATGGTGAAAAAATGATGCAGCCAGACCATGAAAGACAGGAGCATGATCGCCAGTGTTGCATATACCAGAGACTTGTACCCGAACAGCCGTTTCCCGGAGAAGGTGGCTACAACCTCCGAAAAAACACCGAAGGCCGGCAGGATCACGATATATACTTCGGGATGGCCCCACATCCAGAAGTAGTTGTTATAGAGCATCATGTTTCCGCCCAGGCCGTTAGTAAAAAAATGCATGCCCAGATACCGATCAAGGGACAAAAGTGCAAGGGCAACGGTCAGGACCGGAAAGGCCAGAATCATGAGTGTAACGGTGGTCAGTGATGTCCAGACAAACATCGGCATACGCATGAATTTCATGCCCGGTGCACGCATTTTTATAATGGTTACCAGAAAATTTATACCGGTCATAAGAGACCCGGCTCCGCCGATCTGGACGGCCCACAACCAGTAATCAACTCCTGTTCCCGGGCTGTATTGCTTCTCGAAAAGAGGAGCAATGCCTGTCCAGCCGGTCTTTGAAAATTCACCCAGTCCCAGAGAAACCATAACGAGCATAGCCCCTGCTGCCGTCAGCCAGAGACTTACGGAATTTAGAAAGGGAAACGCCACATCACGGGAACCGATCTGCTGGGGGACGACTATATTCATCAATCCGGAAAGAAAGGGCATGGCCATGAAAAGAATCATGATAGTACCATGGGCGCTGAATATCTGGTTAAAATGATCCGGGGTAAGGTAGCCCTGCGACGTTCCTGCCGCCATGGCCTGCTGAGATCGCATCATGAGTGCATCGGCAAATCCCCTTAAGAGCATGATAAGGGCTAAAATGATATACATTATACCTATTTTCTTATGGTCAACACTGGTCAGCCACTCTTTCCAGAGGTATGGCCACTTCCGGTAATAGGTAATCAATCCCAGGATAACAAGCCCCATGAACAGGGCCCCCGCAACTGCCCCAATGGTTACCGGCTGGTCAAAGGGAATCTCCGATATGCTCAACTTTCCAAATATTTTCACCTTCTTTGTCTCTCTTTGTAGATGTCTCAGATTATTTGACTAATGTTCCGCACCGGCGTTACATTTTATTTTTATCAATATGCATATGCTGCCCGGATTTATTTCCCATCCACCCCATATAAGTTCTCACTATATATTCGAACAGATCCGGTTTTACAGAGGCAAACCGAATATCCAGGCCGCCTTTTGTCGGTTTACTCAACTGCTTGTACCGGGCAAGGTCCAGTTTGTCCGGAGACTGCCTGACCCTCTCTACCCAGCTTTCAAATTGCTCGGGAGAAGTAACTGTGACCTTAAAATGCATATCAGTATAACCTTTGCCGCTGAATTCCTGGTTCTGTCCGGTATAGCTCCCCGGTTCATCAGCCAGGAGGTTAAGCCGTGTCTGCATGCCGGCCATTGCATACATCTGGCTCCCCAGTTGAGGTATGAAAAAGGAGGTCATTACAGTAGACGAAGTCAGCTTGAAACTGACAGGCACTCCGGCAGGAAAAACAAGCTTGTTTACAACCGCGATGTCCTGATCGGGATAGATAAACAGCCAGTTCCAGTCCATGGAAACGACTTCGATACGAAGCGGTTTATTCTCGGAATGAATGGGTTTATAGGGATCAAGGCTAAAGGTGCTGGACCATGCCAGATAGGCCAGTACCGTAACAATCGCGACAGGTACGAGCCAGATTACCCAGTCGATTGCAGCGGAATAATCCCATTTTGGCGCATAGTCCGAACGGTTATTTGACGCCCTGTATTTTAGCGCAAACCAGAAAGCCATGACAAAAACCGGGATGACTACAATCAGCATCAGGGCGAACGCTATTATTATAAGGGAACGTTCGGAACTGCCGACAGGGCCTTTGGGATTAAACAGCAGTAGCTGATCACAGCCAGTGAGCATCAGCACCATACCAAGTGACACTATTCCAGTAAAAATTAATCTGATGATTTTTTTCATTTATCTCTTGCTGTACCGGCGTATTCTTTATGTTATCGTGTTAATGTAAATTTTTGCAGATTCACGGATCCGGTTTTCCATTCACTTTTTTACTGCATGACCATACTTCAAAACGATCAATTTTTTAATAGGGTCAATTATGTATTTGACAGGGTAATCCGAAGTATTTGGATTTATACATGAATTTTGCGCCAAATATCTATCACGGCTGTTTACCCTTTTAAAAATTTTAATACAATACCGATTGTTGTTACTGCCAGTAAAGTGATGTGGTAGTAACTCGATCTGTTGAACAGTGCAAGGGCGTCATTTCTGTCTTCGGACCTGAAGAGTTTTAATGCCGGTATTACAAGAAAATAAATCCCGGCAAGAAGCCATCCGCCGATAACAGGGATACTGGATCTGAAGGGCCCCAGAACCAATAGAAATACACTTAATATTATCGAAACAATGAGCGTTGATACTATTATCAGTTTTGATCCTCTGGCGCCCACACGCACAGGAACAGTCTTTGCGTTCAACTTCAGGTCTTCTTCAACATCAGCCCAGTCGTTAGGTACGTTTTGCCCGCCTATCTCCCAGAAAAAAAACCAGAAAAAAAGCACAATCATAAAAACGGGTGAGGGATGAGGATCCACTGCGAACACAGCGGCCAGGGAACCTGCGGATTTTACTGCCCCGCTTACCACAGTTTTCATACATGTTACCTTCCACAGGAGACAGTAGACCGTTTCGAGCAGGAAAGCACATAAAAAGATCAGCAGGCAGACCGGATTCAGTATATAGGCCCCCATAATCGCAAGTCCTGTCCACAGAAAGACCCATACATAACTCTCCCTTAATGACAGCATCCCCTGGGCGAGCGGGTGTCTGGCAAACAGGCTGTCCAGGTCATCATCCTGCGTAATATAGGCTACATCCTTTACTTTTTCCCTGTCCCATCCGTAATCCATTACATCATTAAGCGCATAAACCGCGGTATATCCCGAGAAAACCGTAAGCAGCCCAAGAAGAATAATATGATACGGGGGGAATGTGCCCAGCCATGTCAACGCAACAAGCGCCGGGGCTGTCATATCCAGTAACGCGTGAGGCGTTCTTGACAGTCCGAAAAGGTATTTAGTTTTTACAACAAATACCCTTGTTTTTTTTATATAAGTAGACAGCAATAAATACTCCTCTGTTAAGTCCGGTCTTTTACTGCAACACCCAGAATCCTGAACCGGTTTTCTACATATCCGGTTTGCAATGTGAGCCCCGAGCGTTTTACTGCGGAACGAAATTCTTCACCGTGGAATCGATTCTCTCTGGGATGATCAAGAATCCGCTTAAAGACAAAATTGGCATAGAGCGGCGGGTATATTTCCTCAAAGAAAAAACTCCCCGATTTTTTTAAGACACGTGATATTTCCCTGATGCCCCTTTCCCAGTCTTCAAGATGATGGATAATACCAAAATTGAATACAGCATCCATACTCTCATCAGGATAGGGGATATCCTGGGCATCAGCAACCAGCACAAGGCCGTCCTGCCTCCTGTGTGCAAGCCTTACCATGGCCTTATCAATGTCAAAGGCATCTACTCGATCAGCATTTAACATCTTCTTTATCAAAGGTATGGCAGCCCCTTTACCGCAGCCTATTTCAAGACAGCGCGCCCGGGAGGGGAGTGCCCTAAAGGATTTAAAAAATTTTATCTCCCTTTTTTGTACCCACAATCGAACCGGGCTGTTTACCCATACTTTCTCAGGCCAGTTGGTCTTCATCTTACACCCCTGTAGATCCTTGCGATACCGAATGTAAGGTTGAATACTTCAATTTTTTTAAAGCCTGCCAGGGATAATTCCCCCATAAAATTTTCAGGCGAAGGAAAACCATCGACCGATTCGACAAGATAATCATAGGATCCCGGTGTCCTGGCAATAAAGTTTCCGACAGGCGGCAGAATATTCCTGAAATAAAAGGAATAGAGAGATTTTATGAACCGGTTGTCAGGATATGCGAATTCCATAACATACAACAGCCCTCCCGGCCTGAGCA
Organism: uncultured delta proteobacterium; assembly: GCA_963815145.1. Taxonomy (GTDB): domain Bacteria; phylum Desulfobacterota; class DSM-4660; order Desulfatiglandales; family HGW-15; genus JAAZBV01. The sequence continues at coordinate 108,125 of CAWFFS010000017.1, forward strand.
CCCTGTAAAATTCCATTATGCCCTTAGGACGATTTTCCACATTCCTGATCCCGAAAGATATTGTAATAGCGTGGAACCGGTTGTCTTCAAAAGGAAGATTGCAGATATCCGCCGCCGAAAGAAGCATGCCTTCGGTTCCTGCAGCCCTTATCTTTTTAACACCTATTTCAAGCATGGAAGGAGAAAAATCGATTCCTATAATTCTGTTTCCAGGGTGCTGTTTCTTAATCTCAAGTGCCACTTCCGCAGTGCCTGTTGCCGCATCCAGGACAAGGCCGCCAGATGGAACATCAAGTATGGCGGCAAGTTTTTTTCTCCAGGCTATATCCATCCCCATGGAAAGTACGCTGTTCTGGAGGTCATATGAAAATGCAACCTTTTCAAATAATTTCTTAACGCTATATGTGCTTTTCTCGAACTGTTTTTTCTTTTTCATTGTATTCCGGTTATATGAAAATATTACGTATATGCCCCCGGGCACCGGTTAGATGTCATATGAAATCGATACAGGTCTTTCGACCCAGTTTTAACTGGAACATAACACCCTGACGATGGACCGGGATAATTTAATTGCATCACTATACTGAATCTGCTAACATTTTTAAAGCTTTACTTCTTTTATTTCTAAAATAACAGAGCCGCCATGATTACTTCAGATATCATAATAAACCTGCTCCTTATCCTCAGCGTAGCATGGGTCCTCGGAATAATGTTTTCACACTTTGGCCTTCCCGCTATGCTGGGCGAACTGCTTGCCGGGATTATCCTTGGGCCTCCGCTTTTGGGTATAGTTATTGCTTCTCCAGTCATTGAAATGCTTGCAGAACTTGGCATATTTTTTGTCATGTTCCATTCCGGCATGGAAATGGATTCCGAAAGAACTCCTCGAGCATGTCTGGCCTTCACTCGGGGTCGCCTTTCTCGGTTTTGTCCTGCCCTATGCAATGGGATTTATCCTCGCAAAGGCATTCGGGGCAACCCTGTATCAGGCGCTTGTTATCGGTATGGGAGTATCCATAACCGCTATCGCAGTACAGGCGGTTATTCTTCACTCCATGAGTATCAACAAGAGCGAGGTGGGGCATATAATCATAGGCGCAGCAATAGCCGATGATATAATGTCCCTTATCGCACTGGCCACAGTGCTGAATCTTGCCCAGACAGGCAGAATCAGTGTCGGGGCGGTATCTGTCATTTTGTTAAAAGTATTTGCCTTCTTTGGCATCACTATCCTGCTGGGAGAATTTGTGGTCCCAAGGTTTACAAAATATCTTACGGACAAAGGTGGAAAGGCATTTACATTCGCCATTGTCACTGCACTTGTCATGGCGTATCTGGCAGAACTGGCCGGACTCCATATTGTAATAGGCGCATTCCTGGCAGGCCAGTTCGTGCGCCGGGAGATAATGGACGAAAAAATTTATGCAGTGATCAATGACCGGCTCTACGGAATCAGCTATGGATTTCTTGTCCCGATATTTTTTGCATCACTTTCCTTCCACCTGCATGTCTCCCTTAATGCATCTTTTATACTCTTTTCAACGTTGCTGATTCTTACTGCAATCCTTGGTAAAGTGGTAGGATGCGGACTGGGTGCCGCTCTGTTCAGATATAATTTCTGGGAGTCGTTGATTATAGGATTTGGTATGAATGGTCGTGGCGCAGTAGAACTGGTTGTTGCAATGGTCGTTCTTGAAATGAGTAACAAACTTATGGCACAGAATATAATAACCCAGCCTCTTCTGACACAGGATCAATTTTCGGCCCTGGTAATGATGGCTTTTGTAACGACATTCATTGCGCCGATTTCTTTAAAATGGGCGGTGACAAAAACATGCGGATTGTCCGAACGTGCCAGTTTCTGCCAGTTATGGGATGAAAGCAGAGATGTGGAATAGTAAATTACAGAAAGGTACAGTTGATGAAAGAATTTGATGAAAACACGTTAAAAGAAAATAACGGGGAGGATGGCAAACCTGTTTATGTTGCATATAAGGGAAAGGTATATGATGTAGGCGGGAGCAAATTATGGAAAACCGGAAAACATATGAATCGGCACCATGCCGGGGCGGACATGACCACCGAGATCCAGGCAGCGCCTCATGATCCGGATGTGCTTGAAAGATTTCCACAGGCAGGCATTCTGAAGACAGAGAGCCAGGAAAGGGAGATCCCGGCTTTCTTATCCGCACTGCTTACAAAGGTTCCCATGCTGAGGCGTCACCCTCATCCCATGACTATTCATTTTCCAATAGTCTTTGTGTTTTCGGTTCTTTTTTTTAACGCGATTTTTTGGATAACCGGGCTAAAGTCGTTTGAGGTAACTGCCTTTCATTGCCTTGGGGCAGGGATTCTATTCACTCCTGTTGCAATAGTCACAGGATTTTATACATGGTGGTTAAATTACCAGGCAAAGCTTTCAACCCCGGTTCTTGTCAAACAGGTCTTTTCTATCCTGCTTTTCATAGCCGAAATAATCCTTTTTGTTATAAGGTTTAGAAATCCCGAGATCATGTACTCTCTGACCGCCTACAGTATACTGTTTCTGGGGCTCATGTTTTTCATGGTTATTCTGGTTACCATTATAGGATGGTATGGAGCACATCTTACTTTTCCCGTTGAAAAGGAGTAGATATTAAAAAATGCGTATAAAATGTTGGGGTTCCAGAGGATCAGTTCCTGTCTCAGGCAGGGAATATATTAAATATGGCGGAGACACCACCTGTCTGGAGATCCGCTCAAATGAAGACGATCTGATAATCGTGGATGCAGGCACTGGCATCAGGCGGCTCGGTATCGAACTGATGAAGGAAAAACGATATTCTTTTGATCTGCTTTTCACGCACGCCCACTGGGATCACCTGATGGGTTTTCCCTTTTTCGCGCCGATCTATAACAATAACGTTGAAATCCTTCTGCAAGGCTGCCCCTTTGCCCAGAAATTTATAGAATCGATGCTGGGCAAGGTCATGTCGGGGCCCAACTTTCCTATAGAATATTCGGACCTTAAGGCCGCGTTTCAATATATACCGGAATGCCCCGTTTCATTCAAGGTGGGGCCAATCAATATTATGCCTGTTTCCCTGAGTCATCCTAACATGGGAAACGGATATAAATTCACTGAAGGCGGTAAGGATTTTGTGTTTCTGACGGATAATGAACTTGCTTATCAGCACAGGGGAGGCCTCTCCTTCGAAGGTTACCTGAAGTTCTGCAGGGGCGCCGAGGTGCTGTTTCACGACGCGGAGTATACACCGGAGGAATATAATAATGTAATGCAGTGGGGACATTCGCGCTACACGGACGCCCTGGACCTTGCGATAAGGGCAGGTGTAAAAAGATTCGGGCTTTTCCATTTAAACCAGGCGAGGCCGGATACGGAGGTGGACCGGATCGTTGAACACTGCAACCGGATAGCGGCTGAAAAAGGTGCGGACCTGGAATGTTTTGCAGTTGGTATGGATATGGTCTTTGAGCTTTAGCCCCTATAGCAGTCCTTCATAAATCCTGAGCCAGTTGAGGCCCATTATTTTGGCTATGGCCTCATCCCCGTAGCCATGTTCTTTCATGAGCATCTTTAAATTTTTCACGCCCGTAAGATCTTCCATGCCCGTGGCAAAGTTGTCAAACCCGCAAAAATCAGAGCCCAGCGCTGCATGATCAGGGCCGAATTTTTGAACAACCGTGTCTATGTGAATAAAGATATCTTCAATGCCGGCCTCGCCATCGGGCGACAGCATTTCAGGGCTAAAGGCAATGCCGACAAGCCCTCCCCGGTCGGATATCTGTTTGACCTGCTCAAGGTCAAGATTCCTCTGTAGATCGCACCTGTCTCTTATTCCTGTATGGGAAGACACGCATTGCGTTTCTATAAGGTCCATGAGCTGCCAGAAACATGAAGGATGAAGGTGTGCAACGTCGATGATGATATTATTATCCTTTAGTACATGAATAACTTCCCTGCCGGCCGGTGTTATACCATCCGAGTGAACAACTGCATTTCCATCGGCCAGCCGGTTTTTCCCCGTATGTGTAAGGCCGACTATATATATGCCACGTTCTCTGAGAGAAATAGCAAGGCTGTGATTGTCTGTCAGCGCATCTGCGTTTTCAAGCAGAAAGACAGTTCCTGTTGCATCCTTGTTTTCCTTTATATTCGATAAATCTCTCCTGCTTTTGATAATGGTTATGTTTTCTAGGATTTTCCGTGCAAAATCGTAGTTGCGATTAAAATGCACTACCGCCATCCCATCATCATAGATATCCTGGCAATAGATGGCTGCGGCAAAGAGTCTAACGCCTGATTCCTTTACCGTTTCAGGTGTGACCGGCCCCACATCAAGATTTTCAAAAATCATTTGAGGGGCGTGGTCTGCCATAAAATAAGGAAGATCTATGTGTCCGTCCACATAGAGTGTATCAGGTTGTGAGTCTCTTTCCCGGAACTCCTTTGTAAGTTTTTCAATAAAATCCGCATCCGGTAATACGATCAGGTTGTCGCTCATCAGGTTTCCTCCGTTGTTTTGCTTCATGCATATCCTACAAAAGAGAATATCATTGTCAAAATATTTTTCATAGAACTCATTAATTAAAATTAAAGGGGAACCATTGCCAAATCCATTAAGTGTTGTTAAATTCATAAGATAACTCTTACGAATCGAAATAAGAAGGAGCGGATATGAAAAAATGGCTGGTTAAAGAGCTGATTTGCCCGGAATGTCTGGGTAATAACAGGCATAAAGAGGTCATGCTGACTGCGGATATAAAAGCGGAAACTGATGAAGAAATCATAGAAGGCCGATTGAACTGCCCTGAATGCGGCAGGCAGTATGAGATTAATGAGGGCATTGCAGTGGTGGTGCCGGAAAAGACCCTGCCCATAACCTGGAACATGGCCGGATACGGCTCATTTTCCATGCGCTCATCCTACCTGTGGAGCCATTATTCGGAATTTTTCAATGGCCCGGATGCAACTGACGCCTATAAAAAATGGGCAGCCGCATTCAGCCCCCGAAAGGGCTGGGCACTTGATATCGGCTGCGCTGTGGGAAGGCTTACCCTTGAAATGACCAAGACCCATGACAGGGCAGTAGGCATAGACACCTCCATTTCCTTTATCCGGGCCGCCCGAAAACTTATGACCCATAAACGGCTGGAATTTGATTTGATACTGGAAGGAGAGATCACAGAAAGAAAGGCCAGTGATCTGGACCCGGATTTTGAGTTTGAAAACGCTGAATTCATCGTAGCCGATGCCATGGCCCTGCCTTTCCGTTTAAACCGGTTTGCCACGGCAAGCTCGGTGAACATTCTGGAAAAGGTGCCCGACCCCTCTTTACATTTTGCAGAGGCCAACCGGGTCATGGACATGACAAACGCCCGGTTTCTCTTTTCAGACCCCTTTTCCTGGGATGAAACAGTAAGTATACCGGATCTATGGCTGGGCGGAAGAAACGAGGGCCCCTTCAAAGGCTTTGGCATGGACAATGTCTGCCGCATACTCCAGGAAGGCAACGGAATATTTTCGCCGGGATTCAGCATCCGGGAAACCGGCCGGGTACAATGGAAGATCAGGAAAACAAGAAAATCTCTGGGAGCACATCACCTCCCAGTTTGTTATAGGCCAGAGAGAACAGGGATAGAAGGAGCAGATCAGTTTGACAGAGAAAAAACAGGGAATTTGCGGACTATGTTTTCACAGCCCCGGATGCGGGGTAATCGTTCATTTTGATGACGAGGGGAAAATCGACCACCTCACCCCGGACCCGGATGCACCCATGGGCAAAGTACTGTGCCCCATGGCTGCCAGCGCCAGGCAGATCGTTTATTCGGAAAGCCGGATCAAACAGCCTATGAAACGAAAAGGTCCCAAGGGAAAACTGGATTTTGAACCCGTATCATGGGACGAGGCCTTTGATATCATTGCCGAAAAAATGGAGAAGATAAAGGCCGAGAGCGGCCCTGAGTCCCTGGCCTTTTACGCCGGTACGGGCACATATGAACGGGCCTTTAAAGACGCCTTCCAGCTGGGAGGTTCGGAGATTTATCTTGCGTCCAGCATCCTTTTTCCATTTGGCTCTCCCAATACATTCGGCGTGGGGGCGCCCTGCTACACTGCCCTGGGAGTCCTGGCGCCAAAGGTTACCGTGGGCTGCCTGCATATTGATATGTTTTCCGATGTTGACAATTCGGACCTGATCATTGTCTGGGGGACAGATCCGTCTACTTCCACCCCGCCGGAAATGTTCCACCGCATTGCCAGGGCCGCAAATGAAGGGGCACGGATCATTGTCATCGATCCCAGGCAGACTGCTTCGGCAAAACTGCCGGGAAGCCAGTGGGTGCCGATCAGACCTGGCACTGACGGGGCGCTTGCCCTGGGGCTTTCCCATATCCTGATCCGGGACGGGCTGGTGGATGATGAGTTTGTGGAAGACTGGACACTGGGATATGAAGAGTTCAAAGAGTATGTAAAGGAATTCACGCCGGAAAAGGTATCCGGCATCACAGGGGTTCCGGAAGACATCATACAGGAACTGGCAGAGGAAATTGCAGATGCCGAAGGCGCAACCTATGTAATGTACACAGGCCTGGAGTACACCAAATCCGGTGTGCAGAACATAAGGGCCGTCATGGTACTGTGGGCACTTGCAGGACAACTGGATGTGGAGGGTGGCCGGTGCTTTGTGCCCCATGCAAACCAGATCCGGCTGAACAGGGATCACCAGCTTGCAACCCCCGGCTATGACAAATCCATCGGTAAAGGTCATTTCCCCGTGTATTCACATTTCTGCGGCGGGGAGCCCCATGCCAGCCGACTTCCCCGGGCGATCATGCATTCCGATCCTTACAAGATACGAGGGCTCTTTATAATGGGCGCCTCAATCCTCACGGCATGGCCCGACCCGATTTTATGGCAGAAGGCCTTTAACGCACTGGATTTCATGGTTTCAATAGACCTGCAGTTTACACGGGATGCCGCCTGGGCCGATATTGTCCTGCCGGCCACCACTGCCTTTGAGCAGTCATCCTACTGTTTTTACGGCAATGCCATCCGGCTGAGGGAAAGAATGATCGATCCTGTGGGTGACAGCAAACCATGCTTTACCATTCTTACCGAGCTTGCCAAAAGGCTCGGGTACGGAGATAAGTTTCCTGCTACAGAGATGGATCTTTTAGACAATGTGCTTAAAGGTACCGGTATTACAAGGAAGAAAATGGAACAGGCACCAAAGCTCGCAGTCCGGAAGAACCCAGAGCCCATGACATACAGGAAATGGGAAACCGGCCAACTCAGGAGGGACGGCAGGCCCGGCTTTGAAACACCCAGCGGAAAATTCGAGATCAAATCCACTATCCTGGAGGAGATAGGATATGACGGTCTTCCCAAATATGAAGAATCCTACGAAACCCCGGCGAGCCAGCCGCAGATGCTCAAACGGTTTCCGCTGATCCTTGGCACAGGACCCTTTAAACCGGATATGAAATCCTGCTTAAGGGCCATACCCGACTTCATTGAAAGAAATCCCAATCCCATGGTCCAGATGAATCCCAGGGATGCCGCTGAAAGGGATATTGAAACAGGTGATTCCGTGGTTGTGAAAACCGTCCGGGGCTTTGTGGAGATGAAGGCCAATGTAACAGAAGACATTAAGGAAGGATACGTATATGCGCCCGTGGGCGGAGGCGGCCCTCAGGGGCCGGAATCCTGGAGAAGGGCCAATATAAATGCCCTGACCGACCTCAAGCAGTTTGATCCCATCTCCGGTTTTCCGACCTACAAGACCCTGCTGTGCCAGGTCAAAAAGAAGCGGCGGCAGCGGACCATTGTGGTTCAGGATCCGAGCCTGGGGTGTGTGGGGTAAAAGCAGGGCTCATGGTTCAGGGCGCAAGGCGCAAGGTTCACCCTTTTAATTATGAGGCTTCTGGCAGTCAAACAGGAAACTTATGAACGAAAAAGAAAAGGATCAACCCGGAAATAAAACCGAATTCAGGAAAAAAGCCGATGAGCTGCTTCATGGCTGCGATCTTAGCCACTGCCTTACCTGTGAAGCCTGCGCTGTTGCGTGCCCTGCAACGGGCATTGAGAACATGGACCCGAAAAAATTTATCCGAATGGTTGCTGACGGCATGGATGAAGAAGCAACTACCACGCCCTGGGTGTGGATGTGCAGCATGTGCCAGAGATGTAAACCGGTATGCCCTGCAAATGCGGATATTGCCGGAATCGTGGGTCTTGCAAGGCGGGCATGGCCTAAAGAGAAAAAGCCCGGGGGGATTACCGGTTCCTGCGATATGGCATTGAGAAACGACACCTGCAGCGCCATGGGGGTATCCGAAGAAGACTTCCGGTTTGCTGTCGAAGACATGCTTGAAGAGGTACGGGAGGAACAGGAAGGGTGGGAAGACCTTGAAGCACCCGTCAATAAAGAGGGGGCCTGTTTTTTTCTTAACCAGAACTCGAGAGAGCCAGTCATGGAACCCGATGAAATGGTACCCCTGTGGAAGATCCTGCATCTTGCAGGTGCCGACTGGACATACGGTACAAAGGGCTGGGCTGCTGAAAATTACTGCATGTTTGCAGAGGACCTTGAAAGCTGGGAGCATGTAACCAGGGTCAAGGCAAAGGCAGTAGACGAGCTAGGCTGTAAAGTTTGGCTCAATACAGAATGAGGCCACGAAATGTACGCGGTCCTGGAAGGACTTAAAAAATTCAACATTCCCCATAATTTTGAAATCAGAAGCATTATACAGTATTATGCGCAGTGGATCAGGGAAGGAAAGCTAAAGGTAAACTCCGACTGGAACAAAGAGCTTAAGGTCAGGTTTACTGTTCAGGACCCCTGCCAGCTTGTAAGAAAATCACTGGGAGATCCTGTTGCCGAGGACCTCCGGTATGTTGTCAAAGCAGTGGTTGGTGAAGAAAACTTTATTGATATGACGCCGAACCGTTCTGAAAATTACTGCTGCGGAGGCGGAGGAGGATATCTTCAATCGGGTTTTAATGATGCCCGCTATCAGTTCGGATCAGTAAAATTCAACCAGATAAAATCCACAGGTGCTGATTACTGCATTACCCCTTGCCATAACTGCCACACTCAGATCCGTGATCTCAATGAGCACTATGAAGGCGGTTACCACACAGTTCATCTCTGGACCATTATATGCCTCGCACTGGGATGCCTCGGTGAAAATGAAAGAGGGTATCTCGGGCCTGATCTTTCAGAGGCAGGGCTGTAATAAATACCGGAGTCAATCGTAGTAGTTTATTCTTTTATTTCGAATTCCATTGCAGCAATCAGACAAAACATATTTACCGATGTAGGGGCGGGCCTTGCGTCCGCCCGCAATAAAAATTCCCAATTATCTACTGTGGGTAGTATTATTGCACAACAATGGGGTAGAATATCCCGGATTGTTATGATGGTGTCGAATTGGATGAATACATCATTATGCCCAACCATATTCAATCGTATAATCGTCATCAACCTGAACAGGCGGGCGGACGCAAGGCCCGCCCCTACAACATCTGATACAATTTGTTCCTCAATGTTTTTTATATAAACAAGAGCAAAATGGAGATTTGATCCTGTTCAGATACAAGATCGCCTCTATTTAGGAACAGTCGCGCGTTTTTCATTTCTCCTCCGGACGAATTTTGCCTGCATACAAAGGAGCAAAATAGAAATCATACTGCCGGCCTGCTATGTAACACAGGACAGTGGCCATTACCAGCGGAATGGCCACCACTCCCAGCAGTGTTTCCAGCGGTAATTTGGTATCAAGAAGAAGGCCTCCGACAACCGGTCCTATTATCGCGCCAATCCTTCCTGCTGCTATTGCGGCTCCTGCGCCCTGATTCCTGCACCCGGACGGGTAGACGATAGGCGCCAGGATGGTTACATCCATATGACCGGAATTAATAAAAAATCCGCAGATAAAAAGAAGTATGACAAAGCCGGCCTGCGCCAGCCCCCCGGTGAACAAAATGAACACCGCCGCTATGATATAAAGAAGCGAACCCCATCGAAAACCGAATTTGTCAAAGTAGAAGCCGCTTAACAGGCACCCAATGGCTATAAATACGTTGAGGGACCCCGTAATATACGCCGCTGTCGAAGCCGAGAATCCCTTGACCACCAACAGCTGAGGCGTCCAGGAGCCGATGAAGAAAAGCGCCAGGGAACTGACCAGATATAAGGCCCAGACCACGGGCGTAACCCATGCAAGCTTCCCGGCAAAAAGCTCTTTCACAGAACTGCTTTTCTTATTCGTTCCAGCGGAGATAAACTGCGTATTGGCATCAATTTGAATATGCGGTTGTATCCGTTTCATCAATTTAATAAGGGTCTCTTTATATTTCACTATTCGATTCCCCGCAGACATCCATCGGGCGGATTCAGGCAACATAAATCCCGAGATGATTATTGAAATAACGGGAGCTATGAAACCCACCAGAAACAGCGAACGCCAGCCAAACCGATCCAGCATATAGCCGGCGATATAACCGCCGAGAACAACACCCGCCAGAAAACCCGAAAACATGATGGATAAATATCTGCCCCTTCCCTTTACAGGGGAGTATTCACTGGTAAGCGTAAACGCGCAGGGGACGGCACCGCCGATCCCTACACCCGTGAACACACGTATGGCAATCAGGCTTTGAAGAGAATTGGAGAAATAAACCAGCAGGGTTCCGATGCTGAAAACACAGGATGATAGAATAAGCGTCTTTTTTCTTCCAATCTTGTCAGAGAGGGTGCCGAAAATCAGCGCGCCGAATAAGTATCCCAAAAATGCTGCGGAAAATGCCCATCCAAAATTCCCGGGGCTGATGTTCCACCGCTTCATGATTTCGGGAGCCGCGACTGTAATGATCGTATAGTCGTACCCATCCATGAGCATAATAAGGCCGCACAAAATGATGACGCCGAGCGATACATTGTTTAATCTGGAATTGTCGATAACCTGATCTACGTTAATCTCATGCATACGAACCTCCTGAATATTGATGCAATGATCGTAAGCGTTGTTTGCGTAGCGCTATGAGTATTCGCTGGAGCTTTGAGACATCGGTTTTCAGCATTCCCGCCGTTCTGTCAAGAATGAAGATTTACCCCGTTGAACCAGTACAACAGGCTACAAAGCAGCATTTAACAGGGTGAATCCTGTTAAACCTGTTTTGTATTTAATTAACCGGGACCTGCCCCTGCTACTTTTTACTCCCCAGGGTTTTAATGTGCAAGTTTTAAGTTGAGATTTTTATGGTGCTCAGTGAACAGGAGCTAAACGGAGGTCCGATCCTTTTCATTTAGAAAAAAGCATTACAAGATAGATGTTTGATTGTTTAAGGGTTACTCGTCCTTTTCGTCCATGCCGCCTATATTTAAAATTTAGACTTCAAGGCCGATTGATCTCATCAACTCCAGGGCATTGCTCTTCCGGACAACTCCCTGGCGAAGGTGATAATCGAAGGTAATTCGCCCGTTTTCGATGTGATCAATGAAATGAACGTTGGCGATCCGTGATGCCAGGGCGTCCTCGATATGAGCAAGGGCGAGATCATGCGTGGTCAACAGCCCTATGGCGCCCCGATGAATCAATCCTTTGATGATTGCCTCGGCACCGATCCGGCGATCCTGCGAATTTGTACCGTGAAGGAGTTCATCGAGCAGAAACAACACGGGCACAGATCCATCGGCAAGAGTTACCACCTGTTTAAGACGGGTGATCTCGGCATAAAACCTTGAAGTGCCTTCTTTCAGCGAGTCCATTACCCGTATGGATGTACCGATGGCCAGAAGTGACATCCTCAGGGTTTTTGCCCGGACAGGAGCTCCAAGCATTGCCAGCACCGCGTTGATACCAACTGTCCGCAGCAGCGTACTCTTTCCCGACATATTTGATCCGCTGACAACAAACACGCGCGTTTCACCTGTAAAACACACGTCATTGTAAACACATTCGGATTTTGGCAGCATGGGATGCCCAAGCCCCCGCCCGTCAAAGCAGGGAGGCTGCCCGGAAAACTCGGGGAAAGGATCCTCCGGGTTTTCGTAGGCATAATTCGCCAGCGAAGAGAGCGCCTCAATTTCCGCCGCTGCATCCAGCCAGCCGGCAATGTCCTGCCCATACCTCCTGGGCCAATCCTCGATAAAAAATGCCAGTTGAATCTTCCATAAAAGGAGAAAGGCAATCGGAGCAAAGAACTTGTTCTGTCCGGATTCGAGTAAGGCTATCAACCTGTCCAGGCGAGAAATCAGAAGCGACGGCGCAATTCCTTTGTGGTCCAGGTCCTTTTGCAATTTTTTCAGGTGGCCGGTTTTAAACTGCTCCTTTTCGAGCCTTGCAAGTACGAGTGACAACAGCTTCAACTGGCTGCAGGCCTTTTCCGCACCAAGCACCACGGTACGGACCGATCTGCGTGTACCATAAAGAAATATCACCTCAACCAGGATCATCAGTAAAGGCCACAGCAGTTGCCGATAGTACAGTCCGCTTATCAATAAAGTAATCGCCAGAAAAGAAATGAATGCTGCGGCAGCCTGGATGGAGCGGTTGGGAAGTATTTGCGGATGTTGCGCCCACTGAATCAAGGGTTCCGGCTTCACACCGACCTTCATATCCGGCCCCAGCACAGCAAGATCTTCCCGCAGGTCAAGATTGGGACGAAGTTCAAGCACTGCACTCTGTCTGGATCGTATTTCTTCCAGCGGCGCCGGAGATTTCATCCAGGCCGCCAGCTTCTCTTCACCGCCATGGGTCCGGGCCCGGCACAATAATTGAAACAGTGAACTTTTACCAAAGAGGTCGAGATCCTGGGCATAAGGATGTAAATCATCTATGAAGCGGTCTCCCTGTTCCCCATGGTCGTCCCACTGATCATCCAGGCGGGCGATTCCCTGCCTGTAAAATTTTATGGAGCGTTTTAACCGTTGAAGTTTCCGTCGAACACTGTCATGCCACTGCACGAGGACAAGAAAAGCCAATAAGGGGAGCAGTAACCACCAGGACGAAAAAACGTGAAAGTGTATTGAAACCCATGCCATCACTCCAGCCATGATGAAGACTGACAGGCGTAGATTCGCAATGCGGGAATCCAGGGCCTCCTGACGATCCGCCTCAGCCCTTCTCTCTTCCAATCTATGTTCGTATTCGCTTCGAGGGTCTTCTTCCATTAATATGATCCTGCACAGTCTGTTATCGCTGCCTGTAAATTACTGCAATATCTTCTCCCTGTTAGTTGTAACCCTTTCGGAACTAAAAAACCACCTCCTTTCCGGAGAATTAACAAGTTACCATGTTTTAACTCTTGACTCAATGTTTGGCGTGAAAGGAAGCCGGATGCCGGGGATTGATTGCATGAATCTAAAAACTACAGTCTTTGGATGAAAACTATTTATATATTGAACGGGCTTAAATAGTTTATTATGATCAACCATAACATTCAGGAAATTGACAAAATGCCGGGATGCGGCCCGAATTGAAAAAGGAGAAACATGGGGAACAATAAACTGCGGATTACCCTTTCACTGTTGTCTGTTTTAACAATATTTATTGCCGGGGCTGCACTGGCCGGCACGAAGGATCTCGAAATCAAGGCCAGACACCCGATGTATTCCTACATTGCAGTGTGGAATATTCCCGAAAACCAGTGGAAAGCCAGAAAAAATCAGGCCGCAGCAGCCAGGAAAATCCTTGACCGGGCCATCGATAAAGGCACTATTGTGTCCTACGGCTATGACGGGAATCCCCTGCACGACACCTTTTGGCTGTCAATGTCCAGAGCCGGGCTGGAAAAGGTACGCGACCAGTTTCAAAAGATTGGTATAACCCCGGTTCCCGCCAAAGCAGGAGCTGCGGTTTCGCCTGTCAGCATTCTCGTCAGCCGCTATTACAACTGGAAAACAATCCGATGCGAGAACGCCTATGTCCATGTCGGGATTTATAAAATCAGGCCTGATGCACCTGCCGACGCAGTGGATCAGTTAAGCAAAAACTTCTTTGGGCCGGTGCTTGAGAAGATGCTTGCTGAAGGAGCTATCTTTGAATGGGAAACCGACACCTACGCCAATCCCAAGGACTCGCCGGGGACGTTCCTTATCGCCTACCTGTCTGAAAAATCGGAAGACCTGAAAAAGGCCGGCAAGGCTGTGCAGGAGCGTCTCAAATCACGCCTGCCGAATGGCCTGGCTTTGGATTCCCTGATAGATGTGAAAGCGAGCAGCGACGTTGTAGTCCGCTCTTATGCAGTATATAAAAAATAATGGATGTCTCACCGCCACTCTAAATTATGGGGCCACATAAAAAAAGGGCGTTAAGACAGGCATTCTTAAAGGAGCGTGAGCGGATATGGATTTTGATAACGGGGATATAACTCGAAGAAAGTTTGTTAAAGGGGTAGCCGGTGCAGCGGTTTGTTGTGCATGTCTTCCATTAGAAGTTTTGGCAGATCCTGCAGGGACTCCGAAACATAACAATGAAGGAGGGAAATCTGATATGACCGGTATAGGTAAAGAATATCTGGCAGCCGCATGCGGAACATATTGCGGAGCATGCCCGGCCTACATGGCAAAACACGGCGATGAAGAGCAAATTAAAATGAGACAACAAAAAAAACTTTCATCCGGACCGGCGAAGGCGCTGAAGGGAATTCCGCCTTCGAATTGGATGGATGGCCTTCTTTGCGACGGCTGCCTGAGCGGCGGCAGGCTTGCCGGCCATTGCCAAAAATGCGATATAAGGCTGCACGCATTGAAGAACCAGGATAATTTCCGTTGTTCCGGCTGTGAGGAACTGCCATGTTATCGTATCACTAATTTAATTAACATGGGCCATTATCTGCATCGTGGGGAATACCTGCCAAACCTTGAAAAAATACGTGAGATGGGCGTCCGGGAATGGGTCAAGTACGAAGAAGAACGCTGGCGTTGTCCCGGGTGCGGCCTGCCCATGAGCTGGTATGACACTGAATGCGTCGGATGCGGGGAGCCAAGATCCGGGCGATTGTTTCCGTTGACTTAAAAAAAAATTGATTACAGGATTTTACTGAAAAGGATTCGCATATTTTACCGGGAGGGAAAAAATGGACCGCGTTAAAGGTAAAACAGCTCTTATTACTGGTGCAGCAAGCGGACTCGGGGAAGCGAGCGCATTATTACTGGCAAAAGAAGGCGCCGCGATCGTTGTCGCAGACATCAATGAAGGCGGTGGACAGGAAGTAGTCGAAAAAATACACAAAGAGGGCGGAAAAGCTCTATTTGTAAAGCTCAATGTCTCCAAAGAAACAGACTGGGAGAATGCAATAGAAAAAACCCTTTCAGAGTTTCAAAAACTGGATGTCCTTGTAAACAATGCCGGAATTCAATATGTGAAGGAACTTGAGGATACCCCCCTCGAAGACTGGCGAAGATTTATGAGTATCTGTCTGGATGGTGTTTTTCTGGGGACCAAACACGCCATCAGGGCCATGAGAGAGACGGGAGGCGGTTCAATTATCAACATGTCCTCTGTTGTCGGTATCGTAGGCACGGTCGACAATACCAGCGCTTATTGCGCGGCTAAAGGTGGAATCAGAGCCTTTACCAAGGCAGCGGCTTTAGAGTGTTCGAAGGCGGGCCGGAACTATAACATCCGCGTTAACTCGGTCCATCCCGGCGCCATGGAAACACCAATGATAGCCGGCATGCTGCAGGACAGGATTATCAGAGAAACCGTGGAAAATGCCCATCCGATCGGTACATTAGGAAAACCGATCGACGTTGCCTATGGCGTTCTATATCTTGCCTCTGACGAGTCCAGAATGGTCACGGGTGCAGAGATGGTTATCGATGGGGGCTGGCTGGCCAGGTAACGCAAAAAGAGCAGGGTGTCCCGGTCTCTGTTCCCTGACCGTCATTCCCCCCGATTTTTTTATCAGACCGGCTTATCTGTGAAAATTAAACAGTTGCTTAAAGGCAGTCCATCCCATCTTCCTTCGGAGCATACCCAGTTCATCCTGGAGCGGTATTTCCTTGGGACACACATCTTCGCAGGCAAGAAGACCCATACAGCCGAAAATACCGTCATCGGTGCCGATGATTTCAAAATAGTCCCTATCGGAACGCCTGTCCCTCGGGTCCATGATAAATCGCGCAATCCGGTTTAAAGCCACTGCACCTATAAAGTCTTCCCTCATGTTGGCAGTCCCGCATGATGCCACACAGCATCCGCATTCTACGCATCTCTCCAGCTCATAGATTTCCTCCGCCAGTTTGTTGTCCATGCGTTCTTCCTGCTGCGCGGGGTCTGTTTCCAGGTCCGAGTGAATCCATGACCCAACTTTTTCATTCATGGCACGAAACCAGGTGCCCGTATCAACGGAAAGGTCTCCCACCAGCTTGAATACAGGCAGGGGCATCAGGGTGATCTCGTCAGGGAGGTCCCTTGTCAGGGTCTTGCAGGCAAGGCCCGGCCTTCCGTTTATCACCATACCGCAGGATCCGCAAATCCCGGCACGGCAGCAGAAGTCAAATGCAAGGGACGGGTCCTGTTCCTCCCTGATCCTTGTCAGGGCGATGAACAGTGTCATCTTGTCCGTTTCATCCAGAGAAAAGATGTCTGTGTGCGGAACTGACTGATGATCCTGCGGATTGTAGCGGAATATATTGAATTTCAGTTTTCTGGCCATATCAGTCTCCAATTTCCTCATCATCACAACCTATAATTTCACATGACCCGTAACCCCTTTCACCGGGAGGGAGATCCATTTTCTTGGAAAAAGGTTCATAATCAAGGGTGGGGAGTTCGTTGCGCTCCTTCCATGTAGCAAGTGTGCGCCTGAGCCAGTCACGGTCATTCCTCGCGATATAATCCTCCCTGGCATGACATCCGCGGCTTTCGGTACGCGTAAGTGCCGCATAGGCTGTGCAGAGGGCAAGCCTGACCATACCCCTGATCTTGATTGCCAGTTCCAGCTCGGGACTCGCACCGATGCCTGTTGAATGAAGTCCGACCCTGGCCGAACGGCTGTATATCTCCTGAAGGTTATCGACAGCTGTCCGGAGATCTTTCTCATTTCTGAAAATTCCCACCCTGTCCATGAGTTCATCCTGCATGGCATTGCGTACGGAATAGACATTTTCGTTACCGTCTTTGCCCGATACAAGCCTTGCAATGCGTTCTTCATCCTTTACTGCCTGATCCCTTACTGCTGCAGTGTTGAACCGGCACTCATAACCACCGAGGAATGCAGCTATATGTTTACCTACAATGCGGCCTGCCACTATTGTCTCGGCAAGGGAGTTTCCTCCAAGACGGTTGAACCCGTGCAGGTCCCAGCAGGCAGCCTCTCCAGCAGAAAAAAGCCCCTTCAGCCCGTAGACGGCACCGTCTTTATCGGTCCGTATTCCTGCCATGGTATAATGCTGGGCAGGCCTTACGGGTATAAGCTGGGTAACAGGATCCACGCCCAGAAAATTATTGCAGATATCCTTTACTTCTCTCAGCTTGGTGTTGATATGCTCTGCTCCCAGGTGACGTATATCAAGCCACAGGTGGTCACCATATGGTCCCGGCACGCCGTGCCCCTCTCTTATATGGTGAATCATCCATCTGGAAACAACATCCCTTGAAGCCAGCTCCGCCTTTTCCGGTTCATACTCGTTCATGAAACGTTTTTCATGCACATCCAGCAATGTTCCGCCGTCACCCCTGCAGCCTTCGGTAACCAGTATGTGTGTGGGTACAATACCTGTCGGATGAAATTGAACGGCCTCTGGGTTTCCCATGGGCACAATGCCCGTATCCAGTGCTATAATGGCGCCTCCGCCGTCATTTATAACCGCATTGGTGGTCTCCCTGTAGATCCTGCCGTAACCTCCCGTGGCAATGAGGGTAGCTCTTGCCAGGTAGGCCCTCAGCCTGCCTGTCTTCAGACACCGGGCCACCACTCCCATGCATGTTTCTCCGTCATGGATAAGTGAAATTGCCTCAACACGGTCATGAACAGTGACCCCCAGCTCCACAACCTTATTATCCATGGTATAAAGGAGTGTATGCCCTGTACCGTCAGAGGTGTAGCAGGTTCGCCATTTGGCTGTGCCGCCGAAATTGCGCGCAGTTATAAGCCCTTTGTTTTCTTTGTCTTCCACCTTTTCAAACTGCTTTCCTCCCTTGAAATAGGTGGATTTTCCAGGCACAACCCTGTTCCAGGGTGTTCCCCACATAGCCATCTCGCGGACAGCGGTCGGTGCGGTTTCCACAAAAAGACGCGCCACCTCCTGGTCGCACCCCCAGTCGGATCCCTTGACAGTGTCCTCAAAATGGATATCCGGGTTATCACCCTTTCCCATTGCACAGTTAGCCAGAGATGCCTGCATCCCTCCCTGGGCAGCGGATGAATGACTTCGTCTTGGAGGTACAATGCTCAGGCAGATGGTCTGGAATCCTGCAGCCGCGGCCTCCACTGCCACCCTTTCTCCGGCAAGCCCGGCACCCACGGATAAAAGATCAGTATAGATAGTCTCCAATTGACAGTACCCCTTTTTATCCGCCGGAGTTAATTCACACGGATCAGAAAATAAAAATTTAAGAGTGTAACCAGGCCGATAAAGAGGAAAACAGCAGTAATGATGTTTTCTGTCTTTTTAAAGCCTTTTCTGGTCTTACGTTTTATGAAGCCCCACTTTACAGCAATACGATAAAAACCTATTCCCACGTGGAGTTCGACCATGGGCAGCAGTATCAGGTAGAATACCATCCAGAAACCGCCCTGTATCCTTGCCGCGCTTTTTTGGGCCGTGATGGGCAGATCCGTGAGCACCGTCCACATATGGATACCGCCCATAATAAGGATGATCATGGCTGTTCCGGCCTGGACAAGCCACAGCCATGTGTCGGTGTGGTGAAGCATCCTTGCATGTTTCCAGATGGAGGATTGTTCCTCCAGCCGAAACGGGAGTTTTCTCGCGGCAAGCACAAAGTGGAGGAGAAATATAAACCCTATTACAGGGCCTCCGACCTGGGCTATGTAGGTATGCTCGAAAAATCGGGCCAGGGCGTTCATGGTGCCTGCACCTAGATTCACGCTTGCCACAAGCACCATATGACTCCACATGAAAAGGATAAGTCCGGCGCCGGTCAGCATCTGCAGCCCGTCAAGGTAGGCGGATATCCATGTTCTGGAACGGACGTAAATGGTAGTATCTATGCTCATGATTTACTCCTGATGATAAACATGCTTAAATACTGATCCTGATGCGGAAACACCCTAATGGATCGCTCTGCCTTTTCCCTTATTTTACGAACAGCAAATATTATTAAAAGTTATAGACAGTAATTCTAAACATTATAAACCATAATCTTCTGTTTTCCTATATATAAAGCAGCAGTGTCAGATGGCAGGGATTATCGGAATTATTTTTGGAATACGTCTTCTCAGAATAAATTACGAGTCATCCAGTCTGATTCGGACCTATGCGGTTATAAGCCTGATCAGCTCTGCCTTTATGTTATCAGTATTTCTGATTTTAATCGGCTTATTATCATCCCTGCCGAACGGTATCATTTTAGGAATTTTGTTCATGAAGGAAGCGGAGACCGAGCCACAGGTTGAGTTTGTATAAATAAAAATATTAGAAATTATCGGTCAGGGAATTTTCGAAGTATCGAGTGTATCAGTTCATCAAGCCGCTGTAGAAAACTGGACCTGTCTTTTTTTGTAAAGGGTGCCGGACCTCCGGTAATCTCTCCGGCGTCTCTGAGATCGGCCATAAGGTTTCTGGATGCAAGTATCTCACCTATATTGTCTTGAGTAAAATATTTACCCGATGGACTGACTACACAAGCCCCCTTTTTCAGGCTGCGGCTGGCAAGGGGTATATCCGCGGTTATCACAATATCACCCTCTGAAGACTGTTCCACGATCCAGTCATCAGCCGCATCAGGGGCGTCATCAACAATAACAGGTTTGATAAGTTTATTGTCCGGAACGCGCATAAACGTGTTTGAAACCAGGAAAACTCGTAGCTTAAACCTGCCTGCAACGCGATAGGCCTCCTGTTTTACAGGACATGCATCAGCATCGATGTAAATATTAAGCATTTTTTCTTTCTTATTAAATTCTCATATCATGCACTATATATCCCGATAATAAAACACCTGTAGTATTTCCTTTAACAGAAAACACTGGATGTTTATGACAGGGCGTTAAGGACCTCTTCTTTCATGGAGATCTCTTCTTCCAGGTCTTCGATTGCCATAAGCTGGTGAGGCCTGACGGAATGCGCGGGCAAGGCCGCCTCCCGTTCGGCTAATTCAGCTTTCAGTTGTTTAATGTCTTCCTGTAGTTCCTGAATGGTTTCGTTCATAACAGTTTTATCATCCATGTTCTGTAAATACCTCGATCGGTTTATATTAATTGTACATCATATGGTTCTCCGGCATGGTGCCGGTTTTACCATACCGGTGGATACACAGGAACCGGTTCATTCTTTTTAATAAAAAAAGAGAAGGATAACAACACAGAAAAGCCAACAGGATCAGATAAGTGCAACTGTCTGAAATGATGGAGTAAAAATCGATTTGTGTAATATTTATTCGCATGATGCTGACAACGGTCCGGGGAACGGTTAACTCTGTTGATGAGAATGATCCGGTGGCACAGCTTGATATTGACCTTCAATCCATCGGTAAATACCTGGTCAACACATTTGATTTTACCGGAACAGGAACTGCACCTGAATATGATGCCGATCCTCAAAATTATGAAATTTTTACCGCAACTATGGACCTGACAGGCATTTATGATAGTGCGCCAATCAGGTTGAACGGATTCGTTGAACCCTTTGGCATGGCCCCGCCCGACTTTTCTGCCTACAGCCTTATTGATGTCACTGACCTTAAGGCATTTATAAAAGTCAGCTGGGATCCGCCAACAGATACACCCTTTACTGAAATATCACCGAACAGCCTTGTATTAAACCTGGAGGGGATTGGCAGACTGCATAACCTGGTACGAGGGCATGTTGTAACAGATCTCCTGGATCTCCCGGAAGCTCCGGCAATAATTCCCGGTGCAGACGGCCAGGGACTGTACAGCCTGAACCACGATGGAATAACCGAGAATTTTACTGTGTTTGAAGATTTTACGGCCGCCATCGAAGAGTTAACCGGAGAAGGTTATCTCGCCAGGCGATTTAATGCTGTGGGACAATTTGATGACGCAACCTCGACCCTGGCAGCAGATGTTATCACCATCGGGTTTTGTATGACAGGACAATAATACTGGCAGAATGGAACATAAAAAATACCCGGGCTTTGAAACATGAAGTCCGGGTATTATGTTTTTTGTAAAAAGTGAAGGCCAGCCTCCGTTGCTTCTGCCCGCATCAGCCAATCCCCATCTTATGGAACTCGATGATAGCGCCGCCAATACCGTGAATAAGCATCTGTACTCCGATTACAGCGAGAATCAGGCCCATCAGCCGCGTAACCACCTTGATGCCGTTGTCTCCGATGTATCTGACTAATCGTTCACCCGATATGAAGAATACATAACTTATGACACAGAGTACGAAGAATGCAACGACAGTCACGATAAATTCGGATAGGCCACCTGCCGATGCGAAGTTCATGGCAGTGGCTATGGTTCCCGGCCCTGCGAGTATCGGCATGGCCAGCGGTGTGATAGCGACCTCCAGCTCAGCTTCCAGGCTCATCTGCCTGTCTTTCTCGCTGGGATGCTGAACCGGGGAGTGCTCCCCGCCGTGCAGCATCTGGTAACCTATCATTGCAACCAGAATTCCGCCCATGATGCGAAAAGCCGGCAGGGTAATACCAAAGAGCTCGAATATAAGCTTGCCTGCCGCCGAGAAAATTACAATGATCACCAGGCTCACGATTAACGCCTTTGCAGCGATCTTGCGCCTGACCAAAGAATCGTCTCCGGCAGTAAGCCCCAGAAACACGGGTGTATTGGCAATGGGATTCATGATTGCGAAGAATCCCATGAATACGGAGAAAGCATGACCAATAAAAGCTTCCACAATTGTCCCCTGGTTTTTCGCCTATCTTTTATACCTTGCGGCTGCTTCTGTTGCGTTTTTAGGCGTGTCAGGAGGCAATGACTGCTTAAAGCACTTACCACAGAAGGTGCATTGTTTTGATTCATCCAGCGCACAAGGTTTATGTCCTTTTGAGCCGATATATTCGACGTATGTTCTGCCGTCAGCGTCTGTTCTTTGGAGAAACGGGCCGAACTTTCCTCTCATACTCAGAACTTGAAAATATACGGGTTTGGTAACACGTTTATACTCAAGCGGGCAGTGCCAGGTGTATGGCGGGATCCTGACAATGGTCGGTTCAGTAATTATGTGTTTTTCCAGTTTGTCAAGCTCACTCCCGATCCAGAACTCGATTTCTGCATCAAAGGACCCCCAGGGATCGACCATATCATATCCGGTAAAACATAAATACTCTTCTTCAGAGTGAAAATTGGACCAGATGTCGACAAACGCCTCTTTCATATAACACCTGTAACTTGCATAAAAACTTGAATCGGGCATGCAATCATGACCGCGGAAATATGCCTGATAAGGAGGCATAAAATCACCCCAGTAATTATATTGTTTTTCGAATTCATGAATTAAGTGATCATATCTGGACATTTTTTAACTCCCCATAGGTGTTTCACTGCATTTCCCGCAAAACGAGCATACGGCCGAATTGTCCAGCCTGCATGGTGTAATTCCCTCAACTATAGTCTCAAAATATGTTTTTCCCAATGAGTCTTTTCTTTTCTTTATAGCATAGTATCTGCTGTTGAACAGCACCGGCTGGAAAAACAAAGGCTTTCCGAGCCGCTTGATCTCAACAGGTCCATGCCAATAGAACTGCGGCACTCGAATCATCGTGGGTTTTGAGATCACAATCTTTTCCATGTTGTCGATATCTTCACCCAGCCACAGCTCAATTTCCGCGTCAAAAGATGTAAACGCATTTCGTAGATCGTGTCCCACAAAAGCGAGATATTCTTCGTCGCGATGAAAATGCGGTTCAGGGTCAATTACGCCAGGCTTCATATACGCCCGATAGGGCAAATATATCTGGGCGCCGGTTATGCAGGACTCACCGCGAAAATAAGCCTGTACCGGCGGCAACATGCCTCCGGTGTGAGTCTCATGTTTTTCAAATTTATGGAACAGCCAATCATATTCACCCATTTGTAACACCTCTTCATATTATTTGGAATAAGCGATAAAAGAGCATCACCGGAACTTCATCGCATCCATTAAATGCAATTTCTTAATCGGAAATTATTGAATTAAAACGGCAAAAAAATTAGATTAAGAATATAAATAAAAAGACAGAAAATAAATTTCTTTCATCATACCTTATGGAAGAGGAATTTCAATACTCGATCTGTGTGAATTGAGATACCTTTTCCTGATAATATATCCTCTCCTATAAGCCGATTGGTTATATCCCTTGTGGCAATGGGGGTTTCAACAAGTGCGCGCACGTAAACAAGAAAACTGTCGTGGTCATAATCTGTAAAATACCCGCATCTCTGGGCATTTTTAAAAACAGGTTCAACGATCGAGTGCAGTTTTTTCTGTCTCTCTATGAGATATTCAAGATGCGGACTGGTTCTGCTGTTGTCATGCAGCATGATCTTGGAAAGCTCGGGATTTTTAGATATCGTTGACACAAAAGATTTTATAAAATCTTTGAAAAGTTCAACAGGATCACCTGATCCCCGGGATTCGATTATTTTTAATATTTTTTTCTCCTGTATATCCAAACCGTAATCAACCACTGCTTTCCACAAATCATCTTTTGATCCGAAATGGTGCCTTATGAGGCTGTGAGTAGTTCCTGCAAGAGAGGCAATATCTCTCAGCTTTGCATTCGCAAATCCTTTCTGGGCAAATATTTTCAGCGCTGCTTTCAGCACTGTCTGCTTGGTTTTTTCACTTACATCCCTGGGCTGTTTGCCTAATTTTCTTGTTATCTTCTGCTGAACCATAGTCTGAATATCCTCTATCGTTTCCGGGTTGTCTGCTGCCGCTTCCCTGGTGATTATACTTAAAAGTTTACTAATTCAATACCTTTTTGAAAGGCTGACAAAACCGGCAGTTTTTACCATTTTTTCGGTTGACTTTTTTTGCTGCACCATTGTACAGTATTTATGTTTTCCGCGGGTGTAGCATAATATAGCTGACGGGCATCAGGCAACATTAAATAATTTACAGGAGAAAACAAAATGGAAGAAAAAAAATATCCTGAAAACTGGATGGTTGTCGATCATGTCATTCCCGGTGTTACTGCCGAAATGATCGACTGGTGGTGGGTCAATATGGAAAAAGGATATGAGCTCTGGTGCCCTGACGAGCACAAGGGGTTTAAGTGGGAGAGAAAGCCGCCGCTGAACGGCCATATAGGTGCAGTCCAGATTGCCAGGGAGAGTATAGATTTCAGTCCTGTTATGGACCTCAGGATTGAATGGGTAGACCCGAATATAGGAACCGGCGAGCAGAAGGATTTCTGGACCTATGAGCATCTTCTTACAGCAGGGACAACAGGAGAAATACCCGGGACAAAGCCATTTGTCATGCTTTCTCACCAGTGGGAAGAAATCCCCGGCGGATGTAAAATGCGTTCCTGCATGCATGGAATACCAGGGCCCCCTCCCGGAAGCGGACCGGAACGACCTGCATCCGAAATGCCTGAACACCCGAGCGGTAAAAAACCGACCGGCGGCGGGTGGCCTGCACATAATATTGCAGAAGTAAGTACCTTTAAAAATTTCCTGCCCGCCCTGTGGGGGATCTGGCAGGCGGTCCCTGATCCTTCGATCAATCGCCAGGCCTCATTAAAGATTAAAAAAGATGGCTCTCGTATTATTTACGTATAAAACAGGAGACGCTTTAAAATGGATATTCTGGAACTCAAATGGATTAAAGAAATAAAAATAGATATGGACACATGCAAAGGATGCAAATCGTGCATGAATGCATGTTTTGTAGATGTTATCCGGTGGGATGAGGAAAATAAAAAACCGGTTATCGCATACCCTGAAGACTGCGTCTGGTGCCTGGCCTGTGAAGTTGCATGTCCGGAAGACTGTATCGATGTAATTCCAAATATTCCGGCGCCACTACGATCATCTTTTTGATCCCGAAAAAGAAGGAGACATATAATGCCTGACTTAATTAATACTGAAAAATTTCTGTCTGCAGATGTGCTGATAATAGGAGGCGGGATAGGCGGTCTTGCTGCTGCAATAAAAGTAAAGGAAGAAAACCCGGAGTGTGATGTATTGATTGTTGAAAAACAGACAACAGGCTGGGCAGGTAAGGCAACAAAGATAGGCGGCATACTGGCTTTCCTCGGTCCCGATAATAACGCTGATAAATTCATTGATTTCCAGGTGCGTACGTCAGGTCTTTTTCTGAATGACCAGGAGCTGCTGTCAAAATATGTCAGGGATACCTACAAAGCAATTGAACAGTTTGCCGAATGGGGGAATAAACTTGCGAAGACGCCGGACGGCAGCATGCTGTCCTTTCCCGCCATGTTCGCTCCCGAGTATTCATCTACATTTATAGATATAGATATGATGCTGCCCATGCGTGCCAAAGCTAAAAAGATGGGTACAAAAATAATAAATAAAATCCATATAGTTGATCTTTTAACACAGGATAACCGTGTGGTCGGGGCAGCGGGCTTTAATATCGTTGACGGTCATTTTCTTACTGTTAACGCAAAAGCTACCATACTGGCAAACGGAAGCTGCGGATATAAGGTCAGGCGTTTCTGGTCTGCCGGTACCGGCGACGGAATAGCTGCCGCATACAGGGCCGGGGCTGAAATGAGAAATGCTGAATACGGAAACCTATACGGGCACACGGTGTTCCAGGCCACTGACAGCGGCATGGTCGGCTCAGACTTTTTGGTGAATAAACTGGGTGAAAATCTTGCTCAAAAATATATGCCTGACAGAGGGCCCGCGGGAGTGTTTTTACCTGTCAAACTGGCGGTAGGCCTTGAAAAGGAAGTTGCCGAAGGCAGAGGTCCTATTTATTTTGCTCCGCCTGAGTCAATGCCTCCGCATGGTTTTTCCACGGGTCTCCCCAAAATTGAAAAATGGCTGCAAAAAATTGGAAATAAAGAGAGGGAATTCGGCGTATCAAAGGATTCAAAACCTGAAATAGCAGTACCGCTGCATGGTGAGACATCCTGCATAAAGGTTGGTCATGATATGAAAACCAGTCTTGAAGGGCTCTGGGCAATCGGAGATACAAGCTATGCAGGCTCTGCACTGGCAGGAGCAGTAGCTTCCCCGCCCGGGGTATGTCCGGGATCCGGGATCATGTATGCGGTTATAAGCGCCGGTTGGGCCGGCGCGTCTGCTGCCGGCTATGTTTCGGAGAAATCCTCTGTTGATCTAAATGGTATTGACCTGGATAAAATCAAGGACAGGGTCTTCGCTCCAATGCAGGATAATAACAGTTTCTTACCTCAGGAAGCCATATCAATCCTGGGTGATGTTGCTGCCCCGATGAAATATAATCTTCGCAGAAGTAAAGAACGTCTGGAAGAGGCCCTTGCTGTAATTGAAACACTCAAGAGTAATCTTAACGATCTGCATGCAAAAGACCTTCATTATTTAAGCAAATGCCATGAGGTAAAAAGCATGACATTATGTGCCGAATTAACCTTCAGGGCAGCACTTATGAGGTCTGAAAGCAGGGGATTCCACTTCAGGGAAGACTTCCCTGAACAGGATGATAAAAACTGGCTTAAGTGGATAATCATTAAAGATGGTGAAGGAGAGATGAAGCTCTCAACTCAGTCCATACCTGTTAATGAATATAAAATCAAACCGGATTACAGTCAGCAAAAATTATAAAGGAGATAACTAATGAAAAAACTAATGATTGCAGGGACAATATGCTTCACTCTATTACTGGTATTGTGTGGAATTATTACAGCAGGTGCACAAAATGCACCGGATAAAAGTGTCGCGGGCGAATGGCAGGCAACTTATAATACACCGATTGGTGCTATGAACTGCCATTATACATTTAAAGTCACGGGTAAAGTACTCACCGGAAATGTTGTTGCTGAAATGGGCGGAAATAAAAGTGAAAGTGAAATAACAGAAGGTAAAATTGATGGGGACAAGATCACTTTCGTCTGGGTATATAATAATGATGTCCAAATGTCATCCACGGGTAAACTTGCGGGAGATGAGCTTAAATTGACACGTCAGGCAGGCACCTATGGAACCGAGGATGCTGTAGCAACCCGGATACCGGATAGTGGAAAGAAATAATACGAGATCTAGGAAGGATGTAAGGGAAATGACCTACAGCAAAAAATTATTCAAGTATCAATAAACTGGAGTTCTCTCTTTTCTTGTATTTGACAGTTAAAACAAGGTCCAGGGCACGGCTTTAAAGTGCCCTTTAATTTTTGATAAGTTCTTCTTTGACAGCGTTTCCCAGCACTTTAAGCGTGTATGGTTTCTTTAAATATTTCCCGGCGCCTAACCTGATTGATTCTTTTACTCTTTCATTTTCTGCATAACCGATAGTTTCATTTGACAGCATCCATAAGTAAGTCTGTTGTAATGAGATGTAATCTGGGTTTTAAGAATTTTTAAGTAAATATGTTACCTGAAGAATATATATTTAATATGTATCATGCGATTGAAAGAGTTTCAAATTAATTTGGAACTAATGGAAGTCAAATAATAAATATATCCATTCATATTTTTGTTTTATATGTCATTTATATTGTCTTTTTCTTTGTATTTTTATAATCATATCATACCCTCTTAAATATATCCTTAGGTTACTCATTTTTTTATAATTGGAGAAAAATGGCAGGTAAAATAAAAGCTCTTATCATTTGTCAGCACAACAGCGGAAGAAGTCAAATTGCAGAGGCCTATTTAACAAAATTTTATGGCGATTATATTGAAATAGAAAGTGCCGGATTAGAACCTGCAAAGGAGATTAATCCTTTGGTAATACAAGTCATGTCCGAAGAAGGCTTTGATCTATCACATAAGAAACCACAGAATGCCTATGAATTGCACGAGGCCGGAAACCATTATGAGTACATAATTGCAGTTTATTATGGTTCAATATCAGAATGTCCTGTTTTTCCCGGAATCACAAATCATTGGTATTGGCCTTTTCCTGATCCTGCCTTGGTCGAAGGTACTGATGAAGAAAAGCTTGAAGAAGTAAGGAAAATTCGTGATATGATTAAAGACTGGATAATTTCCTCTCCAAAATTTTAAATATTAGAAATTTATCAGGCATAGCTATTTGATATAATTAGATCCGATATTAGAATACAAAAACAGGTTCACCACTTGTTCGTATTGTGCACTAGAGACACAGGGTTCACGGAGAAAAGAGTTTTTATATTTGTCGGGAGATACAGTTATTAAACACATCTTAGACCATCGTCAGAAGATTGCTGTTGTGGTTGATGAATACGGCGGCACCAGGGGAATTGTTACGATGGAAGATGTTGTAGAGACTCTCCTGGGTATGGAAATTTTAGATGAGATGGACAAGGTCGAAGATATGCAGGCCCTGGCACGACTGCAATGGGAAAAGCGTGCAAGAAACGTAGGCCTGAAGATAGATAACTAGTGCCCATCCAGAAACGGCCCTTTAAATACAATGCTTTCTACGCCTCACATCGACATCCGGTGCAGGATTCAGGTGAAAACTTTAATGTATTCCCATTTTATAGGTGTAATCAGTAGCTGCAATTCTATCTCTTCTTATTTTTTTGCAGGTAGCGTAACAAAAAAACTGGAGCCTTTCCCTAACTCACTTTTGGCAGATATTCCACCGCCATGCCTTTCCACAATCTTTTTACAGATCGAAAGTCCCATGCCTTCACCACCGAACCCACTTTCCCTCCCGCTAAGTCTTTTAAAGGGTATAAAAATCTGGTCCATATATTTTTCATCAAACCCGATACCATTATCTTCCACACAGATCTCGTAAGATCCTGTTGCATAGGTTTTTTCCCTTGAGAAAATCTTTATATAGGGCGTCTTTCCCTCCTGGACAAATTTCAAGGCATTTCCGATCAGGTTCTGAAAAAGCTGGATCATCTGAATCCCGTCTGCCTCCACTGTAGGTAAATCACATAATTCCACCTCTGCGTTCTTTGCCTTTATCACGATTTCCAGGTTAGATAATGCCTCCTTCAATGATATATTTAGATCGGTATTTTTAAATGGCTCCGCCCTGGTAGTTACACGCGAGTAAGACAGGAGCGAGCAGAGAAGATTCTGCATTCTTTCCGTGGCCGTTTGCATACGCCTTAGATAATCCCTGGAGGTATCATCAACGAAGTTTCCACTGTTATTGTTAATCAGCATTTTCCCGAAAGTTTTAATCTTCCTTAATGGCTCTGCCATATCATGGGACGCAATAAAGACAAAGTCCTGTAATTCCCTGTTCTTCAGCTCCAGCTCTGCAGTACGCTCCTCCACGCGAAATTCCAGTTCATCGCGCGCTTTTCGAAGTGCCTTCTCTGCCAGCTTTCGGTCGGTTATATCGATTGATGTAGAGGTCAGGGCAACAGGTTTCCCCTGATTATCAAAGACCATAGCTGCTGACACACGGACATCGAAAATACTTCCATCTTTCTTTTTAGCCATTATCTCGCCAAGCCAGGTTCCATTGCTTCGGAGTTGCTGCATGATATCCATGAACATGTCCTCGACCAACCAAAATTCCCAGAAGGGTCTGCCTATGAATTCTTCCGGATTGTCAAAACCCCATGCTTCAAGGAAAGAAGGATTGCCATAAGTCATCATCCCGTTCAGGTCGCAGGTTGCAATAATACTTGAAGAACAGAGTATGATATTGTCTTTAAAAACCAGTGCATCTTCTGCCTGTTTGCGTTTGGTGATATCTATGATAACTCCGTCAACAAACCTGGGTTTTCCATCATCCCCATAAACCGGTTTCCCCCTTTCAAGGAAATAACGTATGTCTCCGCCTTTGTGTATTATCCGATACTCAACCTCAAAAGGTTTATTTTCAATGAGTGCCGCATTCACATCTTCCAGGATATGAATACGATCCTCATGAACAATCATGGGGTCAATAGAACATACATCCCCTGTCTTAAGATCACTAATTTTGTATCCTGTCATTTCTTCAAGCATATCGTTGAAGAATTCCATATGGTTTTCTTCTCTTAGATGTACCCGGTAAACAATTCCAGGGATATTAATGGCGAGAGTCTGGAAGGCCGGTTTTTCTGTCATATCCGATGTGTTTTCATAGTTTGTCTTTTCATTCATTGTGATAGGTCCTCCATGAAAGATTCAAACTGTCTAAACTCGGTAAATGCTAAAAAATTTGGAAAATTTGGTTTAGAGTCAGGTCTTGATATCCTAAAATCTCCGTCATATACGAGATGTCTGTATTTTACTTATAGTCGTCCCACTACCTTACCTTTTCGCTTGTAAAAAGAGTTCGGTTTTCAGGCTGGTTCCCATCCATAAACGGCCCTTTTTAGCAATTTCTGCGTCAATCTGCAGGATCACTTGTGCAATGTACTTAAGTACATCTCCGCGTAATCCTTTGATTTCCTTGAACCTGCTGAAAATCATCTGTTTCTGAATCGGAGACTGTCTGGTGCTTCTTATAGAGTTACCTGTCAAACTCAAAAAGTAAGCATATGAAATCCATTCAATGAGTGAGTAGAAACGCTGTTAAAATTCAAAATTATCTTCGCTAATGAACTTAAAATCAAAACAGCATTTCCTCTTCCCTCAAACATGAGTTAATCGGAGAACTGACCCTTTCCTTTCTTTTGCCTGAGGCAAAAAAGCGCACCAGAGGCGGACAAGGACAGCAATTCATTATATCCGAAAAGATGTAATTATTTAGATTTAAGGCTAATGAATTTAAAAAGCAAGAAAAACCAGAGATCAGATATCAGAAATCAGCCGGCATCATTTGAAAACTATGCCGTGCCAGGGAGGTCGGTGTAAAATGCAGGCTATAGAGAGAAAATTTATTAAGAGCTAATAGGAGATTTTGACCCCTTCCAATATTCAAAGAATCTATCTATCATGCGCCAAAAGAAAAGGATGTCCCATTTTTCTTTTGCATGAGTCAAGATCAGACCCTTAGCCGTGGCGGGGGCCTGCCTTTCGAGCAGCAACCACATACCTGCCAGTAACACCCAGTATCCTTTTTTTCTCCATTTCAGCGGCAACCTTCCCCTGGTATTTCTCCGGTGACCTGGGTGCCTGTATGAGCTCGGAAATACGCCATCCGGCATTTTCTGTCTTGAGTGTCTTGAGGGACGTTGTTGACTAACGTGACAAAATCACAATTTGTCACGTTAGTCAACAACGTCCCATAGTACACGTTAGTCAACAACGTCCCATAGTACATGCTCGATATTACGAGTAAAGAATCTGCTTGCAAAGCTGGATTCTATCAGGAGAAGCAGTGGCTGGGGATCGGACATTTCAGAAGGATCAATCGAACTGTCCCATAAATTTATGGGACAGTTAGAGAATATTTTCAATAGTCTGCCTAAGTTGTTTAAATAACATTCATTTTATTAAAATGACCTCCAAATTTTGATGGACACCTCAGCAGAGGTAAGGATTGCCGCTATAGATCGCAATCTCAACCGGTCACAGGTAGGAAAGGCAGGCTAAAGCTGTTTAGTCTATAGCCTGAAGGAAAACACAAAACACTAATAGCCTTCAGACTAATATAATTTCTTGAATTTTCCCTAAAAAAGTCCTAAAAGTAATCAATCTTATCATTTCAGCATAAAGACGTACTGCCTTACAAGGCTTATCGATTTATTTTTTTCTTTGGCATAACTTGTATTCATAGGTGGTTTTGAATTTTGAATTTTGAATTTTAAATCTTGAACCTTGAATCGTATTTATTGTTTACTGAAAACTATTTATTGATTATTGTTCCAAACTTATAAAGTAATGGGCGTCCCATGTTTTACAATGTTTTGGGTTGAATTTGTTGATCACTTAATCATCTGTTCATTTTACATCTAGTTCTACATTTCAAAAGGAGGCTAATATGAAAATCTGCAAAATGATGTGTTTGGTTCTAATTACTTTACTTTTTCAAGCTTGCGCCCATACGGCAAATTTTACTTCTGTACCAACCGGAGCTAAAATAAAAATTGGCAAGACTCATATCTCAGGTGTGACACCTCAAACAGGCTCAATCAGCAACACTACATTTGGAAGGTATCCTGTAAAAGTTCAAAAAGATGGTTACAAACCGATTTATGGCAATCTACCTTTGAAGGTGAGTTCTGGAACAATAATTCTTGATGCAATCTTTTTCGCACCAGGTGCCTTTTTCAACGTCCAGAAAGCTGTACCTTTTTATGAGTTTGATCTTGATAAAGGTATTATTCGATATAAAAAAGCAAAAGAAGATCAATGGGAAACTTTTGTTATCCCTGATGACCAGAAGGATGCTGTAAAGGCTTATTTTGGCGATTAATATCGTGTAGTATTATATAGGCATTAAGAAGCAGGGTCTTTCAATAGGCCCTGCTTTTTTATTATCCCCCACGGCCCTGTACAGCTGTGACAGAGGCAAGTATGCTGGATATAGACACCTACATATGTGGTGGAGCTGCTGTGAAAATATCTTAACCGTGACTATCGCACATTCTTATACTCAATATCTTACAACCAAAGTTCAAAAATAGTTTATCAATCTTGCCTTAAAACGAGTAGTTCACCCAATCATAACTAACTTCAAATTCTTTCCCTTCAATTGGATCACTGAGGATAAAAGCTGATGTCAAATTATTTAATAAGTAATCTGTGCCAGTAGTAACTACAATCCCGATTGATTCATTTGGCGTTAATTGCCCACCACTCAGTAAAGAAATATCCGTTGTTGATAGGATAGCTGAGCCATTATACCTGAACTCAAACTTGTTTAAATTAAAAGTCATATTTGAGTTGTTTTGTATAGTAAGAGTCAGCTTTGAACCAGCTTGGGCATACCTTTCAATCAGAACTCCGCCCAAATTTGTAGATTTACTAAAGAGATCACTGAAACTAGAAATAACGTCAAAAGAAACGGTATCAGTAATGTTGGTCCCTTGAACAGTTGCTTTTAATATCAATGAACCTTGGGTCATAGACAGTAATCTGATAGTAGCATTGCCATTAAGCGTCTCAGCTATTGATGAAGTAAGAGATGCTTCACCAGATATAACTTCAAACTCTATATTCGTGCCATCCGGAATCGATCCATTCTCTGGATCATACGGAATAACAGTTACGTTGACAGTTGCTTCATTCCCTCCACTGGCAAGAAGAATGTTCGTATTTGAAGATATGGATATCGAGGTTGGAGCATTTGGATCAACGATAGTAATTATAATCGAATCTTTTCCTGTTAAACCATCACTATCAGTAGCTGTCAGCGTAATTTTATGTGAGCCAAGAGACAAATCTGATGACTCAAAAGATGTACCAGTACCAATTTGGCCGTCTAGGCTGGAAGTCCAAACTAACGAATCATCAGTCAGAATGTTGCCTTTATTATCTTTTGCGGAACCCAAAAATGAGATCGCATCTCCAATATTGTGCGTACTATTATCTGAGGGAGTTGATATATTAACAGTTGGATTGTTCTCATCCAGGAGTAATAAAGTTAGCCATGGCATTGTTTTTTTCTTGGTTACGGCCACTTTCGGATCAGATAAATCAGGTATCCCATCAGCATCCCAATCATTATTATCCTTAATTTCAAGTTGCCATTTATAATAATCACGCCAAGAAGTAGAGGGATTACCATCATTGATCTCAAAGTTGCCTCTATAGAATATTCCATCACGGACTAATGTGAAAGGATAGACTGCGATAGGTTCACCAGTGTTGCTCGTGAGAGTAAACGAGTTAATAGCGATTTGATCTGGGTTATTTCGTACATATGTGGTTGAACCTGTGTATATTTGTGTTTCTCCTGATCCAGTTAAGTTAAGCGAAACATTTATTTCATTATCATCATAGCTTATGGAACCGGTAGCATAAAAAATTTCCCATGATCCGCTAAGGGTAAATGAGCCATAGGAATTTGTTAAAGTACCGGAGTAAGTACCATCAGCATTATTAGCGTTACGAATTAAAGTCCCTGATAATGAATGCATTAGTGAGGCGTTATACAAGTTCCATTGCGAACTGGCAGTGCCTGTGAAAGATCCTGATGTACTTCTTTCAATCTCTAAAAAGTCAGGGAATCCATTGTTATTTGAATCCGTATCCGGAAAATTGAAAATACCATAACCATACTCATATATACCTGAATAATCTTCCGCAAGATAATCAGTCCAGTATTCAGAACCTCCTAAAATAGGTGGCTTTATCTCTCCACTGAAATACCAGTTTATCCCCTCTTCATAATGGAGTGGAACTGAACTAGAGTTATCATCTGTTGTAAAATAAATAGTGTCTCCAGCACTTGTAGACGCTTCTAAAAGCCCAAAGGAATAGCATCTGGCCTTTACTGTTGCCGTATTTGCGTTTGATATGGCTGGTAAGAAAAAAAGGGAAAGTACAAGGAGCAGTAAAGATTTTTTAATCATAGACTCAGGTTCCTCCAGAAGCGTAGAACTAAATAGCAGGCCTACAGGATGAATGTTAGCAAGAGATTGAAATGTAACTTGGAACTTTTTTATCTATATTTCATGCATCTTTATCTGATTTGCCAATCACTGTCAAGGTGTTTACAACCCATAACAGCTCCCCAATATCCCAGCTTTAAATGGAATTTGTAGCTGGCAGCTGCTGCTGCCTATTTTTTTGGGGACTAAGCACCCAGTCCAAAACCCTGTAAGCCCGTCATACCAAGGTTTTACATATTATCCTTCCCTATTGAAACTTTCAGAATCCTTATTTTCTGGCCTTAAATGCCTATGCTGTACTATTCCTTTTTAAGAGAAAAGCGATCCTCGTCCATTTTTTGAGCTTGGATTGTTCTTATTATAGTTCGTTATTCTCATATCCTGATAAATTTGATATGGATGACTGTTCATATTAAAAAGAGCATTAAAGGAATAAAAACACCATGTCTCAACTCACAGATGTAATCGATGGTCATAAGCTTATTGACAAATGGAATATAACCTCTGCTGGGCTTTTTTATTTAGTCTTAAATCACCACATCCTAACACTTTGTAGGTTTTTAGGCGAGGATGGTTGGTTTTATTGGGAAGATGAGTGGCACAGGGACGCCCTTAACTTATTAACTTAAACTTAACTTAAACTGTTTTTTGTTGTCATTTTAATATGTTATCTCTTTTATCAATGGGGACGTCCATGAAAATATGATTAATTAAAATACTGGAATTAATTCATGGACGTTATATATTAAAACATTAAGAGGTTATACGACCGAACTTAGCAAAGAAAAAAAATTCTTAATATCTATGCAAAAAAGAAACCTCCTGTTAAGAAAAAGGTTACCAGACCAAAATCAAAACAAGGAGGTTTCAAATGAATGAAGAAGATCTTACAAGAATAAAGGAATATCGTCAAATAAGAAAAGAGATAAGGAGATCAGATAAGTACTTGGTTGTAGGCATAGATGTTGGGAAAGAAAAACATTATGCATATTATGGAACGTCAAACGGTAAGACCCTGCAAAGGAGGCTGGTATTTTGGAATACCTTCAGTGATATTGAGATGATGATGGACCATGCAAATGCGATAAAGGAAAGCAATGGTCTGGAAAAGGTAGTATATGGAATGGAACCCACAGCAAATTACCACAAACCCCTTGCAGAGTACCTGATCAAAAGTGGATGCAATGTAGTTCAGGTATCAGGAGTTTCAGTAGCAAGAAACCGTGAGTTATTGGATGGCAGATGGGATAAGCATGATGGTAAGTGTTCAGCCAATGTAGCAGACCTAATATCCCAGGGCAAATGCCAGTACTATGATTATCCTTCTATCGAAATAAGAGACCTGAGGAATTTGCTTTCATTGAAAAGGTTGCTCAAGAAGCAGGAACACAGGATGAGAGTGAGGATAAGAAACAATCTTATAGCCCAATACTTTCCTGAGTTTGACAGTCAGTTTGCAAAGGGATGTTCTGAAAGCCTGGCTGTAGTTAAATGGAGCATAAGGCCGAAAGATATTAACCTTATGGAGTATGAAGAATTTGAAGATCTGGTAGCGCCCCGTGTAAGGACAAGAACTCAGGCAGACAGAATAAAGTCGATATGGCTGGATGCCAATGAATCAATAGGGTGTGAAGCAGGAGAAGTATTGCAGTTTGGAGCAAGATTAATGGTTGAAGATTTGCAGAACATAAGAGGCTCCATAAAAGCAGTAGACGAACAGATAGCAAACATTGTCAGGGCCGTTTTAAAAGTGTAATAAACCTACCGGAATATAAATGTAATATTCTTCATCTAAATATTCTTCAAGATAATAAATATATAAAAAATTTTCTTCCTTATTTTTCTTTATTTTCTTCATAATTTTCATTCAAAAAATGCTTCCATTCATAAATAGTTGGACCTCATTGGGAGGTTCAATGTGGATGGAGAAAATAAAGAAGAGAAAATGTTGTAATTGCAGAAGGTTATTTACACCTGATCATCGAAATCGTGATAGGCAGAAACGATGCAGAGCCCCGGAATGCCGGAAGGCAAGCAAGGCAATAAGTCAACGAAAATGGCTTCGAAAATCGGAGAACAAAGACTACTTCAAGGGACCTGAAAACACCAAACGAGTGAAGGAGTGGAGAAAGCGGAATCCTGACTACTGGAAGCGAAGCGGTTCGAAAAAGGAAGATGCGTTACAAGATTCCTTAAATCTGCAACCCGCTGTTAATACTGACAATTTAACCCAAAATCCGTCCATTGTGTTACAAGATTTCTTAAATGTGCAACCTGCTGTTATTATTGGGTTAATCTCCAAATTTATTGGATCTTCGTTACAAGACGACATAGCAAGGACTATCTTTCTTATGCAACAATCGGGGCAGGATATTTTATATTATCAACCCCAAGCAGAAGGAGGAGATTATGGTTGCAAAAACTCCCATTTTACCCGAGCGGGTCCGTAAGGTTCCCAAAAGTTTCAGTTGGATTGATCATCGACTGGTCAGTGACAAACATATTGAGAGTATCAGTCATGCGGCAGGGATGTTGTATTTGTTTCTGGTCTGTGTCGGTGATGACAAGGGTTTAAGTTACTACGGTGATCAAAGTCTTATGGAAAAGCTTGCCATGGATCAGGATATGCTTGAAGACGCGAGAACCGATCTAATCCGCAAGGGCCTGATTGCATGGCAAAAGCCGCTTTATCAGGTACTTTGTCTTGAACCTGAGAAAAAAGTCCGGCGTAGCGGATCGCCAATGGGTCTGGGAGATATATTAAAGCAGGCCATGGAGGCCTGCCATGATTGATTATGAGACCTATGTGCAAATAAGAAATTATTTTAAAAATGATGATCTAAAGTACAGCCAGATAGCCAATGCCCTGGACCTGGATATCCGCACAGTGGCCAAATGGGCTAATGAAGAACGGTACCGGCCCAGAAAATCCGGAGAACGTAAGAGTAAACTTGATCCTTTTAAAAGCGATATTATCAGGATGCTTGAAACACATCCATACAGTGCGGAACAGATTTATCAAAGGATAAAGGAGCAGGGATTTGACGGAGGTTCAACCATTGTTCAGGATTATGTTCGGAAGGTAAGACCTCCCAAAACAAATGCCTATTTAAAACTGGTATTTGCTCCGGGAGAATGCGCCCAGGTGGATTGGGGCTCATACGGCTCAGTGCATGTAGGCTCAACCACCCGAAGGTTGAGCTTTTTTGTAATGGTTTTATGTAACAGCAGGAAGATGTATGTGGAGTTTACAGTCATGCAGACCATGGAGCATTTTTTAGGATGTCATCAAAATGCCTTTCAGTATTTTGGAGCGGTTCCGCAAAAAATCATGGTAGACAATCTGAAGACTGCGGTCCTTAAACGTACTCCGGGCCAGGCACCAATATTTAATCCCGGTTATGTTGACTTTGCAAGGCATTATGGCTTTTCGATTGTGCCATGTAATGTTGGAAAAGGAAACGAAAAAGGGATTGTGGAAAACGCTGTTGGCTATGTCAAAAAGAATCTTTTAAACGGCCTTTCCATATCGGATTTTAACATCATGAAACCGGTAACCCGAAACTGGCTGGAAACCATAGCCAATGTCCGCACTCATGGTCAAACCGGCAGGAAACCGGTTGACATGTTCAGTGAAGAAAAGCCCTTTTTACAGCTTTTGCCGGCTTTACCCTATGATATCGGTGTTGTCAAAGAGATGCGTGCATCACGGCAGTTCAGGATTCCCATAGATACAAATCATTACTCTGTTCCCGCCCAACTGGCAGGTGTGAGATTGACTGTAAAAAAATATCCCGATCGGATTTGTATTTATCACGAGAACAATCTTGTAGCCAGACATGTACGAAGTTATGACCGCAGACAGGATTTTGAGCTTCCGGATCATCCCAAAGCGCTTTTACAGCAACGTAGAAAGGCAAAGGAGCAGAAGATATTTATGCGGTTCTTATCCTTATCGGACAAAGCAGAACAATATTACCGGCAATTGGAGCAGCGGCGTATGAACCCCCTTCACCATATCCGGCAGATAGTTGCCTTAAGCGAAATCTATGGAAAAGAACAGGTTAAAATCGCTATAGATGATGCCTTTGCATTTGCAGCTTTTTCCTGCGAGTACATAGCTAATCTACTGGAGCAACGGGCACGCCCTAAAAATGAACCTGGCGTGCTTCACTTGATACGCAACATTGATCTTCTGGACCTGACCATAGATCATCCTGATCTTTCCATTTACCAGATAAAAGGAGATGATAAACATGAATGATATAATAGAACATCTTACATATCTGAAACTGCCCTATATCCAGGAACATTATGAATCGATTGCCCAACTGGCGGCTCGAAAACAATGGACGCATGCCCATTACTTATCAGAGTTAATCAAGGAGGAAGCCAATCTTAAAAAGGATCGCACCATCCAGCGCCGGATACGTATGGCAAGATTTCCTGTCGTGAAAACTTTAGATCAGTTCGAATGGTCTTGGCCAAAAAAAATCAACAGAGCGCAGATCCAAAATCTGTTTCGTTTAAAATTTATTGAAAACCAAACCAATGTAGTATTTATCGGAGGTGTGGGATTGGGTAAAACACATCTTGCCTCCGCTTTGGGATATCAGGCATGTCTTAAGGGGTATACAGTATTGTTTACTTCCGCTATTGATTCCATCAACCACCTTATCTCATCGCAGAATAATGGACAGCTTAAACAGGAATTAAAAAAATACCTTAAACCCGATCTCCTTATTATGGATGAACTGGGGTATCTGCCTATCGATAATAAAGGTGCAGACTTGCTCTTCCAGATCATCAGCCAGAGATACGAACAGGGTTCCATTGTTATCACTACTAACCGGGTCTTTAAGGGATGGCCCCAAATCTTTAACAACGACAGCACTCTCACATCAGCACTCCTTGACAGGCTCTTGCATCATGTAGAGGCAACTATCATAGAGGGAAAAAGCTACAGAATGAAGGAGGTTTCTGAAAAATAAGTATTAGGGTCAACCGAATTTTTTGCATCACTCGGTTGGCCTTTTTTTGCTCATTTTTAAACCGGAGGCTTTAATGCATTTTTACACCGGAGCCAACAAACATTAGCAGGGAGTTTCCAGAATACCATTATTTATTGACCATACCAGGCTTTGGTCCCGATGTTTCGTCAAAGATGCTTGGAGCCATTGGAAATCCCTTCAGGTTTGATAATGGTAAGAAGGTAATAAAACTTGTCGGATATGACCTTAGTGCCAGTAGGACCGGAATGACTGCTGGCAGAGCGATTCCCAGAATTTCCAAAAGAGGAAATGCCCATTTAAGGTATGCCCTATACCAGGCAGCCTTGATAGCATCGACACGTAATAAATACTTTAAGAGATATTATGCCAATCAGCTTCGTGGTAGGGAACGGGAGACAGGTATAAAAACCAAGATGAAGGTAAAGCTGGCGGCTAAGATGCTTATAATAGCCTGGACATTGATGAAGAAGAAGGAGCCCTTTGATCCGGCATATTTGAATATAGAATACTAATTAAATTTTATATCGGCGAGAGAGCCCGAGCATGTACGTTGGGGCCAATAGGACCTCTGGAGGGACAATACAGGGCCTCTCGTTAAAATTCAATAACCTGGATAAGGGATTATGGGTGATTGCCTAAAGTGCAATACACCGGATTTATAACGATCAGGTATAGGGTTTGAAGCAGCGAGAGACTCGCCGAATTTTTTTAAGCCTTAAGGCTAGAGGGGAAGTATGCTTAAAAAATAGCCCCTTCCCAACTAACTGGATTCACTTGTTTTATTTTTTACCTTGACAGGAGATTATAGGATTGTCCCCATTGATACTAGTTTTAAAATAGATTGGAGTTTTTTTAGCAGGCTGAGGGCTGTTAGTATTTTATCTCGTTCCCCCGGTCTCCGTGGGAACGCCTTTTTTAACGCTCTGCGTCGTATTAAAAGTAAAGATTTTATTCTGCCATTTTTCCCAATTGATATTTTGAATTAACACCTCTATTTCATTTTGGTTTAGTTTGTGACCAGTGGGAGCTTATCAGCTTCCAATCCCCTTCAATCAGTTTGTATACTTCAGTTGTATTTAAATATTCTTTGCTGCCATCCTTCATAAATCCAATAAAGTTGTAAGTAAGGATACCAACATCCCCATGCATTTGAACATGCGGATCCAGCAATTCATAATCGGGAAAACTGAAGTTCCCGTTAAAGGCGGCAATCCAGTCATGAAATTCTTTTTTACCTGTACAGCGCCTTTCCAGGCCGGGATCAAAATAGGTTATTTCTTCGGCGGCAACTTCAATGAATCCGAATGTATCGCCGGTTATCCAACGATCCAGCATTGCTTTATCTTTTGCAATTATTATTTCCTGTGGTGTCATTCTGTTTAATCTCCTTTAGAGTAATAGAAATCAGAATTATTTGACGTAAGCATTATTGATGAAATCCCATTTACAACATTAAGTGATAGTCCTTTAATTATTTCTTTCATATGATCTTAAGCCGAACAAGTTATTCTATGGTTCTGTAAGTCGAGAGGGGCATCTCATCAGCCACATTGGTTTCTATTCTATTCAAGGTTCAAGACACAACTTTACTCCAATTAACTTTAAAACTTAACAGCATCCCTATTTACAAAGCGAATCCTGCAGGCAGGGCAACCAGGTACTAAAAAACTCGTGGAAAGGTATGGTGATAATCTTATCTGCGTTAGACACAGGTATGATGATCAAAAAAAGACGATGTTCAAGACAATAGAAATTATTATTGAGAGTAGGCCCTTACAGGAAAACAATAAAAAGAGGCCCGAACATAAAAGCGTGGACATCCGCATCGGCTACAATGAGATCGAGCTAAGGCGTAGGATAAAAGAATGTGGAGGAAGATGGGAGCCTCAAAGAAAGGTATGGCAGATTCCTTATGAAAAGGTAAAAGAACTTGATTTATTAAATAGGATTGTTGATGATGAGTCTTGAAAAATAATTATATATAGACATTTATCAAACAGGAAAAAAATGAAAGTAAGACGAATCCTGCAGCCAGGGCAGCCTGGAACTAAAAAGCTCGTTAAAAGATATGGCGATAATATGCTCTGTGTACGATACAGGTATGATGAGGATAAAATGATGAAGTACAAGACAATAGAACTCATCATCGATGAGAAACCCATGCCGAGAAAAACCAAAAAAAAGCCAAAACCTAAAAAGATGAACATACGCATTAGCTCAAAGAGATCGAGATAATGATCCTGATAAAAAAAAAGTGGAATATGTTATCCTCAAAGAAGAGTCTGGCGGCTCCCTTATGCAAAGGTGAAAGCGCTTGATTTATTAGGGAGGATTGTTGATAATGAGCCCTGAAAAATGGGTATATATAGCTAATTTTCAAACAGGCAAAAAATGCAAAAATGGTTACGAGTAACCATAATAAAATAGTTACATATAACCAATTTTTTTAAATCTGGTTACATATAACCATAAATGTTTATATGTAACCAGATTTTAAACCGGCCCTAAACCGCTTAATAACATGTTCTGTGAGAATATGAGAAAAATACTCATCATATTATTGATCCTGATTCCTTCATTATCGTATGGAGCAGAAAAAGCTGATTCAGTGTTGGTAATAAAATCAGAATCAATGTTATATTTAATCAAAAACAGCAAGGAATTTAAAAAATATCATGTCTCATTTGGTGCTAATCC
Organism: uncultured delta proteobacterium; assembly: GCA_963815145.1. GTDB lineage: Bacteria > Desulfobacterota > DSM-4660 > Desulfatiglandales > HGW-15 > JAAZBV01. The sequence goes on from CAWFFS010000017.1 coordinate 150,505, forward strand.
AAAAGGTCATAAATTACAAGAAGGTGATGAAAGAACACCTGAAGGTAATTACATTCTGGATTACAAAAAAGCAGATAGTGCTTTTTATAAAGCAATTCACATTTCCTACCCTAATGAGCAAGACAGGAAGAAAGCAAAAGAAAAAGGTGTTAATCCTGGTGGGGCAATAATGATTCATGGCCAAAACGTGGAAGAAACGGGGTCAGCCCTTGACTGTGAGAAGCGCCGATTAAAACCGGCAGGTAACAGGGGATGAAAGTTCCCTATGGTGAAGGACTAACCACCCACACCAGCCCTGAGTCATGCGGCGATAATGGTAACATTATAACCGAAGCGTTGACAAGGGAAAGTGCAGGCTGAGTATTGAGCCTCGTAACAGGGCTAAGTTCAAGTGTCGATGTGATTCATTGCAACAGAAGACAACATCTTATGATCCGAAATGGTGAGGATTATAAGAACTTGGCGGGGTCGGAGACCTCAAGCATGCATGGAAGTTAACTGAGCGGAAATCGGGAGGCCCTGTGTTCGACCTTATAAGATTGTGTAAGGTCCGCATTGAAAATCCCAAGGGAGTAAAGCAGTGATGAACGAACACAGGGAGTCTGACAGCCCCATAGTATTGAGGAAACCTTTGAACAAGACAGGTGACAACAAGTCTGTGACGGAGAAGGCGGAGAAAAGGGGGCTGGCTGAAAGGAATCCATCCAAGCAAAACAGGAACCAGGCACAGAGCTGGATATTTCTGCCAAATGAGCTGGATAGGATACGGCAAGCGGCACAAAGGAAAAGAGATGAGAAGTTTATCTCCCTATGGCACCATGTATATGACATCAAAAGACTGGAAAGAAGCTTTCTTAAGTTGAAGCGTAAAGCATCCAAAGGTATAGATGGCAGGACATGGAAGGAGTACAGTTTAAATCTTAAAGATAATCTTGAGAAACTGTCAGGAAGACTGAGGAAAGGCACATACCGAGCCAAAGCAGTTAGACGGACATACATACCAAAAGGAAATGGCAGGGAACGACCGATTGGAATCCCGGTGCTTGAGGATAAAATAGTCCAGAGATCCATGGTTGAAGTATTAAACGCCATATATGAGGTTGATTTTCTCGGGTTCTCATATGGGTTTAGGCCTGAACGTAATCAACACAACGCACTGGATGCAGTAGTTGAAGCCATAGAAGGACGAAAGGTGAACTGGGTGCTTGATTTAGACATCCGTGGATTTTTCGACACAATCGACCACGAATGGCTGATAAGATTTATCGAGCACAGGATAAAAGACAAGCGTGTTATACGCCAGATAAAGAAATGGCTGAATGCCGGGGTAATGGAGGATGAAAATTGGTATAAAGTGGAAGAAGGAACGCCTCAGGGAGGAAGTATAAGTCCTTTACTGGCCAATATATATCTGCATTACGTGTTTGACATATGGTCAAATGTATGGAGAAAGAGAAATGCCAAAGGGGATGTGATAATGGTCAGATATGCCGATGACATCGTTCTGGGATTCCAATACAAGCATGAAGCCACACGCTTCTTAGAAGAACTGAAACAACGATTGAAGAAGTTCAACCTTGAAGTGAACACTGAAAAGACATCTTTGATTGAGTTTGGCAGGTATGCAGCAGAAAGAAGGAAAGAGAGGGGAGATGGAAAGCCTGAAACCTTTGATTTTCTTGGCTTTACACATATCTGCAGCAAGTCAAGAAAAGGTAAATTTACAGTGCTGAGAAAGACATCTGCAAAGAAGTTACGTAGTAAGTTAAAGGAGCTGAAGGAAACCATGAGGAAAAGAATGCACTGGTCAATACCGGATGTAGGTAATTGGCTTAAAACTGTGATTATTGGCCATTGCAGATATTATGGTGTCCCCTGGAATGGTAAAAGCCTTACTCGTTTCAGGTCGGAGATTACCCGAATGTGGTTCAAAACACTACGACGCAGAAGTCAGAAACATCGTATAACATGGGAACGTATGAACCGGATAGCGAAGAAGTGGCTACCCAATCCTTTTATCTGTCATCCTTATCCATTGGAACGCATGCGCGTCAATACTTGAAGCAGGAGCCTAGTGCATTAGCAGTGCTCGCTGGGATCTGTGCGGGGGGTGCCAGGTAACTGGCATTCCTACCGCGATCGTTTTAGTACCACCTTCGGATGATAAAAGCGTCAATATCAAGGTCTGACCCCGGTCTGTTCATTCATTTTAATTTTTATAGTTCGCTCTTTCATACTTTTTGCTTCATCATTTTTACCCATCTCTTCCAAACAAGCAGCGAAATTTTCTAGCACATTGGCAACCTCAGGATGGCTAGGTCCATAAGTTCGTTCTCTTATAGCCAATGCACGTCTAAAAAGATCTTCAGCTTCAAAATACTTGCCCTGAATTCTATAGAGATCAGCAAGATTATTCATTGCCTGGGCTACAGCAGGATGATTTGGGCCAAAAACTTTCTCCCTTATTTCCAATGATTTTTTAAATAAAGGCTCGGCTTCATCATATCTACCTTGTGAATGGTATATTACCCCCAAGTTATTTAATGAAAGAGCAAAATCAGGGTCTTCATTTCCAAGAGTTTTTTCTCTAATTTCTATTGACCGCTTAAATAAGGCTTCAGCGTCTTCAAGACGTCCCATTCTTTTGTACAAAGTTCCTAAATTGTCGATAGTTATTGCCGTATCAGGATGTTCTTTTCCAAGACTTTTTCCCTTATAGATAACGATTGCTTGAATAGGTTTTCTGCCTCTTCATATTTATTTTGTGCAGCGTAAATCAGGGCTAAATTACTTAAAGTATTTGCCACATCTGGATCATGTTGCCCTAGAGTTTTTTCTTTTATTTCCAACGAGCGTTTGTACAGATCTTCAGCTTCCGGAATATCGAGCTTGTTTCCAGAAAAGTACTCCCAGATTATTTAACGCGAAAGCCACATCAATGTGATATTTTCCAAACGTCTTTTCTCTTATGGATAACCAACGTTTATATAATGGTTCAGTTTCGGAATATCTGCCCATATCAAATAAATTCCTCCAAGAACATTTAACGCTTTAGGAGTTTTAATATTGTTTGCTCCATATTTCTTCTCAGCAAGCATTAATGCTTTTTCAGCAACCTTGACCGCTTCTTCATAATCTCTATCGTTTCTGAGTTTATTGGCTTTTTTATTTAAATCTATCCAAGAATTTAAATTGAGTGCTTCGTCAATTTTTTCACCTTGATCACAGCAAGGTATAATTAAAAGAAGCGCAATAATTATAAAAATATTTATTTTATTAAAGTATGTCGTCATAGAAAAAACTTGTCATTTATGATTCAAGAAAAAAAATTGTTGTTTTTACACGACTTGCCAAAGTATTTAAAATGGTGAAAGTTTAAGATTACGAAAAGGGGTCAGGTCTGCCCTTGACCATTTTATTTTACAGTAACGGCAACCGAATCATTGAAATTTTCCGCTTTCCATTTCATGGCCATCAATACGCGGCTGTGAGGACTTGGATGATCATAGAAAATAATTTCTTCCCAGTGGCCGGATTCACTTTGCGGTATTCTGAGGTCATCATGGCAGCACGGGCAAATCCATCCGGTTCACGGGAAGCATTGATACCAAAAATATCAGCCTCTGCCTTGGTTATTCTTTAAATATTATTGGTTAGCGGGGTGGCCAGAAAAATGAAAAAGGAAAATACTACCATCAGTAGAGGTAATCCGCCGATGTCATGCATACCTGAAACCTTCCACCGTTGTCCAAATTTATTCAAAAAATGACGACAGGTTACATCCACAAGCCAGAATCCGGCAAAAAACAGGACGCCAAAAATTAAAATATATCTTTGAATATGGTGCAATAAATAATGACCCATTTCGTGCGCCATAACAGCTTTTATCTCTGCCGGCGTACACCTGTTCAGGAGATTATCGTTGAGCGAAATACGTATTGTTCTCCCGATGCCACTTACGTTGGCACTGATACGCTTGCTTTGCTTCGACGCGTTGAACTCATAGACATGATCAGCGGGTATCCCATTGGCTCTGGCAAGCGACAGTATCTCTGTTCTTACTTTTCCTGTAGGAATCGGTATAGGTATTGAACAACGGGGCAATAAATACCGGAGAGATGAAGATAACGATCACAAAAAAAACAGTACTGATAACACTCGCCCAGATCCACCAGTATTTTTGGGTTTTTCTTATCACAAAATAAATGACAAGAAGCAATACAGTTAATAATATACCGGGGATCAGGTATATTTATTAATTCTTCACCAAACCATCCGCCAAAACTCATGTTCTCATAAACCAAATTGATGTTCCCGGATAAAACCTTTATAAATGGAATAGGGTAGCGTCAGCAGGAAGAGGAATAACTGAGGAGAGAGACAATATAGATCAGGTTCTGCAAATTTACATTTTTTACACGGCGGCTTATTTTTTTCATCCATAGTGACAGCAAACCGGAAAAGAGAAATATAATAGCTATCAATATCTCCATAATCATAGCCCAGAGCATGTGCCAATAATTTCCTTCAAAGTATTTATCCGACATTGCTTTGTCTTTAGCAGACAGGGCATTGATATAGGTGTTTGTTGCCGCTACGGGATGAAAAGTTTGATTGCAGAAGTGAATGAAGCAGAACGAGCGCGTCCTCAGTCTGTTCACAGACTGCTGAGGATGGGATCAGGAATAACAAAAAAAGGATGAAAAAGATATTTTTCATTATCGACAGGAACCTGTTTTTTAGAAAAATTATACACTAAATAATCAACAGGATATTAAGTCTTCGATATGGCGTCAAGGTATTTTTGATTTTGATAAGAATTCCCTTTTTGTGGAGTTAGCTTAGCCCTACGCTCAAGAAGATCAATCTCCTATAACGATTTACTGCATGGCACGAGGACGCCCTTAACTTATTAACTTAAACTTAACTTAAACTGTTTTTTGTTGTCATTTTAATATGTTATCTCTTTTAGAGGTTACATATTGAGACTTCCATTTCTCAATTTCCTTCCCATCAAAAACAACTGGATTCCACGGTCATGCCGTGGAATGACTACAAATGAAAACGTCCATAAATAAGTAAATAACTCCTTATTCATCTCTATATTCTTATTCACCATATTTTGCACCATCCTCAGCTACAGCATATCTTTTAGTATCGGTTTTCCGCTGAATTTTGACCTGGACTGTTGCACCCAGGACTTCTGCTACACGGCGGAGCATACTCAAAGAATGTCCCTCATAAGACGGTGATTCCAGGCGGCGACCTGCCGCTGGGAAGTTCCCAGACGCCTGGCTAATTCTTTTTGGGATATACCGGCCTCTTTACGAAGGGCTACGATCTGCAGGGCAATTTCCCATGCATTTCCGGCCTTTTTGAATCGTTCGGCAAAGTCCTGGTCCTTAAGCTGGGTTTCCAGGTATTTATCGAAATTTGTTTTTCTTTTCATGTCTTAAACCTCCTCAGCCAATCCCACATTCCATCTGCTGCGACCTGACGATCCTGTTTGAGAATTTTTGTTGCTTTGGTTCGAATACCGTGCACTGCTATTATCATCTGACCTTTGAAAAAGAAATAGAGAATCCGAGTATTCAGTTTGCCCACATGCCGGAGTTCAAAAAGATTCTCACCAATAGCCTTTGAGAGTGGAGGCCGGTGGTAACTCCTGTTCTTAAGCTTATGCAAACCCGCAAGGATTGAGGCAAAATCATCAGGATCAGATGACTTCAGATCATCCAGAAATTCCTGCACAGGGCATTTCCCTGCATCTGTTTCATAAAATTCTACTGAAATTCCATTTTTCGTCAACATCAATATTGATGTATAATGTCCAAGGCATACTGGGACGCCCTTAACTTATTAACTCAAACTGATTTTTGTTGTCATTTTAATATGTTATCTCTTTTAGAGGTCACATATTGAGACTTCCATTTCTCAATTTCCTTCCCATCAAAAGCAACTGGATTCCACGGTCACGCCGTGGAATGACGATAAAAATACTATTAAGAAAGATTATATGATGAAACTATATCAGCGATTAATTATCAGCTTACAATTATCAGTAATTCAAAGGCGTATTATCGGTAAGTCTTTAACCCACCTTCGCATGAAAGCTTTGGCGGACAGGTGCAGTACAATTTATGCCTGGAATAATACAGTTATTTATTTTTAGGACTGAAATGTTGAAAAAGCAAGGGAAAAGACAGAGGGTGACGAGAAGTCGGAGGTCAGGAAAAGATAAAGGTCATTGAAAAACACAGGCTGAAGCAGTTTTACTATGGACTGTGAGGGAACCCTGGTGGCAATTCATATCACTTGCTTGCTTAAAAAGGGGTCTGCCCTTGACTCATTTCAGCATTTATTTAACTAAGACCAAAATACAGAAGAATGAAGAATTAATACCCTCCCCTTTTTCCATTAGCCAAATGGGATCGTTCAATATCATCTCAAGCTGATGCGCTCCTTCGGGGGTCAGCAGCCATGCTAAAATACCGCAGTTAACAACAA
>CAWFFS010000018.1:0-38677 GCA_963815145.1 uncultured delta proteobacterium
CTGAATTTATTATTTTTGACACAGTTCATATGCTGTGCTAATTTTTTACTATTGCGACCGGCATTCAGGTCATCCGGGAAGATTTCCATTTTCCCGGTATCCGCACACAATATTTCGTCATGCCTTTAAAAAAAAGGAAAGATGTCAAACATAAAAACCTTCAACCGCGTTGTCAGATGCTCTTTATGAGGCGAACATGAAAATAAAGATATTCACTACTGGCGGTACAATAGACAAGATATATTTCGACCGGAAATCAGAATACCAGGTCGGCGATCCACAGGCCAGGGGGGTTTTGGAAAAAGCCAATGTTGTGGTGGAATATGAAGTCGAATCCATATTAAAAAAAGACAGCCTTGATATGACTGATTCGGACCGTGAATTCATAAAAGCAAAGGTGGAATCAACACCGTACGATAAGGTCATCGTTACTCACGGCACCGATACAATGATAAAAACTGCAAGAAAACTCGAGTCTGTTCCGGATAAAACAATCGTTATGACAGGCTCCATGTATCCCGCTCAATTTAAAGAAAGTGACGCCGTGTTCAACATAGGATGCGCGATAATTTCCGTCCAGATCCTCAATCCCGGTGTCTATATTGCCATGAACGGGCGGATATTCAACCCTCGATATGTTCGGAAGAATGTCGAGCTGAACAGATTTGAGGAAACAGGCATATAAGATGTTTTAAAAAGTTATAGTAAAATAAAATTCAGAGATCAATTCTCCAACCCTAAATGAGAGGAAATATCATGAACATGCATCCTTCCAGGCAGTTATCGATTGTAATGCTTTTAGGTGTTTTGCTGATCGCAGGTTCCGTATCCGCCCGGACGAAATTATTGCGGTTTCCGGATATCTATGGGGATACTGTCGCGTTCTGTTACGGGGGTGATTTGTGGAAGGCCCCTGCCACAGGCGGAATTGCCGTGCGCCTTACGGCGCATCCCGGAAAGGAGTTGTTTCCTAAATTCTCACCTGACGGCAAATGGATAGCCTTTACCGGGCAATATGATGGTGACGAGCAGGTTTATATAATCCCGGTAGAGGGCGGGATACCCAGGCAGCTCACATACTATCCGGCGCGTGGCCCATTGGCTCCGCGCTGGGGATATGATAACCAGGTGTACGGCTGGACACCGGATGGCAAGAAGGTTCTGTTCCGCTCGCTTCGGGATGCCAATGAAGGCAGTGTGTTGACCGCGTTGTACACAGTCAGTGTCGATGGGGGCCTGCCTGAAAAACTTCCCATGCCCACATCGGGGGCAGGAGATTTTTCTCCGGATGGCAGGCAAATGGTCTACTCACCCCTGTTTCGTGATTTCCGTACCTGGAAACGCTATGAGGGAGGCTGGGCCGAGGATCTCTATCTTTTTGATCTTAATACATACGAGGCCAGAAAGATTGCATTCGAGCAAGCGTACCGAGCGTGACCCGATGTGGATCGGAAACACTATTTATTTCGATTCGGACCGTGACGGCACGCTCAACCTGTATGCCTATAAAGTTGATTCGAATGAGGTCACGCAGATCACCCACAGTACCAGGTGGGATGTCCGCTGGCCGAGCTCGGACAATAAAGACAAAATCGTTTACGAGCTGGATGGAGAGTTGCAGATTTTCGATGTTGCCACAGGAGAGGACCGGAGGCTTTCCATTACCGTGCCTGATGATGGCCTGGCCATGCGGCCCTCTCAATATTCGGCTGAAAGAAACATTGAAGCGTTTGAACTCAGCCCCAAAGGTGAACGGGCCCTGTTTGTTGCCAGGGGAGATATTTTCACCGCGCCCATAGAAAAGGGCCCTGTCAGGAACCTGACCGATTCCTCAAACGCACATGATAAATGGGCACAGTGGTCCCCGGACGGCAAAAATATCGCGTTCATCTCTGACCTGACCGGGGAGGATCAGGTCTATATAGTAGATCAGGATGGCACGGAAAGGCCCGAACAGCTGACAAGCGAATTCAAGGCGATGCTGTACTTACCTAAATGGGCACCTGACGGAAAGAGGATCGCCTTTTCGGACAAAGACGGCAAGCTGTATGTGCTGACCGTTCCTGGCAAAAAAGTCGTGCAAATCGCTGACGACGCCTACGGATTGATCGATGACTATGCCTGGTCCGCAAACGGAGGCCATCTCGCCTTCTCGATGGCAGACTCCAATGAGTTCCGATCCATATACATCTGGAGTGTTGCTGACGGCAAACTCAGGCGCATTACAGGCACCTACTTCAATGAGCACAACCCTGTATGGGATACTGAAGGAAAATATCTATACTTCCTTTCGGAGCGGCAATTCGCACCGCAGATAAGTACGGTCGAATGGAACTTTGCCACCAATTGCGAAACAGGCATCTTTGCCCTGGCCCTGCGTAAAGACGTTAAGCAGCCTTTTCCGCCGGAGAGTGATGAAGTTACCATAGGCGGGGAAAAAGATAAAAAGGGTAAAGACAAAAAAGACAAGGACAAAAAGAAAGAGAAAAAAGAATACATAAAAATCGATTTCGATGGGCTTTCCGGACGAGTGGAAAGTGTCCCGATAAAAGCGACCAACATCGATAAGTTCTCTGTAACAAAGGATAACCTGGTTTATATGGAATCAGGCGCGGAATTTTACGGGCGGGACAGCTACCAGAAGCCGAACCTTCACATGTTTATCTTAAAAAAACGCAAGGACACGGTATTTGTCAAGGATATCTCCGGATATGCTATCTCGGACGACGGCAAAAAGGTGCTGGTAAAACAGGAGAAAGCATATAATCTCTACGACGTAAAACCGGATGAAAAGGAGGCGGCAAAGGATAAAAAGACCGTTTCCACTAAAGGGCTTATGGTGGACCGGGTTCCGGCGCAGGAGTGGCGGGAAATATTCAATGAAGTCTGGCGGCGTTATCGGGACTTTTTCTATGCGAAAAACATGAATGGCTACGACTGGAAGGCAATAGGCGATCAGTACAGAACCCTTCTGAAATATGTGGCTCATCGCTCAGATCTTAACTATGTCATCGGCGAGATGATTGCCGAGTTGAATACTGGGCACTGTTATATTGCGGGAGGAGACTTTGATATTCCTGAAAGACACAAGGTCGGGCTTCCCGGAGCGCGATTCGAACTGGATAAAAAAGCAGGACACTATCGTATCTCAAAGATCTTTAAAGGTGATAATGAGGAAAAAAAATACTATGCCCCCCTTTCGGAAATCGGGGTGGATGCTAAAGTCGGGGATTACGTCCTGGCTGTTGATAATGATGAAATCAAAGGCAGCGATAATCCATACCGGCTGTTAAGGGACAAGACTTATCCCGTGACCCTTACACTCAATTCAAAACCCGTTCTAAAGGGCGCACGTAAAGTGACATATAAGCCTATCACCAGTGAAGCCGACCTCCTTTATCTGGCGTGGGTGAATAAAAACCGCGAAAAAGTCGCCAGCATGACCGATGGCCGTGTTGGCTACCTGCATATACCGGATATGGGTTCGGATGGTATTTATGAGTTTATAAAATGGTTTTATCCCCAGATCCGTAAAGAAGGGCTTATTGTTGACGTAAGGTCCAATGGCGGGGGCAATGTGTCTCAATGGATCATAGATCGGCTGGGCAAAAAGCTGCTGGGAACAAGATTTGACTACGCAAGCAATATGCCCGAAACATATCCTTCCACCGTGTTCTATGGGCATGAGGTCTGTTTAATTAACGAAACCTCAGCCTCGGATGGCGATATTTTTCCCTATTATTTTCGTAAGGCCGGGCTTGGACCGTTGATCGGCAAACGTACCTGGGGCGGGGTTATTGGAATCTCGGACCACGGACCGCTGCTCGACGGAGGGCAGGTTTATGTACCGCAAAACAGTACCAATGACATAGACGGCAAATATATCATAGAGGGCCACGGCGTTGACCCGGATATAAAAGTGGAAAATGATCCGAAGTCAGTGCTTGAAGGCCACGACCCCCAGCTTGAGCGCGGTGTACAGGAGGTAATGAAAATGATGGCTGAAGAACCCATGAAACTGCCATCCCGACCTGCGGACCCGGTTAAAACAAAATAGAATTAAACCCAGATTTTGCAGTAGCCACCTGCTACGGACTAAAAACCTTTGCTGCAACGCTCGTTTCACGATTTTGATCCTCAACATATTTATGATATGCTTCCGGGTCAAAATCGTTCCAACTTCGCGTTTCGCTTTGGTTTTTCGCCCTCGCTACATTTTCTACTGCAAAATCTGGGTTAAAAAGCCACTGGAAAGAAACATTCTTTCCAGCGGCTTTATTCATGTGGCTGTTTATAAGCCTGATATATTAACCCAGCTTTCCCCTCTTTTTTAGAAGATTCGCGATCTTATTAAGCCCCATTTTTCCAAGGGTTTTTCCAGTGGGATATCCGTTTTCCGGATTATAACCTTCGAATTTATAGAACTTTGTCTTAAAGTCTTCTACTTTTTTTCTGTCCAGTTTTCTGCCTTTGCCATCGGCATATGTCCATTTCCCGTTCAGGTACATGGGCAGTTCGCTTCCCCTGGTGGGCTGGTCATAGATATAATCGGGAAAGACTTCCATATTCCTGTGCCTGCCCTGGAGTATCCAGATGGATCTGTCAAGTGTGTAAATCTTGTGCCCAACTTCCATGGAATCGGCAAAGCTCAGATCCTGCCCTGTAACGGCCTTCCAGAATTTTACCTCTCCATCTGGTGTCGGCCCCCTTCTGTCTTCCGTAGTACATGTGATGCACATCGGCCATCTCCAGCCGCAGAAACCGCCGCCGCCGATCCAGAATTTTTCGTAGTGTTTTACCCAGGCTACCTGTTTTACCTTGTGATCGGAATATATTCCCGTGGGGCCGTCACTGTAATCTACCATGAATTCATCGCCATTATAGGGGACCATGGCATCTGTATAAAGTTTTGCTGCCTGTTCTGCCGTGAGGAAGGGATCGCCTGTCCAGGCCATCCAGTGAAGGGGATAATTGGCCATCATATGGAGCATAAGGTCACGTTCTCCGAGGAGGGAGCCATAACCCCATTCCGCTTCGGTAACTGCATCATAATGATCGGCTGTTCCCCAGTAGGTCAGACGAAGTATACCCTTATTGACGTCTTCCTTGTATCTGCCGTATTTTTCCGCGAATCTCGCTGCACCCTCGGCCATGTCATTTCCAACACCTTTTCTTTCTGCAATGGATCTCATGAGCATCTCGCAGAAGCCCGGTGAACTCCAGGCATCAATAGGCAAATCGCAATCGACCATCTTACCCTTGCCTGCAAGTCCCCTCATATGGAGACTTCTCAGGTAGTTCATTGTGGGTATAAGCTGCCAGTGCCCCAGTCCGAATTTTTGCATAAGGTCGTTTGTGTTGCGTGTTACCTTGTTGCCCCCGGGAAGCCTGAAGGTAAGTGTCCCTGCGCAAACGGATTCATTGCTGTCCGTGCTGGCAAGCCTCATACGGCATCCTCTCGGGCATGAGGCACAGGCCGCGTTCCTTGCGGGAACCAGCGGCACTGTTCCGTTGGTGGTGTTTCCCCCGCTGGGGGCACCGGCGCTGACGCGGTACATGCCGGTCAAAAACCTTGTTCCTTCTCGGGGATTGTCCACATTCCATTGAAATTGCTTGTACCACAGGCGGGCGTCCATGAATGCCTTAGGGTCTGCAATGGGTACGCTGCCCGTACCTATTGCACTTATGGCCTTGAGGTTTTTTGAACCGAATACACCGCCAAAACCGCACAGCGCGGCCTGTGATCCGGGGCCATGAAGGAGGCAGCCAAGACGGCTCTTGTTTTCTCCCGCGACTCCGCAGCAGACCACTGCCGGCACCTGTGTGGTGAAATTGTCATCGGCAACAGTTGCCCATTCTCCATGCTTTATATCCGGTATTACACGCCTGGCTATCTCCTCCTGGGTATCCCATGTATCCATTCCCCATATGCCTTTTGCGTCTTCAATAGTGATCTTGTCGTCCATGATGTTTATCCAGACAGGGTCGCTTGCCGCGCCTTCAACAACAATACCGTCCCAGCCTGCGAATTTCATCTGAGAGGTAAAGCGGCCGCCGAAGCTGCTGTGCCCGAACCACTCAACGGGATAAAGCATGGGACCGAGCCCCTGTACTTCGCACCTTCCGGAGCCGGGCGTGAACGTCCCGGAGAACGGGGATGCTATCATTATGATTAAGTTCCTGGGATCAAATGCCTCAAAGGGCAGCTGGTCACCGACCAGGTCGAAAAATATTGCCGATCCTATTCCATGCCCGCCGCCGAACTCCACATATTTTTCTGTCGGAATGGTGCTGACAGACTTATCAGTCAGGTTTACCCTTGCTATTTTACCTGTATATCCGCCTTTCATATCAATCCTCCTATTCCTTTGGTTTTGGTGCGCCAAAGGTTCTTGGCTTCGCATTTTTCATTATCGGTGGCACGATCCTGCTGTCATCAACAAGACCAAGGTTTATATAGTTCTCGTTACGCAGGTTGATATTGTATCCTTCAGTCTCCTGCTGATCAGGTGTTTCGTGGACCAGTTTGAGTGCCTGCATCGGACAGGCCTGTACGCATGCCTGTTTGCCATCCGGCCCGCCTTTTTCATCCCAGTAGGGCGTGTCAATACAGAGATCGCACTTGGAGGATACTCCATCCACATGGTTCCATACCGGTCTGTGAGGCTGCTGGGGACACATTGCAAGGCAGGTTTTGCAGCCGATGCATTTCTCCTGATCGATCCTCCTGACGTTGCCGTTTTTCGTGTCAATAAAGGCGGCTCCGACAGGGCAGTTCTGGACACAAACCGGTGTGACACACTGTCTGCAGGGCGCTACCTGGATATCCTCAGGGTATTTGCCAAAGGAATCCTGGATAATCTGTATCCGGGAGAGAGACAGGCTCTGGGCGCCATAATGCGTCAGTGAACAGGAGAGCATACAGGTTGTACATCCCATACATTTCTTGCTGTCATAAACCAGGTATCCCCTGGAGGCCGGGTAGGTGACTTCCTTCTGCTCTGCTTCGGCGGTTTTTACACCGGTAGTTGCGGCAATGGCTCCCGCAGCCAGTGCGGCGCTGCCGCCGACAAGAAATTGCCGCCGGTTCATCTTTTTTTCTGATGCTTCTTTTTTGTCAGGCTTCTTTTCTCCTTGCATTCCATAACTCCTTTTTTAATAAAAGGTTAATATTACTGATGTTTCTGCAATATAAAGCAGAAAAAGCCCAAATTGCAATTATAATAATCATAAAAGTCAGGTCCTGGCCTTATCCAAAACATTGTGGACAGTTTTATTCAGTTTGCTTTTATAAATAAGTTACATATTTTTTAACAACTGAACAGCCGCGGTCAAAACCGGGTCCCACACCGGGCCAAAAGGCGGGGCATAGGCAAGATCGCACTGGCTGAATTCCTCTACTGTCATTTTATTGTGGAGCGCAACCGCAGCGGCATTTATCCGGTGGGCTACGCCGTCTGTTCCCACCATCTGCACTCCAAGCAGTCTTCCGCTTTTTTTATCTCCAATCATTTGAACTTTGATTTCCGCATTGCCGGGATAGGAATGGGCGCGGCTGCGACTTGTTATTACAACATCAGCCGGATCAAACCCGGCCTTTTTTGATTCGCGCATATCAAGACCCGTGCGGGCAACCTGCATATCAAATACTTTAAATACTGCCGTGCCTGCAATTCCGTCCAGTTCGGCATTACCACCCGTCACATTGTCGGCTACTGCCCATCCTGCCCTGTTTGCTCTGAGTGCAAGGGGAATATATGTTTTTTTTCCTGTCACAACATGATAGGCGTCTGCACAGTCCCCGGCCGCATAGATATGCTCATTTGAAGTCAACAGCCCCCTGTCAACAGCAATAGATTTCTTTATGCCAATTTCAATCCCTGCCTCTTCGGCAAGGGCGCTGTTAGGTTCTACCCCTATCGCACATATCACCATGTCACAGGCGAGATCAAGGCCAGGGCATTTTACAATAAGCCGGGTACCAGATTGTCTTATCTCCTGTATTTCATGTCCTGCATACAGTTTTACATCGTTTTTCTCAATTTCATCCTTTACCATGCCGGAAAGCTCATCATTCATCCAGGGGATAAAGGCAGCCCTCGGTTTGACCATGGCCACTTCTATATCATTGGCCCTGAGCGCCTCGCACATTTCAAGGGCAATATATCCCATGCCGATAATAACAGTGCTTTTTACCTTGTGTTCATGAATGAACTGCTTGATTTTCCTTCCCTGTTCAAGACTTTTTAAGGAGAGGACTCCAGCCAGGTCAATACCCTGTATATCAGGGGTTATGGGTGATGCCCCTGTTGCTATTAAAAGTTTGTCATATTCAAGGCCTGATTCGACTCCTCCTGGATCAGTGCACATTAACAGCTTTTTGAAAGGATCAATTTTGAAAACCCGGTGCCCCGTTCTTAAATCTATTCCCTGTTTGTTCCGGAATACATCTGCCTGTCTTACCACCAGATCATTCATGTCCCGAACAGGGTCCGCGATGTTGTAGGGCATGCCGCAGGCGCTGTACGAAACATCGGTTGTCTGTTCCAGCACGATTACTTCCATTTCAGGATTATTTCTTTTTGCACGGCTGGCTGCGCTCATGCCTGCCGCATCTCCGCCTATTATTATAAATCTCATGATTGCCTCCATAATCTATGCCAGCAAATCCGCCTCTCCCGAAGAACAGAATAAAAGAGTGGTAGGGAGTCCTGACAACATCTCTTCATATCGGGCCTGGAACTCGAAAGCCTCTTCTTCTTCAGGCATAACGAACCCGAGAAACACAACCGAGGCATCGGAAGAATGCCGGTGTAATACTTCTTTAAATGGTGACCCCGAAACAATAACCTGAACATCCGCATCTATCCTGGCCGAATTTACCAGTTCCTTGAGGGCATGGGTCGCGGGGTCCCTTCCCTCTTCTTTCTGTATCATTCTCAGCAGTCGTATTTTTACACCCGACCATTTATAGTTGAGGGTCAGAAGATGGGATGCAATAACCATCAGGGAACCGTTTTCCTTGCCCCTCCACCATATGTCTATCCTCCGGGGTTTTGTTTCATCAGGAAGGCCGTTGTCTTTCAGCAATATAAGGCTCATCCCCAGTGAGTGGACCGAAACAAGATGTCTTACAAATGGTGCGGATCGCTCCCTGTCCGAGGCCCAACCCATAAAAATAACATTGGGCTGAAGAGGGCCGATGGAATTACTCTGTATAATGGCGGACAAGCCTTCATCCAGATTTTGAGACACGACGACTGTCGAGAGGGCTTCAAAATCGTTTTCAACAACAAAATGTTTTAACTGTTCCCTGGCTGCCTGGCGATGATTGGACAGTTCAAGTATATCACCGATCAGAACACGAAAAAGGGTCACAAGTCCTCTTTCCGCCCCTATCCAGAGGGCATACATGCTCATTGTCATATGGGCATTCGGATCCCCGGTAAGTACCAGTATGGAGGGTCTCCAGTTTTTTGAAGTTACAGTCGATTTAGCCAGAGACAGCAGGTTGCTCCTGAATCTTGAATAAATAAAACCCCATCTTGCATCACCAAAGTTTACAGTGAGGACGCGTTTTCTTAAGAAATAGTAAAAGGCCATAATAAGAACCGCTGCAAAGGATGCGGCCCAGGGATCTATCAAAAAGGCGGTAATAATGCATCCGGTTCCGCCCGCCAGTGCCGGGAGCCAGTGATAATATTTAAACCTTGGCCTGAATGAGGGGTTGCCTGCAAATGATTCAACAAATGCGGCAAGGTTGATCATGCCGTAAGTATATAGAAAAAACATGGTTACTATGGAAGCTATTATATTGAAGGCGCTTCCTTTCGAGTTGTTGCCTGCAAATGATTCAACAAATGCGGCAAGGTTGATCATGCCGTAAGTATATAGAAAAAACATGGTTACTATGGAAGCTATTATATTGAAGGCGCTTCCTTTCGAGTTGTTGCCTGCCCACAGTATTATCATGAAGGTAATTAAAAGGGTAAAAACCAGTGCACGATGAGGCTCATCCCCCTTTTGGGACCCCTTGCGGAAAACGCCCATAAATGGGATGACATTGTCCCTTGCTACTGCCTGAAGGACCCTTGGCGCGCCCAGAAACGAGCCCAGCCCGCTCGAAAGGGTTGCGGCGAATACTCCTGCTGTTACAAGAAGGCCAAAACCGAACAATGCCTGTTCGCCCATGGTTTCAAAGGATGACTGGAGAAGTTGTGCGCGGGTCTGAGCGCCTCCTATAATAAATATCTGAAGTGCATATATTATAAATCCGGTAAACACTGCTGCAAAGGTACCGGATGGTATTGATTTGCCCGGGTTCTTAAGATCTCCTGACATGTTTATCCCTGCCATAATACCTGTTACAGCAGGGAAATACAGTGCAAAGACAACCCAGAATGAAATGTTCCCTGAGGTGTATTCAGCTCTCAGGTTTGCATAAAAGGTGTCTGCATGGAAATTTAAAAGAGATCCGGTAAGGAATGTGATGATTGAAAGAACAAGTATTGTCATTATCACGTACTGCGTTTTTATAGCCAGCTTTGCCCCGATAGATGAGATTATAAAGAGTGCGACTGTTGTTACAAGGGCTATATTTAGAAAATACTGACCCGCATACGGAAAGGCCCTTACAAGGGCCTCTGTAAACCCCAGGATATAAAAGGGTACGGAAATGGCCTGGGCCATAAACAGGGCAATGCCGATTGCCCCGCCGAATTCCGGGCCCAGTGCACGGGAGATCAGGAAATACGCCCCGCCTCCCGAAACAGGGGTATTGGTGGATACTGCGGATATGGAAAGGCTGGTAAGGGTTGTAATGGACTTGGCAATTAAAAGGATAAGAAGGGCATGGATGATGCCGGCCTCTCCTATCACATAGCCGGCACGCATGAACATTATAACGCCGAGTATGGTCAGTATGGACGGTGTGAACACCCCGCCGAATGTGTCAAGTTTATTTTGAGTGTTTGTCGCCATTTTTAAATATTTCTATTTCCAGCCGCTGTCGCTCTTGTATTTTTTAATAACACCTATCGCCATGATGTCCCGGATCCTGCCGTCTTTTATCTTGAACAGTTCGGACATGGGCATGCTGTTCGGCTGTCCACCGAAATAGGCCGCGGGCTTTGTTGAACCATCGGGCATGGTGACTGTTTTCACACCGGGATGGTTGAACATGTAGACGCCCCAGGTTACACCCCTTTCCACATCAACCACCGGTGTCCTGCGCGGGGAGATGCTTTCGATGAGGGCGAATACTCCCGAATCGATCGCATCAGCGCATTTTCCGCGGGCGAAGGCAATGGATGTTTTTCCGTCAGGGCCCGGTTGCGGGGTGTCCGATTTCTTCACATGTGCAGCCAGTTCCGGAGGTAATCTGGTGCCTGCAGTCCACATACCGTTTTCAATCCGGTAACATTCATCGCTCCATGGGACTATTTTGCTGTTACCCAGCTCGATTGAGTCAAAGTACTCGTTGGAAATTTTAATCAGGTCCTCCCGGGATACCCTGTCTTCCGGTAAAAGCACCTGTGAAAAAGCTGCCGGCGGTACAGCCATTACGCCATCCGTATCACCCATCATGGAGTCAACTACTATTGCCTCCGCTTCCGTAATCTTGCTGTCTTCCACTTTTAACCGCATTGAAAGGAGAACAGGTTTTTTTTCATGGTCTTTTGTTTTTATCAGTCCGACAAAAGCCACCTGTTTTGAGTGAGGATCCGAGATATAGAATTTGTAACTGGTCAACCCGGTTGCAGTAGTCCAGAGCCCCTTTTTTATATTGGACAGGGGTATCTCTTCGGCGTTTTCAGTATACCGTGCGTTTACTGCAAAAGGGGCCTTTGAGGTATTGTTGGCAACCATTGCCGCCAGGTATTGATTTACAAAGCCCTCCAGGCACCGGCGGCCGCACTCTCCTGAAACGGTTTCCTCTGTTTGCTTTTGTTCTGTCTTATTTTTACACCCGGTTACCCCGGATATCAGCAGCACTGATAATATTAATATTAAAAATTTTCGCATAGCTCTCCTCCCATCGATTTTTTCGAATGCATTTTTGAGTGACATTCCTCACACCGGGCTGTGTGAAGTCTGGTTTTTTCTCCATAACAGTTTATGCCCCGGAAGTGCCTGCGAAAAGAACCATGACAAAAAGCAGGCACTGTTCACAGGCATTGGCTGAAAAGATGATTTACCGGATAAAAAGTATAAGTAATATACAAATAGGTGTCAAAGTTAAAAAATGTGACAAACCTATTTACAACTTTTGGCAATATTGCCAAAAGTTGTAAATAGGTATTATTTTATCCGAAGCAAGGAAATACCGCCTGGCTCTTATATTAACCAATCAGTATATTGCCAGCTAAAGGACAATATTTTGCAGTAGAAAACGTAGCGAGAGCTAAAAACCAAAGCGAAACGTGAAGTTGGAGCCATTTTTACCCGAGGATATCCATGATAACCTACAGCATAACCACCTATCAGGAGGTATTTAACGTTTTTATCGTTCAGTATTTTCAAGAATTTTTTGAAGTCGGGAGGTAGCACTATTTCCATAATTAATTCTTCGTAAAACTTCCATATGCTACAGACGTTTAACAGGGGTGGCTGAGGACCAGTAATTTTTTTCAAAAGATTGCTCTGAGAGGGAAATAACTGAAAAAGCGTCCTTATCCAATTTTATATCAATAAATTCCGATTCCATATATTTCCCTCCGCAGTGTGCAAACATGAATAGGTTACATGCCCATAAATATCTATTTTTACTATTTTTCTGTACCCTTTAAGATAGTAATATTTAAAGAGAAACCAATTGAATTTACAAGCAATAACTCCTGGCACATAAACAGCATCTGCGGAAATTATTTTAAATCAGGATATCACTATATAGCCACGCCATCCTTCAATTTCTCATATTCCTTTTCAAGCTTTTTTCTTTCTCTGTCATCACCCTTTTGTTCAAGTTTCTTTTCTAACTCTTTCGTTAGTTTTTCTATCTGCGGCAGTATTTCCCTGTCAAATTTTTCCTTTTGTTCCTTTGAATATTCAGTTATTGCCTTTGTGGTTTCGTCTAACTGTGAAATGAATTTATCCATATCAAATGATTCAACATATTTATTGAAATCATCAAGGTATTTCTTTGCCTGGACAGAGGCATTGTCCAACATTTCTGACATGCCTTTTTTAGCAAGGGCGATATTATAATCTGTCAGGGTTGATCCTTTGACAGTGGTGCCTGACTTTAGAGGTTTTGCCAGAGAATCCTTTCCTACAGTTGCTACCAGGATACTGGTCTGTTCATTACCAATGACAGGATTATCAAGAACAAACATGGTATTGGTAAATATTAATTTCCTGTAATCATATTTTATGGCCAGGTGAACGAGTTTATTCCCTTCTTCGGTAGTTTCTATTTCTTTTACTTGACCGATCGGCCCCTTTTCCCCGCTGTCTTCCATATAAACAGGACTATCAGTTGATAAGCCATCTGTATCATTGAACGACACCTTTACCTTTAAATCTTTTTTAAACAGATCGACCACCGGTTTTGAATCGCATCCGGATAAAACAAATATTAATAAACAGAGATAACATGTATTTTTCAGGTTTATAATCCTTTTCATTATTCACTCCTTTTGATCGAAAAAATTACGGCCTATTATTGCAAATATCCACTGTTAGTTAAGATGAATAAACCCTACGAAAACCCCTGCTTTAAAGTCTTTTTTATCCATTTTTATGGTCACCAGATGAAGCAGATATAATGCAGTATAATTGCAGTAAGTGGATTTTGTGCAACTATATATTATTTTACTTGCAGTTGAACGATAAAATTGCTGGTATTGTTTTTTAGCAATAAAATTTTTTTCTCTGCGAACTCTGCGGTCTCTGTGAGAGATAAACAAAAACAGGCAATCTTTCAATAACAATCCCCAAAAAATATCCTGTTTGATGCGATCTGTTACAGGCATGGAGTACTATCCCTTAAAATCATTAGAAAAAGGGGAATAATAAACTGGCCTCTGTGATACTTCATTTTATAACACTTGATTCATTATTTAATTTGGGATAAATTAGCTTTTATCGATTTAATTTTCTATTGAATTATCAAGGTATTGAGCTTTGAAGGAGAGATAATGAATCTCAAAGGGGATACAAAGGCGACGCAGAAGAAGGAAATTATCGAAATTTTGCGCAGGTATAAAAGCGAGTTTGCTGAACAATACGGCATTGAGGAAATTGGTGTGTTCGGTTCTGTTGCACGTAACGATATCAGAGAAAACAGCGATGTGGATGTTGTGCTTCGAATTTCAAAGCCTGACCTTTTCACACTCGCCGGCATCAAAGATGATCTGGAGAAAAGGTTTAACCAGTCCGTGGATATTATTACATATCGGGAAGATATGAATCCCTTCTTGAAAAGTAGAATAGATGGTGAGGCTGTTTATGTATGATCAGGAACTCGTAAGAGAAGTATTACGCCAGATAGAAACAGCCGCAAAAAAGATTATTGAACGGTTTAAGGTCATACATAATGTTTCCGATTTTACTGATAACCCCGATGGGGTTGAGAAAATGGATGCCATCAGCATGAGACTGATTGTTATCGGTGAATCATTGAAAAATTTGGATAAGATCACCGGTGGAACCTTACTGCCACGGTATCCGGAGGTGGATTGGAAAAAAGCAAAGGGGATGAGGGATATTCTGACTCATCACTACGATGACATAAATGCAGAAGCAATTTTCCTTACCTGCAGGGATAAAATACCTCTGCTACTAAAAATCATCCAAAAAATAATAAGGGAAGAGAAATAACCTCTGGCATTCAGCTTTGAGCCTTTCCCAGCTTCAGCCTTACGCTTTTAATGATCACTGACATCCGTCTTCCGACTTCCCTGTCCGCCATAGCTACAGCGACGGCGGAAACCTTTAGCCCGTGAAATTCATAACTATGACTGCAAAGCGGATTTATAAGCAAATATTATCGAGATAAGGTCCTTGCTGAATCAGAGGTCCAGTATGTCGCATCATGATATATTGTATCGTTTGCAGCATATGCTTGTTAAAGAACTGAAAAATATCCTGGATTGATGAATATTTTAGACTTCTTTCCCTTGCTTTTCCTTGTTTTTTACCGACCTCCGACTTCTGTCTTCTGACTTCTGATTTCTGCCCTCCGATCTCCGACCTCTGGTTTTAGATTGCCCATTACCCTCTCCCTCCTTTCCCTTTTCTCTTACCTATTTACTGATTCCTTGTTTTTTTCAAAGGAGTTTGTTTAAAAATCCACAAAGAGAAATTTTCCACCATTTTGATATCAAAAACAGGCTGTTAAGGTTTAAAAACAGGCTGAAATTTAATACATTCATAATAATAACAGTTGCATAGCTTGGTCCGACCCCGATATGAAACTTAATAATTATGATCTCGAATGATGAATTATGTTGCTGAAACAGATATTAAGAAAATCTCAATTCATTTCCAAAAATTTCTAATTTGTGTTTTTGTGGTTTCTTATTTTGAGTTCAAATCAAGAGGAGACGTCTAATGGGCAGACTGGAAGATTTGAAAGAAGGAGCGTCGGTAAAAGGCATACGACCAGATGGACCTGTTTTTATTGTAAATGTCAAATGGCATGGCGATTCTGTAGTTGAAATAACCTATAAAGATTCCAGTGGGAACCCGGGAAACGAGCTTCTTTTCAGAGGCAAAGAGCCATTTATTGATATAATTGAGCCTGGCCAGTCCTGGAGCTTTGATGCAGATGCTAATATGTTAAGATTGGTATCTGAAGCCTACAGAATCCGAATGGCGTATCTTTTTGACCCCCTCCTTGCCGTTCATACCTCACTTATTGATCCTTTACCTCATCAGATAACAGCTGTATATGAAGAAATGATCCCCCGCCCGCCTCCGCTTTCTTCTTGCAGATGATCCCAGAGCAGATAAAACAATCATGGCGGGCCTATTGATTAAAGAGCTAATGGCAAGAGGCGATCTTGACCGCTGTTTAATTGTTTGCCCTGGCAATCTTACTGATCAATGGCAGGACGAATTATATCATAAATTAAATCTTCCATTTGAGATCCTTACTAATGACCGCATAGAAGCAGCCCGGACAGGAAACGCTTTTCAGGAAATGCCTCTTCTTATTGCCAGATTGGATAAATTGAGTCGCAATGAAGACATCCAGATAAAACTCAAAAATACCGATTGGGACCTTATCATATGTGATGAAGCGCATAAGATGTCAGCATCATTTTTTGGGGGTGAAATAAAAGAGACAAAGCGAAGAAAACTGGGGAGGCTCCTTTCGGCGATAACTCGCCACTTTCTTTTAATGACTGCTACCCCACACAACGGAAAGGAAGAAGACTTTCAGCTTTTTATGGCTCTCCTTGATGGGGATCGTTTTGAGGGACGATTCCGTGATGGAGTTCACACAGCAGATGTTTCTGATTTGATTCGCAGGATGGTCAAGGAGAATCTATTAAAATTTGATGGAACACCTCTTTTCCCCGAACGACTTGCCTATTCTGTTACGTATAAATTGTCTGAGTTGGAGGCTATTCTATATGAAAGAGTAACCAATTATGTTCGGGAAGAATTCAACAGGGCTGCAGCCCTTGAGAATGAAGGAAGAAGAGGAACAGTAGGTTTTGCCCTGACTATTCTTCAGCGTCGTCTTGCTTCATCTCCTGAAGCAATATACCAATCTCTAAAACGCAGGCGTGAGAGACTGGAAAACAGGCTGAGAGAGGAAGAGCTGCTCAAGCGTGGTGCTGAATCTCGTTTTAGATCAGAAGAATGGACGCCAACAATTACAGAGGATGATATTGATGATCTTGAGGATATGACTGACGCTGAAGTTGAGGAGACAGAAGAAAAAATCATAGATCTTGTAACTGCCGCACAGACAATCGCTGAGTTGCAGGCAGAAATAAATATATTAAAAAATCTGGAGGAACTGGCCCTTAAACTGCGCCGGAGTGCACAGGATAATAAAGGTTAAAGAATAAAGGTAACAGTTTAGTCCTTATGGAAACTGTAAGCTAGGCGCAATCAGGAAGAATTTCTATATAAAGCAACCTTAGCAATATCTGTAGCGGCGGTAAAAAGGGTCTGGAAGAAAGTAATGGGTGATACGCCCTGACGCCTTGCAGTCTGAAGGAGGCTGGATAAGACACTATGGTTTTTAATACCACTTTGAGATCTTGTTCCGAAAGATAATTTTCTAAAAATGACCATTTGCCTGAGAGACTGCTCTGCATGGTTGTTAGTAGGTTGCACACCTTTATGCCTGAGGAATGTAAAAAGTGATTTATTTTGCGGGCCTGTTAAAAAGGTTCTTAATGTTTCAGCCGGTTTGAAGGTTAGAGGTTTTTTGGAGATTTTTATAAGCTTCTTAGTCAACTGCTTTTCTATAACAGCTGCAGACTCCCATGGAATAACTCCACTATTAAGTTCTGATCCTATTTTACAAGCCTCTGAGCACAAAGAGATAATATGGTCACAGAAACGGTCTGTTTTGGTGTCTCTGATTTCCTGAGGTAAGAGACTATGTTCCTGCCTGATATCTTTTGCATTCCTGCTAATATGAGCAAGGCATGCCTGCCAGTCACTTCCTATACCGTTGTAGGAAGGACACCTGTCCCGGATAAGAATACCCTCATAGTTATCTCCAAAAATTGATTTGGCGACAACCGAGGATCTGTGGCGGTCTATATGGAAATAGGCAAGATTCTCGTTTCCTGCAAACCAGACATAATGTCCGATGCCGTCATTGCGCCATGATGTTTCATCAGCGTGAACATTGTCAGTTGCCCTTATCTTTTCCAGCAGATCATCATAGATAGGAAAGCCTCGTAAAGCAGCCTTTTTATCAAATCCAAAAGCTGATGCCGGAACGAAATCCAACCCAAACAGCACCCTGAACAGCTCGGCTGTTTTTCTGTAAGATACCCCTATATGATAGCGCAGGTATATCGCAGCAGATTTAGCAATAGGACCGATATGCGAGTTTAACAACTCTCCTTCACCAGACTGAATGACAGGGCGATTACATATTGAACAGAAACTCTGTTTATGAAGATATTTAACAACCACAGTCACAGGTTTAATAACAATATCTTCCTGCACATGTTCATGTAAACCGTCATAAGGCATCAAATTATCATTTGTACAATGCGGGCAGATTGAGGGTTCAGGGACAATAACTGTTCGATCAATGTGGTCCGGTTTGGCTCTTCTCCAGCCAGGGTGGCCGACCGGGGCTCCACGTTTCTTCTTTTCCTTTCCGGGAGTTGAATCCCCTTTTCCCGCTGTTTCACTCTCTTTATTCTTTTTATTCGGCTTAAATTGTTTTTGATGTGTCTGCTTTAACCTGGCCTTAATTTCGGCATTTTCTTTTTCTAACTCCCTTACACGTTTACGTAACTCTTCATTGGAGTTGTAAAAATTATCAATAATCCGAAGGTGTTCCTCATAGGTTTCCTTGCCTCTCCTATATGATTCCATTGCCCACTGAGTGGAAAGCCAGTCCAGATGAGGGCATGAGTCCTTATATGGACAATTATAGTCATAAGGAGCGTATGGCACTTATTTATTTTCCAGATTAAGCAGTTCCCAGTTGACCTTGGATAATTTCTGGATAAGTTCCCACATTTTGTTATATCTTTTGCCCATCTCCAATGCCTTCGGAACAATAGCCTTCCTTGCATACAAAGTGACTGTTTTCCCATTTACTTTTGTAGTCAGATTATGGCCTGACATGGAAGGGGACTTTCCTATGCTGCCAATCAAATAATCATCGAGCAAACTGATTATCTCCTCCTTGAGCTTTTGCTGTCGTTTTTTAAGGATATCCGATTTAGGCATTTAACCCTCCTTAAATGAGTATTTATACTCACGTATTTTACACAAAAAAATCCGCTTTGCAACTAAATTTATCGCGAATTCGTATTTTTTCTTTATTTTTTGACTACCATAAGGACTAAACTGTTACGAATAAAGTAAAGTAAATAAAGGGGTCAAATCTCCTATTAGCTCTTGACGATAATAAATATCTTTTATAGAATTCGATCTATGTCGCGACCGCTGAGAATAGAATATGAAGGAGCCTGGTATCACATCATGAATAGAGGTGGACGATACACTACTATTTTTGAAGATAACAAGGACTATTCTACGTTTTTAGACTTATTGCAGGAGGCAACTGAAACCTTTCATATAAAAATTGGTGCTTTTTGTTTGATGGGAAACCATTATCATCTTTTAATTCAAACCCCTGAAGCAAACATCTCAAGGAGTATGAGGCATATTAATGGTGTTTATACTCAAAGGTATAATAAACTTCATGGATATGATGGTCCTCTTTTCAGAGGGAGATATAAATCAATACTGATTGATGCGGACAGTTATCTTTTACAGGTGATGAGATATATCCACAGAAATCCGTTTACTGCCGGATTGACTAAAAACCTGGATTATCCATGGAGCAGTCATAAAGCATATCTTTCAACTGCAAAAAAATGGGAATGGATAAGCAAGGAAACAATATTAAACATGTTAAGCAGGAACAAATCTTTGCAAAAGGCAGTATATAAAGATTTTGTCAATACACCGGACGAAAACGATTTTTCATCAATATATAAAAAAAGAAAGCTTCCATCGATACTTGGAAGTGAAAAGTTTTTAGAGTATATTAAGGAACAGTTCTTTATTAAGAAAAAACATATTGAAATTCCCGAATCACAAATATTAATACCTGAAAAAAGCAGGATACTTAATGAAATATGCAGTGAGTATAAAGTATCAACATCAGATCTTGAAATATCGCGGCGAGGTCAAAATAACGAGCCAAGAAATATTGCTATATATTTGATGCGGAAGCTAAGAGGAGATACTTTAATGGATATATGCAATGTTTTTGGCCTTAAAAAAGATAGTTCAGCAGGGAGTATAGTCGACAGGGTCAAAAAGCAGGTGAAAACAGACAAGAAATTAAAAATGAAAATCAGTAAAATTGAGCAAAACATTATTATGAGCTAATAGGAGATTTGACCCCTTGCCTCTGCTACCAGTCGTCTGCTGTTAAGCACCTGGTTGGGTGGCCCTCCTGTGAGCTTCACGTCGAGCAATAAATCTGCCAACGCCTGCGAACAGGACAAGTATCGTGCCCGTATACCACGCGCCAACACTGAAGCTGCCGGACCAGTACATTGCGATGACCAGTCCGCCGCTCACTACCAAGGCTGCCATTACCGCGAACATTCGCATCCCGTAGAGAAAGACAAATGGAATATAGTGCGCTCCCAATAGTACCATCATCGCCGGATAAAACCAGTTCAAACGATACAGACTGACCGGCAGAAGGAGGGGCATCGAAATAGGCAAGACGAACGCCACTTGCATGCCCAAGTAGCGAAGAGCGTTCTGCGCACTTAGCGGCTGCCTCCCGCCAGCGACACGGATGAACAGCTCCGTGGTCGGGAAAATGAAGAATCCGCCCACTACCAGCGTCGTGATGGCTGCACGGGGCGTGTTCCACGCCGCCAGGCTCGCAGACACGAGCCACAGCACGCCGGAAACAAGCTGCCCGTAGAAGCCCCCGGAAAACCTGGTTCGCATCTCTCTTTGAGCATCGCCTATGTCCATTTCGATCATTCTCCTTGTACACGATTTTGGTCAGCCCGAGCCCAACAATAAAGATTGTGAATTTGCAGTGGGACGCCCATAAGTTAATAAGTTTTAAGACTCCAAAAGCTTAAGTTCCATTTCTTTTATTATTTTCTCACCTCTTTCAACTGCATGAGTTACTGCTGGTTGAGATATACCTATCTTTCTAGCCAGGTTTGTAGCTGTCTCACCAAGTTCACGAATTGCCCAATAACAGAACACACTCCTTGCCTTGACCCTTTTTTTATATTTCCCTTGAGAAAAGATCTCTTCCGGGGTCACATTAAATATCCCGGCCACTTTTTGACTGAGATTTTCCAGGGTATAGCCGCGGGCAGCCAGTTCATATTTTCGTTCAAATTGTTCTTGTGCTTCTTTCAGCACTTCAAGAACATACTCACTATCTCCCAGAATCCTTTCGTCACTTTTCAAGCGGATATCTGATCCTTTAAGTTTCTTTACTTCAGTCCATCCCCCCAGACTTCGTATAAGACCGCCTCCTGTCAGGTCTGGCCTCTTACCAATTTCTATGCCTTTCTTCACATGTTCAAGATACCTTTTTATCGCAGTCTTTTTTCTTTTTGCAAATAAACTCAAAACATAATCAACATCCTGCCAGTCATTTTCTCTATTCCCTGAGATAAAACTATGTCCACAATATTTGAAGTGGCCAAGTTTTGCATAATCGTTTATTAAACCAGCTCTGAGAGGGTTTAGATGGATATACCTTACAAGTTCAAGAAGGTATGGATCTTCCTGACACAGGATGGATTTATACCTGTTTTGAAAAAGTTTTCCGGTGCGTCGGTGCCTGCGATTAAATTTAACTGCATACCCGGTCAGCAGTCTCCTCATTACCTGAGCTACAGGAACTGAGCCAGTTCTCAATAATAGATGAACATGGTTAGACATCAAAGCAAATGCATAGCATGGAGTTGATGTATCAAGCAGTATATTCCCAAGCCGATCCATAAAATCATCACGATCTTTATTGTCTTTGAAAATGTTCTTACCTTCAAGCCCTCTGATCATAATGTGATGCAGAGCTCCGGGTGTGTCTATTCTGGATTGCCTTGGCATTGGATAACATTAAATTATGATACAATTATTGTCAACTTATTATCTTATGGGCGTCCCACTTTACATACCACACCCTCCAGGTCCTTCTTGAATGGTTCCAGTGCTGACAAGATATAATCTAACTGGTTGGGCAATCTCTTCTGGAACAATCTTTCATCCTTTTCGTTTATAATCCCAATGTAGTTATTGCTTGAATGTAAATCGATTCCTGCGTATACTTTCATTTAGGCACCTCCTAGATCCATTAACTTAATGTGTTACGCTTTATGCGTATTGGTCCATAGTACCCAATATACTATGGATGGGGAGGTGCCTATATTACCATAGTTTAATACTCAGATGTTCTTTCTTGTGAAACCCTTTATATGATTATCAAGTCTCCTAATAGCTCATGGGATTATAAGTAATGAATAGGGTTAAAAAATAGTTGTAAATTGATAAAATATCGAAGATAAAAATAAGTAAAAATGAGCAAAACACATTAATGAGCTAAACGGAGATTTGACCCCTTTACTTTACCTTTATTGCCGATTTCAATATGGTGATAATTTTTAATTTAACTGTTTGAAACTATTATTAATATAAAGGAGTTTCGAGCAATTTTCTAAAAGTCGATATCGGAAAATTTGCCCATTACTCTAAGGTTAAAAGCTGAAAGGGGCTAATAAAGAAGGCATCAGTTTTGCTATTTATCCAAAAAGGAAACATTTCCTAAATGGATAAATAGCAGTGCCACAAATAAAAATCCGGGATAAATTAATCCCATTTAGCGGATCTGGCAATGTTGCCAAATCCGCCAAATGAAAAAATAAAATCAAAATTAATTCGTAATAATAACAAGTTACAAATTTTGAATAGTCGCCAAATAGCACTCAAAATTGGCTTTTAACCACGCGTTCGAGGTGACCTGGCTACTAAATGGGCGAGCAAGCGTAGGCAATAATATCAACCATCTTGGGAGTATGAGGCCAAGCAGGTATAAACCGCCAGGCCCTCAACCCCACCGTTATAGCAATGAAAGGATAATAAATGCATTTATCAAAATTAAATCCATTTAATTCTATAAAAGGAATTGACCCGAAATTATTCTGGGCCACATACCAAAAAGAAATCCTAACATATCGTAAAAAACCTACGTTCTGTGTTAGCATGGTGGTTGTTTTGGTTTTGTCATTAATCCTAATCTATCGTTTAGATATGATAGGTAGAATTATATTATTACTTATTATATTTGGGCTTGCATGCATTCATGATACAATCACATTTCACTTTACAAAACGGTTGATTGAAAAAAAAATGAAATGGTAAAATGAATTTATTCAAAAAAATAGCTATAACGGATTTTTTTCCAGCCTGAACCAACCGGAGCTTCTTTTATAATAAAAGGGGATGTCCATAAGTTTATAAGTTCATAAAGAGAGTACTGTTTTAAATTCAATAACTCAGATGGCTTTGTCTTTTTATAGTAATATAAACTGGCCTGGATTGCTGGGCACACCATGACGCAGAGCGTCTTTTGATTGTAGTTAATTTCCCCCTGATAAAAAAAAGTTTTCTGTAAGTGGAGCAAAAAATAATGGACTATCACCAAATATACTTAAAGGGGAATTAGAAATCAGTTGATAAAATCTTTTAATTGGAGTACACTCCAATTATTCATAATTTAATTTGGAGTCAAGTCAAATGAAGGATAACTTCAAAACTATATTTTATCGGCTGCTTGATAATGCAAAATACAAAACCCATCGCTATCTTTTCAAATCATTTAACATAAACAGCCGGTTGACAGGTCTTGTCGGTCCTCGCGGTACAGGTAAAACCACTTTATTGCTCCAGTACATCAATGAAAAGATTAAAAACAAAAATGAATGTATTTATCTTTCATTGGACAATATCTATTTTACCCGGGAGAACTTGTTCAAATTTGTAGATGAACTTTATGAGATTGATGGCATAAGATACTTTTTCCTTGATGAGGTTCATAAATACCCAGGGTGGGACCAGGAGCTGAAAAATATATACGATTCATATCCTGATATCAAAATTGTATTCTCAGGCAGCTCAAGTATGGACTTAATTCGAGGAACCTATGATCTATCGAGAAGAGGAGCAATATTCAGATTAAAAGGAATGTCTTTCAGGGAATACCTTGAGTTTACTCAGGGCATCGCGTATCAGGTTATAGATTTCAAGGAACTAACTTCAAACCCGGCTGATATTGCAGCCGGGTTTTCGAATATTAAAAGAATCAAAGGGCTTTTTCTGGAATATCTCGATTATGGATACTATCCCTTTATGATGGAAGACCCGGAAAATTATCACCAGAAACTGTTAAACATAATTGACAAGACAATCTATGAAGACATCTCAAATTACTACAAACTCAAGACCGAAAATTTAGTATACTTTAGAAAAATACTATCCTACATGGCTACCATACCTCCTGGCCAGTTGAACAAAAACAGCATATCAAAACATATAGGGCTGGATAACAAGACCGTTGATAATTATTTGAAAATATTAAATGAAACAGGCCTTGCACGTCTTATAAAGGAAAATAAAGGAGGAAGCAGTATACTGAAAGGGACAGAAAAAATATATCTTGATAACCCAAACCTGTACAAGGCAATAACTTATGAAACAGGGTATGAATATAACAGGGGAACCATAAGAGAAATATTTTTTATTAATATGCTCCAGAATTCAGGGGAGAATTTATTTTACAGCAGAATTGGTGATTTTCAGATCAGTAACTATATCTTTGAAATAGGTGGTAAGAGTAAATCAAAAAAGCAGATTAAAGAAAAACCTGAAAACTCCTTTTTGGTAAAGGATGATATCCTGCATGGAAGCGGTAACACCATACCACTGTATATCTTCGGCTTTCTCTATTGATCATTGTAAGGAGGGACACTGTTATGTTTTAAAGTTGGGTTGTTTGAAAGTCATTGCCTGTTTTCTGCCTCTGTAGTATTTTTAAAAAAATAATTTTCCAAGGAACTTATCATGACCGAAAACTAAGAACTATCACCTGTGTACCAAATAGGGGACGTAGGTAAAAAAGTAAATCCAATAGTTTGTTTTATCTTTTTACCGGCCCCCTTCGCTTGAAAGCCTCAATAACCTGACACGCTTCCTGCGGTGTTACGACTTGAATATTTTTGTATTCTTTTTTCGAAAGTAAGAGATCATCTCCTGAGATTATCAGGCTCACATCATTCTGGACAGCAAGAGCCAGGAATATGTTATCAAAGGGATCTTTTTTAATAATACCGGGAATATTTTTAGGAACAGGTACATAATAAATGAGGTTCATGAAATACGCGAAAACATCTTCCGGTGTCGTATCTAATTCCTGAAGCCTTTTTGAGAATTTCACATAGTTTAATGTCTTATTCATTTCCTCAGTTGTTTTTTCACATCCATAAGCAGTCAGCAACCCGTCTCTGATCCATCGCATAATACGGTTGGGAGGACCGCTCCAGAGAAGCCCGGATACTGCAATATTTGTATCTATTATGACTTTCATATTTTTCTGATGCTGTGCACTATTTTGGCGATTTCCTGAAGATCAGGCTGGCTGTTGTCGGCTAAACTGTTTGCCCGGTCGAGTATATCAGAGGGGACTTCCTCGAAAGGAATAACTTTGAATAAAGGCTTTGATTTTTTTAAAACAATAATTTCACCGGCTTTTTTAAGATCTTCGGAGACGGAAGAAAGTCTGAGCCTGAATTCTTTTGCACTTATATATTGAGTCAATTTAAGCCTCCTTTAATTTGCTTAAAAGTTAACTTAAGTTAATCTAAAGTTAAATAAAAATCAAGCTCTTTCATTGAAGCCCCCATGAACCGGTTAACTGGTTTCCATCCGGAAAGAGAGAAATTCTGCGATCCAGCTTTAAGCGGTCAGCTATCAGCAGCCAGCCAAGTCTTTGTTTTTAACGCCCTAAGCTAATTGCTGAACGCTGAGGACTAACCGCTGAAATCCAAAAATGATAGTTTTTGGATGGACAACTAAAGATGGAGGTCCGCGGAAAAGCAGGCTGCCGGCTTCGCTAAAGCTTGGCCGGGACAAGATATCGGGCCTGGGAAGCTTGTCAGGCTTATGGCTGTGTGGCTTATAGGGATGGCTTTACATTTGACAGATAATATAACAAGGGCATACAAGTTTCTGTCAGGAATGAAGATCAAACCCCTTTGGTTTTTTGCAGTGGATCAATTTGAGTTCTGTGAGCCAGTATAAAAATGCGATGCCTCCAAAAACGCCGCCCAGCCATGCTACTCCCGTCCATCCTGCAAGCTGGAACACATATCCGGATAATGCGGATCCGATGACACCTCCGAAAAAAAAGCAGGTCATGTACGCTGTTGTTATTCTGCTTCGCGCCTCTTCGTTCAGTGTGTAAATAACACTCTGATTAAGAATATGAGTGCCCTGCTGACCAATATCAAGCAGCGTGACGCCTGCGATAATGGCGGCAAGGTGTGTTCTGTAGACCCCCATGATCACAAACGCAAGTACGACGAGTGCGAGCAATACGCCGGTTCCAGGCAGTGTACCGCCATGGTCATGAATGCGTCCCGCGGAGCTTGCACTCAGGGCGCCGGCTGCGCCGACCAGACCAAACAGGCCTATAGCCGAGTCGCTGTAGCCATATGGTGGCCGTGCGAGAAGAAAAGCGAGTGCGGTCCAAAATACGCTGAACGCTGCAAAACCGAAGGTACCATAGACGATTCTCCGTCTTAACAAAGGTTCTTCACGGAACAAAAACAACACCGAACCAATCAGGGCCGGATATGACAAACGAGTCTCCCCCCGGCTCTGTGGCAGCATAAGCCACAGCACAATCGTTTGAACGATCATGCATACGGTGGCCAGCCCAAAAACCGCACGCCATCCGAAAGCGTCGGCAATGAATCCCGAAACCACACGAGCCAGTAGAATACCCAGCAGCAGGCCTGCCATGACTCGGCCTATAACTGCACCACGATACCTGTCTTCTGCCAGGACCGCAGCAAATGGCACCAGTATTTGTGCCACCACCGCAGTAAGGCCTGTTGCGAGGCATGCAATCAGAAATGAACCTATGCCTGGCGAGATGGATGCCCCTGCTAAAGCAAGCGCTGTTCCGGCAGATACGGTTGTGATCAGCCTGCGCCGTTCGAGCACGTCACCGAGAGGCACGACCAGTGCAAGGCCTATGACGTAGCCGAGCTGAGTCATCGTGACGATAAGACCAGTAGCGCCTTCTGAGGTGCCGAAGCTCCGCGCCAGAGTGTGCAGCAGCGGCTGTGCGTAATAGAGATTGGCAACTGCCACACCGCAGGCTGCAGCCATGACATAGACCAGCAAGTCGTTCGGTTTTATCGATAACCCTTTCATGGAATTCGCTTTCAGTAAATACAGGGGCGTCTATGCCTTTCAACAAAATCGTTGCTGCCTGAAATACGCTCATCACCTTTAAGCTTTAAGATAGATTCCGGCCCTATATATTTATTTAATACTTGTTCAGCCTCGGGAACTCCTTAAAAGATCCCCTCCTGTTATATCAGGGCGTTTCCCAGGGCGATGCCCAGAGTATAATCCCCCGGAAGGATCGAATAAATAAGGCAGATCAAGTATTCTGCCCTGCTTTTATAGTAGGAATGTGAAAAACCGGGGTCTACCCTTGACATTGGACAGTTCCCAATGATTACAAATAAAAAAACCGGATTCCCCGATTCCGTCTTCGCTAAAGCTTAGCCGGGACAAGATATCGGCCGGGGAAGCTTGTCAGGCTTATGGCTGTGTGGCTTATGTAACTTATGGGACGCAGGTAAAAAAATAAATCAATCTAATATATATTTTTTACCGGCGTCCCATATCTCCTCACCGGCTAACCGAGAAGTTCGGTTAGCGCTGTAATATCCTTAACATTTTCAAGGTCCATGATCAGATCCCTGATTTTTGCCAGTGCTGTGTCACTATAATCGGCATACCGCCCGCATTTCCGGAATTTCTCTTCATGTTCCGCATCGGTCTGCGGGTTCTGCGGTTCACCCCTGGGATGCTCCACTTTCTGGCTGAGAACAGATCCGTCTTTCATCTTGAGTACGACTTCCTGGAAGCCGAAAGGCCCTACCAGTTCATTCTGTTCGATGATAGAAAACCTGAGCTTGTCCATCAGGCTCCTGGTATCAGGGTCCTTAACCGTATCATCTTTGAAGAAACTGAAATCAACATAGCCGTGGATCAGCGACCGGCACAGGCAATATGCCATGCTGAACCGGGCCTGGACACCGTTCTCGGGTGGCGTTGGAGTGGTGTTGCGTGCCAACCTCTGCGGCTGCCGGAATTCAATCTCCTCGATCCGGCGCCAGTCGAAATCATATCTCTCACGAAGCAAGTGCCCGGCATACACGCCGAAGTGCGCGATATGCGCGCAGGGATAATATTTGAACATCAGACCGGGATTGATCAGGTTCCACGGATTACCCAGCATGTTCAGCCGGTCCTGCTGTACTGCCTCGGAAAGTTCGCCGTTCCTGCCGGAAAAAGCGCTGTAGTATCCGCTGTGGCCTTCTAAAACATCAATTCCCGTGGCATCATATCCCTTCCGGGCCAGCGTGACGGCTTCGATGCCGCTCCGGGCGGCAAGCCCGCCGTGTATATGCCCGGCAAAGGAACCGAAATTCCGTATCCGGCTGTTTGCCATGGTCGTAGCAATGCCCAGCGCATTGATCATCTGGCCTTTGGAGAGACCCAGCAATTTAGATAGACCGGCAGCCGCACCGATCACCCCGAGGGTTCCGGTCCATTCCCACCCCTTATCCCCTACCCCGCTCTCCACAACAAGCAGGCCGGTCTTCCCGTATGCTTCAAGGCCAAGGATGTAAGCGGTCAGGAGGTCCTTTCCGGACATATGGTTCTTTTCACCGACAGTAAGGATGCCGGAGAACGTTCCTGCGGTAGGATGCGCCAGACCTGCATCAGGAAAATCCATACAGTCGTCATAGTCCTGGGTATGACAGGAGGTGCCGTTGGCCAGGGCAGCAAGCGTGGTGCCTGCCTTGAAGTGTCCTCCGATCACGGTGGCTTCAGGAGGTGAACCGCTTTCC
Organism: uncultured delta proteobacterium; assembly: GCA_963815145.1. GTDB lineage: Bacteria > Desulfobacterota > DSM-4660 > Desulfatiglandales > HGW-15 > JAAZBV01. The sequence goes on from CAWFFS010000018.1 coordinate 28,860, forward strand.
TTAACCATCTCCATCATCATGATGCCGGAAGGCTCCTGGCTGCCGGACATGGTCACGGCTATGTTATCGAGGATCGCATCTTTCGCAGCCTTGATCACTTCTGCCGGTATGTCCTTATATCCGGTCCTGCTTATAAACTCACAAAGTTTTTTCGTAAACATAGAATTGCCTCCTGTCTGTATCAGGTATTCATCCCGGTGTGAGGGTTCCGGAAGCGACAATCCCGGAAGGATTTGATACGTTATTGGGATCAAAGGCCTCTTTGATCCTGTTTCTCCAGATGTGAAAATTACTGTAAAGCGGACCAAGTTTTTCCATCATTTCCCTAACCTGCGGAGGTGTTGCAGCGTGGTAACCATGTTTAATGTCATTTTCCATTGATTCCTGCATGATGCTTCCCGGGATCCGGGGCCAATCGGGCAGATTATTATCGAAAAAGAAAAGCAGTTCAATATGGGCCATATGACCATATTCCATGGGAATAATCTGAAAGTTATGCGGCGCATCCAAAATTAATCCCTTTTCAATGAATTCATAGAAGAATTCGGGGATGGATTCCGCCACCTGGAACATATGACGGATGGAATCCCCTCCCAGTTTTGTCGGGGCCCATCCTCCGCCGAGCTTCAGCACCCTTTGCAAAAAGCTGACCAGAATAAAGAAGTCCATATTCTCTTCATATTTTCCGGTAATGGATTCATCCACGGATTCCCCTCCAAATTCGTTGACAATATCCCACATTACGCGCTCTTCGTATTGGAGATCTTCTGGCGTCCATCCGGCTAAATAGACCCACAGAGCCTGCTTCAATTCCTTCTGGTATAAGCCGCTGTTCCATAAGTCCCAGAAATCATTTGCAGAAACAGTGGACATTACAGCCTCTGTAGCATAAAAGAACTTTAATACTGCCATGCCGATTTCCGCCTTCCCCATCTCTATCATTGCATCCCTCACGTGGTTCAGCGTTGGGAATTTGAAAATAAACACCCTGTGGCGATCCCGTGGAAAAGGGATTTTATATTCGGGCGTGCGCCCGCTTACCGGAAGAATTTTCGGGCCTTTCCAGTCATCAAGGCCAATGGCCAGCTTTGTAATAACTCCCATACCGCCGGCCCATCCGCCAAAGCCTTTTATTATCCCGCGAATACTCGGGCCGGGACCGTCAGCACAAAACCATCCGCTGTCACTGGCCAGCGATCCAACTCTCACAATCTCGCCTGTCGGTGTAATCCACTCATAACCGAGTATATACCGGGAACATCGTGAGGAGCTTTGCTGTGTATGATGATCCCCGGAAGTCATAAAGTTGGCCAGCACCGAACAGGACGGCCCGGCCGAAGCGGTGGGATAATTCAAACCGCGTTTCAAGACCTCCGATTTCAGTTGTACATGCCTGACGCCTGGCTCTATAACAGCATACCGGTCTTCTTCATTGATCTCCAGTATCCGGTTTATACGCCGCATATTTATAATGAGTGAATCAGGTTGATTCGCAATACCGGCTACCCCAAACAGCGACGTTATTGTATTATAGAAGATATTAAATTCGTTGCATACTTTGACAATCAGCCGAACTTCTTCGGCACTTCCGGGCATAATCGACGGCGGCGGGACCGTTCTGTTTTTTCCCGTTTTGCGGATTTGTATGACGATATGCCGCGAGAATGAATTGACGATCGCTGATATTTTCGGAGCCGACAATATCCTCCAGTGCCTTGTAAACCTTTTGTGATAAACCCATAATAAAGTAACCTTTTGATAATAGGATTACAGTGCCATGGAAACCAATTCAGTAAGATCGTAATAATGCATCGTACTTTTATTTTGCTCAATGGCATCGGCAAAATTAGACTGGCACCAGGGGCAGCACGACACAATCGCCTCTGCACCTGTAGATTCGGCTTCACGAAGGCGTTCCAGTCCCGTCCATAATGCAAAACCTGGTACAGCCGCAGGAACTCCCCCGCCACCCCCGCAGCAGAAAGCATTTTCTTCGTTACGCACCATCTCGACCAATTCTATTTCAGGGAGAGATCTGATAACTTTACGCGGTGCATCGTATTCGCCATAGGTCCCGCGTCGCCATTTTTTTGGAGGATCATGATAGCCGAACGCCTTGATCTCACCGTTCCAAGGCGTGTAAAGTTCGGAGAGTCTTCCCAACAGGCATGGATCGTGGTAGGTTACCTTCATGGCAAGCTTTTTGGTTGTCTGCAAACCTCCGGTTTCCATTGCCCTTTGAATGACCTGCGAGATATGAAGAACTTCGAAATTAAACGGTTTTATCCTTGGATATAACCCCCTGAAGGTGCCATAGCATTCACCGCAACTGACAATCAGTTTTTTAATTCCCCGTTTTTTAAAAGTCTCGAGGTTTTTCTCTACCGACTTTACCGCATCTGCCATTTGTCCGGTTCGCCAAAGGAATGAACCGCAGCAAAATTCATCCGGCTGCAGGATTGAAAAATCAATATTTGCGGCATTCAATATCTTAATTGTATTTCCTGCAATTTCCGGATATTTGTAGCTTGAGGAACATCCTGCAAAATAGACCGTTTCGCCCTTACCGGATAATTTGGCATCATTCGGAAGCCAGTCAAATCGCAGGTTATGCGGCAGGCCGAATACATTATGGCTCACTTTGATGTTTTTAGCTGTTTCCTTGTGAATCGGAAGAGGGCCATGGCCATCTTCCACACATTTGGCCCTTAATGCCAGGATAGTATCGAGTACCTCCATGTCCCTGACAGATTTGCAGTTTATATCACATGCACCGCATGTAAGACATGTGTAGATATACTCGATCATTTCATTGTCATAGGACAATTCACCATTAAGAAGTTCTTCTGCAACATTGATCAGGCCCTGGCCCGAGTAGGACTCATATTTATATTTTGAATAGATAGGGCAGATTTCAACATATTCCGCGCCCTTCATTTTCGGACCGAGGATAAAACGACACTGCCCACAGGAATTGCAGGATTTCATTGTATAGGAATAATCTTTTAACGAATCCATGATCTTGCCCTCTAATAACACAACCTGTTGGGATTTAAGATACCGTTAGGGTCAAAGATACTTTTTATTTTTTTCAGAATATCAACGCCTTCAGGATATCTTTCATAAACCATTTTTGCCCAGGGACCATATGGCCTGCTGAAAAAAGCACCATGATCAAACAGTGTTTTTGAGGCATTCAGAAACAATGTCTCTATATCGGCACTTTCATCCGGGTCCCTTCGGTTATAAAAAAAATTAAACCCGCAATGACATCCTCTTCCCTGTACCATTGGCTGAACAATACCTCCAAGATTATCTTTCTGATAACCGTGTCTGGAAACTGTCTTTTCCATTGTGCTGATAAAACCGGCAACCTTGCTCAGGGTTGTCAGAAAGAAAATATCGGAGCAGTTGTTTTTTTGCCGGTATTTCCAGTAAGGTATTTCGCCGGGGCAGGATGTCAGAAGGGCCAGCACATCATCTTCAAAACAATCGCCTTCAATCAGTTTTTTTTGTGGTTTCAATCCCGCTTCCTTACAACATTCGAACAGGTGTTTCTCCTGAAGTGCAATTCTCTCTTCCGGCCTTCTCTGATAGCCGGAAATGCAGGTAATTATCGTCCATGGCGGCAATGATTTTTTGAGTCTATTAAAATCCAGGGGCCATTCTTTTGCTAATATAGCGGCCATAATCACATTGTTTACTGCCAGGCATTCATCAACAACCCGTCTTCTTAAGAGCAGGTTCATTGGCGCAGTGAGACGTGTGAAATCATGGACCGGAATAAAAAAAACCTTTTGTATCGACGGCAGGATCTCTGCCTTAAGTGTTGCCCATGTAACGAGTCCCATGGTTCCCTGTGCACCGGAAACAAACCTGAAATAATCGACCGATCCCGGCCCCCATGGATTTACCTTATCGGCTTTGAGAGTATCCGGATCTCCCGGCCCCGACGCGGAGCCGGTTCTGAAATCATCACCTGTTCCATATATAACTTCCATAGTGAGTAGCGGATCAATAAAATCATATTGATATTTAGGAATCGTTCCTGGTTCTCTCTCCAGGTAACTCGTCAATACCGATTTGGAAGGCCTTGGCATAAAAGGAAGGTTCAATCTTAGTCCATGCCGTTTCAGTTCAGGTACTAGGGTTTCGAATGTCACACCCGGTTCTATCATGACATATCGACTCATCGAATCGATTTTCAAAATACGGTTCATTCTGCTGAAATCAATAATAACGCCCTTTTGAGGGATTGATCCGTCTTTATACGGCGCAATCGAACCGGAACTGACAGGGATTACCGGCATAAGATGGTCGTTCGCCAGTCTGATTATTTTTTGGACATCGGTCCTGTTTTCAGGTCTGACTGCCATTAGCGATGAATCATCAATGACAGAAGAACTGTCTCCAAAATAAGAATTTAATATTTTTAAATCTGTAATTATGCGATTGCTGTCTATATGATTTGCGAGTTGGGTTTTAAACATGTCGCTACTCTTTAATATTAAAAATAGCAATAAATCTGAATAATCACCTGCCCGGATAATTATGAAGTATGTGTTCAAATCTGCCGTTGACTCTTATTATTCTGAATCAATAGTTAAAAGCAGGCCACTTTTAAATGTTAAAAAGCTCGGTATCCTTGTTTTATCCTTTTAATTTTTCAATTTCTTCCTTTGCCTTTATTAATTCCTCACTTGTTATTCTTAAGCGGTCTGCCAGGATCTGGGAAAAAACCCTGTAAAGGATACTTGAAAAAATGTACTTGTCATTACCCGATAATCTATCAATATAGGAGGCATCTGTTGCCAGGCAAACTGTCCTGTCAACTGCATAGATTGACGCAGACCGTGGAGAAGCGTCAATTATGCCCATTTCACCAAATACCTCTCCTGTACGTTTTAGAATACTCAAACTTTCATCGTTCTTGACTACTTTTATTTTTCCGCTGATAAGAAAAAATATCCAGGAATCATAAGCCCCCTCTTTCAGAATCACCTCGCCCGGCTCATATTGCCTTAATTTACTCATTTCAAGAATTCCCTTAAGATCTTTCTCCGAAAAATCTTCGAAGCTCGGTATTTTTTTTAATTTTTCAACATATCTAAGATTGTCTTTCAAATATTCAGTTTCGATCATGGTGTATCACCTCTGATAAGATTGCCGAAAAGGTTTTATCAATGCTTCCTGCCCTGACGATAATTTCAACGTCTGTATTCCTGTGTTATTTATAAATTTATATAAAGGAAAAATCATCCTACCGCAATATGATTATTTTGGGGAAGGCTTAGATTACGAATATAAATCAGTAATTTCCTGTTAAGAAATTGCATTTAATGGGCGAACTACCGTTCCGGCGTTGCCCATTTTCACGAAAATATATCCGAACCTCGCTCTGCTATAGTTTTGATTTTTAAGGATTAAAACCCTATGTCATTTTGACAGCATAATTACATAATCCTTAAAAATTCAAAACCGCGAACCAATCGGGTATTTATATGCGTATATGTTTTTGAGTGAAGGAATTTCCTTCATGTTGATTATCCCATGTAAACCGGTCATTTCGGGCGTTTTTCCTTTAAATTACAGGGACAGAGTTTTCCCCTGTATGGAAAATCATTCATAATTTTCATTCTATTCTATTCTTAAAAATATAATTTCCTTATAAAACAAAGACTTACGCAAAACAATCAATGGTGGCATATCTGTTGCACAACCAGTGTTGAAATTAAAATCAAGATCTTTGGATCGTAATTTAGGCAAGGAGACAGTTTATGACAGATGTGTTAACTAGAGGTAAGACAACAATTTTTTTTCACTTTTTGGTGAGTGTGCTTCTGCTGGTAGTGGCCCAGTGGACGGTATGCATGCAAAACGCGTCCGCAGAGGAAAGCAGGCATCATAGAAACAGCAGCAGACTTACAATTTCTTCGGCCTATTGGGATGCGGAAGGTCACCGACTGACCGCCATGGGTACCGCCCCGGCACGCACGAAGGTTACAGTGGAAAATACCGGCAGCGGCACGCTGATCGGATCGACCTATTCCGACAGGAGGGGCCGGTGGTCATTCAGACAGGAGCTTTCTACTCCTCCGTGCAGCATCCGCGCGACTGCCGGAAGGTATTCGGCCACACAAACTGTATCCAACGCGTCATCCGAGTGCGATAACTCCCAATCGCCGCCAGTGACATTGACGGGTATTTCCATCGCGGGACCGACATCGATAAACGAAAATACCAGTGCCAGTTACACCTGCACAGCGGCTTACAGCGACAACAGCACCCGTAATGTCACCACCAATACCACCTGGTCGGAAAATTCCGGTGCAGCGTCCATCAGCGGCAACGTACTCACTGCAGAATCCGTGTCCTCCGATCAGACTGTGGTCATCACTGCCAGCTTCAGCGGAATTTCAGCAACCTACACGGTTACCATACGAAATATCGCATCTTCCCCCACGCTTTCAGGCCTGACCATAAACGGGCCTTCCAGCGTAAACCAGCAATCCACGGCTTCATACAGTACCACAGCCTCCTTCAGTGACGGCAGCAGCACGACGGTAAACCCTCAATGGAATGTCAATGGCTCCTTGGCCAGTATCAGCACAGACGGGGTGCTTACTACAGGGGCAGTTACCGGTTCCCAATCCGTGATTATAACGGCCGGCTACAGTGCAGGCGGAACCACTCTCAACGCTTCGAAAAGCGTAAACATCATCGGCGCCGCAACCTCGGATAAATCGGTGTCCATTAATTCCACCAGCGTAAACAGCGATACCCTCCCATCCGGTCCTGTAGCCGAACAGCCGTTCATCAATCTGGCCGGATATAAGGTATTCGGCGCCAATGACCTGGGAATGCACTGCGGAGACCTGGACCATCGCGTCGCGAGCATCCTGCCGCCCTACAATGTGCTCCATGCCCAGGTCGTTCGGCAGGGTACCTCCTCCAGTGATCCTCCGGAAATCCTGACTCCTTCGGAGGTTGAAGTGTATTATTCCGCGGCCTCGAATCCGGATGACCCTGCACTGCAAAATCCTCCGACAGTGCCGGTTTTCAAAACGAATTTCTGGAGTCTCAATCCTACGGCAAGCGGCAATAGCCTGGCTTTTGACGGCTATGACCCGTTCTATCCGCCTGACACCCTGAATCTCTTTCCGCTGGATGCCGATATTGGACTGCCCGCGCCTGATCTGGCCCTGCTCTACCCGGTCGCCGGAACAGGACAACTGGTGGCAGATCAGCAGAATATGCCGGGCGCGGATGCACCATATTCAGACAATACCCCGCAGGTCATTAACCGCTTTGACACTGATCTGCCATTTTTTGTCAATTTCCCTTTTGGTTACGAACTTACTGAGATGAACTGGTTTGCCGCCGACGGGATACCCATGACACCCTATGACGATTTTGGCCGGAAAAACTCCTTTCCTCTGGTTCGGGTGCAGGCAAAAACCACCAGTACGAATCTGACCGGCCGGACCGGTGACATACTGGCTTCAACGGATGTGGTGATTCCCATCTCTGCCGAGGCGGACTGTTTCAGATGCCATGCATCCTCAGTGGATGGAGGCGGTGCCAAGGCCGCTTGTATTCCCGGCCAGGATGCCGATTGTTCGATTGAGGGTTCTCCAAGAAGCGGTACGGCTTTTACAGTCGCCAGGGCTGCCGATGACACGGCTGATGTTCCTTACAACGTGAAGCGTGAATGGGCGGCAGACAACAATATAATCAGGCTGCACGATGCCAGGCACGGCACCAATCTTCAGGGCAATACACCGGTTGTGTGTCAGAGTTGTCATTACTCGCCTGCCCTGGACCTGGCCCATGTCGGCCCCCTGGGTCCCGGCGATCCGAACGCCAACGGCAGGGAGCAGACTATTCATCAAAGCAATTCCAGGGTTATGCACAGTTTTCATGCCCAGTTTACGGATCTGTTTGCTAACGACATGCCTGCGCCCACTGATCCCAGGCGCCTGGATTCTGCGACCGGAAAACCGGTGGTGAACAGCTTTGTCAAAGATAAACTCAACCAGAGCTGTTACCAGTGCCATCCGGGACGAGAGACCCAGTGTCTGCGCGGCGCCATGTTCAGCGGCGGGCTCATCTGCCAGGATTGTCACGGGGGTATGCAGCAGGTCGGTGACGACTTTTCCAAGAATTTTTCAAAGACTACACCCTATCCGGCAGGTGCTGATCTCACCAAGCGTGTCCCATGGGCGAATATGCCGGCCTGCCAGTCCTGTCATACGGGTGATGCAGTCAACAACCTGGGAATAAGCGATCCCAATGTCATACGTTCGAAGGATAACATCAGGCTGCTGCGGGCCTACCGCAATAACGACGCTGCCAGTGCAAAACCGATAGTTGCCACAAACAGACGCTTCGCTGAAAACGAAGTGGATGGCAAAGAGGTTCTTTACCGTTACAGCAAGGGCCATTCGGGTATTTTCTGCGAGGCCTGTCACGGAAGCACCCATGCCGAGTGGCCGGTTCAGCCGGAGAGCGGTTCTTCAGTGGCCAATGACAATATGGCCGCGATTCAACTGCAGGGACACACAGGCAAGATCATCGAGTGCAATACATGCCATACCGGAAGCCTGCCAAATACCCTTGGCGGGCCACATGGACTGCACCCGGTGGGAAACACCAGTTTCGCCAACGGCGGGCACGAAAACCTGGCTCAGAGTTCAAGGGACGCCTGTAGAGCATGCCATGGAACCAATGGCGGGGGTACAGTGCTCTCCAAGGCAGCGCAGGACCGCACTCTCTCCGCAGGAGGCAGACAGGTGCACCTGACAAAAGGCCAGATGGTTAGCTGTAACCTTTGTCATGGAAATCCGTTGTAAAAATTGAAGGCTAAAGACGCCGGCCGGAAATAAAAGAGGTCGGCGTCGAGGCATCCTAATCTTTTATTTTTTATTGTTTGCCATACCCATTAAAATGAACCCTGTCATACTTAAGGTTTTCCTTTTTATGCGGGGGTTTTTCTTCTGCCGGGTACCCTATTGCAATTACCGAAAGGACGGCCAAATCTTCAGGAAGGTTTAAAACGTTTGCCACATACTCGCCCGATGTAAGCTCTTCGGAATACTGCCTTTTTCTCATCTGTATCCAGCATGCACCGAGCCCGGCGGATTCTGCAGCAAGGTAGATATGGGTGGACGCGATCGATGTATCCTCTATCCATACATCACTCTTGTTTTTATCGGCACATACAACAATGCCCAGTGCAGCACCCTTTAAAAAGCCCGAACCGTGCGGTTTTGCCTTTGAGAGCTTTTCAAGCATTGCCTTTTCATCAACCACGATAAACTCCCACGGGTCTCTTCCCATTGACGAGGGGGCGCGTAAGGCCGCTTCTATGATTGTATCTCTTTTATCCTGTTCAACCGGCCTGTCCATAAATTTTCTTATGCTTCTTCTCTTTTGTATTTCGGGCATTACCATGGCAGATGCCTCCTTTTATGAAATTTATTTAGTGCCTATCCAGATAGATAATATTCATGAAAGACACTTTTTCAAGTGTCAGACAAATATCGGACCTGCATCGATCCGGTAAAAGTTTGGATAATTGCAAGGTTTTTGTATAAAAATATTCCTGTTTCTGATAATTAACCGGTACTAATTTTTCCTGCCAATGATGCCTATAGCTGATGCAGGCGAATTACGCCGGTTGACAACAGGCGATTTATTGGTAATTTTATGAGCAGTAATATTCGTTGCTATCCCAAAAAAGGAGTGGAACATGAAACTGGATTTTATTGAGGCGCGTGACCTGCCGGATGCATGGTTTCAGTGCGTTTACAGGATAC
>CAWFFS010000019.1:0-140990 GCA_963815145.1 uncultured delta proteobacterium
GACCGGATCAAATTCAAACATGGTTTTACCCTGCCTGAAGAGGGCATATTCTGCAATTACCGATCCCTTGAATTTTCCGCTGTAACGGCTGTTAATGATCGGTGCATCTAAAAGGAGTCTCGAAAAACCTGTGGTTTCGTCGTGGCAACTGGAATCTTCAAGCGGTACCAGTTTTGTTTCATCGTATAGTTTCTGCATAAAACTTTGCGGTGTTATGTTATTTTTATAGGTGGCGCGTGTAAAAATGGAAGGAAGGGCAGGGGTCTTAAGAAGCCTGAGCGCCATAGAATCTGTCTTTGCTGTTGAATTGCATTTTTTCTTCCAACCCCCAAAAATATTGCCTCGCTGCTTACAAGCTGAAGGTTGCTTTTATTATTTTTACAGGGATTCTTAAAGGATATATCTTTCTGCAAAAAAACAGGTCCAGTGGCATATACCCGGCAGCCTGTTGATGTGTTTATTTCCGGTTTATTTAATAAAAGCATGCCGCGTAAAAACAGATCTCCATCGCAGATTACCTCACCTGTATTTGTGTAATAGTTACCGCTTTTATCGAGCGCAATGCCCTTTATTCCAGGTGATGAATCAGGATCGCTTTTTATATATCTGAAATCAATATTATCACCGGATTTTATATTGAATCTTGCTTCAAGGGTTTCCGGATCAGGCGCTCCTATAAACACCTTCTTTTTTTCGATAACAGGAGCGGGGTTGTTTTTTTCCTTTTCCAGCGCCCTTAAATACTGCGCGAGGGATCTGGCCTTTAATGCCTCATTATAAGATGATTTATCCTTTAGCGTGTTCCCTGCCGCTTTTTCCAGGTTAAAGCCGACAGGTGCCATGGGGACAATGATTTCTTTCCTGAAATCCGCTGTAAGCCAGCTGGTTTTTCCAGGACCGGCTATAAAATCTCCGTATATGTTGCCGTTAAAGATGCCAACTTTATTATTGCTCGCTGGGTTGGCGAAAAAATAGGGAGACCCGTATCCAAAGTCGGTTATATAATTTGAAGAAATCTCTGCATGACAGGTCAAACAGCCCGAAGCACGTACAGCCACTGCAGGTTCATACTTCCTGATAGTAGAGTTGATGCCTGATTGTATTTGCCTGTCTTCGGAAGAGAAGGAAAGGGTAGCCGTGGATATTATTGCTGCAAAAAGAATGCATATGCAAATAAGAAAAATGCTATGGGTTTTATTTTTTTTTGCCGGCAGTAATAATTTTTTCATTTTTTGATCCTTTTTTATTTAACAAGCTGTTTCCGGGCTATCAGGGCTGCCCCGAGGGCGCCTATAATCTGAGGCTCATCAGGAACAAGAAATTCCCGTTTAAACTCCTCTTCCAGATATTTTTTTACACCGGTGTTTTTGGCCACTCCACCTGTGAAAACCGCATCCGGGTTGCATAAAAGGTTTGAGGCCATAGTGGCCACCCTTGAAGCAACCGACCTGTGTACTCCGGCTATCAGATCTTTCCTGTCTTTTCCGCCTGCACGGAGCACGACTATCTCTGTTTCGGCAAATACAGTACAGGTACTGCTTATGGTGCAGGGTTCTTTGCTCTTAAGGGCCAGTGGTCCCATCTCGTCCATTGTTTCCACCTGAAGAATATGGGCCATAACCTCCAGGAATCTTCCTGTTCCTGCGGCACACTTGTCATTCATGGCAAAATTAATAACATCCCCTCCAGGACTTACTTCTATTGCCTTTGAATCCTGCCCGCCCATATCAATGATAAACCTTGTTGATGGGATCAGAGTGGGCGCCTTTTGCATGGCATATGATCTCCGTAACGGTTTTGTCGGCAAATTCAATAGTCTCTCTTGCATAGCCGGTTGATACAACATAATCAAGATCTGTTATTGCGATAGAAAGCCCTGCCATGCTGAGAGCTTCTTTTACTATTTTATCTGCTGCAAGTTTTACGTCATGGCCGACCGGCTGAACAGCATGGCCCAGGATCTCACCATCCGCCAGAATGACGGCTTTAGCGGTTGCAGCCCCAACATCAATACCGGCCACCAACATCTAAATATCCCCTTTTCCTTTTTAGCCTTTAGCATCTCAGCAAATGTTTCCACCCGGGTCCTTAGTGATTCTGCACTATATGCCCTGCTGTCAAAATTATCTATTTCGAGGGATAGGACAGGAAGCCCTGTTTTTTCCTCCAGATACTTTTTTTGAATGTGAGATATGGTCGCAACAGGGCGGCAATTATATAGATACTGTGCAATATAACCCATCCAGTTTCATGAATTCTGCTGCCTTTTCGTAAACCTTGACCTGCCCTTCCGTGCCGTAATAATATCCTGCTGCCAGTTCGTAATCGGCAATAATCTCTCCGGGTGTTGTAGTAATTGCCTTTATGCTTTACCTTAATGCCTCCCCAGCTGCCAAGGATAAATGTCAGAGGAACTGCCAGCCCCGATTCTTCTATCAGACGGGTTACCCTCGGATCGGAGGTATGCCCCAGCCGGACCATTACCCTGGGTGCCCCTTTTTCTGTTACACCTTTACCGGCCTTGACTCTCTCTTCCAGTTCATGGATCAGGATGTCCATGGCCTTGATCCCTTCCTGTATGCCGCGTCCGGTTGAAGAACCTGAAAGGGCTTCCAGCAGTTCGAGTTCCGCTATACTTACTGGTACGGGATCGGCCTTCATGACTTCTGCGAGCCTTGCCAGGTTGTCCCTGAAGGGCTGGGTGCATTTCCTGGATTTTTCCCAGGCATCGGGTGCAATCCTGATTCCCAGGACCTCTTCAGCCATTTCAAGTGCCTGGTTTATCCGTGGCACCAAGATAATGAACCCGCTCGGGGTAATATTCGGGATATTCTCCCCATTTACTGTCCATGATGCCATCAATATAGGCCATTGGCACCCCATAGAGCGCCGTTACAAGATCATCTGCCTTTGAACCCATGTCGCAGTAGTAACTCGATGCCAGGGCAAGATCCGGCACAGGTATCATACCCAACGCGACGCCTCCTATCTTGGCCTGCCATAATGAACAGAGGGCGTGTCCGGGAGGAAGCCCGTTTGCCTCTCCTGCTTCAAGTATTGGTTTAAGTTTATTGAAGATCTGCCCCATGGTATGATCCAGCACCATGTCCGGAGCGCTTACAAAGACATCTTTTGAAGATGCACTCAGCATCAGACCCGGCCCCAATATTGCCGGGAACCCATAGTATACTATTTTTTTACCCTCTTCTCTGGCAAGCACCAGATCTATCAACTCCTTAAGCCATGCCCCAAGCAGTTTTCTCACTCCAACAAGCGATACATCATGGTTTTGTCTTACCCACCCATCAGCCATATCCATATCTTCAGGGCCTATCCCCAGTTTTTCAAAGGATGCCTATATCCTGGGCCTTTCAGACTTAATCTCTTCATCTTCATATCCGCAAAGCCTGAAAAGCTTATCGTAATAATCACCCATAGCCTACCCCCTTTATTGTTTCCAGGAATGTCTCTATACGGGTTTTCATAGGACCGGTCTCCATAGCATCATATTCTGACTCCAGCACCAGCATGGGAAGGCCGGTCTCTTTCTTTAATCTGCTCTGAAAAAAATATGATTCTACTTTATAGGATTCCCGATACATCAGCTGGTACCAGATTAATCCTGCTGCATTATATTCCTTTGCCAGCCTGAATAAGAAAGTCAAGCCGTTCTGTACCCGGTCCTGAACCAGCCGGCGCAGACCCTTTCCATAAAATATGTTTCAGCCAGGTTGGAAAGCATATCGCCTTCCAGTTTTATCGTATCCTGCCAGGGGCGAAGCCCTTCTGCAAACTCCTCTACAGCTATAGTTCCTCCGCTCTTCCCGATGATATCCATTAGCTTTGTGTCTCCACGGGCAAGGGTTGACCCGGTAAATAATATTCTGGGACTGTTTAATGAATCGAATGCCGTATCACCGGCTTCTTCAATATAATATCCTAGTATATCTATCATGGTCTCTTTATCAGCAAGATACGATCCGTGATTCAGGGCAACAAAGTCCATGCTTTTTACCGCTGAGTTACAGATTTTCTCATGAGGTTTATCTTTTTAAAAAGCTCTCTTTCTCTGTTGCACAGCTCTATCGCATGCCTGAGCCGTGATTCGGTTATTTCAATGCCTGTAAACTCTTCAAGCTTTTTTTTAAGTCTCTTTAAACCACTAAGGTAATAATCAAGAGAAACCCTGTCCTTCACATGGGGAACGCCGAAGACAAATGACTCAATTTGAGGGGTATAATAACCGAGCGTATTTGAAAAGGTTCTGACATGATTGTCGGTTATCGGGACGACAATGAGATCGGCAATATTATAATACGGGTCTGTTCCTGATGTGAGGTAGCCTATCTGGCTCCTCCAGAATGGGTCGAACCACCTGCAGGCATAGGCGCCGGAGGCTCTTAGTACAGAATTATTGCCTGCCTCTATGAAACATATGGGTATTACATCACAGGCCAGTAGAAGTTCTTCCGGCATATATCCTCCGGCAGCATACCCCACAACCTTCCGCCCAGATTCCTTTGCCTTCCCCAGTTCGGCTAATCTGGATTCAAGATGTGCACCGAGTCTCTCAAGAGCATCCATTACAGCCTCCTCATATCTGCAGAATTATCCGGATTTTCAATTCTTTATAACGCATCAGAGGATTTTAGACGATAGAATTTCAGTGCACAAGTAAAAAAACCCGACATGAATTTTCTGTACCGTATAGCAATCTAATAAAATAAGAGCGATCGGGAATTCCTGGTCGCTCTTATTGGGCACAAACGATTAAAATGTAATGACTGATTCTATTCCCAGCCGGTCTTTGTCCCATAGGGAAGCACCAGACCTGTTGCCTCTATATCGTAGATTTTCCCCTTTTTTATTTTAAAGAAATGAATAGCCGGCATATTGAATGTCCCCTGATAGGCCGGGACGCTGTCCACTCCTTTAATTCCAAAGAGCTTCATATTTTTTAACTTGCTGTCATGATAGAGGTTTGAAAAACCTACTGCAAGTCCTTTCTGTTCATCTATAACCAGGAGACGTCTGTTTCTGATTTCGGATATGTAACCCCATACCCCTGAGGTGATTTGTGCTTCACATGTATTTGGTGCAAGAGAAAGCGCCCTGGCCAGCTTCATCATTTCAGGATCGGTTGCCTCAGGGGGTGCAAAATCCCTTTTTGCTTCCTTTGCTTCAGGGAAATCTTCCTTCTTGCCTCCAACTGATATTCCACCATTCTCACGGCGCTGGCATTCCTGTGCAAATGGCGCGAGCGTTCCATCTTCACCTGTCAGGGCATCATAGTAGGAAAGACCGATATCGAGCATTTGTTCCCTGGGAGTCCGGTCTTCAGGCGATATGTCTTCTACAAGTCCAGGACGGGGTTTTTGTAAGTTCTGCATATTGATTTCATTTTTTTTAAGCACATGATGTTCGACCTCTGCGATTTTTCCACGTCGTAAAGCGAGTCGAACTCCGAGCAGGATATCCTCGTTGTTGTTCTCTTTCATCATGACAAGCGCGGCTACCTGTTGATTTACCGGATCGGCGGCATATACCTGAAACGCGGAAGGGCCGCCGGAAGCAGTCTCCCACAGGCCGTAACCCACTGGTATCTTGCCTGTATTCTGTGTATACTTTACATACCTGTCAAAAGGTACTGCTGACGGGTCATGTGCCACCAGGGCGGCCAGGTAGTCTTTCATGAGTTTTACAAGGCATTCACGGTTGCAGTACCCTGATGTATATGCAAAGGATGTAGTGGACACCAGAAGAACAATTACTAAAGCCATAACAAGTTTTTTTATTTTCATTTCAGTTTCCTCCTTTTATCTGATGCTCTGTATACTGTCGGACATCCCCTGTTCATAGGTGCTCCACCCTGAATTCAAGCCGTACGGGCATCTGTGAAAAATTGCCTCGATCCGGCGGATCTTGCCTTTTTCTATTTTAAACAACTCTGCAAGCTGCCATGTCCAGTCAAGTGAATCATGGTCAAAAAATCCAAAGGCAAATACAATCCCCCGCTCCTTATCTACTGCAACAAATCTGCGATCACGGAATCCTTGTAACAAACCCGATAAGCCCTGACTCGAACTGCTCTTTGCACCCCCAGTGCGAGGAATACATAGTGGCGGTTTTGGGATCGGGCATTTTCTGTCCTTCGGGGACAGGTACATTGGTTGCAGGAGTTCCGTTTTCAACACGATGACAGTCATCTGTAAAGGGATAATAACCTTTGCCATCGTTTTTCTGCATCCCCGAAAAATAATAGTTCGCGGTCCTGATCAGTTCTTCCCTTGAAGCACGTTCCTTGACCGGAATGGCTTGCATGTATATTTCATGAGGCTTACCGAGTTTCTCTACACTCTCGCCTGTTGAGATGTCTCCTGTCAATCCCATGGTATCACTGTCAGGTCTGATAACAATCTGCTCTGCTTCAGTTATACGCTTATTTACTATCTTGAGTCGTATAGCCAGGGCTACCATCTGATCTTTTCTCTGGCCATTGCCGATTCCGATCTCTTCATGGGCGGTGCCTAAAAAGGCTATCTGCTGTGTTTCAACGTCAGGTACGTAGAATTTGTAATTGCCCTTTGCAGAAATATTGAACCACAGCCCTTCGTTTCCAAGGGGGAGCCTTACACCGTTCTCAGTAAATTTACAGTCCCTTGAAAACAGGTCAAGGCCAGGATTATTCTCAAGCATTGCATCCATGTATCTGTCAATATAATGCTCCAGACAGGCGCGGTCGCAGGAATTATTGTTCTCCTGTGCGTGAACAAAACAGGGGAAAAAGATGAAGATTAAGGTGATGAACAAAATTCTGATTTTCATTTATACCCCTCCCAGCAATTAAAAGTAAAAGTTATATCCTTCAGCAAACAATCCGCTTTCTATTGAAAGAAAGCATGATTAACAAGCTATTAAAGAATGCCCTTCGTATCTCCAGTGAATTTTGATTTGAATAAGAAACAGTTTTGAATGCGAATGATATTGATAGCTTACTTTATGCCTGCTGTCAAATACAACCAAACTCAGGTAGCGGCCTTAAAACATTATTATTGTCTTGATACATAAGGCTTATCGGCATGTCTTCGAAATGCGGATGAATATGTCCTGATTGAGATTTTCATTCGCCTGAAAAGAATTTGTCTGTTTTGATTTTGGATAAGTAATGCAATTCCATTCTATATTTGACATTCTTAAAATGGTGACATATATTAAAAATCAATTATAAATAAATAAGATATTTAAATAAAATTTCTAGAACTTTTATTTTAAGCTGCGGGATTTTATTCAATCCTGCGGCTTTTTTATTAGGAGCCGCTGAGTGAAATTACTTCTTACTTCAGTATTCGGACCATATGCAGTGGATGATAAGTATGGTGTTAAAGAGAACAAGATGGAACTGTTCCATAACCAGGTAACGAGAGAACAGGGTATTTTCTCTTACAGATTTAATCACAGAAGTCAGGGGCTCTATTTTTTGGCTGAAAATATTGATATGCCGACTACTGTCCTTGATTTCCCCAGCCTTAAACGTTTCAAACAGGAACTGAAAAAGGGATATGATTACATAGGCATAAGCTTTATCATCCCTAATTTCAAAAAGGCAAGAGAGATGGCGAGGCTTATCCGCCAATTGTCGCCCGGGTCGAAAATTATTCTGGGAGGTCATGGCGTAAGCATTCCCGGCCTGGAAACTATTATAGATAACGATTATATCTGCAAAGGCGAGGGCGTATATTTCCTGCGAAGGCTTTTTGGAGAAAAAGCTGACAGGCCGATAAAACACCCTCTGGGATACAGCTCCTTCAACAGGCAGGTTATGGGTGTCCCGTGGGCATCCGATTCGGGGATACTTATTACAGGTGTGGGTTGCCCCAATAAATGCCGGTTTTGCGCGACATCACACTTTTTTGGAGACTACATCCCATACCTGAAAAGCGGAAAGGAGATATATGATCTTTGCTGCAGGTATGAAGATGAAAAGGGTATCACTGACTTTGGTGTCCTGGATGAAAATTTCCTCAAGATGAAAGACAGGGCTTTAGAATTACTTGAATTGATGGAGAGCAATAAACGTTATTTTACCTTTGCAATATTCAGTTCTGCCGAAACAATCGGTGAATTGGATGATCTTGATATTCTGGTAAGGATGGGCATAACTTTTATATGGATCGGTGTTGAATCACAACAGGAAATATACGCAAAAAACAGGGGGACTGACTTTCCCCAGCTTATCTCTGAACTGAGAAAAAGGGGGGTCAGTGTGCTTGCATCATCCATCCTGTTTCTCGAGGGACACGACAAGAAGACAATCTGGGAAGATGTTGATTTCGTAACCTCCCTCAATCCTGATTATCTTCAATTTGCATCACTGGGGCCGATTCCTGGAACACAGTTGTACCGGGACTATGAAAAAGAAGGCAAACTGATCACTGAAATTCCCTATGAGTCCCAGCATGGGCAGGGAGAAATATGGTTCAACCATGAGCATTTTACAAGGGATGAATCAAGGGAGTTTTTAAGGCTGGCATTTGAGATCGACTATAACCGGAACGGGGCATCCATGCTTCGGGCGATGAAAACAACATTAATGGGTTACAAGTATTGTAGTGGGCATAAAAATGAAAATATAAGAAAGCGTAAAGCCTCATTTAAGAAGAGACTGAAAATAATGAGATATTTTCTTGTGGCAGCTACGATTTTTGTTCAGAACCGGAGAAGTGAAGACCTGCTGAAAGAGGTAAAAGATCTTTATCGGTCATATTTCGGCAGGTCTGGCATGTCGGTACTTACTTTATCAACACTGGTTGTTTTATTAAGCTTCAAGGAGTATCTGCGTTGCCGGATTTCGGGTGATACAAGAAACCCTAAGACATCATGCCTTGTTTATAATGAAAACAAAATAAGCCATGATACTGTTGAAGAGAAAAGGGGAATAGTAAGTGTTCCATCTAAAATATTCCCCGATGTTTCAGGGCAGGCAGGTCAATAAAATATATGCTATGCACCGATTGTCATCCCTATCGGCTGGGGCGATCTCGTAATCTCTTGTCTAACTAACTAAGGTTTCTCGCTTTGCTCAAAATGACAGCTGGTTATGGTTCATTGTCTGCATAAAACTAGAATCTTCTCCTGTTAAAACTTCCGCGTCTTCCACCACTTCGATTTCCTCCGCGTTGCGGATTGGCCTGATTGACCATGATGGTTCTTCCCTTTAGCTCAGTATTGTTCAGTTCTTTGATAGCCTTATTAGCTTCTATCCTGGCAGGCATTTCTACAAATCCGAATCCCTTCGATTCACCATTGTATTCATCTTTTATTACCTTTGCTGAGACAACTTCTCCAAATGCTGCAAAGGCCTCCTGAAGGTCATCTTCTGTAACTTCATAGGATAAACGTCCTATGTAAATATTCATTTGATTGCTCTCCTAATGAAAAACTTCGTAGGGTTATTATTCTGCAATTATATTTTCTATCGGTCGCATACAAGTGTTCTGAGCTTGTCAGAAAAGAGTACATCAATTTTTTTATAATCACTGTCGACTACCACACCCTTTCCAAATGTGTCATGATCAATAATATCATCCTTTTTAAAGGAGCCACTCATTTTATAATGTAAAGGTGTTTTCTCTTTAAGCTTTTCAATAAGACGATCAAGTTTTTTGGCCGGATCTACGGGCTTTCTGGTTTTAACTGTTGATTTACTGTTTTTTTTCATGATTTTCTCCGATATTAAAAGTTAACGTAAATAAATTATTTGAATGAAAAAATTCTTCTATGGAGAAAAAGAAGATTAAAGCTAATGAAATTTCAGCCGGAAGAAATGGAAGTTTATAATTGAATGGCAATAAACAGGCCGGTATAAGTCAGGGTATGCCTTCTTATTGTCCCTTTAATTCCAGTTGTATGAAATTGATAAATTATTTAAAAATAAGTGTAATAATTGATAATATAGTTTAATAAATCTCAAAAAATATCAATAAAGTATATTATAATCGTAAAATAATGATAAGGATAATTTTAGTTAGCTATTGAATATGAGTCAAGTTTTTAATTTTTATATTAAGTTTTAATTTTAAATTATCTAAAATATATAAATATTAATAAATAAATTTAATTTTAATTAATAAAATAGCTTGATTTAATTTCCAATATAGGATATATTAGATAAATCAAAAGTGGTCCGGCCCAATTTGGTTGTGGACCCGTTTCGTTCATAGGGTAGGACTTGTTAAAAAGACATCCTTTGCATAGAAACTTGAAATTTAATCTGGAAGGAGGATGTCATTATGATTAATGGTACAGTAAAATGGTTCAATGATAAAAAAGGCTTTGGTTTTATCGAACAGGATAATGGCCCTGATGTGTTTGTTCATCATTCAGGTATTATATCTGACGGTTTCAAGAGCCTGGATGAGGGTGCCCATGTCACGTTTGATGTTGAGAATGGTCCGAAAGGTTTGTCAGCAATAAATGTAAAAATGGTCTAACTTCACTGCACATTTGATACTAAAGGGCGTTTCATAGAAAATATGAAACGCCTTTTTTTAGAACAGCGCAAACAATCAGCATAAATTGATACAAAAGATTGCTCTAATGAAACCTCATTATTATTATGTATCCCTATAGAATTTAAAGTAAAATGAGAATAAATAATTTGCTTTTTGATCCGCTTCATGAAAACGCTCAGCCAGAGCGCGTATAAAGGGGCCAAGCCAGGTCCCGGTTCCCAGTTCTTCTTGAAAACACTAATATAGACTTCAATCAATCATCATGTACAAAAAATGTGCAGTCATTCCCTGAAGACTGTGCAAATAATTAATACATTTTGATCCCGCTTATCACTAATCTCGTGACTTGATTTATCTCTTGATAATTACATAGCTTATCAGTCCAAGCTTTCACCATTTCAATTCAAATTAAGTCTCCTAATATTACCTGTGGCATAGAGATTGCATAATTAGTTATATTAATTTATAAAGGATGATGGATGAATAAAACCGAGTCAAGTAAATGTGAGGACAGAGTTATCCACATCCTTTTTGTGGATGACGATTCAGACTTGGTAGCTCTAATGGAGTCTATACTTGAGCGACTGGGGTATATTGTTACTTCCGCTTATAATGGTATTGAAGCAATTGAATTAATCGAGGAATATCATGATGTATTTGATGTTGTGATCACAGATTATTCAATGCCCGGAATGAATGGTATTGAGCTGGCAAAACTAGCTGGTAAAATTTTAAATGACACACCTATCATTTTATATACAGGTAATCTTTATATGATTGATGAGCAGCAAATTAACGAAGCTAAAATAGTCGATGTTGTTGTGAAACCATGCAAAATACAAGATCTGGACACTGCCATCAAGAGAGCCCTTAATGAAAATTTGAGGCGTACCCATGAACAAAGAAATAATTAAACGAACCCAAACAACCACCAAGTAAGCTGGTCTTTTTGTTTTAACGTTTACAGTTATTCTTTAATCACCCTTTTCAAGTTTGTATAAATCATTTCTTAAATTTATAAAATGACTTGGCAACCTCTACTAATTCATCAAAGGAATCTGGCTTTGTAATAAAGGATTTAGCACCCAGACTATAACACCGATCGATATCCTTTTGTTCACTCAATGTGGTTAAGATTATAACCGGCAGATCATTAATGTCCTCATGCTCCCTTAGAATCTTTAAAACTTCAAGTCCATCCATGATTGGCAGATTTAGATCAAGTAATAGAATATCCGGTAAATGACCTCCAAATTGTTTCGTCAACCTTTCAATTAACGATTTACCATCGGGTACAAAATCTACACACCCTCCAATACCCGCTTTGTTGATTGCTTTTTTTATTAAAAATTGGTCATCAAGGTCGTCTTCTGCGGATAGAATATTTAATCGATGCTCTTCCATGATAAATCCTCTCAGAGTATATATTATATTTTTAAAGAATAAGGCACTGAAACGAATGGGAAATCGGGTTTAATTGTTCATATGTATACCGATAATAAAGAACAGGCTTTAAGTATAAATCTTATCAATATAAAACGTTTTAAACGCCGGTTGGTTACATGAAAAATGACTTTAGCTTAAAAAATATTGTAGCAAAATCTTCCTGTAATCTCTTCAGAAGAAAATATCAATGGGCCAAAGTTCGCACTGTAGAAGTATTATGAAAGATGAAATAGACCGTCCTGAGAAGGATGTAGGAAGGTATGAATGCTTAAACTGCTCAGCTAAATCCTATGTTGATTATCGATGAAGCCATCTTGAAAATTGCACACGAAAATGTGCATCGATGCACATAAAAATGTGCAAATATTCTGACTTTTCTAATCCCAACCAACACCAACCTGATAGCCTTATCCAACTGAAAACACCTGAAACGCTAACCAGTTCTAGCTTTCACTGTATCAATCATTGAATCCATCCGCTCTGGCACAGAAGTTGTAGTTATATCTCATATTATCATGAAAGATTGTGGGAGGGAAATCGTGGATGTAGAAGTCAAAACGGCTGAAAAGCTGGGCAGGGTTCCTCATGTACTAGTAGTAGAGGATGATCCGGTTTTACTCAATATAACAATACAATTAATTGAATTTCTAGGGTACTCAGTCACAGCTGCAACAGGAAGCAATGAAGCCATTACAATACTTAGAGAAAACCCTGACAAGTTTGATGTTGTATTTACGGACTATGGCTTACCTAAAATAGATGGTGTTGAGCTGTCGAAGATGATTAAAGAGATCTCATGCGAGATACCCATTATCCTATGCTCAGGGAAAATTGATTTAATTGATGCAAGCCAGATGGCGGAAGCTGGAATTGTTGAAGTTGCAAGGAAACCGTACACCATTAATGATTTGGATTCTATCATCAAACGAGTTGCTAATTAATGTTCGGATAACAGTTATGAGTAAAGAAATACTCCCTATTGATATCTGTTTTAATAAAATAGGAGGTGGACAGCCGGAAGTTAAACCAACTGTAAAAGCTTAAGCTCCGACTGTCCTAAAGAAAAGAAGAAAAGTTTCCTTACAGTTATACTCTGCAAGGTCGAGTTTTAGCTGGAGGTATTCATTATTTATAGACAACTCCTGAAATGAAAAGTTCCATATTTCTTATCCTGATATAAAAAAGGCTGTGATAATCAAAACCACAGCCTCTCTTCAAGATTATGTTCATGTTTTACTTTAATTCTTCTTCTCAGTCTCCTGAATAATGATTGTGTGAATCCTGCCATTCTCCGTGCTCTGTATTTCGCCTCTCGTAGTGCACCTGTCCGCAGGGAATATCTGATTTCCTTTTGGCCTATGACTTCCTGTAAATCTCTAGGGATTATCATCCGGAAACAATACGAGGAAGGATTTCGCACTAAATATGATTCTGATGATTTAAAAGAAAAAGCTCCCAATTTCAACCCCTCACTTTGTGTAAGGTTTATGTGTAATAGCTGAAACTGAGAGCTTTAAAATCTGATTTTGTAACTATTTGAAATACTTAGGAAAAAATGGTGGAGGCGGGGGGAGTCGAACCCCCGTCCGAAAATATTCCACTTAAGCTTCTACATACTTATCCCGGTAAAAGTGATTCGCCTTCAGTTTCCTACCGAGCAATGTCCCTGATGGCTAACCTGTATTAAGGTTTCGCGTCAATGACCTACAGGTGCGTCATATCTGCTATCCTGCTTTGTCGACGGCCTTTCCTGTCACGCAGGAAAGACTGAAAAGGCCGTTAGCCTATTTTACGCGGCTAAAGCGTACGCGTAATCGTCTGCGTTTGTGTTTAAATCCACCCGTTTTACGAGCAGGTAGAACCTCGATATGCAACTTAAGCTTCTTTATCCCCGTCGAACCCGTTTCGCCCCCTTAAAATGATGTGAGTTATGAATAATAACCCGATTAAGTCCGGTTACCTAATCGGGAGTTGTTTGTTCTTAAATTGAAAACTCTTATAATATAATCATAATCCTTAAAATAGTCAATGCTATCGTTTCTTTCTTACCTGTTCCATCTCTCTTTTAAGTTCTTTTTCCTTTAAAGATTGGCGCTTGTCATACAACTTTTTACCTTTTGCAAGACCTATCTCAACCTTTGCCCTGCTTCCTTTAAAGTATATCTTTAAAGGGATCAAAGCATACCCCTTTTCTTTTGTCTTCCCTATAAGCCGGCGTATTTCCTTTTTACTAAGTAAAAGCTTCCTTGTTCTCTTCGGATCAAGGTTAAGATAGTGGGCATAGGGGTAGGGGGTTATATGCATGTTATATACAAAGACTTCTCCATTTTTAACCTTTGCATACCCATCAACAAGGTTAGCCCTCCCGTCCCGCAGGGATTTTACCTCGGGTCCGAGGAGCACCATGCCTGCCTCAACGGCTTCATCAATAAAATAATCATGGGAGGCTTTTTTATTCTGGCAAACGACTTTTATATTCATTACTGTTCTTAAACTCGATTAATAGTTTTAAATAGCGGTTATAGCATTACTGTTTTATTGCCAGGTTTTCATTAATGTCCGGCAGATGATCTTTTGTGCTTTTAAGGATGTATTTACGCACTTCTTCGGATGTCTTAAGCTTGAGTATATTCGCAAGATCCTTTTCAGCCTCTTCCTTTGACAGTGACCTGATCAGTTTTTTTAGCAACGGTATACCCGCAGCAGTAAGACTGAGTTCATCTATTCCTATACCAAGTAAAAGAGGGATACAGAACGGGTCACTTGCCATTTCGCCGCATAGTGATACTTCTATACCTGCATTTTTAGCTGCTTTGACTATCTGCATGATCATCCGTATAACAGCAGGGTGATACGGTTCATACATATAGGCAACGTTCTCATTGCTTCTGTCAATTGCCAGTGTATACTGGATAAGGTCATTTGTCCCGATGCTGAAAAAATCGGCACTTTCGGCCAGGATATCAGCAACAACAACTGCTGAAGGGATTTCTATCATTGCACCGACTTTAATATCCCTGTCGTACGCGATATTTTCTTTATCAAGGTCACTCATAACCTGTTTAAGTATTTCCCTGGCTTCAATAAATTCCTGGATGCCTGATATCATAGGAAACATAATTTTTATATTTCCATGAGTGCTCGCTCTTAGAATCGCCCTTAACTGGCTTTTAAATATATCCTGTTCCTTAAGGCAGAATCTTATTGCCCTGAGTCCAAGAGCAGGATTTGCCTCGGTTAAGGGTTTTTTATTGGGGAAGATTTTGTCCCCGCCTATATCGAGTGTCCTCATGGTAACCGGCGAAGGGGCCATTAATTCGGCAACCTGCTTGTAATCCTCAAAGAGTTCGTTTTCAGCAGGAATACCCTTGTTTCGCAAATAAAGAAACTCCGTTCGATACAGACCTATCCCTTCGGCGCCACTGTCCTTGGCAGATACAACCTCTTCAAGAAATTCTATATTGGCTTTTACAGCCATTCTGTATCCATCAACAGTTTCGGAAGGCAGGTGGCTTAAACGAAGTATACCCGAAATATAGTTTTCGTAATATATCGCCTTTTCCTGATATGAAATAATAGTGTCGTCATCAGGATTGATTATTACTTCTCCCTTGTATCCGTCTACGATAAGCAGGTTTCCATCTTCAATACTTCCTGTGGCTTTTTCAAGTCCAAGGACAGCCGGAATTTTCAGCGACTGGGCCATTATCGCAGTGTGGGATGTTTTGCCTCCCACGTCAGTAATAAAACCCATTACCATAGACGTATTCAATTCACTGGTATCAGCAGGCGAAAGATCATGGGCAACTACTATTACCCGTTCATTTATCTTTGAAAGGCTTTCCTGTTCTTTTCCAGACAGATTGCGAAGTATCCGTTCGGCAACATTTTCAACATCTTTGATGCGGTCTCTTATATATTCGTAATCAATCTGATCAAAAAGCTGGCCTATTTTCTGGATGGATTTTTTTAACGCCCATTCAGCGTTTATCCTTTCCTCGAGAATTATTTCGATTGTGGCATCTGAGATCATGTTGTCTTCCACAATCATCAGATGGGCGTCCAGAATAAACGAATGCTCTTTGATGCGGTCCGACATACGATTTTTGAGGGACAGAATCTGTTCTTTCGTTAAATCAATGGCCTTTTTAAATCGTTCAACCTCTCTGTTTATCTCATTTTCATTAATAAGATACTGGTAGATAATTTTCTGCTTTGAGCGGTCGACCATCCGGGCCTTGCCAATCACGATTCCCGGAGATACTGCTATGCCATCCAACTTTATATTTTCAGTTGCCAACTGCCCTGTCATCTACCTTCACCAAATTTGTTGTCAAAGAGTCTGCCCAATTCTTCCAGCAGATCCAGTGAGTCTTCTCCGGAGGCCTTAGCCTCAATTTCGGTTCCCTTGGAACCCGAAAGAGTCAATATCGATAAGATATTCGAACCATCCACTTCTCCATGCCCGTTTTTTTTAAAAAATAGTTTCGACTTATATTTTCGGGACAGCTCAACTATCTTTGCTGCGGCTCGACCATGAAGCCCAAGATCATTCTGTATTATGAGTGTTTTTTTATGCTCCATCTACCGGTTTGTCAATTAAAGGGATTATTAAAAAATAATGAATTAATTCAATACGATATAATTCATATGTTGATCAGATAAAAATTATCTTTTTATGAATTGTATATTCTAAAATTCATGGTTTGTCCATATGTATAAAGATATAAAATAAAAAATCCAACTTAAGAAAAAGGGTGTTCAGGTTTCCATTTCGCGTTTCAGATTGAGAACTTCTTTATATGCAGCCCTGAACCGGATGTTATGATTCCGGGATATTAAAGACGCTATATCTTTAACACTGGCATTATCATTCAGCATTGATTTAATAGTATCCATTAGTTCGTCCGGCAGGCCGTCCTCTTCTTTTTTCTTTTCAATGCCTTCTGTTATTATTGTAAATTCGCCTCTGAACTCCCGGCCTGACAGCTCTGACAGAATGTCCTCCACGTTACCGCGCAATATTTCCTCATGCGCTTTTGTTAATTCTCTAAGAACAACAATATATCTGTTACCAAATATTTCTTGCAGTTGTTCTAAAAACGAAATGATGCGGTGCGGAGCCTCGTAAAAGATAATTGCTTTATCTTCATGTGCAAGTTCTCTGAGCTCTTTTTTCCTTTTTCCCGTCTTATTACTTAAAAAACCTGTGAAAAGAAATCGATCAATCTTTAGACCACAGACAGCCAGGGCCGCAAGCGCGGCTGAGGGTCCGGGAACAGGTGTTATATTTATTCCTTGATCACAGGCCATTTTTATTAGCAGTGCTCCTGGATCTGATAATGCCGGAGTCCCAGCGCAGGTAACAAGGGCTATATCAGCTCCATTTTTAAGCCTGTTTATCAGGCCCCATGCCCTTGATTTATGATTATGCTGATTATAGCTCAAAAGCTTCGTCTTTATATCATAATGATTGCATAATCCTTTTGTATGGTTTGTACTTTCTGCTGCGATAAGATCTACGTTTTTTAATGTTTTTATGGCCCTCAGTGTAATATCCTCGAGGTTTCCTATGGGTGTTGAAACTATATATAGGGTGCCTGAATCGGTTATGTCCAATTGTTTTTTCATCATTTGTTAATGTCTATTTTCGATATATTTAAAAGGTCTACGGTTTTCGATAAAAACAACTGTCTGGAATCCAGGCCTTTTAGTAAACCAGTTCAAACGCATCCTGTATCACTTCAATATCGGGTTTTCCATAATTAATACTTACTGCTACAACGTCAAACCGGGATTTAGTATCGCAGCAGTTATTTTCTTTCATATAATACAGGGCTGTTTTGGATATCTGTCTTTTTTTTCTTAAATTTACCGCCTCTTTGGCGTAGGCGATATTCCTTCCTTTTCTGGTTTTTATTTCAATAAATACCAGACAGTCATTATGTCTGGCAATCAGGTCTATTTCCCCCAGAGGGCATCTGTAATTTCTTTCCAGGCACTTATAACCCAGTTTTTTTATCTTTTTGAATGCCATTTCCTCTCCGGTTTTTCCAAGCTCAAGCCGTTCTTTTGTCATCAGTAAACACCTCTGAAGGTCGTTCTATGAAAAGGGCAGGGCCCAAACCTTTTTATAGCTTCAAGATGTTGTGCGGTACCATAACCTTTGTTTTTGGCAAAACCATATTCAGGATAGATTTCATGGTAGGAGCACATTATCCTGTCACGATATACCTTGGCTATTATTGATGATGCTGAAATGCTGTGACTACGCTGATCACCTTTTTTAATACATTTTTGAGGTAAAGAAATGGGAATTTTAAAAATACCGTCAACAAGCAAATATTCCGGGGGCGTGTCAAGATTATTTACAGCCCTTTTCATTGATTCAAGTGCTGCCTTAAGGATGTTGAATTCATCAATATATGAACGGGAAACAACGCCGATCCCTATTGCTAAAGCAACTTTAACAATCTCTGAAAAGGCCTTTATCCTGGACTTTTCAGTCATTTTTTTTGAATCTTTTATGCCGGGAAGGGTAATTCCTGCAGGTAAAATGACTGCTGCGGATACAACCGGACCTGCAAGAGGTCCTCTGCCGACTTCATCGACTCCGGCAATAATGCTGTATCCCTGCTTTAAGGCTGTTGATTCGAAGAATAATGGATCAACAGCCTCGTAGGGATTGTAATCTTGGAACAAAGACAGGTTTTTACTGGCTTTAACCAATTTATTCGCCGGGAATAACTACCTTTTTTCTTTAATGCGTGCAGCTTTGCCCTTAAGTTTCCTCATGTAGTAGAGTTTACCTCTCCTGACTCTACCTTTGGAAACAACCTCAATTTTATCGATTGTAGGGGAGTGAAGGGGGAATATCCTTTCAACTCCGACACCATATGATATTTTTCTTACAGTAAATGTCGCGCCTGTAGTTCCTCTTCTCTTCCGAATCACAAAACCCTGAAAGATCTGAATTCTTTCCTTCTCACCTTCCTTTATCCTGGCATGCACTTTAATAGTGTCTCCGGCTTTAAAGTCAGGGATATCCACCCTCATTTGTTCTCTTTCAATGTTTTCAATAATGTTAGGCATTATATCCTCCTGAATTTCGGTGATATGTCTATCACCGGTAAATCTATAAATATTGCTTTCAAACAGGAAAAGCAGTCAAATGTTTTAAATGTAATGTCCTGTAAGGCGGTCAATGATAATCCCCGCTGCCGCTCTTACCGGCAGGTGATTGTAATTGCTGTTCCCTTCAATCGCCTTAAGAACAAAATCCGCATTATCAATCACATCCCTGTGAAGCCCCCATGCTGTGCCGAACAGTAACATAACCGCTTTATCACTGTTGAGAATTTCTTTCGCTTCTCTGAAGGTAACAGAGTCTTTTATCTCTGATGCGCATGTTGCTATAGTAACAGGTCTTTCTCCTTCGATATCAATTATTTTACCTATTGCAGCCTCTATCGAGGCGGTTATCTCTATTACCTCAATTGCCTCTTTTCTGTCAACATTATAACTGGCTCCAAACCCTGATTTCCAATGATTTATCAGGCTGTTTACAAATTCCTGCTGGTCTTCAAGCGGAGTAACTACAAAAAATTTTTTTACTCCATAGGTCCTTGAAATCCGCGAAATATCATGCAGGTCAAGGTTTGTTACCGCTGAGGCTATTTTTTCCGTGTTTTTATTGTATACCGGATAATGTATTAATCCTGTGTAAAGCCTCATTAAAAATAATTATTATGACATTTTCAAAACATTTGAGACGATAACTTCAGGGTTTCGAATATGTCTTACTCCTTAAGTTTTGATAATATTTCCCTGTCTTCCATAGTCAGCTCAGCTTTTTCCAGAAGATCGGGCCTTTTTAAGTACGTGCGCATCAAAGACTGTGCTCTTCTCCATCGTCTGATCTTCTCATGATCTCCCGACAGAAGTACTTCCGGTACTTCCTCACCATTAAATATCCTTGGCCTTGTATATTGAGGATGTTCCAGTAATCCCCCTTCAAAGGAATCTTCCTTATTGGAGTTCTCACATCCTAAAACACCTGGAACAAGCCTGGATACTGCATCGAGCACAACCAGCGCGCCCGGTTCGCCGCCACTCAAGATATAGTCGCCGATAGACAGCTCCATATCAACATGGCTGGCTATTATACGTTCATCCACACCTTCATATCTGCCGCATATCAGAGTTATCTGTTCATACTCTGCCAGTTTCCATGCCATCGGCTGGTCAAACCTGAGACCCTGGGGTGAAAGCAGGATAACAATTGATCTGGACTCCATACTGATTGACTTCAGAGCCCTGAAAATCGGTCCGGGTTTCATGACCATGCCGCTTCCGCCGCCAAAAGGCCTGTCATCAGTAATTTTATGCTTTCCCTTTGAAAAAGAGCGGATGTCAGTGACATCAACACTCAAAATTCCCTTTTTAATTGAGCGCCCGAGAACGCCCTCTTCCAGGAAAGGAGAAATAAGTCCGGGAAACAGAGTTAAAATATTAAACTTCATTTAGATCAAGCAGCCCGTCCATAGCCGAAATAATCATGAGTCCTTTGTCCAGGTTTATCTTTTTGACTACATCATAAATGGCAGGGATAAGAAATTCCGAATCATTCAGTTTAACAACGTAAACATCATTGCTTCCGGTGGGAATTATTTCTTTGATAATGCCCAGGTATTTGCCTGTATCCAGATAAACTTCAAGACCGATAAGTTCGAACCAGAAATATTCATCATCACTCCTGGTCAGGCGATCTTTATGAACAAGAATATCCGTACCCCTGAACCTCTCTGCTTCTCCAAAGGTATTCACTCCCTCTATACGAAGCAGAAAGATATTTTTATGGGGTTTTACATCAAGTACACTGTATTCAACCGGTTCCTGATGATCCTGTCTGAAAAAAACCGCTCCCGAGTGCAGAAAAGACTCAATTGTCCCGGCATAGGACCATGCCCTTATCAGCCCTTTGTATCCGTGCGGTTTTATAACCTTTCCGACAAGGAGCAGTTTTTCAGAGGAAACCTTGCTCAAACTATTCAATGATTTCCAGCACAGATCTCTTTTTTAGTTTTGTTGAAGAAGCACTGAGAATGGTTCTCATTGCCCGTGCCGTTCTCCCCTGTTTGCCAATTACCTTTCCCAGGTCTTCTTTGGCAACTTTCAGTTCAATAACAGAGGTCTGTTCCCCCTCTATCTCGGTTACAATTACTTCTTCAGGTTTGTCTACCAACGCTTTAGAAATATACTCGATCAAGTTCTTCATCTCCATAAAGTGCCCTCCTTGGATTCAACAGAACATCACGTCAGTTTGTAGTTGCAGTAACCTTAAATCCCTCTTTTTTTAAAATAGACTTTGCAGAATCTGAAGCCGTTGCACCGCTTTCAAGCCATTTACTTACTTTTTCCCGGTCGAGATTTACCTCCGCAGGTTCTTTCATCGGATTATATGTACCGAGAATATCAAGAAATCTGCCATCTCTTGGAGCTTCAGAATCAGCCGCCACAACCCTGTAATACGGTTTCTTTTTCGATCCTTTTCTTGTTAATCTAATTCTAACAGCCATTTTTTTAGCTATCACCCCCTAAAGATATTTATTAAAACAAAAAACGCAATCAACCGAATAATTTCGGTAGACCTGCGAACCCTTTACTTGTTATTTTTTCCATCATCTTTTTCATTTGTACAAAATTATTTAGAAGACGGTTTACATCCTGAACTTTAGTTCCGCTGCCAAGGGCAATTCTTTTTCTTCTGCTTCCATTTATTGTTTTGTAATTTGCCCGTTCTTTTTTAGTCATGGAATTTATTATTGCTTCTACCTTTACAAGTTCCCTCTCATCGGGTTTCATATTTTTAAGCTGTTTGATCTGTCCCATACCTGGCATCATACCAATTATTTGCTCGAGCGGACCAAGTTTTTTAATCTGTAAAAGCTGTTTTTTGAAATCCTCCAGGTCAAATTTTTTCTTTTTAAGCTTTTTTTCCAGTAAGACAGCTTCTTTCTGGTCGAATTCTTCCTGTGCCTTTTCAATAAGAGAGAGCACATCTCCCATCCCGAGAATCCTTGATGCCATTCTGTCGGGATAAAATGCCTCCAGCGCATCTAGTTTTTCGCCAACACCAATAAATTTTACCGGTTTCCCTGTTACAGCTTTAATTGAAAGGGCGGCACCGCCTCTGGCATCACCTTCCATTTTAGTAAGAATGATGCCCGTTACATCAAGAGTCCTGTCGAACTCACCTGCAACATTTACAGCATCCTGGCCGGTCATGGCATCTGCAACAAACAGAATTTCAACAGGACGAATCTTGCTCTTGATTGAAACCAGTTCATCCATGAGAACTTCATCAATATGAAGTCTTCCCGCTGTATCGATAAGCAATACATCAGAGCCATTTCTGCCCGCCTGAGACAGCGCATTAATACATATATCCACGGGCCCCAGCTTTTTTTCCGATGAATAAACCGGGATATTAATCTGTGCCCCCAGCTTTTTAAGCTGATCAATTGCTGCCGGCCTGTAAATATCCGCTGGTACTAAAAAGGGGTTCCTCCCCTGTTTTCTTAAATGAAGAGCCAGTTTCCCGCATGTTGTCGTTTTACCGGAACCCTGCAGGCCAACCAGCATAATCACAAATGGCGTCCTGCCCGTGAGTTGAAGTTCCTGCCTGGAACCGCCCATCAATTCTGACAGCTCCTGATTGACTATTTTTATAACCTGCTGTCCGGGTGTAAGGCTCTCGAGTACATCCTTGCCAACAGCCCGATCACGTATCGCATTTATCAGGTTTTTTACTACCTTATAGTTTACATCTGCTTCAAGCAGCGCAAGCCGCACTTCTTTAAGGGCATCCTGAATATTCTTTTCACTCAGTTTGCCATGCCCTCTGACTTTCTTGAAAACAAGATTTAGTTTATCCGATAAATTATCAAACATAGTATATGTATCAAACGTCTAAAATTGTAAATCCTTAGAATAGAAGGGACGAAGGCGTTTTGTCAATAAAAAAATCGGTAATATTGTTGAATAGATAATTAAGACAAAGATAATTTATATAATTTTATTCATATTAGCACATTTCCAAATGTATATGAAATATTAAATTTTATATTTTTTAAAAAATAACAGTATTCACTTTTATAACAGTAAAATACTTTGAGTGACTTTTATATCATTTTTTGTTAATAGCTGACATCTGAAAGTTCCGCCCGGCGGAGCTTTCGGACAAGGCGCTATAAAATCTGGCGGGGTGTATTCCGCCATTGATGAGGGATTATGAAAGAAGATATAAAAACAGAGATAGAAGATTTAAGAGAAAAAATAAGATATCATAATAACCGCTATCACGTTCTTGATGATCCTGAGATATCTGATTCTGAATATGACCGGATGTTCAGAAGGTTATTGCTGCTTGAAAACGAAAATCCAGAATTTATCAGCCCTGATTCTCCGACTCAAAAGGTCGGGGCTTCACCTTCAAAGACATTTGATGCGGTCAGGCACAGCCAGCCGATGTTGAGCCTTGAAAATGCCTTCAGCGATGAGGATATAAAAGAGTTTGATACCAGACTGAAAAAACTGAGTCCGGACAGTTACCCCATTGAATATACTGTTGAACCCAAAATGGATGGTCTTGCGGTAGAACTTGTATATGAATACGGAAAACTGACTGTTGCGTCAACACGGGGAGACGGATACACAGGTGAAAATGTTACGGCCAATATCAGGACCATACTGACTGTTCCCTTAAACCTTATAAGCCTTACAGGCGAGGAAAAAATTCCTCGGTTACTTGAGGTAAGAGGGGAAGTGTACATGGAAAAAAAGGATTTTGATAATCTGAACATGTCACGAAAGTCTGACGAACTGCCTCTTTTTGCCAACCCCAGAAATGCTGCCGCCGGGTCACTCAGGCAGCTTGATCCAAAAGTCACTGCGAAACGCCGTCTAAATATGTTTTGTTATGGAACAGGCCTGATTTCTGACTACAGTGCAGATACATATTATGATACCATGATCTTCCTGCAGAGATTGGGGTTAAGGGTAAACAGACCGATTATAAAGATCTGTTCCAGTATTGACGAAGTAGTTGAATACTGCGGGTATCTTGAACAGAACCGGGACGATTTCCCTTTCGAGATAGATGGGGCAGTAATCAAAGTGAACCGGCTGGTTCTTCAGGAAAAATACGGTCTTAAAACAAGAAGCCCCAGATGGGCTATTGCATATAAATTCAAACCTGTTCAGGCTGTTACAAAAATAAAAAATATTGAGGTGCAGGTGGGTAGAACAGGTGCCCTGACGCCGGTGGCCTATCTCGATCCGGTCGTGATAGGGGGGGTGACTGTAAGACGCGCAACATTACATAATCAGGAAGAGATTGATAAAAAAGACATAAGAATATCCGATACAGTCCTTATCCAGCGGGCAGGTGATGTGATACCTGAAGTTGTCGAAAGTATCAAATCAGAACGAACCGGAATTGAAAGGATTTTCAAGATCCCCGATAAATGTCCGGTTTGCAACACCCCTGTTGTAAAGAAGGAAAGCGAGGTAGTGGCCAGGTGCCCAAACAGGAACTGTCCTGCACAGTTGCATGGAAGCCTTAAACATTTTGTATCAAAGGGGGCAATGGATATCGAAGGGCTCGGAGATAAAATAATCAATCAGCTTATAGAAAAGGGTTTCATACGGCAGGGCGTGGATATTTACAGGCTTAACAGGGCCAGACTTCTTCAACTGGATAAGATAGAGGAAAAGTCAGCAAACAATATACTTGGTGCTATTGAAACGAGTAAAAAAACTACGCTGGCAAAATTGATATATGCCCTTGGCATAAGGCATGTCGGAGAACATGTAGCGACAGTTATTGCAGACCATTTTAAAAGTATCAGTGCAATACAGGAGGCAGGAGAGAACGAACTGCTTTCAATAAATGAGATTGGTCCTCAGATTGCAGAAAGTGTAATTTCCTATTTTTCCGATGAATCAAACAGGATACATATCAAAAACCTTATTAATGAAGGCGTGCAGTTCGAAGAAGTAAAAACCCTGAAAGGATCACCCGTAGCAGGAAAAACAGTTGTTGTAACAGGTTCATTGAGCCGGATGAAGCGTGATGAATTTAAGGATTTTATTCAGATTAATGGCGGCAGGCTTTCATCTTCGGTTGGTAAAGGCACGGATATTCTGGTCCTTGGAGAAAATCCTGGAACAAAGCTTGATAAAGCAAGAGACCTGGGGATAGAGATTATTGAGGAAGAAAATTTTTTCAGAATGTTTGCACAATAAGTTACTTTTTTAAATCGATACTGATTAAAAAAATGAGGAATTTATATGGGAAATGTCAGAGTTCACCTGATAGTAGAGGGAAGAGTCCAGAGAATATGGTTCAGAGAGTCAACCAGGATTAAAGCGACAGAGCTTGACGTTAAAGGCTGGGTAAAGAACAGATCAGACGGTTCTGTTGAAATAATTGCCGAAGGCCAGGAAAAAAATATAATGGAATTTATTGAGTGGTGTCATGATGGTCCGCCACACGCAGGCGTAACTAATGTGACACAAACTCCACAGGAATACATAAATGAATTTAATTCATTTACTATTGTTTTTTAGCCTTGAAACTGCTAAGCACTGTTCAATATTGTACTATTTTGTCTGTGCAGTCTTTTTGTTTATCTGTAAGGATATGTCTGATACAGGTCATACAATTGCAAATTGAGTGTTTTACTAATGCCATATGGAGGATTTTGTTAAATGGAAACAGGTAATATCAGGAAATTATTGATTGCAGCCATTCTGATTGCAATGACTTTTACTTTTGCATGCAGTGGAGCCAGAGATGTTTATGACGTAAGCACAGAAGCTGCCAGTTCAATTACAGGGTTGATTCTTCCTGATAAGAAACCGGTTTTAAAGAAAAAGATACTTGTTGCTCCGGTTATCAACAGGGCAGGTATAGACGCCCAACTGGCTGAAAAAATCAGAGAGAAATGTGTTTCATCTCTATCCGGGGACGAGTATCTTGTCGTCAGTACTGTAAAGAAATGGAAAGATGCTGAGCCGGAATTTGTCGAGAAAGAGTATGGTGCTGTTTTAAACCCGGCCTACGTAAAAAAAGCTGGTGATATGGGTATGAATATTATAATGGCCTGCATTATCCATCCAATTGAGATATCCAAAAAAAGAACCGGCATATGGCCCTTTAGAAAAGACGTCCATAATGTTCTCCTGTCAATAAGTATAAATGCTGTGGATACTGTAAACGGTACCCTTATAGATAACAAGAATGTAAATTCAAATATAGATTTAGGACGAATTAAACCTGGTGACAATGAAAAATGGAAGCCTGACGATAACATGCTTGCAGATGAAGTCTTATCCTTGACAGAAGATCTCTGTTCTTCCCTGGCTGAAAAACTCAGTAAGGCAACCTGGCAAAGCCGTGTAAGTATTGATGGCGATAATATGGTGCTTAAGGCAGGAAAAGACATTGGTATTAATGAAAACACCGTGTTTGATCTGTATAAAAAAGGTCAGCCGCTGGAATCTTTATCAGGTAAAGAATTTTATGTTTTTGGAGAGAAAATAGGTGAAACAGGAGTCAAATCCGTATCAGGAGACAAAACCGTTCTGGCTGTGAATGCGAACGGAAAATACAAGGATACTGTATTTGTCAGGGTCAAGAGGGATTAATACCTGAACTTTACGCCAAATATCTATTATGATTGATTCAGGATCGGGCCATGGACAGCATTTCCTTTGCATGGGCTTTTGCCCGATCCGATACAATACGACCTCCCATCAGCCGTGCGATTTCATTAATCCTTTCATTACTGTTTAATTCGGAAATTAAGGTTTGAGTGCGCCCGTCTTTGATGTTTTTCTTGACCAGAAAATGATGAGTTCCTTTGCTTGCTATCTGTGGAAGGTGCGTTATGCAGAGTATCTGGTGGTAATTCGACAGTTCATGAATCTTCTCACCTACCTTTTCGGCAGTTGCTCCGGCAATACCTGCATCGACTTCATCAAATATAATGGTCTCTACCGATGTTTTTCTTGCCAGGATTGTTTTTAATGCCAGCATGATTCTGGAAAGTTCACCGCCTGATGCTATTTTTGAAAGCGGTTTCAAGTCTTCACCTGGGTTGGGTGAGATCATAAATTCGATTTTGTCATATCCATCGGGACCGATTTTATTTAATAAATCCGTGCTGTGTTTTTCTCCGGATATAGTATAATCGCAGAATTTTACTTCAAACCTTGTTCCTGACATCTCCAGTTGATTCAACTCGAGTTCAACGGCTTTTTCCATTTCGGATGCGCACTTTTTTCTATCCTTTGAAAGTTTATCAGCCTCTTTCAATAATTGTTCAGATAGGATGCCAAATTTTTTTCTGCAATCCTGCAGTTCTTTTCCTAGTTGATCAGTGTCGTTAATCTGCTGGTCAAGCCTGTCCCTGAATGCCTGAATATCTTTAAGTTCGCTGCCGTATTTTCTCTTAAGGCTGTTTATCATCTGAAGTCTTTCTTCGACCTGATCAAGTCTTTCCGGATTCATTGCAATATCATCCTTCAGGTCTGCAAGCCTGAAAGCCACGTCTTCAAGTTCGGCCTTGATTGATTCGAGGGTATCAACAAGATCGGAAAGCCGGTTATCATAGGAAGAGCCGTTTCTTATTTCTTTCAGACATTGTGATGTTTCGGAGATGATCGAATCTTCCTTTTCATATAGCCTGTAGTGAGATCCGATCGTTATTTCTTTTATCTGCTCCGCATTTTTCAGGCGTTTTTTTTCTTCATCGAGGTTTTTATCTTCATTATCTCTTAACCCGGCCTTATCTATCTCGTTTATCTGAAACAATACCAGTTCCTGTTTTTCCTGATGGTTTCTTATTTCTGCCTCAAGGTGTTTTATCTTCTTTTTATATTGCTCGCAGTCATTAAACAGCGTGGTCAGGCTGTTTCTGGCATCGTTAAGATTTCCAAGATCATCAAGCAGCAACATATGATTGTCAGGTTTTAACAGGACCTGATGTTCATGCTGGCCCGATATACTTATAATCATCATGCCGATGGCAGATAGGATTTGGAGGTTTGTAAGGGAGTTGTTAACAGTTATTTTGTTTCGTCCCTCTTTTGATATGGTTCTTTTGATGAGTATTTCATTGTTAAAGGGGATGCCGTTCTCAGACATGAATTTTGTCAGATAGTCATTTTCAGGTTGTAAGAAAAGAGCCTCGACCCTTGCTTCAACAGCCCCGCTTCTTACCAGGTCAGAAGAAGCTCTTGCTCCAAGAATCAGGTTTACGGCGTTTATTA
This sequence comes from uncultured delta proteobacterium, assembly GCA_963815145.1. Classification (GTDB taxonomy): domain Bacteria; phylum Desulfobacterota; class DSM-4660; order Desulfatiglandales; family HGW-15; genus JAAZBV01. The sequence continues at coordinate 28,296 of CAWFFS010000019.1, forward strand.
TTATGGATTTTCCGGCACCTGTTTCGCCTGAAAGGATATTGAGACCTTTTTTAAATTCTATTTCGAGATGACTTATAATCGCAAAATCAGAGATAATGAGTTGTGATAGCATAATACACCTTATATCTGCTCCCAGGTTACCCTCAGGACTTCTTCATATGTGGTAGTTCCGTCAAGTAATTTCTTTACTGCATTTTCCCTGAGTGTTACCATGCCTTCCTTTCGGGCCATTTTTCTGATCTGATCTGCATCGGTTTCGGCGGTGATCAATCTCTGGACAGATTCGGTTATAGGGAGAACCTCATAAATGCTGCATCTTCCGTGGTACCCGGTATTGCGGCATCGGTTGCATCCTTTACCCCTGTGGAGTTCTATAATTCTCTCATGTCCTATTTCAATCCCCAGAGAACGAAGCTCATCTGACTTCATTTCAAATGTTTCCTTACAATGGGGACATATCTTTTTTACAAGTCTTTGAGAAAGAATACCGGCTAACGTTGCTTTTATTAAAAAGGATGGGACTCCCAAATCCAGTAAACGGGTGATGGATGACGGTGCATCATTTGTATGAAGTGTGGACAAAACCAGATGACCTGTGAGAGCTGCCTGTACAGCGTTTTCAGCGGTTTCCAGATCTCTCATTTCACCAATCATTATTATATCAGGGTCCTGCCGTAAAATATTTCTAAGAATTGAAGCAAATGTTACACCTACAGCAGGCTGAACTGCAATCTGATTAAAATCTTCAATAACCATTTCAATCGGGTCTTCAACCGTCGTGATATTAATTTCCGGTGACGAAAGATACCTAAGAGTGGAGTAGAGAGTAGTTGATTTACCACTTCCCGTAGGGCCGCAGACAAGGATAATACCATGCGGCATATTAATAAATTGCTGATAGCGAATGAGATCCATTGTGGTAAACCCTAGGTTCTCAAGATCCTGAAGTAAGATATCCGGGTCGAGAACCCTCATTACCATTTTTTCGCCAAAGGCTACAGGTATGGAAGAAACCCTTATTTCTGATTCGATACCTTCTTTTTCCAGTTTTATTCTGCCATCCTGGGGTCTTCGCTTTTCTGCCATGTCGAGTCTGGCAATGGTTTTTATTCTGCTAGTTATTGCAGGGTGTACGTTTTTCGGAAGTTCATAGACAGTATGAAGAGTCCCATCGATTCGCATTCTTACAACGCTTTTGTTTCGCTTTGGTTCAATATGGATATCGCTTGCCCTTTGGTCAAAGGCATAACTGAAAAGGTGGTCTACCGCATTGACTATATGCTGATCATCTGAAAGAAGTTCTTCAGAGGATCTCAGCCTGACAAACTGTTCCAGGTTCCCCAGGTCGATAGACGGGCCTGCATACTGGTTTTCAGCGGCAGAAATGGATTTTTTAAATCCATAAAATTCACCAATCAGTTTGATAATATCTGTTTTGGTACTCATCACAGGTTTTACTTTCAAGTGAGTAACCTGCGCAATATCATTCATTGCTTCAATATTAAAAGGGTTCGGGGTCGCTATGATGATCTGATCTCCTTTAATCTCAACAGGAATAACCAGATGCTTCATGGCAAACGTGTGTGGAAGGGTACTTGTTACAAGATTGAGATCAAGTTTTAGCGGATCTATCTTTTTATAGGGGATCTTCCATACCTTTGCCAGTACCTGGAATATAACCTCTTCATCCAGTATCTTAGTCTTATCATCAGCCCTTTCCAGTTCAAGAGAGGCGATAACATCAATAATCGTCAAAGGGGCGGTTGATTTTGCCTTGGCGCCGGCAGATGCACTGCGGATAACCCTGATCTGCTCCAGTTTAGATTTAATCTGTTTTTTTTTGACAAGTATCTGCTTGCTCTGTTCTTTAGTTAATAAACCTACCGAGAGCAGAGTCTGACATATATTGTCATCACTAAAACTATAGTTTACTTTATTATCCATTTTCTATGAAGAGCCTGGTTGAATAAGGTTGATTAAATTAAAACAATATGTGTCTTATATTGAATGTGCGCCGAGTTTACTATTTTAAGGCCTTTTATTGCAATTATTTTTTTAAAGATTCAGGCCTGGAATTTGTTTGATTATTTGGAAAATAAACTGTTAAATTATTTTACAACTGATAAGATATGATACATTTTTATTAATACGTACCTGCAGCACAAAATGAAAACAATATGTAAAATATAGAAAAAACAACCGGATAGCGTTTTATGATATTTTAGATCAATGTTTTTGATATGGCACTATATTTGCTGAATATTAAAACCACAAGCAAAAATACAGTATTTCCGGTAGCTGGGTTAAAGATAAATAGAAAATAAGAAAAGGGCGGAACATGACAGGTGTTGTCAAAAAAAGCAAACTGAGCGGTTTTACTCTTATAGAGCTGTTAATCGCTATTGCTCTTGGGATTGTTGTACTTACCGTGATATTCAGCACATTCAAGTCTCAACTGAACTCCTATTCTTTGCAGAGTCAGGTTTCAATGACACAACAAAACCTCAGGGCAGCTCTTTATATGATCACCCGGGATATGCAGATGGCAGGGTATTACACTGATTTTGTTCATTCGGAATATAGTTCGGACTGGGACGATAATACAGCAACACCTGATGTAGCTATAAGGCCTCTGATATATCTGGTGAATGATGCCACAGGTGTTCCCGGGGTCAAGGATGGTACGGATATAATTTTAATAGTGAAGGCAAGCGATAAACACAGAGAATTGGTAATGGGGGAGAGTGCGACTAAAGGGGACCCGGCAAGTGCTGGCATCTTTCTTACCAACTGGGATAAAGGAGGGGTATCGAAAGCTCCAAGAGATCTGGATGGTGATGGCGACGATGATCTTAATTACTACGCCGGGGCAGGGCACTCGAAATATGGTATCCTTGTAAAGAAAGATTTAAGCCGTGCCGAGGTCTTTGAAATCGATTCCAGCAACAACTTTGTTTTTAAATCCGGTTTAACTGAAAATTATAATGAGGGTGACAGCATTTATAAACTCAATGTCATCATGTATAAAATAGACAATTCCGATCCTGCCCACCCTTCTTTGGAGAGGAGAAACATTGGCACGGATAACAGCTTTACTCTTATAGCTCAAAATATTGAAAATCTGCAATTCGAGTTTTTGCTGAATGACGGGAGCATAGTAAAAAATCTGGATAACCTGAATGATATTCCTCTTATAAGGGCTGTTAAGGTTTATATACTCGCCAGATCAGAGAATGAAATAAAAGGGTATTCTGATCCCAACAGTTACGAAATGGGTTCAATCGGTGTTTTTAAGCCTTCTGACGGCTATTTGAGAAGGTTATTGTCCGCAACAATAAAAACGAGAAATATTGGCCAGTAGAAATGAGGGTACAGGTGCTTTTAGAATGGGGAGATAATATGAAGGACCAGAATGGATTATTTTTCACAGATCAAAAAGGCTTCACTCTTATTGAAGTCATGATAGCAGTTGCCATCCTTGCTATATTCGTTTTAGGAATTGCTTCAATGCAGATGAGCGCCATAAGGGGTAATAATCTGGGTGATAATATAACATGCGCGCTCACCCTGGCTGAAGATAAGATGGAAGAACTGTTGGGCCTTGACTATAACAATCCCGAACTCGCAGATGGGGTTAAAGGAAATGATTCGGATTTATCCAGGATTGATGATGGGTGGATTGACAGGCAGGAACTAAATATCGACGAAACCGGAAAGGTCAATGCCGGTCATTTTCGCAGAATCTGGAATATTGCTGATGATAAACCGATTTTAGACAGCAAGACTATTACTGTTATTGTTACATGGGATAACGATGGACATCAGGTATCCCTCACATCCATAAAAAGAAAATAAAAATGGTATTTAATATGAAAAAAATAATCATGAAATTAAAAAAGGATAATGGATATGTTACTGTTGTTGCGCTGATGGTTCTGGTAATCCTGACTCTTATCGGGATATCTGCAAGCAGGACTTCAACTACGGACATACTCGTGGCACGAAATTTAATCCCTTACAAGCAGGATTTTTATACTGCAGAGGGCGGACAGAACGAAGAGGCTATTAAGGTAGGGAGAGGCGATTATCCGGTCGTAAATATAGAAGATTCCGATGCACAGCTTGCTGATTCGACAGAGGAGGTTATACCGGGGCATTCCTATACGTACAAAATTACATACAAAGGACATTATCCGCCTCCATCCGGTTATTCCACGCTTCATTTTAACAGATATGACTACGAAATAACTACAGAGAGCGAAACGGGTAAAGTAAAAATTCATGCGAGGTACTCTTCCATCGCTCCAAGGACAGAGTAGTTTTATGAATTCCTTAAGCAAATCAGAGGGAAGAAAAATGACATTCAAAAAGGTTAAGCCGGCATTAATATTATTGTCTTTATCAATATTACTTGCAATAAACCAGTATGCATTCGCTCAAGTTAGCCAGTACTCCATTACTGTTACCGCGCGAACAGGTGGAAAAATATTATATGAAGGTACAGAGATTACAGGCACAAAAGTGCTTAATTTCTATCCTGGCAGCACACCGGATTTTACCTTTATACCCGATCTGGGCAAACACCTGTCCGATGTTGTTCTCGATTCATATTCCCAGGGTGCGCTTGATGCCTACATTTTTAAGCCTTTATCCGCAAACCACGAATTTATAGCAGTATTTGAAGCCGGCAGTACGCCTGCATCGATTCCCATATCAGCCGGAGATGATCAGATATTTACTTCAGGAGCTGCCTTAAGCGATTCATTTAAGGCACTTATCAGTAAAGGTATTTCATATACTAAAGCCGTTGTATCTGTTGACGAGACAAATGGGGCACAGAGCGGTGAAGACATTTACATGGCCTATTTCAGGCCGCCATTGGAGACAGACAAGGAACCGTATCAGTGGCGGGGTAATTTAAAGAAATATAAGCTTGAATATCTTGAAAGAACCGACTGTCCCGACAGGACAGGCAGTGAATGGACAGTGGTTGATAAAAATGGCAACATGGCTGTTGACTGCGACGGGACTTTTCTTGAAACCAGCGTTTCATACTGGTCAGCCAATGCAGATGGAGGATCTATTGACAGAGGCGGAGCAGGTGAAATGCTCAAAAATGCGATGCCGGGGCCTGATCCTACAGCAGTTCCCGCGTTTACCGATATAGATGATTATTATACCTTCCGGAATATTTATACATATATTGATGATGCTGCCGGGACTCCGGTTATTTTTGATCGCAGCCATATCACAAAGGAACTTCTCAACGTAGATACAGATGCGGAACGCGATAAAATTTTAAATTATGTCTACGGGTATACCTATGGTGCAAAAGCGGATGGGAGCCCAGAGGCCAAGAGAGACTGGGTGCTTGGTGATATTGTTCATTCGGAACCCAAGATTATCAATTATTATGATCCGTCAACCAAAAGCCTGAAGTACAGATATATTGCAGTAGGTGCAAATGATGGAATGTTCCATGTGTTTACTGATACCTCTGTTGTTTTACATGGAAAAACATATTCACCTGGTGATGAACTATTCGCCTTTATTCCTAAAGACCTTTTGCCGAAATTGAAGGAAATGGTTAATCCGTCAGCACATACATATATGGTGGACGGATCACCGGACGTTTTTCGACCGGGTACGATTGATCCTGCTACCGGGTATTATTATAAAACCCTTGTCTTTGGTGAGAGAAGGGGAGGGCGAAGTTACTGGGCACTTGATATCACTGATCCTGATCCCGCAAACTGGAAAGTCAAATGGCAAATTTCGGGAGGAACAGACGCTGTGGCAAGTCCGGTGACACAAAGAATAGATGAGCTTGGCTATACATGGAACAAGCCGGTTTTTACCGGGATTAAAATTTCCGAAACTGTAAACAAGAACGTCATGATCTTTGCCGGCGGATATGACGCTCCCAAAGAAGACGGTTTTCCTGAGGCCTTTATCGATATAAATTTCAATGGGGCCTGGGACCAGGGTGAGGTTCATGCGGCAACTGTCGGCGGAACAGAAGGATATGATAAGTATAATCCGGGTATGGATGATATGGGCAGGGGGATTTTTGTAGTTGATATGGATGACGGATCACTCCTGTTCAATGCCACCTATGGTGATGGGACTGAAAAAACAACAGGTATAAGCCAGACCTATAATGCGATGAAATACTGTTTTCCAGCCGACATTTCTATAATCCCATTTTCAGACAGCAGCCTGTTAATGTATGCCGCTGATATTTATGGCCAGATCTGGAAAATAAAATATGATTATAACGCTGATACTATAAATACCTATGAGAGTGATTCGTCTGCCAGATGGACCCTGAAGCGTGTATTTGCCTCGAATCCCGGATCATCGCTTGCACCCGGAACCGGTGCTGGGCTTATACCTCCTTTTACAGATTCTAATCCCAATACTCCTAGTTTAAATATTACCGATCAGGGGCGGAAGACATTTTATTCGCCTGAAGTGTCATATCTTGGTAATGAATGGACGGATAAACCTGTTCTTTATTTTGGGACCGGCGACAGGGCTCATTCCCGGTATACTATGATCTCGGATCGTTTTTATGCAGTTGAAGATACCGATTCCCTGGTCTATGAAACAGATCTGGTGAATCTGACCTGTAATGAACTTGACGCTAATGCAGACGCGAATAATGATGGCACTACAGATGATATATCTGAAGATGATGCTGTCAGGAATGATATTAAGGCCCTTTTTTTGAATAAAAAGGTGAACGGATTCTATAGAATCATGGATGAGCAGGGCACCTGCAAAGACAGTTCAACTGACCATACAGGAGAGCATATCCTGTCACAACCCATGCTTTTTGCCGGCGTCATTTATTTTACATCTTATCAGCCGGTACTTGGTGACCCATACAATCCGACAGGTAATACCTTCGTATATGCCATTGATTATTCATTCGGTACTTCCGTATTAAATTATATGCCAGCGAATATGGCCAAGGAGAATTCCCGGATACTTGAGGATACATTTTTCAAAATCAGTAACAGTTTCATTCCTTCAGGCGCAAATATAATCACAAGGGGTGGGCATGCATCAGGATTTATAAATGCCGGAGGAAAATTGAGCGGAGTGGGTGAGGGGCAGAGTACGAATATCAATGAACCACCAGGTGGTATCTATCAGTTATTCTGGGAGGTAAAATAAAAAGACACGGGCAGCTTTTAAAGACACCACCAGATTACAGGGGGTTATACCAGTAAGGAAGCATCATTAATTTTGAACTTCATAATGAATATTTTTTCTTTCCTATTCCCATTTGGATGTGGATGCATTCCATTTTTTTAATATTATGATTCCTGAGGGTTGAGTTGCCACCTGAATATACTGGTTTTTTTCATTTTTAAAGTATACAGCACCTTCGGCGCTGTCAGTCATTCCTCTTGCATTAAATATTACCTGCGCTCCTGCATATGTCACATCAGACCCAGCGTCGGGTCTTCCATAGGACACACTTTCCTTGTACTCATCATTAAGGTTTACGACAGTACCATCGGACCTTGTGTATTTTCCGTCGGCTACATCAAAGGTGACGGTTTCCGTGCCGTTGGTTTTAACGGCTGTCATTTTAGCTGATTGTAAAGTGGAATATAAATCCTGTGCAGCACTCTTGAGACGATAATTTGGTAACAATGTCATAAACATAGGGATTGCAACACCAGCGAGAACAACAATTATAGCAAGGACAACCATTGTTTCTATCATTGTGAACCCGCCCCTGCTGCGAGTGTTTGGATTAACATGTTTAATCATATTATCTCCGTAAAAAATGAAGGATTTTTTAATTCAAGCAATAATATAAATTTTATCCACAAAAATTATGCCAATTTTTTTAAATAATGTGTATCCATTTGAAAATACAAAAGATATAGGATTTGGGCTTTAATGTCAAGGTAACTGTAATTAGCGGAGGCGCGTTATTTTTTCGACAGATGAAGATTATATATTCAGTCTCATATATCTCATATGAAAGATGTAAATTCATTGGAGTATTATTTATTTCCAGGAACTGCTTTCCCTGTCCCATTTTTTTAAAAAGATTACGCCTGATGATAATGTACCTATTGCATATGACGCGCCTTTGCTGTTATCCAGATATACATAACCGGACGACCCAGTCCCCCTGGAGTTGAAGGTAAGAATGTTATCCGCATAACTTACACCGTCATCAGGTGGAGGTCCCCCGGATTTTATTGCACTTTTTGTAGCAGCACCGGAGCCAAAGCCAATTATTTTATCCGAATCTGATGACTGAAGAATGACTGTTTTTTCTATATTTCCATCAGCATTCTCTAAACTGTAAGATCCAATCGTTCCCGGGTAAAAAAATATTTTATATTTGTCGTTCTCTTTTATAGCCCTCGTCCGGGCAAGATACATATCCGAATAAAGCTCTTTTGCTTTACTCCTTAGCATGTAGTCCGGTATCAGAGTAGAAAAAACAGGTATTGCAACAGAAGCAAGAATTGCCGCAATACACACGACAAAAATAAGTTCTAAAAATGAAAACCCGGAATAATATATTCTCAAGCCTCTTTCTTGAATCATGGTCGTCACCTCCGCTAAATGCGAAACCTGTTTGAATATAAGGGATAAGTCGGTGAATTTTTGTGGCGTATGTAAATGAAAAATTCTTTAGCAAATTACGTGCCATAAAAATAATACAGTTATTTCAATTGGATAACCAAAATGTGAATCGAAGATGCACATTTTTATGTGATTGATGCACATTTTTATGTGCAAAATTTATGATTTTATTATCGAGGCGTTCCTGATGAATTCAAACCAGACGCGGCATACTGTTCCTGTTGAATAATTAATGAAAATAGTTTAATTTACCGATGTAAAATCCGGCAGGTGTGTGTTTTCCTGTATTGATATTTCTATAGGATTTCCGGAGTAAAGGAGAAAACATAATGGGAAATATATACGCAGGCATGAGTGTAGGCCTGGGCTTTATTCTTTTCTGCATATTATTATCTGTCGTCTGGTTTGCCTTCCGTAACTTTAAAAAAAGAATGCTTCCACAAAAAAATTCAATTGAAGGAACTGAGTTTGCCAGATATCAGGAGAATGAAAAGCGGGATAACAAGAGACACAAAATTGCCTGGTCCGTTTCTCTGGAAACAGCTATGGGCATTATTAAAGCCGAAACCAAAGATTTGAGCCGGAGCGGTGCATTTGTAAAATGCAGGACACCTCTTATGCCGGGGGAACGGTTTTGTCTGACCATTGATATCCCGGCAAAAGATCCCATATCGTTAAAATCGATAGTTGTATGGTCCAACGGTAATATACCTGAAGAAAAGGTCGTTAACCGAGGAATGGGTGTAAGATTTTTACAAAATCTGGATGAAGATCTTTCATCGCTTAAAATGGCACTGGAAGAGCACATCGAATCTATTAATGTGTCTGTTCAGCGTCCAGCCTTTGTCTGAATCTGATTTTTAATTATTGAATAAAAAACTGTCACAGCCTTGATGTCCCCCAAGTTTAAAGAATATTTTTGAAATCTGAATTGATTTAAAACTATATCCATATTCTTATATTGCCTGATTAGTTGAATATCTCTTTCTCTCAGGGAACCAGAACTGAAATTTACAGGGAGATTTGCCAGGGTATGATATTTATTGAAAAAATTACAGCCTCTCCTTAAGCGAATCGTTTAAATTCACAAAAGAGAGGCTGTAATTTGTGTTTGTTTTGCCTGACTGCCGGTTAAACATACGAGTTATGAATGTATATTGTGCAACTACCCTTGATAGCCAGATCGGTGCAACTTTATTAATGCCCTGTACAGGATGTTAATTTTCTTAAAAAACCTCTCTCCACATTTTTGTGGCTATGTTGGTTTCTCCTTCTATATTGACTGCATTATTATAACTGCTGTCACCATAGGATTTGAGCCCACCTGGTGTTTTTACATAAACATGCTTATCATCAACAATAGGTGAAGACATTATATTCCCGGTATCCACTTCATGTATCAAGCTGCCATCCACTATGCTTAGTGCTATTAATTTCCCATTATTGCTGCCGGAACAGGGATCTTCTGTTTCAGCGGTGGATGTCCCAAAGTAAATGGTGCCTGCTGCAGCGAACGCTGAAGCAAAAACCCTGTGACCGGATGGTAGCGGATAAAACCAGTCAAGCTTAACTGCATCCGGATCATTATTACCCTTTTTTGTCTCGTCTGTATAAGCAAAGAAATAATATGTGGTATCGGTAGTGTTTATATTTTCATCATAGTATGGGCTATCACCTGTACCGAAGAATATTTTGACACTGCTGGTTATTTCACCTTCCGATGTATGACCTCTTTCAACTATGACTGTAGGAGACGCATATATAGGATGGTAACGTTGAGTTTCTGAAACTGTATTACCAGTGTCATCTGTAAAATCTGTATTTATTACACAATTGGTTATTGAGTAGTTCAATTCTTTCGGATCATCTGGAATATTCACCTTATACATAAATCCCTTGTCAGTTCCCACGTAGATTCTGTCAATATAACCGTTTCCGTCAGAGTCAATTATCGCAGGCTGACCGCTCGGTACTCCACCGATACCAGCCGTTTCTGCATCAAGGAATATGCGCTTAAGAACACTGCCGTTTGATACATCTATCATATATATTGATGGGTAAAGCGTATTATCATAACTTTTCCCGGATACGAAAAATGCCACCCATTTTGCTGTTCCGTTTACCAGTATCCTTCCGATCTGGGCTACTGCTGGTGATGATCTGCTTCGGAAAAGATCAGGATCGGAAAATTCCCACAGGAAGAATGGATGAGACGGGTCAGTAACATCAAGTGCAAATACAGTGTCTCCACCATTTCCCTCTGCACAAAGGAGTACTGTCCTCCATTTAGTGCCATTCCCATCATTTACATCAACATATACATCCGCTAAAGCCGGTGAAGCATCGACAAACGCCCGATCTTCACCGCTCAATTTATTATTCTTGAGTCTGGGGATCAGATTTGCCGGAATGAAAGCCCATAATTCGGCCCCTGATCCATATTGGGGTATACCACCTTCCCATAGATAATACCCTCTGTTTTCATGAATGCCAACTGTATCAGGATTATCTCCCCATCTGAATTTTCCGGCATCAAATGCATGAAGCATCCCGTCTCTCGAACCGACATATGCTACAGTCTGTCTTACTGAATTTACTGTCCGGAAAGTATCATAGGATGTTTTTTCAGAATCAGGGATATCGGAACCATAGTACCATGCAGGTTTACCCGGTGGAGTAGCGATTGCCGGCACGGAATGATCAATTGGGCCCAATAGCCATGCCTTTGGAGTGGAAGCGGAAGAACCGTCCGAATAACCTCTTATCCATTGAACAAGCCAGTCACCGTCCGAGTCATCTGCTGTTCCTGTACCATTCTTATCAACGCCGTTATATTTGCCATCGTCGTTAAAATCATATGTAAAACCGCTTCCAATCAGGTATTTGTTATCAAGCGCCAACATACTGCTGCTTATATTGGTTGTATTAAAAGAAAGTAATGTCCTCGACGTTGTGTAATAGGAATAACTGGCTTTGACAGGGCTGTCTTGTCCCGGAGCATTTTTAAAGGTTATTGAGTATGCCCCTGTAAAGCGGTTTATTGTGCCGGTTCCGCCCAGACTGCCTTTAAGTTCATCAGTATGGTGATCTGTAAATACTTCGTTAGTATCAGTTATTATGATTGTTGTCGCTGATACAGGATAGTGACTTAATGTCCCCGAGAATGTAGTAGTAGTTCCGTCGCCTGTCGAAAGAGTTTCATTTGTTACAGTGGTTGTGGTTGTATTGGGGAAGTATATATTTCTCGAATCCGGAGAAGGTATTTTAGAACCTGCATCCCATATTAACGATTCATTGGTTGAAGTAGGATCTTCCGGCAGATAAAGTCTGGTTGCCTTAAGATGCCCCCGCTGCACTTTTTCACTCCAAGATAAAGCAGGAGTTTCATAACTACCCGAATAGAGGACATTTGCCGCAACAACCGGTTCTCCACGTGAAAAGGTGCCATTAGTTGATACTTCACCCTCAATTCCAACATTCAGGATCTTGGGAGTACAGGCAGGATCATAGCTGGACATTACAGCTTTCCATATAATTGCCCTTCCATAAAGATCCCGCCCGGCAAAGTCAATACGCCTTGACCTGTAAGTATATTGGGGTGTTCCTGGTGTCCAGTCTGTAATCTCAGCCCCTATAGCCTTTGAGGCATCGGATGTATTCACCTTATCCCAATCGGTTATTTCCACCCAGTTGGTACCATTATCTATGGATACATAATAATTAATCTCAGCACTACCTGAACACGGCATACTGTCCCATACTTCAAAGGTTACAGCCGTGTAATACGAATTACTGTCTGCGGGCACTATTGCTTCGGTTGATTTGAGTTCAGCAACGCCTCCGGTTTTACGGTTAATCTTGAAAACCATATCATTATGGTCAGAATCTCCGGCTCCCATGAGGTCTTCCCATCCCAGTATCCACTGATCAGGATCATTATCCGGGGCACCCACAATCACATGGGAATATTTCTTATTCCAGGTGACCGGTAACCCATATGTCCCGGAGAGGGTTACACCGAAATCCGCATCTAGCCTGCTGATAGCTGTCGCAGCAAGCCATCCTCCGTTCAACGTACATCCGTTTTCTAAGGATGCCTGATTCAGATTGTAATACTTTGTAAAGCTATTCACCCCGGCAGGGCGGCATTCAGTACCATCTGTCTTACGGGCAGCGTAAGTATCAGGGTTCCAATCCTTTTTGGTGAAGAATACTCCGGTTACAGGATATACTACGTTTGGATCCCAGCCGTTAGGTGGTTGTTCTGTATATGTCCAGCGTTTGTCGGCAGTAAGAAAAAATACTATCTCGGTACCTGCTGCAAATGTACCGAGTGTTTTTTTCATATCTTTAGGTGTGACATGACCATCACCATCCACTGTGAATTTATATTCTGTTCCGTCATTATAAGCTGCCAGACTAGTTTCATTTGTTGTTGGAAAGTTTCCGTTCCCATAGTCCGTATTGAGAATACCGTCACCTCCCCAGCCTTCCGTATCATCGTTGATTTTAACAAATATCGGGTGTCTTGCACTGAGAGGGATATTATTCCACCCTTTAAAATTACCATTGCTGTCTACTGCGTCTGACTTGAGCATCCACCCGAAATCAGAGGTATAACCTGCCCCTTCATATAAAAATGATACTGATATCTCCTGATCAAATGGAATAACTATGTCGTTAGGATTAATGGCATCCGCACCGGTTGAAAGAACAATAGCGCCGTCTTGAACAGTCATATTGTTAAGATCAAATTTTCCTGCATCAAAGCCTGAACTGTAGTCTTCAATAGTATTTGTTGAACAACCTGCTATAGTGTCAGAATCTCCTCCTGGAGGAGTCGGTGCTGTCTTAAAGGTTACATGAATTTCATGGTTTCCTGTTACATTTAAGAAAGTATACTGATCATTTGTTAATTCTGCTGCATTACCATCAACAGTAACTGAGTCCACTACATATCCATTGTTGGGTGTAACACTGTAGGTCAGGGTACCGTCATAGGGAATAGTGGAGTCACCGGAAGGCGAAATACTCCCGTTATCTCCGGCGCTTGCTGTTATTGTATATGTAATAGCTGAAAAGTTTGCTGAGATGGTGTGATTATCGGATACATTGGAAAAAGTATATTCATTATTGGTTAAAACAGCCGGAGAACCATCCACTGTAACCGAATCAGGATCAACCTGGTATCCGGGATCAGGGACTATGGTAAATGTTTCACTGTTACCGGTGGAAACGGTTAGATTTCCGGATGGGGATATGCTCCCGTTTTCACCGGCACTTGCCGTGATTGTATAGGATGTTGGCACCGGATGATTGTTTATATTAAAATCGTGAAAGACGACTTTGCATATATTGTTATCTGCATGTGATGATACAAATATCCCAACATCCTGGATAGTCTTCGTTGAACCAAAAGTCTGACTCGAAACCTCCGTCCAGGTACTTCCGTCAGTAGAATAATAACCAGTATAAGTATTACCTTCCTTCCGCATTTTGAGCCAGTATGGTAATACCGTAGTCCGCCCAATATTTACATTCGAGTCCAGCATCCCATTGTCATCACTGTCATATTGAAAGGCTACACCGTTTTCGGGAGTAACTGCTAATATGCAGTAACCAATACCATTATGGTTTTGACCGCTTTTATCTATTCTGTCACGGACCATTATTCCGGCTTTTGCCCAGTTGTTAGTGTTCTCCTGGTAGGTTATTTCTACGGTTGCCTCAAAATCTCCGCTGATATCGTTCAGGTAGTAGGAGGCATACTCATCGACATTGGTCCAGACATCCATACCTGCTGCAGATATAGACATTGCGGAATTATTGTAGATGTTTTTACTCGTATCATGTGAGCCATCGTGGTCATACCATTTCCATCCTGAGTCAGTAAAGCCGGCATATGCTGTAGCAGAAAGGAAGACAGTCAAAACAGTAAAAAATAAGGTCAATAAAACCAATTTCTTGCAGCAATATATATTTTTTTGCATTTTCCTAAAATCCATTTCACGTCTCCCTTTTTTTCTTACCATATAAAAAATACTTTCGATTCAATAATGGTTTAAGAATGTTTCAAGCGCAGGTATTTTTTTTACATCTGCTCTGTAAAATTACTAATTGCTTCAGTATCTGTTGAACTGTAATTTTTCCCTGAACCGGCACCTGCCTGAGCTCCATAGTCATTTATGGACCCTACCCCTGATGCTGTACCCATTACTGATACTTCAACTGCAACACTGTCGCCATGCGGGCCGTTGGCAACTGAACGAATATAGATAATATCATCACCATCATCTGTCGCATCGGGACCGCCATCATTCGCAGTGTCTTTATCATCCCACACAGTTACGCTGTAGGTATAATTCCCTCCCATAGTTCCTTTGGTTATCCATCTGGCGCCATTTTCGAAATCAGGATTTCCATCGGCGTTAAGTCCGGCAGCATTGATGCCAGGCTCTGATCCGTCAAGAGCGAAATCCCAGTCAGGACTCTTTCCAGCTGCCATCTTAACGGCATTTCTGCTGATAAAAAGACTTTCCAGCAGCCCTTTGGCATGGTCGACTCCTGCTTCTGCAACATAGAATGCCTCTCTCTGTTCCTTTTCCGCTCCGGAAATCATTGTTTCTGTTTTGGAAGTATTGGATACAGCAGTCCCTATGATGGTCATCATACACAGCATTATCAGGGCTATTACCAGAACGATCCCGTTTTCATTTTGTATTATATTTTTATTGTTATTTATTTTATTTTTCATGATGTGATCCTGTATGATACCTATATTAACCCTAAATTACGTATCTTTATTTTTACCTGGAGTAATTTACGCCTGTAACCATCAGGTCCAGTTGCTGCCGGGTGGTTGTTTTCAATTGAAGGTTGTGTATTTTTAACTCCCCTATGTTCTGAAGCTGTCCTGCCGAGAACGGTTATTCTTACAAGTCTTACCTGTTCGCTTTGTGCGGAGGTTAAAATTGTTGAATGTGCAGGGTCACTATCAGCTATCCATTCATCAGAAATGCCATCATTGTTTGTATCCAGTCCAAAAGCGAACTGCATGTCTTCTATATTTGTAGCAATTATTTCGGTAGTTTTTGTATCTTGCCGGGTTACTTCATCTTTAACAAGGTTATCTCTTTTTAAAACATTATTCTGAATATAGTAAGTATATCTCTTTAATTTCTTGGTGTTAAAAAATGTAATGGTGCTCCCCGCTGGATATGAGTTAACGACTTTATTATCCTGACCACTCGGATAATCATGATTCTGAATGTGATTTGCTCCGCCTTGTACCTGGGTAATCCATACGACATCTGATTTTGATCCATCAGGTGACTTTATAATCGCCATGAATTCTTCAAAAGGGGCGCCACTAAATGTTACTGTTGTTCCATCATCCATTTGGCATGGGATTCCATTCACCCACTTGTTATAAGGAAAATCATCAAGGTTCTCAATTACATCAGCCTCCGAAGAACCTGCAGGCATGGTACCATCTATGGTCAAATCAGGTAGATCATCACCACATGTATCTTCACTGTAATCGACATAACTTACCGTTAATTTGTCCGACCCGTTATCACCGGCACCATCCTGAAAAACAAAAGGAAAAACCTGCTCCCGACCGCTTTCTGTATCTTTATATATAAAAAAAGATTTTAAGTCGCATCCTGCCATACGTACATCTTTTTCAAGAAACATTTTTGAAACGCGAACATTCTGCTGCATCTCTGCAACTTCTTCCTGGACCTTATATGTGTAGTTGCTTGTATCAAAGACCTTGAGAATGCCAGCGAGGATAATTCCGAATATACCCATAACCACGAGCAGTTCAATCAGTGTAAAGCCCGATGATTCCCTTATTTTCTTAATGCATCGATACATCAAAATTCCTCTCAATTGGATAATACTGTCTGAAATGAAAATGAACGGCCGCCTGGATCATCCCAGGATACTTTTACACTCAATGTCTTTGTGTATCCCGGTATGGGGACCCCATCCTGGATAGTGCATTTTCTGGTAAAAATACCACCGCTGCCAAGCCCTGTCTCTGTTGTCGGATCGTCCGAGATATTCCCGAACGGAGTGTTTCTATATTCTTCAATTTTATCTTCTATAAGAGCAATTGCCTCCGTGTTTTGCATAGCAGATACATTTCTTTTTATGGAATTACCCTGCAAGCCGGCAATACCAAGCAGAGCTATAGCAAGAACAGTTATTGCAACAAGCAGTTCAATAAGGCTGAATCCTTTTTCATTCTTTACGGATATATATTTCATTTTTCTACTCCCAGCCTGATCCATTACTGTCTTTCTGGGTTTCAACTCCACCTGCCTTTGACAGGCATATAACCGAATATGTTGTATTATCAGAATCTTTCAAGTAAACACCGCCTGTATTATCATTCGTGCTGTTGGAATCAAATGTGATATTATTATTCTTAAATGTCACCCCATCGCTTACATCTTCGGCGCTAGGGTCACCACTAGCTCTCCCATTGCCGGACCCGAAGGAAACACCAGGGTATTCTGATAAGTTCACAATTTTCTCGGCTACTCCCCCTGTTGAGATGGTGTATTTACTTCCGGGTGTATCGAACTGTATAGTATAAGTCTTTCTGTCTCTAAGAGCCTGGGCCCTAGCTAACTGCATGTTAGAAACAATATCTCTGGCCGCACTTTTTAACCTCATTCGTGGAGCCATCACTATGAAACCAGGAATTGCTATTGCAAGTATTATTCCTATAATAGCAACCACAACAACCATTTCGATGAGAGAAAATCCTTTTTCTTCTATTACTTTCATTGGTTATCCCTTTATTTATGAAATTTACATATTCTGGATGTCAGAAACAATATACCTGACAGAGCCTTGCAATCTCATTCGTGGAGCCATTACTATGAAACTAGGAATTACTACTGCAAGTATCATTCCTATAATAGCAACCACAACAACCATTTTGGTGGGAGAAAATCCTTTTTCTTCTATTAATTCCATTGTTTATCCCTTTACTTATGGAATTTATATATTATTGATTTTTAATAGATACGGGGTATATCTGCCTCTAATATTCCTGAAAAAGTATTAAAAAACATACTGTCTTTTTCAGTAGATTAATGATAATCCTTATCTCCTTCAGTATCGGTATCTGGGGCAAATACTTTAAATAATAAAGAAGATTATTGTGTCATTTTTGATATAGGGAAAGCAGAATGATAATAAGAAAGGAAGATTTAGTTGAATTAGGCGTGGACGGCATAGCCTTTGGGGGCGAAGGAATAGCGCGAATTGATGGATTTGTTATCTTTATAAAGGGAGCCTTGCCCGGAGACAGGTTAATTGCCAGGGTTGTGAAAAAAAAGAAAGGGTATGCCAATGCCGTTATAGCTGAACTGCTGAGCCCATCGCCCGACAGGATAGATGCTCCCTGTCCCTATAATGGATACTGTGGCGGGTGTAATTATCAGTATCTGAGATATGACACCCAGTTGAAATATAAGGGAGAGCATGTAGCCGATTCAATAAAAAGGATCGGGGCACTGGAGGGCTTCACTGTGCATGATGTTATCCCTTCTGATGATATGTATGGATACAGAAATAAAATGGAATTTTCGTTTTCCGACAGGCAATGGATACTTCCTGAAGACTATAACAGGGGAATAATAAGCGAAGATTTCTCACTGGGACTTCATGTGCCCGGAACATTTAATAAGGTTATTGATATTGATGCATGCCTTCTTCAGAATCCAACCGGAAACCCGATAATGGGGGAAGTAAGAGAATATGTCAGAAATACAAATATCCCTGTATACAATCTTAAGACCCATGAGGGATTCTGGCGGTTTTTGACCCTGAGATATTCGAAGACATTTGATGAATGGATGGTCAATATCGTTACATCAACAAAAGGTATTGATGTAATTAAGCCTCTTGCTGACAGGCTGCATGATAAATTCCATAATATAAAAACCGTAATAAATAATATTAGCGACAGAAGGGCCGCCACTGCCGTAGGTGAAGAAGAAATAATTATAACCGGAGAAGGCTATCTCAATGAGATGATAGGAAAGTACACATTCAGGGTATCTCCGAATTCATTTTTCCAGACAAATACTTCAGGCGCTCAAAAACTCTATAATCAGGTTTTTAAATACGCAGAACTTGCAGGTTCAGAAAAAGTACTGGATCTGTTTTGCGGTACAGGGACGATTCCAATCTACCTGTCAGCTTATGCTGACGAGATCATTGGCATGGAGCTATCGGAAAGCGCTGTTTCGGATGCAAATCTTAACTGCCGGATCAATAATATCTCAAACTGCAAGTTTATCCTGGGAGATATCAGAGAAACAATCCGCACTGTTTCATATAAGCCCGATGTCCTTATTGTTGATCCGCCCAGAACCGGCATACACAAGGATATCCTTAAAACAATAAAGGAGGCAGGTGTAAAAAAGATCGTTTATGTGTCATGCAATCCGTCTACCATGGCAAGGGATCTTGGTGATATGTCCGATAGGTATGAAGTAACAGAGATTCAGCC
The DNA here is from genome assembly GCA_963815145.1 of uncultured delta proteobacterium. GTDB lineage: Bacteria > Desulfobacterota > DSM-4660 > Desulfatiglandales > HGW-15 > JAAZBV01. Next base: position 47,455 of record CAWFFS010000019.1, read on the forward strand.
GGTTGATATGTTCCCTCACACATATCACATTGAATCGGTGGCAAAAATCAGATTAAAGGAGTAATATAATAGATGTTTCTTGACTTTTCGGGGTTATTATCTACACTTTCATATACTTTCAACCAGATATATATATTTACCAGGAGGTAATATTAAATTCCAATGAAGAAGATAAGAATCCTCGGGACAGGGTCATATGTTCCTCCAAAAAGACTGACCAATGACGACCTTAAAAATATGGGGCTCGATACATCTGATGAGTGGATAGTAAAAAGGACCGGCATCAGAGAAAGAAGGATAGCCGAACCGGATATTACCACATCCGATCTGGCCTTTGAGGCAGCCGGAAAGGCACTTGACATGGCCGGATTGACGCCCGATGATCTTGATCTTATTGTCCTTGGAACAATAACACCCGATACTAACTGCCCGGCTGCATCCAACTGGCTGCAGGCAAAGCTCAACGCACCTAGGGCAGTCAATTTTGATGTTACGGCCGCATGCTCCGGGTATATATATGCAATGCATGTCGCGTCCCAGTTTATCCATGCGGGTTCAGTAAAAAATGCCCTTGTTGTTGGTGCAGAGGTAATGTCGAGGGTAGTGAACTGGAAAGACAGAACCACATGTATATTATGGGGTGATGGTGCCGGAGCAGCCGTTTTGACTGCAGACGACAAGGGCCACCAGCTTTTATCAACCCATATTCATACTGACGGAAAAAACGGCAGGGACCTCCTTGTGCCGGGTGGAGGATCAAAAGTAACGCCTATCACAAAGGAGAGTGCTGAAAGAGGTGATCATTATCTTGCCATGATTGGTGCCAATGCCAGTTTCCGGGTCGCGGTAAGGCACTTTGTAGATTCCATAATGGAGTCTGTAGGGCATAATAATCTTGAGATAGAGGATATGAATTGGTTTATTCCCCATCAGGCAAATTTCAGGATGTTCAATTCAATAGCCAAAACCATAGAGGTACCTATCGAAAGATTTTATATTACTCTGGATCGCTATGGTAACTCGTCTTCCGCATCATGTGCCATTGCTCTTGACGAAGCCGTAAGAGACGGCAGCATAAAGGATGGCAATCATATATGTATGCCGGTGTTCGGCGGAGGGTTGACCTGGGGAAGTGCCCTTATCAGGTGGTAGGGTTAGTTATTTATCAAGGGCTTTTTTCATGTGTGAAATGAATTCGTCAGTCCCGACCTCTGACTCTATTCGTAAGGCTGGCAGTTCCGTGCCCTTTTTATCAAAAAATATGATGGTGGGTGCTCCTTTAATGCCGTATTTCTCTTTAACCTCATCCTGATCCTTGATTTTCCTGGTAATATCAATACGGGTCATAATAAAACTTTTACTCAGTTTGATTATTTCAGGATCTGTAAATACTTTTTTATCCATCAGTTTGCAGGGGCCGCACCAGTCAGCATAAACATCCATAACTGCGGGCTTTGAATTTTTTGCCGCATCTTCCAGCACTGCTTTGCCATATGGCACCCACTTTACGCTGGCTGACAAATCAACTGCGCTATACAGGTAAAATATACCGAGAATGATAATGAGACAGCCTACTCCCCGTTTAATATATTTGAAAAATTTGACATTTTTACCTGTCTTATCGACCCATCCGAGATGGATACCGGCAGTGACTGCCAGACATAGTAATATGGTATGCTCCAGCAATATATTGCCTATTAGAGATCTTATATAATAATAGCCCATGGCAATCAGTATCCAGCCAAATATTTTTCGGATCCATAACATCCAGTCCCCGGATTTTGGGAAGCGGTTTATTGTCCCTGAAAAAATAGCCAGAATACACATGGGGAATCCGAGCCCTATGCTCAATACAAAGAAATAAAGAAATCCCAGATAAGGATCACCTTTTTGTCCTACATAGAGCAGCAGGCTCAGAACAAAAGGCCCGATACATGGCGCGGCAACAATCCCCAGCGTAAGGCCCATAAAGAAAGTGCCGAAGTAACCCTGATAATTTTTTGACGCCAGTTTAGTGAGGGCTGAAGGTAAGCCAAATTCCCAGAAGCCAAAAAAACTGAAGGCTAGCGATATCATAACCAGGGCGATAAAGATCAACACAGCAGGGTATTGGAGCGCGGATCCCAGCATGTTCCCTGAAAGAGCTGCTGATACACCCAATATTGAATTTGTAAAGGCAAGCCCTGATAAGTATATGAGACCTGACAGAATAGAATTTCCACAGGTTTTATCACTTCTACCGCCAAAAAAAGAAAGCGTTATGGGAATGAGGGGGTATATGCATGGAGTCAGGTTGAGCGCGAGACCCTGTAGGAAAATAACAAGAAGTGCCCAGAATAATCCTGAATCAAATTTTGAGTTAATCTCATTGCTGCTTTGGCTGGCAAGAAAAATATCCCGGTTTATTTGTGTGGTTACAGTGCCCTGTGGAACAATGAGCAAATCCAGGACAATCGGTATTTTTTCCGGACTCAGGCATGAAACGGCCGAGCAGGCCTGATAACTCAGGCTTCCGATTATTTTCCGCAGGCCTTCCGGGGCCTTACTTCCTATTTCGACTTTCCCATGAACAAAAAAAGATCCAGAATAAACATCGACCGGCCTGGATGTGTATTCAAATTTTTTCTTTTCTGTTTCAGGAAACAGGATGTTATTAATTTTTATACCTTCTGATCCCGTAAATGACAGTTCTGTCGGTATTAGGAATTCTTCCTTTGTTGATGAGTGAATATACCAGTTTTTTGCAACATTCAGCTTGAACAAAACCGGATATGATCTGGTTTTTTCATATTTGTCAGTCGACTGAATAACAGCAACCGATACAGTATTATTTTTTGCATTAATCGATGGCGATACAAAAAGGTATATTATTAAGAGAATGAGATATGCTTTTTTCATAATGCCAGTAAGGGTGATTTCAGATTTTACTTTGCAAGTTCAACAAGATCTTCAGGCGAAAAATCCAGGGTTGAAAAGATCTTTTTTTCAACTTCTCTGCATCTCCTGAAATTTTCTTCTATTCTTTGAACTAACGCCTTTTCGTTCTTTGCATATCTGTCTATCAGATATGCAAGCCTTTTTTCAAGAGTAACAACCTCATTATTGTTCACCCTTTTATCAGCATAGTAGATTATTTCCTTTTCAGTCACTTCGCTGTCAGGTCTAAAACTCTTAAGCTGTATATGTTCACCAACTATTTCGGCGATTTCAAAAAAACTGTTTTCCAGGCAGATATCCTTGCCTCTTTTTGCATGATCTTCGGTCGATCCAAGGCACATGGTTTTTGCTATGTCATGCATAAGCGCCCCTGCCGTTACTTTTTCAAGCGAAATGTTTTTACCGCTTTTTTTTATCCCTTCGGCAATGATGCGTGCAACCTGTTCCACCTTGATCGAGTGTGCCTTGATATTATCAAGCATGCCATAGGTGTTCATCAATAAAATACATTTTTCAGCGTTTGGAATCATGTTATTTTCTATTAATTGTTATTCATGAAGATCTGATATTTTTTGAGAGCATATTGTAATTCATACCCGGTTATGGTCTGTTTATGTATTCTTTTACAAGATCCAGCATCTCACTCGTTTTAAATGGCTTGGAAAGTGTTGGATATCCATATTCAGCAATATCCTGATCAAGCTCTTCTCTGAGCCTTTTTATTCCGAAAAAACCGCTTATATATATCACTTTAATATCGGGATTGATTTCCCTGATTTTTTTGACCAGTTCAAGACCGCTCATCTTTGGCATTACAACATCAGTAAATACGAGATCGGGAAGAAATTCCTTATATATTTCAAAACCATTCACCCCATCGACTGCGACCATTACTTCATAGCCTTCCATTTTAAAGATATCTCTGAAGATTTCCTGTAGACCGAATTCATCTTCCACAACAAGTATCTTCATTTTACTGTGATTATTATCAATTTTATTAATTTTGAATATACTGGCTATCTCAATATCGTCCAACTGATTAATAAGAATACTTAACCTGTTAAGGCTTTGCTGGGTTTTCACTGCAAATTGCAGGTTGTCCGGATTGAGATCAGGATGATAGACCTTGCTCAAGAGACGATGACTTGACCTGATATATGAAACAACGGATCTTTCTCCCAATTCATTATAGATTTCTCTTGCCTTGTCATAAAGGTTAAGGAAGATGAGTTCTTTTTTGAGTTCTGTCAGGTTGTTAGACAATATGACCCTCTGGAGAAATTATCTTCTAAAAAGTGTGACATTCTGGCATATTGGATAAAATAATGCAATTATTATCGTTCTTAATGTCGTTACATCAAGCGAGCCAATATGCCCTGTTAATATTCATAAAAAGGATTGTATTTGCTTGCAGGCGTTAATAGATTTCTTGACAGCTTATATCCTTTTACCTATCTTGACCAGCATATAAGGCCTTATCTTTATAATAAAAAATATTTTTTAATAAAAAACATGAATATATTCTACTTCTTATACAGGGTTTCAACTTTATTCCTTTTTTCCGGGCTCCTGTTTCCCTTTTTGCTTTTTATCCTGATAACAGGAAAATACAGGAAACACTTTAATGAGAGATTGGGGGCTATTCCTGAAGAAAGCCTGAAAGATCTCTCCGGTGCACCCAGGATATGGATACATGCAGTGTCTCTCGGTGAAATAAAGGTTGCGTGCTCAATCATTTCCACCTTAAGAGAACTCATGCCCGGTTCTGCTGTTCTGTTATCTACCAATACTGAACATGGCAGAAACCTGGCACTCGAAATGCTGGGTGAACGGATTCCCATTATATATGCGCCTGTAGATGTCTTTCTTTTTGTCAGGAAAGCGCTGAAAAAGATTAATCCGGATGTACTCATATTCCTCGAGACAGAAATATGGCCTTCATGGATAATAGAGGCGCGAAGTGCAGGCGTAAAGATCGCACTTCTCAACGGCAGGATATCCGGACGATCATTGAAAAATTATCTGCGATTCAAACCGTTCTTTAAAAACATTTTATCGAACTTTGATACCCTGAGTATGATCAGTGAAGAAGACAAAAAACATATAATGCTTATAGGGGCTGATCCTGAGAAAACGCTCGTCAACGGAAATGCAAAATATGATATGCTGATTCACCAGACAGAACCCGGCATGAATGAAAATGTTCGCAGGCTTTTTGATATTGATCCGGATATCCCGGTCATTGTTGCCGGAAGTACCCGGACTGGCGAAGAAGAAATATTGCTGGATGCATTCCGGAATATGGGCAATGATTTTCCTGATGCCGTGCTCATAATAGCCCCCAGACACATCGAAAGAGTAAAGGATATTATAGAGATTCTCCGGAAAAGAAGCTTGGGATATCATCTCAGGAGCGAGTTTGGACCGTCTGATTTCAGAAGAGAGCAAAATATCATAATCATCGACTGCTATGGTGAACTTTTCAATATCTACAGTGCAGCAAATATAGCCTTTTGCGGGGCAAGTCTCGTTCCGCTTGGAGGACAAAATCCTCTTGAACCTGCTGCCTGGGGTACACCTGTTTTTCACGGCCCTCACATGGATGATTTTTTAGATGCAACAGGCCTGTTAAAAAGATACGATGCCAGTATTGAAGTGACCGATCATATTGATCTTTCGGAAAAGGCAGTGTTTTTATTAAAAAGACCTGAGCTGTTAAGACAAAAAGGCATTTTGGCCAAAAAGGCATTGACCGAAAATCGCGGTGCTTCTGAAAAGCATGCCCGCGTTATCGCAGATTTTATAAATAATAGTAACCAGATACAGGTTGAAGATCATTCTTTCAGGGGTAAATGATATGACTGTCGATAGAAAAACTATCGAGGATATGATGGAGACAATTCCTGCCGGCATTTTGGAAAGGATCAGAAAGGCGGCTGACTGGATTGTTGATGCAAAAAAGAAGGGAAAGAATGTTGTAGCTGTTGTAGGAAGCGGCCCCAATCTCCACGAGGGTGTAACGACCCTGATAGCCGAACTGATACATAAAGAGATCATAGACGGTGTAACAACAAGTTCTGCAGTAGTAAATCACGAAATGGGCGGGACTCTCGAAAGGGTTAAAAGAATCAGGGGATCCGAGCTTGGTTTCAAAGACAGAGATTTGCCTGCAGACGGCTACCTGGAAGCCAGTATTATCCCTGAAGACCTTTTAGCAAAGTATTCGGCGTTTAATGAAATAGACATGACTCAATACAAAAGGATGCTGGATGCAGGCGGAGATACAATTATCAAGGTGGCAGGCAATATCGCCTATCCGACCGGCTTATATACTGAATTGATTTCCCGGCATGTTTTAAAATTGGCTAAGGAACAAGGACTGCCCTTTGAGTTGATTGCAGGGAAGGGCGCCGACCCTATGACCATGATAGGCGCCGGGGCTCTAAATGGTATACCTGTTCTTGTGAGTGTGCCCCAATTGGTAGGTGGAGGAGCAGTCGGGCTTTCGGTCGGGGATTCAATTCCGGTCTCGGAGCGATCCCTCCGGGTGGCGAAGATACTTGACAGCGCTGATGTTATTATTGAATCTGCTATAGCACTTACTCAGGAGATCCATGACGGCCCCTTTGAAACATTTACAGGTCATGGTATCTGGCAGAAATGGAACAAAAACTGGACATTTTCTCTCAAAGAGAAAAAAATAATCAGAATTGACATGGATGCCAACCTTGAGAATGTCTGGTCACGTGAACGAAAGTCAAGTGCTGTTTCAAATGCGGTTAATAAGGGGCTTCCCAAAACAAAGAACCTCAAGGTCCCCTTCAGGATGGAAATGTCAGGTTTTGCGAGGATACCCGGAAGCCTTCCTGTAATACTGGATATAGGCATCTGCTGGCCTGTAATGGCTGTCATGATTGCTGATTCCCTTGGAATTTCACTCGATTTTATGTGTTATAAGCAATCGCTATCCGAGGGCAGGAATGTCCGTGAATGGATAGTAAATAATGTGAAACCTGTGGATATGGAAATGATAAATAAAAATAACCAGGTAAACTATTGACTATTTGAAGGGATGTAAGTAAATTGCATTGAATTTTTTCTTTTATAGGATTATTATCTGATACTTTTTATTTAAGTTAACTCAACTTTTTGTGAAAGGAATATTTTGAGTAGAACAGACTTGATAGAGCTTGAAGGCCTTGTTACCAGAGTGATGGGGCGGGGCACAATGGAAATTCAATGTGATAATGATGTCATCGTTCACGGAGTACTGTCCGGGCGCATGAAAAAGAACAGAATCAAGGTCATCCAGGGAGACAGGGTTAAAGTCAGTGTTTCGCCATATGATACGTCGCATGGTCTTGTTACATATCGCTTTAAATAATTCATTTTTTTACGCAAGAAACACTCTCCTATGAAATTTTCGGAATCGTAGTCTCTTAATCTCTACTTTCCATCTGCTTGCAGATACTTTCGGGTTTTCTTTAGAAATTCTCTATTCCTTACCCTGACCCTGGAACGTATGCGGTTAATCATTTATTAAAATCGGATTTCTCTTTTAACACTATTATATCTTCCGGTGCGTCACTTGAAAATTACACTTGCTAAATATGTTTCCAAAGAAATCTGGGCCGTTTTTCTGACATGCCTGATGATATTTATGTTCATTATCATGGCCACCTATATGATCGACCTGACCAATCTCATAATCAATTACGGGGTTGGCTTTGGGGCCTTATTCAGTCTGATACTCTGCCAGGTCCCAAGGTTTATTCTTTTTGCCATGCCGATTTCATGCCTGATGGCCGTACTCCTTTCATTCATAAGAATGTCCAGTGACAACGAGATAATAGCGCTCCATTCTTCAGGGATAAGCCTTTATCAGATGATGCCGCCGGTAATTTTATTTTCTGTAATCTGCATGTTCTTCTCTGTATTTCTAACCCTGTTCTGGGTTCCCTATGGCAACAGGACATATGAATCTGTCTCCATCAATATTATGAAATCCAGGGCTGATTTCCTGGTGAAGGAAAGAATCTTTGGGAATCTGGTCAAAGATGTTGTTTTTTATGTAAACAGTTATTCACCAAAAAGTAAGATAATGAAAGATGTCTTTGTGGTAGATAAAAGAAAGGGAAATGATATTACCTTTGTAGCAAAGAAAGCAAAGTTTATTCCTGCCAAAAACGGTGTGGTTATAAGATTTATTGACGGTATTTCATTAACCGATGACGGGGGCGGAAAATCGGGGAGTAACAAGTTTGGCTCTCTGGATTACCCTATTGAAATAAACAGCATGCTGAAACCGGCTGATAGCAGTGTAAATGACCCGGGAAATATGTATCCGGAGGAATTGCTTGAATTTATAAAATCGTCCTCCGAAAATATAAAAAAAAAGGAAATGGCCAGGATGACCCTGTTTGAAATGTTCTCCCTTCCCCTGGCAGTATTTGTAATAGGAATTGCAGGTGCCCCTCTTGGCGCCCAGATAAGGGCACATGGAAGAACCAAAGGAATCATTATCAGTCTTTTATTATTCCTCAGTTATTATATAATACTTATGGTCGTAAGGTACATGTGTGAAAATGGAACAATTATTCCGGGATTAGGTGCATGGCTGCCTGTTTTATTCCTGGCACTGATCAATATTTTTCTTCTTCTCAGGTCCGCGGGCAAGCTTAATTTTAGCATTCTTAGCAGGATATAGACATGGGTAATTTCAATCAGAGTGAACGACGCGCCCATAAAAGATTCAGCGTTAAAGAGGGGGCCTTTGCAGTTATTAAAGAACAACATAACACTAAAACGACTATTGGACAGGTGGTCGATATTAGTGAAGACGGGCTTGCCTTTAAATACATGGCAGGGAGTGAACCTGTCAAAGCGGTCCATAAACTGGATATTTTTTTTCAGGTCAGGGAATTCAGCTTAAGGGTATATCATTCAAAATTATATCCGATTTTGGTATTGAAAATTCTTTTACGTTCAGCTCCGTTCTCATGAGACGGGGATGCTTACAGTTTCAAAACCTCACGCAAATACACAGGGATCAGTTGGATAAGTTTATTCAAAAATATACTGATGTGGATAAAAATTAATTTTATCAAACCTGTACCTTTGTGAGTTTTTTAATTGGAAAATATAAACGGTCTAAAAATAGTTATATGAATCACGCCTTATCGTGATTTAATTACCACCTTTTATGTATTATCTTTACACTATGTTTGCATTTTATATTTTTAATAATTATCAATAAGTTACGTCAAATTAATGACGTCATATATCCTTTCATGGCGCATTATTGGATCCTGTTTTTCTGTTTGGATGGCTTCATTAACCCATCAACCTGTTATTACAGGTTTTTTTCTAAATTTTGTCAATTGGCATGAATATTGATAATGAAAATGTAGTAATATGATTGAATTCACTCTAATAACAAATTAATCGATTGCAACAAAATAAATATGGCAGAAAAGAATAAATCAACAACGGCCGGGTGTCATGCAACCGCTCTCAGGGGACATAAACTCCTGCAATTTTCTATGTCCAGTAATGATGACAGTTCTTCTATTCTTCGGATAAAACAGATTATAGATGAAACGACCGATACCATCTTCTCACTTCATAAGAAAGATCTGCTTGCCTATCCAATTACTTATATAATACCGGCTGTGTGGGGGAGAATCGGAAAAGGGGAGTTAAATCCCAAACAAAAAAATATCTTTTTATCCATTGAGTCCATGGTCGGGGATGTAATTGAAATCATGGAGTTTGATGACCTGACCGATTCACAGCGTTTTTCTATCGAATATCTTATACGAGGGCTTGTTATCTCAAAGATTACATACCTGATTGCCTCATCCAGAACAAACGATAAAGATATTGTTTGTGATTAAATTTTAAAAATCAAAAAATAATAATTGCATAATTTTCTACATTTTTGTAATTAACATTCTCTTAACCGGAATTCATGCAAATTGAATATGGTCAAAAATTATAGAATGGATTGAGATTACTCTATGTCAGAAAATAAGATGAGTCCAAAACCGGATGAAGTTAAATGCCTTTATGAAATCACAAAGGCCATGCACGGGACCCTTGATCTAAGAAAGGCATTATACAAGGTTCTCGATCTCCTCGAAGAGTATCTTGGGATGAACCGCGGCTCCATATCCCTGTTAAATCGGGAAACCCGTGAGATCCATGTAGAGGTTGCCCATGGAATATCGTTGAGTGCAAAAACAAAAGGGCGCTATAAACTTGGAGAGGGCGTTACAGGTAAAGTAATAGAATCAGGCAGACCTATGGCCATTCCGAGACTTAATGAGGAGCCGCTTTTCCTGGACAGGACAGGGTCTAGAAGCAAGATCGATAAATCAAAGATAGCCTTTTTCTGTGTGCCTATCAAAGATGGTGCTCGTGTGATCGGATCGTTGAGTGTTGACCGGCTGTTTGAAGAGAGTGAATCCCCGGAAGAAGATGTCAGGCTCCTATCAATAATCAGCAGCCTTATAGCTCAGAAAGTGGCATTGCTTGAACAGATCAGCAAGGAAAGAGAACAGCTGAATACTGAAAACATAAGATTGAAAAAGGAGCTTGGGAAAAAATACAGTTTCAGTAATATAATTGGCAACAGCCATAAAATGCAGGAGATATTTTATCTAATAAGCCAGGTTGCCAAGAGTAATGCAAATGTACTTCTTCTGGGGGAAAGCGGAACAGGTAAGGAACTGGTTGCAAACGCGATTCATTATAACAGCCTGAGAACCTCAAACCCCTTTATTAAAATCAACTGTGCAGCGTTACCGGGAAACCTTGTTGAGGCGGAGCTTTTCGGCTATATGAAGGGGGCATTCACGGGAGCAAACCAGCAGAAAGCAGGTAAATTCGAGCTCGCCAATAATGGGACCATTTTTTTGGATGAGATAGGGTCTCTTCTCCTTGAGAGTCAGGGGAAATTGCTGAGAGTGATTCAGGAAAGGGAGATGGAGAGGCTGGGGGCAACAAGAGTAATAAAAGTCAATGTCCGAATCATTGCGGCTACAAATAAGGACCTCACCGAAGCAGTCGAAGATGGCACCTTCAGGGAAGACCTGTTTTACAGATTGAACGTTTACCCTATTTATCTCCCGCCCTTAAGAGAAAGAGAGGCTGATGTCCTTCTACTTTCTGATTTTTTTCTGGAAAAATATTCGGAAGAATATGGTAAAGATATCAAAAGAATTTCCACGCCCGCAATCGATGCATTAACCCATTACCACTGGCCCGGAAATGTCAGAGAGCTTGAAAACTGTATTGAAAGGGCCGTACTGCTCTGTGATGGAAAGGTTATCCACAGTTATCATCTGCCTATGACACTCCAGACAGCCGAGGACACAGGAACTCAACAGTCGATGTCACTTGACGATTTCAATAGCGCGCTTTGAAAAAGAGCTGATAATAGATTCATTGAAAAGCAGCCGCGGGAATATGAGAAAGGCTGCCCAGTCCCTGAAAACTACAGAGAGGATATTCGGCTACAAAGTAAAGAAATATGAAATCAATCCCAGGCATTATAAATAGCTTTAGATGATAAACCAGTTAATACAGGTTGTAACGCCCATTTTTGCTGTTATAGCAGTCGGGTATATCTGGTCATTGCGCGGCAGTAAATATGATCTTGAGTTTATCACCTCCATTGCCATAAACCTGGGATGCCCTTGCCTGGCATTTTCTACGCTTACTAATATTGAAATAAACCATGCACTGCTGGGTAGTATAGCCCTCGCTACTGCTTTAGCTCTTGTCCTGTTCGGATTGACAGGGGTACTGATCCTTCGAATTATGGGCCTTTCCATAAACGGATATCTTCCGCCGCTGATGTTTGCAAACATTGGGAACATGGGCCTGCCTGTGTGTTTATTTGCCTACGGGAAAGAAGGACTTGCCCTTGCAATAGTAGTATTCGCAGTTGTAATGGCAGGGCAGTTTACTGTTGCTGTGTTTTTTTATTCAGGGTCATTTTCAATCCGATCTGCATTCAAGAGCCCGGTGATCATTTCCATTATAATATCATCGGTTTTACTTTTATCAGGCATTGAACCCCCGCAATGGATAGCCAAGTCAACAAAACTTATCGGCGATATTACAATACCTGTTATGCTCATTACCCTGGGCGTTTCGCTGCAGAGGATGAGGATATTCAATACAGGCAGAGCCCTTCTGTTATCACTTGCAAGGATAGTGCTGGGATTCGGAGTCGGAATACTGATCTCTTATCTTTTCGGTCTTAAAGGAACCGCGCGTGGTGTTTTCGTACTTCAAAGTTCCATGCCTGTGGCTGTATTTAATTATCTGCTTGCCGAACGATATGGAAAGAACCCGAAAGAGACCGCGGAACTTATCATAGTATCAACCATATTATCGATAATATTGTTACCGCTGATTCTACAATTCTTAAAACACTGGGGTTAGTATGAAGCTGCCAATTTATGCTTTTTGATTTTAAGAACGTTTAACCGGATTGATGACTGTAACAATCCTGAAAGGCCAATATTATGAGATATGATTTTAATGAGACAATCAGCCGCGAAAAAAGTGGTTCGGTAAAATGGGATTTAAGGGAAACACGCGGGGATAAAGACCTTATACCCATGTGGGTTGCTGACATGGATTTCCGGGCGCCTTTCGAAATAATAAATACCCTTTTAAAAAGGGCAGAGCATGGTGTGTTCGGATACACATACCCCTCAGATTCCTACATGGAAGCGGTGGTAAACTGGATGAAAAAGAGACATCGCTGGGACATCGAAAAAGACTGGATAACAACCACACCGGGTGTTGTTGCAGCGTTAAGTATTGCAATAAACGCATATACCAGTCCGGGTGACAGGATAGTTATCCAGCCTCCTGTATACCACCCCTTTAAAAAAATCATCGAGGCAAATGACCGTGTTGTTGTCGAAAACAGACTGATCCGCCGGAATGGCTGGTACAGAATGGACCTTGATGACCTTGAGCAGAGCCTTAAAAAAGGTGTTTCAATGTTTATCCTCTGCAATCCTCACAACCCGGTCGGAAGGGTATGGAACCCCGGAGAACTCCAGAAGCTAGCCGGACTGTGTTCGATGCATAATACGTTATTGATTTCGGATGAAATTCATTCGGACCTGATCATGCCGGGATTCAGACATAATACAATAACCGATGTATTTCCTGAGATGGGAAACAGGACAGTTACACTTACCGCAGCGAGCAAGACTTTTAACCTGGCAGGCCTTTCCTGTTCAAATATAATTATTAAAGATCCTGAATTGAGGGATGCCTTTAAAAAGACAATATATCGTTTCTCAATCTCTATGCCAAATATTTTCGGGCTTACTGCCACGGAGGCAGCCTACAGGTATTGTGAAGACTGGCTTGACCAGCTTCTTTTGTACATTAATGATAATTATATCTTTCTTAAAAGTTTTATAGAAGAAAAAATACCTGGGATAAATGTTACAAAACTCGAAGGTACCTATCTGGCGTGGCTTGATTTTTCCGGGCTGGGATTATCGGATAATGCTGTTGACGAAATTCTCTTTAAAAAGGCAAAGGTATGGCTGGACAATGGTCCCCAGTTCGGAACAGGCGGTGAGGGATTTCAGAGAATAAATCTTGCCTGTCCGCGAAGTATCCTCCAGGAAGCGCTTGGCAGGCTAAAAATGGCCTTTGATTCCTAATAATATGATCAATATGTTCTGAAAAGTGCTTGAAAAAAAAATTCTGGTTGTTAAACTGTAAAGAACGTAAGTTTCTAATCACAGGGAGATTTTAAGATGTCTACAGATTATTTTAACAGGATGGATAAATTGATAGATGAGAATTTCAGTCGAAGAAAATTTCTGAAATTTCATATGAAGGGGCTGTTGTTCCTGGCGGCAGGTTCTACAGGCATCCTCATACCTAAAAGAGGTATTGCCGAACCAATACCCTATATCGCGGTTGCAAAAGGCGATGCTGCAAAGGCTACAAGGGCGGCGGTTGAACTTCTGGGCGGAATGAAGAAATTTGTTAAAAAAGGGAGCAAAGTCCTGATAAAACCCAATATGAGTTTTCCCAATCCACCTGCCATGGCTACAACCACGAACCCGGAGGTCGTTAAGGAGATTGCCCTGATGTGTAGTGAAGCCGGAGCTTCCAGCATTTTGATCGCTGATTACCCGCTTTTTGATGCGGATATATGTCTTAAGCGGTCAGGAATACTTGCCACCTGTGAGCACCTTCCAAATACCAGGGTTATAGGAGCATCAAAAAACACTGACAGGTTTTTTAAAGACACAGATTTTCCCGGTGCCAAAAAGATGAGCAGGAACGGCGTGTTCCAGGAAGCCTTAAAAGCCGATACGCTCATTGCTGTTCCTGTTGCAAAATCCCATACAGCCACGGGCGTGAGTCTTTCAATGAAAGGCATGATGGGACTGGTCTGGGACCGGGCAGGCATGCACACAAAAGGACTTTCTGAGTCAGTTGTGGACATGTGTTCGGTGATCAAAGCTGATCTGGCCGTGATCGACGGAACAAGGGTACTTTCAACCAACGGTCCAAGAGGGCCAGGAAAGGTGCTTAAAGAAGATACCATCATTGCTTCAAAAGACATGGTAGCGGCAGATGCATTCGCCGTTGCCAGATTTAAATGGTATGGAAGAAAATACAGGCCCGCGCAGGTACAGTATATTCGCGAGGCTCATGAAAGGGGCCTTGGGAGAATGGATATCGATAAACTTTCCATAAAGGAAGTTCAGATCTGATTTTTTTCCTGTAAATCATTTCCGGTTAAGATCAATGCCCGTCGGAACGATGGGCATTGACATGCTAACCCTATGCCAAGGATATCTATGAAATTTCGCCCTATAATACAGTTTTTAAGCCTTATGGCTTTCCTGTTTCTGCTGACGAGCGCCGTTTACTCAGGAATCGATCTCGTGGCACCGGATCTTTATCTGAGGATGGACCCTGTACTTGTTTTCGGATCGGCCCTGAGCGGCAGGATATTTCTTTTTACATTTGTTCCTGCGGTGATAGTCATTTTGGTGACTATCCTGTTCGGCCGGATATTTTGCGGTTACATATGCCCGATGGGAATTACCATTGACTGCAGTGACAGGCTTCTCAATCTGAAAAAGAAAAAAGGTAAAGGAAGAGAGAACCTGTACAGGCTGAAATACATAATTCTGTTTTTCATAATCGGATCAGGTATTCTGGGCGTATCTGCTGTATTTGTAGGTGCCCCTTTATCACTCATAACCCGATTCTATGCATTACTTCTTTATCCGGTATTCTCATTTCTGAGCCAGGTCGGATTGAAGTTGATTCAGCCCGTGGCCGAACATTTTAATATGTATGGATTGATGTTTGCCGAAATATCTTCCCCCAGGTATACAGCGCTATTCTTTGTCCTGTTGTTTTTTACAGGTATATTTGCGGCTGGAAAGATAAACTCCAGGTTCTGGTGCCGCTATCTGTGTCCATCCGGCGCCATTCTTGCCCTCTTCTCGCGTATATCCCTTGTAAAGAGGGTTGTGTCTGATGATTGTACAAAGTGCGGAAAATGCGCAAGGTCATGCCCGATGGGGGCCATTGAAAAAGAATCTCCCGGAAAAACGGCTTTTGCGGAATGCATCGGGTGTTTGACATGTAAAAACGTGTGCCCTGAGAAGGCGGTAAGCTTCAATGTCAGGGTGCCGGAAAGAAAGAATGCTCCCGATTTTATACCGGAAAGGCGTACACTGCTGTATTCCGGTGTGTCAGGTGTAATTTTTGCCTCTGTAAACCTTTCCGGACTTTATTCTCATTATGGCAAACCGGGAGAGGGCACTGTAAGTCCAAAGGGTCTTGTAAGGCCTCCCGGTTCAAGGCCTGAAAAAGATTTCCTTGCCCTGTGTGTACGCTGCGGAGAATGCATGGCGTCCTGTCCCAATAATGCGCTTCAGCCCATATGGTTTGAGGCCGGAAATCAAGGGCTTTTCAGCCCCAGCCTTGTCCCTAAAAGAGGTGCATGCAACCCTGATTGCAATAACTGCGGAACAGTGTGCCCGACAAGTGCTATCAGGCCTCTTGAAATATCCGATAGAAGATGGGCAAAGACCGGTACGGCCAGGATTATGCGTGAAAGATGCCTTGCGTGGGAACAGCAGAAAAGATGCATGGTATGCGATGAGGTCTGCCCTTACAGTGCAGTAAAATTCAGGGATGAGCCAGGAAACCCTGTTCCGGTTCCGGAGGTGCTGGAAGAAAGATGTGCCGGTTGCGGGTTTTGTGAACATCATTGCCCGGTACAGAATCAGTCAGCTATTATCGTTACTCCCATGGGGGCGTTGAGGCTGAACGAGGGTTCATTCATGGAACAGGGAAAATCCCAGGGCCTGAATATATCTCTTGCCCATAAAGGATTAAAAAAACAGGCCGGTGGAATGGGCACCCTTAATGAACCGGCCCAGGGCAGTGAAGGGGAGGCCCCTGGTTTTGAAGGCGGTGCACCCGGCTTCGAAGGTAACGCTCCGGGTTTTGAAAGCGGGGCTTTTGAAGGTGAAGCGCCTGGTTTTAAAACCAAAACACCAGATTCTAAAAACAAAGCGACCGGTTCTAGTGATGAAACGAATAGCGGTCCGGCGCCCGGTTTTACCGACTGATTTGATTTTTATAAATGATTTTAGTCCGATATACTGCACATTTTGAACTTTAAATGTTTCAGGATTTAATCCTGTTATATTCTTGTATAATGTTTTAAAAATGTCACGTTGCCATTTTTGCCTGTATTGCTATCTTCTAAACAGCAGGCTGGTCAGGTATCTTCATAAGGTTATTTAGACTGATAACAAACAAAATTATTGTGCCTGACCATATTGAATAAGGATAGATCCGGTTGATGCCTGATAATGTAACTATAGGTCTGGCAGCTATTAAAACGATGGTGCTTATAATTAACAAACAATGAATCCTGGGTATAATGCGAGAATGAATTTTATTTAAACAAAATGTCCGAAACACAGTGAGAATTATTGGAATTGTTAGTACATAATAGCTAAGCCAGCATAGATGTGCTGAAATTAAGTAAAGTATACAGCCTAATCCGACCATATTTATATCTGAATACAATGCAAAACAATCAGCCATGTTGCTTTTTTTTATATAATTTTTGTGTATGATAACCCAAATAATAAAGAATGATAATAAGATTAGAGCAATGGTTGAAGCAAGTCCGGCTGAGGATCCAAATTTGTTTTTTATAATCATAATTAATGAGAAATTTCCCATGGATAAGGTGATGATATCATCAGGCAGATTTCTTATCGCTTTAACCCATTGAATCCAGCATCCAAATGAACCGAAAAACCAGGCTGATGATCCTATGGCTATAAGAGTTGCAAGAATTATCCCGATGGCTGTTCTGAATATCTGGTTGAATTGCCTGTATATGGACCAGGAAAGCATAAGTAGAAAAATAACAAGGACAGTATTCGGTTTAAACATAACTGCCAACCCCAGGATAAGTCCACCCGCAATATCACGCATCTGTGAAGTTTTCCAGCTTCTGCTCCATGCAAATAATGCCAACTGCATGAGTTGTATTTGATTGACATTTCCTAATTGCGTGTCGAACAGGAGAGGTTCGAACATAAAGGTAAAAATAGCCAGGAAAGACATGGAAGTCAGCCAGGAATAGCCTAATAGATAGCATAGTAATAGAATGGCCGATATGCTGCATAGTATGCAAAAAAGGATATAAGTCTGGTAAGCTATTTCATAATGAGAATTATGAAATATACTCAGTACTGTGTATAGAAAAGGAGTAGAGTATGTCTCCAGCACCTTCCTGTGTTTAGCTACTTCGCGATAGCGGTAATCTTTTGGGTATTTAAGTGCCAGCTTTCCAATTTTATTACCCATTTTAATCCGGGCTTCTTTGGAATATATATTATCAACCTTTGTTGTCGAGGCTATTTGTCCAACAGCCCAGAATTGGTAAAAATCAAGACCGATCCCTTCTTTTCCATAGCCCCAGAGATAGGTCAAACAAAATAGAACAATTATAAACATTAAATAACAGGAAGGATTTCCTACTGCGCTGCAGTGGCCCTGTTTTTCAGGTAATAAGGAAAACTCGTCCTCAGACCTTTGACTCATTGTCATGCCGGTACCCGGTATTTCGTGGTTTATGATGAAAATGATTCTTTATTTATCCTGCGCCATAAAGGTCCGCTATCGCCGTCAATTACTTCTATTCCCATTTTTCTCAACTCGACCCGAAGCTTATCTGATGTATTCCAGTCTTGAACTTTTCTTGCAGCATTTCTTTTTTTAAGCAGCGCTGTTATTTTCTCATCAGGTGATTCCCTTTCAAGATCTAAAACTGCAATAATTGTATTTATTTCAGTAAGACACGTGATAAACTTTTCCCTGTCTTCCTGTGATATCCCTCTGTTGTCCATTATTTTGTTAACTTTATTGGTGAACCTGAATACTGCGGCCAGGGCAGGTGCTATATTAAGATCATCATCCATTGAGCGGATAAAGGTATTTTTCAGATCATATATCAACTGGTCCGTTTCAGGGTTCGTTTCGCTTTCAGGAGAACAGTAAAGCCTGCTTACAAATCTGTCCAGATTGGTGAGTGTCTTTTTGGCAGTATCCAGCTTTTTAAATGAAAAGCTCACTGGTTTCCTGTAATGACTGCATAGGAGCCAGTAGCGTATTTCTCTTCCTGTATAGCCCCTGTTAATGATGGTTTTTAAATAATAATCAGGATCGTCGAGCTGCGACGATTTTTTTCCGTCTACCATTACGAGTTCGTTATGAAGCCAGTATCGGGCCGGGGATTTGCCTGTTACTGCCTTGCCTATGGCAATCGAGTTTTCATGGTGAGGAAATACAAGATCAATACCGCTCGTATGTATGTCATAACTGTCACCAAGATATTTCATGGACATGGCAGGACATTCCAGGTGCCAGCTCGGCCTGATATTTCCCCATTTTGTCTGGTAGTAGACGCCTTTTTTCAGCTCATCAAGCGTGGACCTTTTCAATAGAGTAAAGTCCCTTGGATTGTCCTTTTCATACTGTTCAAGATCAACCGTCTTACCCAGCTTTATCTTGTTCAGGTCGATACGGCTGAGTTTTCCGTATTCCCTGAATCTCCCGATATCGAAATATAATGACCTGAATTTTTCATAGGCATACCCCTTTTCAACCAGTTTACCGGCGAGTTCAATCATTTCGTCAACATGTTCCGAAGCCTTGGGATATTCCGTAGCTCTTTTTATTTTCAAGGTATCAAGGTCTTTTAAAAAATCATCATAATATTTTCCTGTGAATTCCTTAAGCGGTTTCCCTGCGTTTTCTGCCCCGTGTATAGTACGGTCGTCAAGATCGGTTACATTCATTATATGTGTAACTTCAAACCCCTTGAGTTCAAGATAGCGTCTTAAAAGATCCGAAAAAACAAAGCGCCTGCACTGGCCTATATTAACAGGCTGTGAAAGGGTAGGGCCGCATGTATAGATTTTGACCTTGTTTTTTTCAATGGGGATGAACTCCTCTTTTTTTCTGGTTATTGTGTTGTAGAAGAGTTGTCCTGTTTTTTTTCTGTCTTCAAATAAGGCAGTGCTCAAATAGCGTTCGCCACCGTCAGGAATAATAACGACAATTGTTCCCTTGTCCATTTCCTTTGCCACCCTGATGGCAGCAGCCATCGCTGCACCGGAACTCATGCCGCAGAAGATTCCTTCTTTCTTGGCCAGGAGTCTCGATGTCTGGTAGGCCTCTTCGTCATCCACCCTTATTATGAGGTTGGCCCTGTTCTTGTCATAAATCCCCGGTGTATAGGATTCCTTCATGTTTTTCAGTCCCTGAATCTTATGCCCCAGATATGGCTCCATACCAACGATTTGAATATCGCTGTTAAGTTCCTTTAAGCGGCGTGACAGGCCCATCAAAGTGCCGCTCGTACCCAGTGATGCCACTACTGCATCAACCTCACCGTTTGTCTGCTCCCATATCTCCATTGCAGTGCCGTTATAGTGTGCCTTCCAGTTTGACTCGTTATTGAACTGATCGGCGAGCCAGTAATTATCGGGCTCTTTTCTAATCAGTTCATAAACAAACTCGATTGCCCCGTCAGTTGACATGTGTGCAGGTGTAAACTTGAGCTCTGCCCCCATTGCCCTCAGGATTTTTTTTCTTTCCTCGCTGACGGATTCAGCCATCACGAGAAGAATGCGATAACCTTTTACAGCGGCAACCATAGCCAGACCTATGCCCGTATTCCCGCTTGTGGCCTCCAGGATCGTTTTGTTCTTTGTAAGTTCACCGCTTTTTTCAGCATCTTCAATCATTTGAAGGGCGGGTCTGTCCTTGATGGAACCGCCCGGATTAAAGGATTCAAGCTTGGCTAGGATTTTAACACTTTTTTTGGGATTGATCCGGTTAACCGGAACAAGAGGGGTATTCCCAATGAGATCAAGAATATTTGCCGGTGTTTTATATGTTTTGGTCATACTGAATATCACTTCATGTTATAGTTATTAAATATGTTAATGAACAAAAAATAGTATTAAAATAATTATTCCTTTTCAACAGGTAAAATATTTTTTACAAGATCACTTGACAAATTATTATTAGGAATTATGTTTTTGCAGTTTTGATCTCATCGTAAATAGATGAAATTTCATGAACAATTTCAGCAAACGCAGACAGGATTTGGTTGGGGTAATAAAGGTCCTGTTTTAAATAAAATTAGGGTAATTAGGAGGTAAATTTTTCCTTTAATTTATTTTTAATCTAATAATTTCATTAAGGAGGATATTTTTTAAAATGAAAATCAGACCATTGCACGACAGAGTAATAATAAAAAGGATTGAAGAGGAAGAAACGACAAAGGGTGGTATTATAATCCCTGATACCGCGAAAGAAAAACCCTCTGAAGGAAAGGTCATTGCCGTGGGAAACGGTAAGACCCTTGATAACGGTGAAGTTAAGGCGCTTGAAGTTAAAAAGGGCGATAAGGTTCTCTTTGGTAAATATGCCGGTACCGAGATCAAGATAGAAGGTGAAGAACACCTTATCATGCGTGAAGACGACATCATTGCTATCGTGGAATAAGCAAAAAAATACAGGAGGAGATATAATATGGCAAAAGAGATTAAGTATAGTGGAAAGGCCCGGGAAGCAATACTCAGAGGGGTAGATACCCTTGCTAACGCGGTTAAGGTCACCCTGGGCCCAAAAGGACGGAATGTTATTCTTGAAAAGTCTTTTGGTTCCCCAAACATTACCAAAGATGGTGTTACAGTCGCAAAAGAGATCGAACTTGAAGACAAGTTTGAAAATATGGGAGCTCAGATGGTCAAGGAAGTGGCTTCAAAAACATCTGATGTTGCCGGTGACGGAACAACAACAGCTACGGTTCTGGCACAGTCAATCTACAGGGAAGGTTCAAAACTGGTTGCAGCCGGTATCAACCCCATGGCAATCAAACGTGGTATTGAGCAGGCAGTGGAAGCGGCGGTTGCAGAACTTAAAAAAATATCAAAGCAGACAAAGGACCAGGAAGAGATATCACAGGTTGGTACAATCTCTGCTAACAATGATTCAACTATAGGAAATATCATTGCCGAGGCAATGAACAAGGTAGGAAAAGAGGGTGTCATCACTGTTGAAGAAGCCAAAAGCATGGACACAACCCTTGAAATCGTAGAAGGTATGCAGTTTGACCGTGGATATCTCTCTCCATACTTTGTAACCGATCCTGAGAAGATGCAGTGCAGTCTCAGCGAACCATACATCCTTCTCAATGAGAAAAAAATCAGCAGCATGAAGGATCTTGTACCCATACTTGAGCAGATTGCCAAGATGGGAAGACCTCTTCTTATTCTTGCCGAAGATATCGAAGGCGAAGCACTTGCCACACTGGTTGTCAATAAACTGAGGGGTACACTTCAGGTTGCTGCAGTAAAGGCTCCGGGTTTTGGTGACAGAAGAAAGGCAATGCTAGAAGATATCGCTATTCTTACCGGCGGTAAGGTTATTTCCGAAGATCTGGGTCTCAAGCTGGAAAATATTACCCTGAATGATCTCGGTACAGCAAAGAGCATCAGTATCGATAAAGACAACACTGTTATAGTAGACGGCGGCGGTACAAGAAAAGACCTGGAAGGCAGAGTTAAGATGCTCAGGGCTCAGATAGACGAAACAACATCTGACTATGACAGGGAAAAACTCCAGGAAAGACTTGCCAAACTGATCGGCGGTGTAGCAGTTATTAACGTAGGCGCTGCAACAGAAACAGAAATGAAAGAGAAAAAGGCAAGGGTTGAAGACGCTCTCAATGCAACAAGGGCTGCGGTTGAAGAAGGTATAGTCCCCGGCGGCGGTGTTGCACTCTTAAGATGTATCAAGGCTGTTTCAAAGCTCGATCTTACCGGCGAAGAGCAGAATGGCGTAAAACTCGTAATGAGGGCCCTTGAAGAACCTATCCGTCAGATTGCCAACAATGCAGGCCTTGAAGGTTCGGTTGTTGTAGAAAAGGTAAAGGGAGAAAAAGGCGCAATGGGCCTCAATGCAGCAACAGGCGAATACGAAGACCTTTTAAAGGCAGGAATCATTGATCCCAAGAAGGTTACCAGGTTTGCTTTGCAGAATGCTGCCTCGGTAGCATCACTGCTCCTTACAACCGAAGCCATGATAGCAGAAAAACCGGCTGAAAAAGATGATATGCCGGCAATGCCAGGTGGCGGTATGGGCGGCATGGGTGGTATGGGCGGCATGGGCGGCATGATGTAATAACGCCCTGTCTGAATTTTACAGATAGTATATAATTAATAAGGCTGTATCCGGTTATTCCGGGTGCAGCCTTTCTTTATTTATCCTTTGGTTTGAATATGAAAAGTGCGGTTACTGCTGAAATTAATATCAGTATCGCAATAAACTGTGTCATGGTCAGATCAGTGGTCAGAAATACACCCCTCGAATCCCCTCTGAACCTCTCAAGAAAGAGTCTTGCGGAACTGTGCAGGATTAAAAACCACAGGAATACCTGTCCTTCAAACTTCCGTTTGGAATGCAGTATGATAAGGATGAAAAAAATGATCAGACTGCTTAAGGAAGAATATAATTGAGTCGGGTGCAAAGGGATATTTAATGTCGCAATGCTTTTAGGATTTGTAAAGGTGACCGCCCATGGAACGTCCGTGGGTCTGCCATAGCAGCATCCTGCGCAGAAACAGCCTATCCTGCCTATGGCCTGGCCAAGAGATGCTGCCGGTGACCATAGGTCGCCTATTGTCCACATATTGTATTTATGGTATCTCGTATACAGAATCATGGCAATTATTACCGCAACAAGCCCGCCCGAAAAGACAAGCCCGCCCTGCCATATTTTTATAATATCAAGAGGATGGGAAACATAGTAAGAAAAGTTGATTATAATATAAACTATTCTTGAACCAATTAAACCGCAGAGAATTATTATAAAACCCATATCCATGACACTATTGGAATTGATTCCTGCGGATTTTCCCAGCTTGACTGCTGTCAAAATGCCGGCGATAAACCCGAGGGCAACAAAGAGTCCGTAGGTGTGCAGGGTTACAGGGCCTATAGTAAAAAGATCAGGATACATTTTTCTTTACCTTGTTAAATAAATTTCAGTGATCCGGATTAATGAAAAATAAAAGACATACAGCCACCCAGATAGTCCCGACCGAAATAGATGAATCGGCTATGTTAAAGGCGGGCCAATGGTATGTCCCTATCTGTACATCCAGAAAATCAATTACTTCTCCGATACGAAGGCGGTCAATCAGGTTACCTAATGCGCCTCCCAGGATCAGGGCCAATCCCGGAACAAGAATTTTTTCATACTCCTTGAGCCTGAAAAACCAGAATGTAATCAAAAGGACTGCAAAAACCGATGCGCCTGTAAGAAAATAAAAAGCCGGTCCCGGATCAGGGTTATTGAGCAGCCCGAATGCCATACCCCGGTTTCTCGCATTAACGATACTGAAAAAACCGGGAATCACCTGTAAAGCACCATACAAC
Source organism: uncultured delta proteobacterium (assembly GCA_963815145.1). Lineage (GTDB taxonomy): Bacteria > Desulfobacterota > DSM-4660 > Desulfatiglandales > HGW-15 > JAAZBV01. The sequence continues at coordinate 71,449 of CAWFFS010000019.1, forward strand.
TCAATATGGGCCGCTACAAGGTATTTTGTAACCTGGTCAATTGAGGTAACAAGTATGATGATCAGGCAGAACAGTCCCGAATTACGTTTCACTGCTAGATCAGCCCCATCTGATTGAGCGCTTCATGACATCTTCCGCAAATGCCGGGGTGATCGTGATTGCCCCCAACTGTAGGATCATGCACCCAGCACCTTTCACATTTCTCATCCGAAGAAGATTCAATCTTTATTTTTAAGCCCTGAATTTCCTCACTTGAATAATAGTCATCACCATCAAGAGAGGCTGATTTCACAGAGGAAACAATAAAGATCGAATGCAGTTCATCCATATATGGTAAAAGAAGTGACTTGAAGTCATCCGGTAAATCAAGAGTGATAGAAGCATTCGAGTGAATGCCCTATCAGCTTGTCTTTTCTGGCCAGTTCCAGTGCTTTGGTAACTTCTTTTCTTAACTTTAGTATCTTATCCCAGCGTTCGGCCAGCGTATGGTCCTTATAATCTTCTTTTACAGGGATAAAAAGGCTCGTATGAACACTGGTGAATTTATCCGATTTTGTCATGTGCTGCCATACTTCATCTGCTGTAAAAGACAAGACCGGGGCCATGAGTCTTACCAGGACATCAAGTATCTCATACATAGCGGTTTGGGCGGATCTCCTAGCCACAGACTCAGGGGGTGATACATAGAGTCTGTCCTTGATAATATCGAGGTAAAATGATGAAAGATCGATGACACAGAAATTATGGAGCGTATGATATACCACATGAAATTCAAAAGTGTCATACCCCTTCGATATCCTTTCATTGATTTCCTGCAGCCTGTGAAGCGCCCATCTGTCGAGTTCCATCATTTCATTATAGGGGACCCTGTCTTTTTCAGGATCAAATCCATCCAGGTTTCCAAGCAGGAAACGGCAGGTATTTCTGATACGCCTGTAGGCCTCTGTGAGGCGCTGCATGATTTCATTCGAAACCTTTATGTTATCCCTGTAATCTTCGCCTGCAACCCACAGCCTCAGGATTTCCGCGCCATATTTTTTAATCAGTGTCTCCGGCGCAACAACATTGCCTGCTGATTTATGCATGGCCTTGCCCTTTCCATCAACAACAAAGCCGTGAGTAAGTACGTTTTTATAGGGGGCAACACCCCTGGTTCCTGTCGAACACAGAAGAGAGCTGTGAAACCATCCACGGTGCTGATCACTTCCCTCGAGATAAAGATCCGAAGGACTTGAGAGATACGCTCTCTGCTCCATAACCGCAGCATGGCTTACACCGGAATCGAACCAGACGTCCAGTATGTCAGTTTCCTTTTTAAAGTTTTTGCCTCCGCATCCCGGGCAGCCTGTGCCCGGCGGGACAAGGTTAGCTTCAGACTCTGCAAACCATACATCGGCTCCATGTTTTTCTACAAGGCTGCCAACATGGTCTATTATTTCCTGCGATATTACCATCTGGCCGCAATCTTTACAGAACAATACTGTAATGGGTACTCCCCATGCCCGCTGTCTTGAGATACACCAGTCAGGACGATTGGCGATCATCAGGGAAATACGCTCTTCCCCCCATGATGGAAACCAGGAAACCTTTTTTATCTCTTCAAGTGCCTTTTTCCTTAAATCATTCTTCTCCATCGAGATAAACCACTGCTCGGTCGACCTGAAGATTACAGGCCTTTTACACCTCCAGCAGTGCGGGTATTCGTGACTGATCGTATCTTCCCTGACAAGGGCACCTGCTTCCCGAAGTTTCTGTTTAACATCATTGTTAGCTGAAAAGACTTCCTGACCTGCAAAAAACTCGACATCATTTGTGAAACGGCCGGAGTCATCGACTGGCGAATAAACTTCAAGGCCATATCTCAGCCCTGTTTCATAGTCCTCACGACCATGTCCTGGTGCAGTATGGACACATCCTGTTCCTGCCTCGAGCGTGACGTAATCTGCAAGGACCACTATTGATTCGCGGTCATAAAGGGGATGCCTGGCTTTCTGGTTTTCCAGTATCTTTGAACTGAACCTGTCAAGGATCTTATATTTTTCAAACCCAAAAGACTCCATGCATATGTTGAACAGTCCTTCGGCAAGGATCAGGACTTCACCATTGTCAATTTCTGCGGCAACATAGTCAAATTCAGGATTGAGTGCTATTGCAAGATTCGCTGGTATTGTCCATGGCGTGGTGGTCCAGATCACAAAAAATACCTTTTTATCCTTCAACGCCGGTACTACCTGCGAGATGTCGGATACGACCGGGAATTTTACATATATTGAAGGCGATTTATGGTCCTCATATTCAACCTCTGCCTCTGCAAGGGCTGTCCGGCACGAGTTGCACCAGTAAACAGGCTTTTTACTGCGAAAGAGTCCGCCATTAAGCGCAAATTTACCAAACTCCCTGACAATGGCCGCTTCATAGTCATAGTTCATTGTGAGATAAGGATTATCCCACTCTCCCATGACGCCAAGGCGTTCAAATTCCTTACTCTGGATGTTTACGTATCTTTCAGCATATTTTTCTGCAGAATTTTCTGATATCGACCTGGGACATTTCACTCTTCTTTTTCCCGAGCTCCTTGTCTACCTTATGTTCAATGGGCAGGCCATGGCAGTCCCATCCCGGTACGTACGGGGCATCATAACCTGACATCTGCTTCAGTTTAATGATTATATCCTTGAGTATTTTATTTAATGCATGGCCCATATGGATGTTTCCATTTGCATAGGGCGGGCCGTCATGCAGCATGTATTTTTTCCTGTCCTGAGACTGTTGCCTGATAATATTATAAAGACCTTCTGATTTCCATTTACTGATTAATTCGGGCTCCCTGTTGACAAGGTTTGCCTTCATGGGAAATTCGGTCTTTGGTAAATTCAAAGTTGTTTTATAATCCATCTTAGCTATTCCTCCGTGAACATATATAGGCCTTGATTACCAAAAGACATAATCCAAGTCAAACCAATATGATATTTAAAGAGTATTATGTTAAATGTTCATAAATAATCATACATATTTTGACATCAAAATTAATAATCATTGTCTATGTTATCAATTTATGATTTTATAATCTCATCATTCAATTATTTATGAGGAGAAAATATAATGTCAAAAAAGCTGATTCTCACTGCGGTTTTGATATCTTTCTTTTTTGCAGGTTGCGCACCGCTGGCCTTTATAGGAGGGGCGGCCCTGGGTGTAGGCGGTTACAAATATTATAATGGTGCCCTGATTGTTATCTATAAGGCCCCTTTTAACAAAACCTGGGATGCCTCGGTTTCGGCCCTCGAAAATCTGGATTACCAGATATATGAAAGTAATAAAAAAATGACCTCAGGTACGATAATAACAACCGGTACACTTAAGGAAAGAATAAAACTGTCCCTTAAATATGTATCCCTGGAAGAGACCGAGGTTACGATCCGGGTAGGGCTTCTGGGTGACAAGGCTGCTTCCAACAAAATAAAGGATAAAATCAGTGCCCTGGTATTCAACACCAAAGCAAAGGAATGATATTTCAGTTCTGACAATTATGTCCTGATACCAAGCTCCTTTAACATGTTGTCAATATAGTTCATTATAAATATTTTCTGATTTTCATCGCAGTATCCGTTGCAGTCGCATCTGAATCTAACTGATGTCCGGATAAAAAATTCCGCCTTTATCCAGGTGTCCCCTGTTTCAATAGCAAACCTGTGCGGTCTGCATTCCGTGTGTGCGGACTGAAACCCTGTTAACAATTCCTCTGGTATTTCGACCCAGAATAATTTTTCCATGCCCGATTCACCGGCATTTTTATTAAGATATCCGGTTATTTGTCCGAGGTCTGCTGTTGATATTTCATCGATATAATAGCTCTTCATTAACTCTGATTCCTTTCTTTTTCCGCTCTCAATCCATATATAAATGCATCAATTATTGAATATATCCATATTACCAGGAAGATAATCATAATCACTCTCAGTATTGAAACATCCATAACGTTAATCTTTTCGAGAATTGCCGCGCTGTTTATTTCATCGGGATTCAGGCCCGGCAATATGCCGGTTATTATTTGAGCGAGTTTTATCACCCCGGCAATGAAAATGACAAACACAACACCCATAAGAATTAACCCTTTTTTAATCTGTCCGTTTAAAACCTGGCCCAGGCCAGGGACAACTAATGCCGAACCGATTGTCGCGGTAATATATTTTTTCATATTCTTCCTTCTTATATAACGTTATTAAAACATTGATATTTCAGTAACATTGAATTAAGTTAGTATAAATGCAAATTTTATTAATAGAAAATACCTGAAAATAAATCAATGTCCAACAATAAATTACCAGACATAATGGAAAATCCATTTCCGAAATCTACATCAATCAGCGATAGAGTAAAGTTGCTTATGGATGTGGTAAATCATGAGGATGTACTCGCTATTATAATAAACGCCGATCCTGATGCTATGGCAAGTGCCATGGCCCTGAAAAGGCTTTTCTGGCGCAGGGCCCGAAAAATAAATATATATCATTCCAATGTTATCAAGAGGGCTGACAACCTGGCTATGATTAACCTATTGAAGCTTGATCAGAAGCATATAAGAAAAATGAATCCTCAGGAGGTTACAAAGTTTGCGATTGTCGACTCACAGCCTTCCCATAACGAACTTTTAAGTAAATATAACTATGATATTATTATTGACCACCATCCCTTTGTTCCGCAGTCAAAGGCGCTATTCCTCGAAATAAAAGAAGAGTACGGCGCCACATCCACCATTATGACAGAATATCTCAGGACTGCAGGTATCAAGCCTTCACCAAGACTAGCTACAGCCCTTTTTTATGGGATAAAAACGGATACGGATAATTTTGTAAGAGATTCGACACCCAGTGATTTAAACGCATTCAGATATCTTTTCCAGTTCGTCAACGTAAACAATATAAAAAAAATCGAATCATCGGAATTGACCAGAAAGACATTGGCAAATTATCGAACTGCAATGGAAAACCTTGTTTTTATCAAAGACAGGGTTTTTATTCCAATGGGTAATGTCAATAATCCTGATACGCTGGTGCTGATAGCAGATTTTTTTCTTAAGATGGCTGAAGTTACCTGGTCTATTGCTGCGGGTATAAGCGGAAAAAAACTGATCATCATATTTCGTAATGCCGGTTTCAGGCATGATGCAGGGAAAACTGCAAAAAAACTTTTTGGAGAGTACGGGTCTGCCGGCGGTCATAAGAGCGCCGCAAGGGCTGAACTACCCATTGGCAATCTGGAGAAGGAATTGACAGGCGATGTTGATTACGCAAAGTTTATTATTGCCAGGTTAAAGGGGTTTTAGGATTTTTCGATAAAGGGGATATTTCACTATGAAGATAAAATTCTGGGGAACACGTGGTTCTATTCCGGTTCCTGGCAGGGATACGACGATCTACGGAGGTAATACGACGTGTCTTGAAATAACCCTCGAGAGTGGAAATACTGTGATTATAGACGCCGGAACAGGTATAAGGCTCCTTGGTGACAGGCTGCTCGAAAAAAACAGAAATCATAACATCCACCTGTTGATAACACATACACACTGGGATCATCTTCTGGGATTCCCGTTCTTTAATCCCCTTTATCATGCGTCCTCCAGGATTTATGTCGATGGCAGCCCTAATTGTATGAGGGGACTGAAATACACCTTTGACAACAAGATGGGAGACGGCTTTTTTCCGGTTAAATTTGATGATCTGAAGGCAAAGATCAGCTATCTGAATAAAATATCAAGCGGACCCCTTGAAATTGAAGGGGCAGTAATTGAATCTGTTCCTCTTCATCATCCTCAGGGAGGAATAGGGTTCAGGTTCAGGGAAGGTAATAAAATATTTGTATTTATTACTGATAATGAACTGAAAGGAGATCCCTGGGAAGGCAGGACACCGGACGTGTATGCCGAATTCAGCCGCAATGCCGATATACTAGTGCATGATTGTCAATATACTCCGGATGAGATAGAAAAGCGTAAGGGATGGGGACATTCGGATTATGAGGCGGTGTTTGATCTGGCCAAAAAAGCGGATGTAAAAAAACAGATATTATTTCATCATGATCCTACCAGGATAGATGCTCAGGTTAAAAAAATAGAAAATATATGCAATGAAATGGCAAAAAATGCCAATTCTCCGGTTGAGTTTGTCGCCGCCCGCGAGGGTGTCGAATTTGTGTTATGATATTCCCGGAAAATTACATGGTTCGTTAAAATACCCGCTAAATCACTTTTAAAAAAAGGTGACCAGACATGCCAGTTATCTTTGAGATCATTCCTGAAACAGTGAAAGGTAAAGATGCTCCCGCGGCTTTTTCCCTCGGGATCAGGATGAAAATAGGCAGGTATGAGAGCATATGCTCCATAACTGATTTTCTTCCATGTGAAAGCCTTAAATCAGAAATCAACTCATTAAAAAATGAGCTGAACGAAGCAATAAAAAAGCTTGAATCCATTAAAAATGGAAATGCAGGTCAGGGGGCTTTCAGTATCGACAGCTCTAAACCGCCTCAGGAAATATGGGCACTCCTTTCAGTGGTTCAGGACAATTCCGTGTTTGTTGAACAGTTTAACAGTCTGAATGAACAGAAGAGGAGAGAGCTTGCTGATTACATCTTTGCAAATTGCAATATGTTTTCAGGGAAAGGTGCGTTTTTTTCAGCCCGCTATCTACAGGGGACTGCGTTGTTAAGTGCTTGATGTTATTTTGATGTTTTTTTCTGTGTCGCAAGGCTTGACAGTACGATCCCTGTTATTCCACCGAGAATTATGAGTACCTTTTGATAATGCCATATACCTTTTATAGACAGATCAAGATCAGGAACAATAAAGGCTAGATAATGCACCAGGAGAGGAAGCAGTAATAACGATATTGTCAGGTTTGCTGCCTGATATATCAGATTTTTCTTAATGAAATTTACAAGAAAACTTAAAAACTGGGCCAGGGCGTCCATCCTTCTTAACTTGCTTTCAAGTATAATTAATTCACCCGAATAATCCATTAATGAGTTAAGAGAATCCTGAAAGTCCTTTGCCCCCTGATGTCTTATCTTTTCATGGACAAGTTCAAGGCTGCGGTTTATTGAATTCAACTTGAGCGATGCGGGCTTTATCATAAATTCATAGGGCAATAACTCGATAAAATTATTGCACCGCTTCATCGCCTGTGACAGACCCTCCTCTATTTTTGAAAGCTTGAGCTCGCGTCCTTTAACTATCCTGTTGCCCAGATTGAAAATATCTTCACCATAATGAATAACATCGAGGTAGCCAAAATAACTGTTTGTCTTCATAAGCTGATTCATTTTGGTAACCTGTGCGTTGGCTTCTATTATTTCCTCCGATTCTTTCCCGATAATCTTTTCAAGTTCGCCTACTTCATCTTTTGCTGCAGGCAAAACTTTTTCTGCCTTTTCCTTTGCATCGATTAACAGCAGGTTCAGGCTCAATGAAATTTCTTTGTGGTAGCCCGACAGATCCGGGTCCATCAGAGAAATAATATAATAATCCCTGTTCTTTTTGATAAGTTTTACAAGCTGATCTATGGAAGTGCTGACGTTTCCAGCATTAAATTTTATGACAATTTCAAAGTAAATCGCCTCAGAACACAGGGGAGCGAGTTTTAGAATTTTTCGCAACACTTCTTTGGCTTTACTTTGTTCTCTTGATAAATGGTATATTCTGAATAGAAGAAAATAAATATATATCTTTTCCGGTGTCCGGATTGCCAGTTCCAGTGCCCTTTTAAGGACTGTTGCCGCTGTCTTCAACTGATTTCTCTCGATATACATCAGCCCTGCAAGGCAGTAAGCTTTATAATCATCGCTTTTTTTCTTTAACTCACCATCGATGATAGATTCAAGCTGCTTAAAATTCGACACCCTCAGGCAATCAAGTGCAATCCAGAGAAGACCTCCCCGGTCCTTTTCCTCCCGGCTTTGCCTTATTCTGTTCCAGTTATCTTCCCTGGTGTTCCATATGGTTCTGAAAAGCCTCAATTGAAGGACATTTTTCAATTCATAAAAGGCGTTATGTGCGGTGAATACAGGACTGTTTCTGTTCATTGTCTCGATATTATTCAATTCAGCCCGGTTAGCCTGAAGATAATTCAAAAACAGGTTATTTATGTTTTCAAGCGTCATGTATCCGAGCTTTTCCATGTATCCTGTCAGCTCAGTAAGCATCTTTGAAGGACAGGTCGTCGTATTGTGGGATTGACTTCCGCAATAAAAGCACGGGCTGTAATCCCCGCTTACAAGCGCTCTCTGGTATCGAAATACATTATTGCCTTCATTGGCGTTTTTATTCTCGGATAATGCAAAGTATAAACCATTGGAACATTTACCTCTGTTGATGCTTATGTTTGATAATCCTTCTTTTATCAGGAGATGATATGATGTCTCGGAGATATAGACTCCTCCCGGTTCGAGCTGATTCCAGTTTACCTTGAGGTTATTCGGGGATATTTTTCCGGCAGTGATAAACGCCCCCGTATCGATAATAATCTGCAGAGGTATACACAGGTTGGCCTCCTGACCCATGTTTGTCTGGATGTGCGATATAATATGTTTTGCTATTTCAAATGCAGTAGAGGTTTTCCTGACAATCAGGCTTATTGAACGGTCGCTGTTGATCTGCTCCTTTTCTATAGTATTTACAGACCAGAATCTTTCCCTTTCGGCAATTATCTTGTTCCATGTATTTTCAAAACGCTTGCTGCCCAGATTAAACAAGGGCTTCAGATGGGCGATTGTTTTCAGGGTTGGGTCAAGTTCTATATGGCTGTCCCAGACAACCTTCAGGAGTCTTAAATCCTTAAGAACAGTATTGGTATTCTTTGGTACTTCAAAATTTTCAAACCTGACAAGTGGAATATTTTTTATGGTTGAATGCAACTCCCTGGATATGAGAATTTCATCTCCAGCGGCAAACGGCAAAAATTTAGCAGCCATATTGACAACATCACCAAAAATATCATTGTCATCAATAATGCCATCCCCGTAATGGACACAAAGCCGTATGTGTATTTCATCTTTTCCATTTTTACCTGAATTATATGCCTGAAATTTCTGTTGTATCTTTATTGCCGATTTAAGGGCGTCTTCCCCGTCCAGAAAATAAGCCATGACAGAATCACCCAGCATTTTTACAATCGTGCCACCAAACTCATTTATTGGTGGCGATGCCAGATCCTGATGTATTTTCAGCATCTTTCTGCCTGCTATATCTCCGTTTTGTTTAAAAAATTTGGATGAGCCAACGATATCGGTAAAAAGGACAGCTATTTTTTTGATGGCGTCTTTTGAGTATTCCCCCATTGGTTTTGAAGATGTGTTCTGTCTGGAAGTCGGTATCATTTTTGCCGTTCCTTTTTATTTTTTTTAAAATACCTGCGGTTTATGACAGTGTCTGACAATTGGTCGAATCATATAATAAAAGCAGTGCTGCCCATTATTTGATCGTCACTTGATAAATAAAACTTAACTAATTATTTAGATATGAAGATGAAAAATTATGATTGGACACAGGATCGGTATTAGATTGGAAATAATAACAGGTATTATACAGAAAAAATAAAAAAGCACTCATATGAGTGCTTTTATTAGTAATTTTACTGGTGGAGCTGATCGGGATCGAACCGACGACCTCTTGAATGCCATTCAAGCGCTCTCCCAACTGAGCTACAGCCCCACGGAAGAATCATGAATATTAGCAATACATAAATATCATGTCAATAAGATATTGACATGATATTTATATCATTTATAATCCCCACACAAACCAAGCCGGAGTGGTGAAACTGGTAGACGCGCTGGACTCAAAATCCAGTGGGCTTTACGCTCGTGTCGGTTCGATTCCGACCTCCGGCACCAGTAGTCCTATTTATATCCTAATATCAAATACTTACAAGATTAATATCGTCTCAATTACTTCATTGTCCACAACCATTGTCCACATTGGAGTACTTGTGATGAAAAATCCTGCATATTTAGTACATCATAAATCCTCATGGCTATTCAGAATACGTGTACCATCTCAGTTAATAAAAGTAATTGGTAAAAAGGAATTGAAATACTCATTAAAAACTGGTTCTATCGGTGAAGCCAAATATAAAGCGCGACGTGTGGCGGGGGCCGTACAGAATCTATTCAGGAAAATGGAGCGAAACATGAAGTCTATAAAAGAACTCGACAACGGAGAAATTCAAGAACTGATTCAAAGGTCAATCAGGCAAGCCTTAGAAGATGAAGAGGAGATGATATTGACACGTAAAAGGCATCTCAGTGAAGGTCAATATATGGACTGGGTGCAGGAACAGGAGTACCCACTCTCAGACCGCCTCGAAGCCCTACACTTAGGAAACTTCAAGATAGCCGAACGCTCACTTGCACTTACCCTTGAAGATGCCGGAATCAGTGTAAACGATATTGACAAGGAATCCGTTGAATATAAAAGGCTCCTGAAGGAAACACTTAAAGCCGACATTAAGGCTCTTCAGTTGATCATTGAAATGCGGAAGAATCCTGAATTAACCATTGATCAATTATTAAACACTGTAAAGGGCACGCCTGTCATTCAGGCACCCGTTCAAATGGTTCAGCCGGAAGAAGAGAACTCAGCATTGCTTTCAGAGGTCATAGAGGGATACTGGAAAGAGAATACCATGGGCAATAAACCGAACTGGAGAAAGCGGACAATTGATGATTATATAACCTGCAAGAATCTGTTATTAATGATCCTCCGAGATGTACCTATTCAATCAATTAATTTCCAGACAATGAGAGATTGTAAAACTACTTTACAAAAGTTGCCTAAGTTCTTGAACTCACAAAGATATCAAGACAAGACTATTGAGGAAATTATTAAAATAGGTGAACCACATGACAAACTTTCTGTGACCACCATAAACAAGTATTTAGGCTTTGCTATTGGCCTGTTCAATTGGGCGCGTGATAATAATTATATCAGAGAGAATCCTGCCAAGGGCTTGCAGATTTCACAGAAGAAACGAAAGAAGAGGGCAGATGAAGGCCGGAAAATATTTGAGGTTGATGACCTTCAAAAGATATTCTCTCCTGATACATTCATTCCTGAAGGTAGACACGCGAGGCCTTATAAATTCTGGCTACCTCTCTTAGGGCTTTACACCGGCGCACGTCTTGAAGAACTCTGTCAGTTGACACCTGATGATATCCGGCTTGAGGGTGCTATATGGGTTATGGATATCAACGATAATAATGGTAAAGAGATAAAGAATGTTGATTCAATCCGGGCAGTTCCTCTGCATCCCCATTTAGTTGAAACTTTGAGATTTCCCGAGTATGTCCAGAAGATGAAATCAAAGAACAAAGATAGAATATTTTACGAACTGAAAAGAGTACAGCACAGATACGGCCACCATGTTTCCCCGTGGTTCTCCGGGCATATCAAGAAGAAATGCGGTATTGACGAGGAGGGTAAATCCTTTCACTCTTTCCGGCATACATTCATTAATTATCTGAAACAGAATGATATAGAAAGATCAACTATAAAACAGCTTGCAGGGCATTCTGACGAGGACATAACCTTCGGGCGGTACGGTAAACGACTAGAGCCTGATAAACTATATCATGATGTTATTGTAAAAATTGACTATGGAATCGATATAAACCAGTTGAAGAAGTGCGCATACGTGGCTTAGTGTTCGCACCAAGTCACGCAGGATGCCTCACAGCATGCTTTAAACCGGAGGTGATACCAATATACCCCTAAAACAGTGTGGGCTAAATTTGGAAGCCTGAAGGGTATTGAGGTCTTAAAGTATAATTCAGATATGCATAGAAGGGGTATTGAGTCTCAAGGTGATTCTGACAGTGTGGCTGAAAGTGCGGCTTGGTGAGTCTTTAGAAGATACTGAAAATACAACATAATCTCAATTCAATAAAACTACAAAAAATAAAAATAATTTAAAATAATAGCTACTTATAATTTATATTTATTATCTTAAATATAGGTGTATTAGGGTTAAATAATCTCACATTCTACATCAGCTAATCATTCCTGATAATAAAAACTTATGATGCTATTGACATGTACAGAAAAAGTGCTAAGATATCTGTGTTTGCAACTTAAGAAAGGAGAGTAGAACATGGACATTCAAACTTTAGTAAATAAGTACAACGAAAAGATCAAAGCACTTGAAGAAGAAATAAATGACATTAGGAATAAACGAGATACATTGTTAGCTGTTCTAAAAGATGCTGAAAAATTATTTGATGTCCCCCCTATATCTAGCGATAAAGAATCACCTAAAGACAATATAACCGTGATCAGTAACAAATATTCTAATATGACATGGCCTAATGCCCTTATAGAAGCATTAACAGATAAAGGCGAAATGACTGGTGAACAAATACTTACAGAACTATTTGCGAATGGCTTTCAATCCAATTCCAAATCTGTCAAATCAGATATGTATGGGAGATTACAATTATTAGAAAAAAATAATAGAATTGAATCAATAAAGGAGGGAAAACAACTTAAAAGATTTAAAATTAAAAAGAAATATGGGTTTGGTTTATTAGATCAAACCCAAAACGAAAGGGAACCCGAAGGCTCCCTTTCAGTTGATTAACGCTGAGGAGAGTTGGCTGAGCGGTTTAAAGCGACGGACTGTAAATCCGTTGGGGTGTGCTAGTCCCACGCCCCCAAGGGTCCGAATCCCTTACTCTCCTCCACTTACTATTTTTAATATAATCTAAAATACTCTTTTTGTCAATTAACTGAATATCAAGGAGGAGATCATGGATAATTATCATATTACTAAAGATGGTGATAAATGGAAACTCACAAAGGAAGGAAACCAACGAGCTACCATAGCTACAGGGACTAAGCGTGAGATCATTCAGCAAACTCGTGATTTCATGAGTGACAAGATTGCCTCAGTAAAAATCCATAAAGAAGACGGAAAATTTCAAGAAGAACGTACTTATCAAAGAAAAAATGACCCTAAAAAAAGTAAGGGATAATTGTCAGATCAAGTATAGCTACTACTGTAAGACAAGACAGGGAGCCTGACACCATGAAAACTCCCTGCCTTTCCCTAATTTAATTTTACTTCAACACGCCACTCTTCAAGGCCGACTTGGATTCAATCTCTCCGTGGTCAGGATGATACCAGTAGAAATCATTCCCTTTCCTGTAAAACTGCCAGCCTTTACCATAAAGCCTGATAAAACGCTGTTCAGATACCTGATTAGCATTGTAATGGTCAACTAAATCCTTGTATCCCGACAGGTCACCGGCAAAGTGGCGCCGCTGTATGTCCTGAAGTTTATCCCTGTCGTATGTCTCAAGGGCATACTTAAAGACCTCAATAGGGTCAACTTCATTGTCCATCCTCTGAACTGTATACGCGGCCTGTTTCTGGAATCCATCTGCTATGACTGCAAGTTCACCCTTCAGTTGCTCCGGGCTTTTCCCGAACATAGGCGCAAGCTGAACCAGTGAATCAGGACTGAGTTCCCCACTTTCCATAATAACAGCATTCAGAAGCTTTTCTGCGGCATCATTACCGCCTGTCTGGTAGTAATTCTCAATCATGCCTTCAGTGTCTTCACTGAGCATTACTTTTGAATCCTCCTCAGTATCACCTGAAGCGTTATCACTCTGACTGTCTACCTGTTTAACTTCAGGGGTATCGAGTGTCGAACTTTGAGAAGGAGTAGGGGCGTTTACATCAAAGTAGTTATCACCGACTTTACGAAGGAACCCGAGTGAACTGGCAATCTCTGCACTCATGGTCTGACCGCCTACAGTTACCAGAGTATCATCTTTAATATCACCTGTAGCCCTACTCAGGGCACCGGGTGTCCGGGCTGTAGCTGATACACTCCTCCCTTCAGTGTTAAGCATATCCGCTGAGTTGTACTTAATGACTCCCTGATTGACATTCCTGTGTATCGTTCCATCATGGTTCATCTGTATTGAGCTTACACCATTACCCATTCTTACCTGTGGGCTCCTGTATTCTTCTGTCGGGATATGTTCATTTCCTTCAGAATTAAGCTGTAGGCGTACCGCTCCTCCGGTTACTTTAAGTCCACTGTGAGAGGTGTCCGGGATGTCCTGTACATTTGATGCTGTTCTGTAAATTGTCATATTTCTTATTTCCTTTCTTTTTTTATTTTTGAATTTTAAATAATTAATTGATTAATATTTAAGTGGTAAACTTTAAGCGGGAATTTAGGTGTACCCTTATGGGTGTACCTTTAAGTGATCATATCAGAGGTTCAGACATGGCCTTGATTCTTTCTCTTTCTCTTTCAGCTTCCGTTAAGACATACTTTGAGATTGCGATAAACAGAGGCGTGAGTGATTTCAAAAGGAATTCTCCAAGCACTCTTCTGGCTCTGCCTGTAGTCTGCTTATAGTACGTCCTTCCGTTCCTGCTCTGTGCTAACTCTTGAGGCATTAACCTGATACAGTTATGTCCGAGACAGTAAATGAAGTGAATATCAGATACAAAAGGGTGATGGTAGGGCTTGCTTTCCCTTAACAAGAACAATGCTGAAGCTTCCTTTAAGATATCAATAGGAGTTATGGTTGAAGCGTCTAATCTTGCCAATTCCCTTGGGTAATTAACATTGTTAGAGCAGAGTTGAAGGAAACTTTTAATTTCAGCTACAGCCCTTATGATACCTCTGTGCGATGTACTATTCCTGTCAATCGTTTCTGACACTTTGGCATATTCAAGCTGATACTCTTTCTTTCTGCTTACATGATGGCCTTTAGGGTCTCCCCAGTTATCAGCCATCTTTTTATGGTATGAACAATAACCGCTTAATTTATACCTGCCATTAATACAGTTATTAACCATACAAGCCTCAGCTTCATTCTTTCGGGTTCGTTCCGGTATACCCTTGGAGTTATCACTTCTGCTTTTCTTTTTGGTCCTGAGAATATGGTTGAACTGAATACATTTTAATTATTGTCTTAGTGTATTTTCATACACCAAAACCTCCTTTCAATGAGAACTTGAAGTTGTTCTTTAAGTGGAACTTTGAGAATCCTCTTCAGTTGATTTACACACAAACACAAATAAACAAATAAAATGAAAAAGACCGAACTATCAGGCAAAGTTCAGGTTCTCCTCAAAGGAATCTCCTCAGAGATGCTCTTATATTGGGCCTGAATTTGTCCTGATAGTGGTCTTTAGGTGTGGTCTTTATTGATTATTATTTTTATTGGTTAATCCCTTAAAGAGGAAATCTGAAAATAAGAGCCACTTCCCCCATATAGATATTCTTTATAGGGGCATATGGCCTTTATTTTAGAAGACTCTTATAAGTGACCTTCCATCTTTCTGCCATACAGTTGCGTCAGAAATTATCTGGACTGCTCTCTGAAAAGTTTTGTTTGGTATATCAGTTAATCGCACACCTTTCTTGACCTTCTGTGTAGAAACTTTCCGAACAGCTTCCGGTAAATCTTCAAGATACCTCTTTATGGCTTCTGCAACTTCTTCAACTTTGGTTCCCTTTTTCTTTTCCTTTTTCAGGTATACAGGTTCCCAAAGTTCCCATTTAGCTTGAGGCATAACAATGTCCAGATAGTCCCTTATACCTTCATCATTAAAAAGCATCCAGAGTGTAGCCGGGGAAGTCTTACCATGGTTAATGATTCGAGAAGCTGACCGGGAATATGCCTGATAAACTGAATGAGCGCATTCTGATAGTGTTACCTGCTGTATCTGTTTAATATTGATTTCAGCCTGTAAATTGTCCATCTGACCTGCAATAGCTGAACCCAATTCAATAGAGGACCTGTGAAGGACTCCTGCAAGGATAACATGTTTACAGTAAGAATATTTACTGTGTGAAGTCTCGTCACCCCATGTCAACCAAATAAAACGGGGCTTTCCGTCAATCAAAGCTTCAGTGTCAATCCCGGATTTATACAGGTCGTCTTCAAGTATCTCCCTGAAGTTTACTCTTTTATCTCGGGCCTTGAATGTGAATATGATAACGCCTTCATTCTCAGGAATACTTTTCACAGCTTCACTGATTTCAAGACATACTTTCCTGTCTTCCCGTCTTCTTTTGCTGAAGCTGTTCGTCATTGTGTGTCTGCCTGCAAAATATTTCAGATGCTTAACAGTGGTATTCTCATGTGATACCTGAAAATCAAGCCTTGAGGCTTCTATACTCTTATCCAGTTTCACGAGTTCCCGGATATTATGAGAAGCATCCAGTACAACTATATTATTCAATTCAGGAGGTACAACAATATCATATGATATGCATCCATTCCCCTGATCAGTGGTCAGTACTCTTAAAGACTCCTGTGAGATATTCAGGAAGTTTATCAGAGGTTCGTTCGGCGTCTGGACATTATCAGTCAGTTTATTACTCAATGCCGCTTTATACCTCTTTATTTCATCTTCAGTTAACCGGGGAAGGGTAATCTGTCGAGGCTCAGCCTTGTCTGTTTCCTGCCGTGAGAGTTCCTTTAAGACAACAGTAAGGGCTTTCTTGATGTAATCCAGAGCCTCTCTTTTTGTGCCGTCTTTTGTCAAAGGTTCAAGATAGCCGATGCCTGCCTGAATGTACTTAATGTCAATCGCACGGGTATCACTTACCAGCAATGATTCATCATAGATTAAAATGTCTCTCGGTTCACCCTGATAGCTGTTGTACTGGTCAATGTCTGCTCTACCTCTGATTTTTGCATGAGTACAAAGTAATATCTGTTTATCTTCAAAGGTATCAGAACAGGGCTCAGAGGCATATCCTGAAGGCAACTCAGCGTCACCTTTAAGATATCCCTCAGCCTTTTCTTTATCGTACTTGTATGAATGTAGAATCCCGACTGATATTGATGCACCAATCCTGTTAAGATTCTCTTCAATATCCCTCTTCAGGTCACATAAAGCCTCAACCTTAGAAGCTGATACAGCAACAGAGATATCAGAGTTATGCATGGCAAGGGCAGTAATCCAAGCCACTATTGACTGACTCTTACCGCCTCCTGTTGGTATCCCGAAGGCATATCGGCCTTGTTTATTGCCAGAGGCTATATCAGTGTAGGTCTTCAAGAGTGACTTTAAGACCTGCCTTTGATCCACACTGAGTGTATTTCCATAGTTATGCAGATTATCAAGCAGTGTCACAAAAGCACTACTGACTATCTTCATATTATTAACATGCTTATCCAAATTCGTTTATGCCTCTTCCTTTCATAATTTTTACTGTATATCCCTGCTGTCCTTCGGGTACATCTCCGTATTACTGAAAGGTTCAAAGTCCTGAAAATCGTCAAGATAACCTTCAGTTTCAGCAGTGATGTTCTTCTCAAGATTGCCTTTCAAATCACTGCTCATATGCTTCAGGCTGTCCAGTAGTTCAAGGTTGACCATGTTTGACAATGTAATGTCATTCTGTCTAAGGAACTCTGATACTTCCTTCAAATAAGAGGCGTTTAAATCTTCACCAGATTCGAGGGCCTTAATGTAGGTATCAATCAGCAGGCCGAACAGTTTCTTGAGCTTCTTGGTGGTCTTCTGGACTTCAGCCAGAGACTTATCCGTTTTGATTCGCGGCATTTACTTTGCCTCTATTTTCAGTTCATCAAGCAGGGCATTCCTTACAGCTACAGCTTCACGACCGAGCTTAATGAAGGGTTTCAATTTACCGGTCTTGTCTGTAATGTCCTGTGGTATTCCTTCAGTGCCAAAAGGGCTTAATCGGTTTTTTCCAAAGGCACGTATATTCTGTTTTTCCTTTTCTTTAAGTCCTTCTTCAAGACAGGCCGGAAGCCATACTGCAAGAGTAGACAAGGCACGTCTGACGATTACAGACTGAGAAACAGGAGGCAAGCCGTACACCTCTGTATAAACTTTATGGATGTACTCAATGAGGGCCTCAGATAGCTGATCCTGTTTGAAGGTACTTCTCTTAAAGCATCCGTTCGGTACGCTTATTTGATTGTGTTTTCGTGACATAATGTTAATCTCCTTTCAATGTGTGTAAATGTTGTTAAATTGTTGATATTACTGGTTATACTCAATGTGATTTACCGGAAAAAATATAAGGGAAAAGCTTAATGCCGACTTTAAGTGTAATTGATAATTGATAATTTTATTCCTATGGGGGCACCTATTTTATTGATAATAATTCCAGATACTTAATGACACCTGAAAGTTGTTAGAGAATTTCTTTATTCCTATAGTGTGGAGTATTTAAATACTAACAATATCAGATACTTAAACAATAAGATCGACTGTAAGTGTTGGTAGTTTTTTCATAAGTTTATTCCTATGGGGAGGGGTATTTTCCAAATAGTTTTTTCATAAGTTTATTCCTTGGGGGTCACCTATTTTCCAGTAGGTGTTGTTAACCTCAAGTATCACATTCAGGCTGTGTCTTTCCTTAGGGGGCACCTAGTTTGACTGTAGGTGTTATAGTTTCTTTATCCTTGGGTGTGGGCTATCTCAATTTGTGTCTTTCCTAGGGTACGACATAATGTAATCCCATTAACATTAATATAAAAGTTAATGAGATCATCCAGTCAATCATCAAGCCAAACTTTAAGACATTTCAATAACTTATCTATTATTTACTGAATTGTTGAAGAAATCAGCTTGACAAACTCATTAAGTTATTAGAGTATAGCTGTAAATCTTAAGACTAAATCAGGGAGGTAATTTGAATGAAAAAAGGTGAAAATAAGAATCATCCAAAGAAGGGAGACCGGATTAAAGTTGAACCGATTAAGGATTTAGGAGCCATACAGGGCATCAAGGCAATGCTGAAGGATAAACCGAGAGACTTGGCATTATTCACAGTGGGTATCAATACTTCATTAAGGGCATCTGACATATTAAATATCAGAGTTGGAATGGTTCGCCATTTAAAACCAAAAGATGAACTTACAGTAATCGAAAAGAAGACAGGTAAAGAGAAGCGTATCACATGGAATAAATCCTGCTATGAAGCTGTACAGTCCCTGCTGAAGGTCAAGCCGATGGATGATCATGAACCTTTATTTCAGGGCCAGAGAGGAGCCATGACAGTTCCGTATGTGAATGCACTGGTAAAGAGTTGGTGTAAGACGATGCGACTGAAGGGCAATTATGGAAGCCATACACTCAGGAAGACTTTCGGTTATCACCAGAGGAAAACCTTCTGTGTATCCCTGCCAATTCTCGTTGACATCTTCAATCACAGTAGTCAGAAACAGACACTTGATTACCTCTGCATTCAGCCTGAAGAAGTAGCGGAGGTGTACCTGAATGAATTGTAGAACATGCCACTGTCCCGCGTTAATGTAGAACGCACGCGCGTACTATATAGATACAGAAACGACCGATTAACCTGAAGTGAACTTCAAGTCCTGCCTGTCGATTAACCCGGGAGGGCAGACGGGGGAAAGGCCCCTCAGAGCAATACGTATACCTCCTCACATTTTTCCGGTAAAAATAGAAAGCTTCGGTGATGGAATCAGATAGACACTATATCAGTAGCACCTAATTTAGTGCCCAAATTTCTTATTAAACTATATTCATACACCTGCGAATATGAAGGATTGGCTATAACGTCAATGTCCACAAGGTTGGAACTTGTAAGAAGATCATAAGGCCCATCTTCAATAAATATTACAACGTACGAAAAGACGAAGACGGCTATAATATTTATGTTCGTAAGGTTATGCCAATAGTGATAATAATTTCTTATAAAATCAACAGTAAGGTTTCCAACATTTTTACCGATTTCAGCTTCATTTTTTACTTTTATAAATCTACCTTCCATGCCTGCAATTTTATCGATCGAAAGGCCTATAATACCCTTTAAGTTAGGCTTGGATTTCATCTTGTAGTAAAACTGTGAGGAAGCTTTCTCTATGTTATCTCTTATTCTCTTTTGACTATGAAGTCTCTTACATTGAATATTAAATTTAGTTTTCTGAAAGGTGAAGTCCACATCGTCAAACTCAGTCACCTTGATTCCTGCGTTAATAAGTTTTGAAGCCATTAGTAATTCAAACAAGGTGTTACGGCCATGAATGTTGTTTTCTTCAGTATCTTCATCCATTGGTAAGAAAGGGCCTTTTAAAATATCTTTAAGTTTAGCCCTCGGAAGTTTATTACTCTTAATTGTTTTTAACGCATCATACACTTCAACAAATGCTCCAGATTCCATCAAGGCATACCATAATTTTAAATCTCCATATTTTTCTCTCAGTCTTTCTGTGTCGCCTCTATTCTGATATTCTACTATGGTATCAGTCATTTCCAACAGTTCACTTAATCGTGAATTTTTAGTATCAATTCCGTGATACATCAACCACCTCTCAGTTTCTTTCAGTTTGTCAAGCCTTTCATTGTATAAAATTCTCTCGAAAGTATATCCCACGATGTAAATACTCCATTATGTTTAATATAAATCAGGCAAAAGGCTGTATGAAAGGATGAATTAATCTAATATTGTTGGTTTACATCGTCAAGCATATTTCTCGATCCTTCTCACCATTGAAATAAGACAGCCGGAAGTTAAACCTCTGGTAAAGCTTAAAATCCGGCCATCCCAAAGAAAGGAGAAGAAAATGCCTTGCAGTTATACTCGGGCAAGGTCGAGTTTAGAAAATGGAAAAGATCGTGAGATGTATACCCACAGCCTCTCTTGTAGTTTATCAGGATGGATTGTAATAAGAAGGTTGACAGTAACCTTTAACCTGAATACACTTTCATAGTTTTTGTATACACAACCGTATCCACAAGCTGTATACACAACGGAAAATTAACCGAAGTAACACAGATGATAATATTTAATGATATTAGGTGCTTATAGGTTTACTACACTTCGAGGTTGTATACACAAATCTTATCCGACCTCCGGCATGCTTCAATTTATTACCTACTGAAATCACATCAAAGCTGGAACCAGGCCAAGTAAAAGGGGAGGTAGCGCAAAAAATAGAATCCAGCTCAAATCTTCTTTGTCTGTTCTGCTTGCTGGGGATACCGAATTAATTGTTCTGGAACGAGAATTGGACAATGCGCCCAAGCATTGGATACCTTGACTTAAAAGGCTAACATCTGATCACACAGCAGCCTCTCCACATATGTAGGTGTCTATATCCAGAAAAATTGTCTCTGTACTGAGCTGTACAGGCTCTATGGGAGAATAGAATAAGGTAAGGCAGTCACAGTTTTAGGGTCTATATTTTTATCTCTGTACGTGCTTCTGGAGCATGCTAGATTTTCTGCTTGATTAATAAGTGTCCTTGAAATATTATCTTGTCAAGTCACAATGTCCTCATCTTGCTACCTCTTCCTCAAACTGGAACTTCACATTTGATTGAATGTCTCTCTTTTTTTAATTTAATGTCATTATCAATGTCAGGAGTTTTACCGTTGTGAAAAAGACACCTATCTTTCATGAACCAAGGAGAAAGAAGAAAAAAAAGCCTCCTACCTGCATGAGAAATTTCCATTGCCAACATTATGAGGCTTGTATGGGTGAGGCAGCAATGAAGGATCTACTCTTGGATTGTGGCGCATGTGAATATAAATTAGATGGTTCCAGTGAAACATGATTCATTAATTAAAAAGGACAGAACCCATATCAGATTCTGTCCTTATTTTTCTTCCACATTATCTGTTAGGTTTTTTTAGTAGCTATTTTAGATCATTGCTTTTTATACACCCTTAATACATCTAGTTTTTTACCCTCTCCGTCTCATGTTCATCCCTCCTTGAATATAGGTTAACGAATAAAGAAAACCCACAAAGAGAAAAACAACTCCGGTTAAAGGTTGATTGAAAAACCTAAAACCAAAAATGACACTACTTATGTACTTGAAAGACTGGCTGTTATGTACGGAAGTGAATCTGTATTGCCAACTTGACGTTGAGCTGAACAGGGTCTTATGGAAGATGAAATATTGAGCTATGTGGTTGAAATGAGATGTAACTTTGCTGTTTCAAGAATTATAATCATAAGGAAAGAACTTATAAGGGGCATGAGAAAAGATATATTGGCGAAAGTCCATCATTAATGGTATCATTTATTTTTAATCCAGAAAATCTTATGACAGTGGTAAGAAGTTTACACTCTTTCACATGAGGGGGACACTCGTATGCTGGTTATTGAGATGAAGGATTTAATCGCTACTATTGCAAAGGCTCTCGTTGACAAACCGGAGGAAGTCATTACTACAGAGATAAAAGGACAACAGATCTCGGTGATTGAATTAAAAGTGGCCAAGGAAGATTTAGGAAAAATAATAGGGAAGCAAGGACGCACCGCACAGGCTTTAAGAGGCATCCTTATAGCAGCGTCAACCAAACTAAGAAAGAGATGTACGCTGGAGATATTGGAATAAGAAGTCACAGCTTATGCCATGTGTCAGATGAGATCGTAACAATTATAAATTAGTGTCTACCTTTACCCATAGCTGAACACCATTATCTTAAATACTGGCAACATAAAATTACCTGTACACTCATTCTATCCTGACCTAGTTCAACGATCTTTTCGATATACTTGGCATTTAAAATTGGATTAAATTTGAGCTTCAGGTGACATATTAGAGAAGTTCAGGGACTATATAAAGCGAAGGGTTAAGAGACAATCTTCCAGCTCTTCACAATGAAAAAAAGTCAGTCTTGTCCAAAATAAAATGGTGAAATGGCCTGAAAGCCCATATTGATAAGGCTTTCAGGCGATTGATTAAAATGGCAACCAGAACACGAAATTTCTTGTCCAAAACCCGTAACTTGTTGATTTCACAAGAGTGAGATTTCTTTTTTCAATTATTTTGGACAGGAGTGAAAAAAAGTTTATAAATAGAATTACACTTCTACATTATCATCTATATCAACCTCAGTATCGTTTTTCTGAGATATCATTCCTAATGTAAGGCTGTGGAGATTAAAATCCATTATTGTTATTACCACTTGAAGAAGGGGCATCGTTATTAGGATCGTTAATTTTATATTCTCCACCAATCGCAGCAGCAGCAACAAGCGTATACAGCACTTTCTTTTTAGTAGACATTTTGGGCGTTTCGACAGAGACAGCATCCAGGACAGCTGCCTTTGGATTTACAATAGTTTTCCATTGTCCAGCTGTAACACCCTGAACCTTTAATTCACCGCTCTTGAAGTGACTGTTAACCTTGTTCAGGCTTGTACCAGTAAGATCAGCTGAAGAAACAACAGCAATCATAATAAATGCAACGATAGACAATACAACAACAAGTTTAGTTCTGACAGATACAACAAAAAATTTCATTTATCGGTACCTTTATAATACATTTAAAAAAGTTAAATAGGGAACTATTGCAGCTTTTTTGATTTATATGAGAAGGTATGAAATCAGGAAGGATTATTCTTCAGCTAATTCAACCGAAATCATATGCCTTATTCTCAGCTCAACTGCAGCACCATCTATAAAATGGACAGGTATTCAAGCTGCCAGTAATCACAAGCTTCAAACTCAGATCCATTACGAATAAAAAGACTGTTTAGTACTTGGCCGAAATGGATTAGACTTGTCAGCATAAGACCTTACAATATCTGTGCCAAAGTCAGGATTAAGTGTTTGAATCATTGAGAGGCTTTAGTGATAGGGGATTTAGACGATTTAAGGTTTATTAAGCTGCTGTGACTTGCCTTGTGTAAGGTACAAAATATTGACGCTTCTGAGCTTATTATTGTGCAGAAGCAATAAAAATGAAATGCCGGAAGAACCCTGTGTATTCCCCGGGAATCCGACCTTTCATACCTACCTAATCCAAAAAATCAAAACAAAAGGAGGATTAGACCGAATAATTATAAGCCGGTGTATTTAGCTGTGTCAAAACTGTGAATTGGAACAATCATATCTGGGTTAACAAACCAAACAAAAAAGCAGAGGGAGGGTTTTGGGAGAGGCTCTCTCTGCTTTCTTATAATTTCCCCGAATGCCGTTGTGATCTCCGGTGCAACTCTAATAATAAAACAATGAAACAAAAATGGAGATGACCGGACGAAAAGATGCACTAACACCAGAGAAATCTATTAAGTAAACATCACAACAACTCGTTTTTAAAAGTATAACCTTTGGAGGCTTTAAGCCATCACATGGTTTAAGTGTTAAGTGTTGAAGTTGGATGCACTTAATCTTGATTCAAATATAAGTCTGATAATATAAAAAGCAATAGGTTGGATAAATAAAAAAGGCACAGCTGAGTAGCCATGCCTAGTAATTTAACTATCAGATTTCCTCGTAGCTAGTTTTATGGATCTTTCTTCAATAATTTGATGTCGTTTATGAACGAAGATACCAAATTTTTGCCATCTGTCACCTGCTACCCGTAAAATGTATTTTCCACTTCCAGTATTATCCTTCTTGTCTATTTTTAAAAGATCATCCAGGTTAACACTGAAGATTTTTGCTAACTCTTCATCTGATAAATTGACATCAACCATCCCTAAATATTCAAAGTCGCTTCCAAGGTCTAGATATGCTCCTCCAACTTTAAAATCTTTTTCTTCAAAGTCTTTTGGGATTGATCTAAAAATCCATACCGAAGGATGAAGGGGTGAATAGATTAGATCCGCTTGGGGATTCAATGTATATTTTAATGTTCCAATGTAAGTATAATTGCCCTTACCCTCATGGTATACTGAAACGCATTCAGCTTTTACGTTAACATTATCAGACGTTATTTTATTGTCACATGCAGAAAATAATAAACAATATAAGAGAATCGAAAATACAACTATAAATTGAGACAAATAGGTGGGAGAAACCTTTGAATAGTATGGCGTTACACTTCCTGATTGCATCATTTTTGTATCCTTTATGTTTTCTTGTGGATAAGTTATCCACATGCTTAGCCGCAATCGAGGTGTTTCGGATTTTGATCGAATTAATAAGTGATGTAATTTAAATATGATAAGGCTGTAGGGTAGGGGAGAACAGCAAGATATTTATCTTCCGACCCCCGGCATACTTCAATTTATTAGATAGTTGGATGGCGGGCTGCGGACACAACTTCGTCCTGTTACAGGTGTTTGCTTCAAGCAGGGGGAATAAAAGTGCAGGGCCGTTAGACCCTGCAGTATACAAAAGTTATTGTCTCATTCTACAGGAAACCCTGACGTATGTTCATGGACTATCAACCATTTCCCCTTGATCTTCTGAAAAACTAAAGAGCTTCTAAACTGGCTTATTTCCTGCGCCTTTGTAGCCGGATTTGTATATCGGTATATGAAATACTGGGTAACTACAGCAACATCATTTCCCAGCAGGGTGACCTGCTGATTATGAGGAGAGATTATGTATGTTCCCGGTGGATCTGCCAACATGCCCTTCCAGGTTATTGAGAAGGCTTCCCAGCCCTGCGATAAGAAAGCCCCTTCCTTGCCCGGATAGTATTTTGAAATCATGGGAGAATGTAAATGTACAGATGACATAAGATTATAATCCGAGGTATTGACAGCCTTGATAAAATTGCCAACTGCCTGTATGACTTCTTCCTCATCCGATGCTACTGCCGAAGGTGCTATAGAAAAGCAGCACAACAGGGCAGCAATGAACATTGTTAATGTATATTTTCTCATTTTGATACCCTCCTTTTTTCATTTAGAGATTCGCAATTCTAATTACCTGATGGAAGGTTGGACATATGGATAGTTGAAACAAGCCGTTTACCTCCCGACTTAACCTTAACTGCCGGAAGGTATAGAAGAAACATGATTCATGAGCACGTACCATTGACCATCGGATTTTATCCAGGTTGTCGTAACTCTAAGATTGTATGCTACAGCTGGCTCGCCTTTTTGTTTAACATTCTGGCTTTGATGTCCCCATACCATTCCAATATTTCCAATTACCCTGTACTGTAGATTATAAGGATTTATACGAAAGTGATCCATATTGCTGAATATCTCCTTAAGCATTGGAGTGAGTTGAGCCTGCATATTCTCTGTCGGTAATACAGCTGGAAAAGCTGCATCAGGTGCAAAGTTCACCGCTCCCGGATACACTATTGATACAATGCCTTCTGCATCAAGTGATGATAGAGCCTGATTAAATTTTTGATGGGCAGCTTTCAGATCACTAAGATCATCTCCGGCTGCAATCTGTGGAATAAATAATAATGCCAAAATGGTTAAAGAAATAAGTATGCGTCTCATGTTCATCCCTCCCTGAAATAGGTTAAAAAATAAAAAAAACCCGCAAGAGAAAAACAAATCCGGTTAAAGGTTGATTGAAAACCAGAAACCAAAATGACAATACCTACATGTTTGATAATCTTCTGACTAAAAGTGTAAATGAGTGTTTGATTCCAGCTTGGAATTGAGCTGATTTGTTTGCTCTTGAAAATGAAAAAACTGAGCTATCAACTTGTTGTGAGATGGAACTTTGTTGCTTTAGATATAGTAATAATAGAGGAAAACATATTGGGAATCAAGAGAAAAAGCAGGATCGAACCATATCAAAATTAGCCCTTAAGATGCCTCTCTGTATTTATAGGGCAGTTCCCTGCAATCAATCTTCATGATATTTCTATATGCCTTGCTTTAATATGAAGAGTGGGTCAAGGAAAATAAAAAAACAGAGCTGATATGGCGCTGCTTTATTTTATTACTCTAATCATCTCAATTACTTTTTGCCTGCATTCCTTAAGTTATTTCCTATATCGGGAAATTAATCAGGATTATATAGTATATGGCTTCAAAATAAAGATGTAGGGAAATTATTAGCCTATTGTATAGCAGGTCATCATGGCGGCCTTCCTAACTGGTTTGGGGATGCAGTTACAGAATTAGCATCCCGGCTTAAAAAAGATCTGCCTCTTAAAGTTGATGATCTAAGTCGTTTTGGTTTTCAACTCCAGTTTTTTGTCCGCATGATTTATTCATGCCTTGTTGATGCGGATTTTTTTGATACTGAAAAATTTTATCTCCCGAAAAGGGAAGTTTTAGTAGTCAGCAATATGCGTTATCTAACATAGCCGAATCCTTCCGGGCTTTATTTAACAATCTTCAAAAAAATGCTGATTTTAGGGAATGATGCAGTACTGGAATATCATTGTAATTTTACCCCTGATGATGAAGATTGGAGATTCAAACTTGCTTCTTAAAACTAGGATGTCCCTGTAGTTTTGACAACGAATGTACAATTCTTTGATTCCTTTTTTTCTAACAAACCATCAAAGTGCAGAAAACTTCATATTGTCTCTGTCCTGTTGTGTACTGCAACACAGCTGGCATTGAACTATACTGAAGAGTTCAGGTCAGGCCTGAAAGATATAGGGGAGATTGTCCAGGATTTACCAGCCCTTTTCGATACCTTGAAGCGAACTGACATTGATAACATTGGGTCTCTTACAGTGAGTGAACTTTCAGAAAAGATAACAGATCATAACAAACACTGTATAGTAAATACAAGGGCTCAGGCGCTGGATATATATAACGCGTTACTCGAAGGGGATGTTATATTTCATTTAAGTGCTTTGATGAATCCTTTTCATCGTTCTAAAAAACTTGATGAAATCAGAGGGAGACTAAAAAACTGTCTCTCGTGTCGTGTAATAAGTACGCAGTAGCTCCCCCTGCAGGAGCGTGGATTGAAAAACATAATTTAGGGGAGGACGCAAGGCCCTCCCCTAAAGTAGCCCTCCATACAGGTAACAGCGTCCCACTTTACGTCTACCGCGATTTATAACGTGTTAACATGCTTTTGAATATTGGATTCTTAATAGCCTCTACATAGTATCTTTTTATCAAATTTTAATAATTAGCAAGCTTACATCCTTGCTCTTATTGTGGTTCAGGACCGAGAGTGGCCTGTACAAAATCATCGGGCCGTATCCATCTGGAAAATGCCTCCTTTACCTGTGACGCAGTGACATCAAGATAATGCTTCCCGGCCCGGACAGATTCATCCAGGGGGAGGTCTTCCATTGCGTAATAAAGCAGCTTTTCGGCTATGCCGTCCGTGCTTGATTCCGAAAGGGGGATATCACGGATCAGGATTGTTTTTGCCTGTTTCAGTTCTTCCGGAGTAACAGGCTTGGTTTGCATGTCCTTCAGGTCCTGTTCCACAAGGTTCCGGGCCCGTAAGACATTGGGAGGATCGCAGGCATAGACCACTTCGAAGTTCCCCCGTGTTTTTTTTACGTCAAGTTCTGATTCGACCATATAGACCAGGCCGGTTTTTTCACGGAGATCCCTGTAGAGCCTGGTAGCATAAAAAGCACCGGAGAGTACATGGTTTCCGACCTGAAGTTTGTAAAAATCAGGGTTGGAACGTGTCAATCCCAGAGTCTGGGCGAGAACAACCATATCCTGAACGCGGCTGGCATCCGGCACTGCCGTCGATGCTGCGCTGTTTAAAGGGACCGGTGGAAGGTCAGTGACCGGCTTTTCGCCTGATGCCTTCCATTCCCCGAAATATTTTTCAATAATTGCTCTGGCCTTCTCTGTTGTTATATTTCCGACAACCACGATGGTTGTCAGGTCCGGACGAAAAACTTTTTTATAATAGTCTTTTACATCGGTAAGGCTCAGAGAACCAACTGTCTTGGGAGTGGGCTGTCTCTGGGCAGGGTCGTCTTTGGGAAGAAGACCTGCAAGCAGGGCGCGTCTGAAGAGATGTCCCGGGCTTTTCAACTGGCCCGCTACTATGTTGATATTGTCCTCCTTCAAAATTTTAAACGCCTTTTCAGGCAGCCCGGGATGAAGAAGATTATCTGATAAAAGCTGGGCTCCGCGATCGAAATCCCTGTCCAGGACATTCAAAGAGAAACTCGTTCCGGCCGAAGCCTCGGCTCCGATATCGTCAAGGGCCTTCTGGAAAGCAATACGGTCCATAGTAGTTGTGCCAAAGGAAAATAATGAATCCAGCACATCGGCTACGCCTTCCTTACCTTTGGGCGTCTCCAGGTCAGGTTCATTTTTGACACTGCCATAGAGACTCACTGTCCTGCTGATAGAGGTGTGCTGCACGATGAGACGCAGGCCGTTGGAAAGTTTAATGTCAGTCGGATTAATCCGGGATTTGGAAATGGAAGGCAATTCCGCAGCCTTCTTTGCCCAATCAGGCAGTGTTACGGCTTCTGCCTGTTTCGGAGCAAAGTTCTCTTTGCCGCGGAAGCCTTTTGTTTTTTGGGGTTTTCCCGCTGGTGCAGGGGTCAGGATGCCGACTGTGGCAGTGGCGTTTACAAGATATTTTCTTGCAACCCTGTCAACATCCGCTGGGGTGACTTTTTTTAAGGCCTCGATAATCTCGGCCGGAGACCGGAGACTCTGTACTGCCAGTGCCTGTGACCATTCGGAAGCCAGCCCGGAAATGGAGTTCTTCTCAAACTCTGCACCTGTAATTTCAAGGCGCTGGGCGGCCTGCACAAGGTCCGCCGGAAAACCGGTCTTCAGATAGTCTGCGATTATGGTTTTTAATATGGCAGCCATTTTGGTTCCGTCGCTGTTCTGAGGGAATCCAGCGGTAGCAAAACCCAGCCCGGCATGCGCGAAGATATTGGTACTGAAATCACTTGACAGGGCCTTACCTTCAGGAACCAGGGCATACAGATTGCCCCTGGCGCTTGACAGGACATCAGCAAGGATCTGTCCAGCGGCATAATCCGGATCGTTATATCCGGGAAGGCGATATGCTACGACTGCCAATCCATACGGCATGTCCGTATTCATTTTAATGACCGCAGGCTCAAGGTCTTTGAGTTCAATATCTGATTTTTGCGGCAGAGGTTTACGCGGTATATCTCCAAACAGTCTTTTTACCATTGCCATGGCCTGCTCGGGCACAACATCACCTGCAATGATCATGATGGCGTTATTGGGGGCATACCACTTTTCATAAAATTCGTTGAGCATGGCCCCTGTCGTTTTCTGAAAAGAAGCCCGGGTTCCAAGGGGTGTATGGGCATATGGTGTATCTGCGAACATACCTGAAAGCAGCTTTTCGTAAAAGACATACATCGGGTCGGAAAGATCCTGAGCCACTTCCTGCTCGATAGCTCCTCTCTCCTTCGACCACAGTTCATCTGAATCGAGAACGCCTCTCATACGAACGGATTCTATATGAAGTGCAGTCTCCAGATCATCCGCCGGCACGGTAAAAAAATACTGGGTCACGGTTTCCTGTGTGTCTGCATCAAACTGCCCTCCCATTGCTGCAATCAGGTTGGCAAGCTGGGCCGCTGAAAGGCCAGGGCTGCCACGGAACATCATGTGCTCCTGCGCATGTGCCATTCCCGGAAAACCGTCAGGCGCCTCGTTGGAACCCACAAGGTAGTTGATCTCTGTTGTGACAACCGGAGCAAGTGTATTGCGTATAATGACAACCTGCATCCCGTTTTTTAAGGTTTCACGGAAGACTTCTGCGCCCGCTGTCGCTTGTGCACAGACAGCCCAAAGGGTGCATAACAACGTGAACAGAATTACCGGTAATGCCTTCCCAGATATTGATTTCATGTAAGTATTCCTCCTAATTTAATATTTTAACCGGGATCTCTTCCTTCACAGCTATCCGGTTATTTATTTTAATCGTGCACGCGAAATCTAAACAATGGGGTCTTTACCCTACTTGAAACAGAGATTTTCTGTATTTGGAAATGATGAAAAAAGTCGCAACAATGCCTGCTCTTAACGGGTTTATATGAATATTCCTGACAAGTTCCATGGGATTGCTGTCTGTTTACAGCATCGTATGTCCTGCTTAAAAATAGCCTTTACTTAAAGGAAAAATTAATTGCGGCCTATAACCGCGGTTATGCTGATGCCTATTCAGTGTATGAGGTAAGGATAAAAAAGGCAGAGGAAGGGGAAGGAGGGTACTCTGCCTTTTTATAACTTTCCAAAGTGCCGTTGTTATCTCCGATGCGTAGCTCTTCTAAAATGTATTTGGAGCGGCCGGAAGAAAAGATGCACGCACACCTCAGAGAAGATATTTTGATCTCTATATATTGTAACAATTTTACAACTGAAAAATTTAATATGATATAGATTGAAACCAGTATTCGATGTCTGAAATTTATGTATATGTTTAAAATCAAATTTTTGACAAATGAACAAAGTTATGTTTTAAATCCAGATATTTCATGTCTTTCGGTAACTGTAAATTCCAGCTAAGACAGATATTTCTCAATAAAATAAATATTCAGCATTTGAAGGTACTGATCGAATCGTTAATATAACTGTTGTTAGCAATACATGCCATATCCAGGTTTTTCCGGCTAATTTAAAGCCACAGTAACCGTATTTAATAGTGTGCTAAATAGTAACTTATTGAAATTAAAGCGTAATATAATTGAATTTTCTGGCATGTTTTCTGCTATATAAATTGCCGAAATATTTTTTGCTTTTCCAATTAAAAAATAAACTGAAAGAATTTGCTCATGATAAAACTGGAAAACATTCACAAGACATACTGCAATGGCAGCCCGCTTCATGTGCTTAAAGGGATAGATCTACACATAGAAGAAGGGGAATTCGTTTCAATAATGGGTTCTTCAGGTTCCGGAAAATCCACACTGCTTAATATTATTGGTATTCTGGATAACTATGATGATGGTGGTTACTGGCTCGGTGGTACTCATATAATGAACCTCAATGAGAAAAAAGCTGCATATTTTCGCAATAAAATGATCGGGTTTGTATTTCAGTCTTTCAACCTGATTAGTTTTAAGAACGCGAAGGAAAACATTGCTCTTCCACTCTATTATCAAAAAATAAGCCGAAAAAAACGTAATATTATTGCCATGGAATATCTCGACAGACTCGGTCTCAAGGATTGGGCTGATCATACTCCAAATGAGCTTTCAGGCGGCCAGAAGCAGAGGATCGCCATTGCACGCGCCATGATTACAAAACCCAGGGTAATAGTCGCAGATGAACCAACAGGTGCTCTGGACAGCAGCACCTCAATTGAGGTAATGAAACTGCTCCAGGAGATTAACAATGAAGGTGTTACAATCATCATAGTGACCCATGAGAGGGATATATCCCGGATGACTAAGCGAATAGTCAGGCTGAAGGACGGACTTATTGTAGAGGGAAAAACTGAGGATAATGTATGCTAAATCTGGATACCTGGCAGGAAATATTCAGCACCCTCAGTAAAAATAAACTTCGGGCAGTTCTAACCGGTTTCAGCGTCGCCTGGGGTATCTTTATGCTCATTATACTTCTGGGGGCCGGGAATGGTTTTGAAAACGCCATGCGTAAAGGTTTCTCAAGGTCTCTAGTGAACAGTATGCGGATATATGGCGGAAAAACTACCAAACCCTATAACGGCCTGAAACCGGGACGATATATTCGACTTACCAATGAAGACTATGAGCAGGTAAAAGAGAAAATATCCGAAGTTGAGCTTATCTCTTCATTATACGATTTGCCGGGACAAAGTTATGTGGCCTATCATGGCAAATCCGTAAAATACAGGGTTTCTGCCGCGCACCCCGATTACATCAGTATAAATAAGATAAAAATCATTGAAGGCCGCAGCTTCAATAACTTTGATATTCTTCAGAAAAGGAAGATCGTTGATATTACACCGGAAGTTAAAAAGGAGCTTTTCAACAATAAAGAGGCAATCGGTAAGTATATTATTCTTAATGGTTTTGATGTAAAGGTTGTCGGGGTATTTGAAGCTTCGGATAAAAACAGTGATAACAAGATAATTGCTCTTCCTATTTCCACAGCACAGTTGCTGTATGGAGGTAAGAAAGATATATCGTATCTGTCGCTTACTATTCCGATTTCCACATCAGTAGAAAAATCACGGAGGATAGAAAAGAATATAAGAAATATTATATCCCGGATACATAACTTTGATCCCGACGACGAAAGAGCAGTCTACATATCAAACAGCATCGAACAAGCAGACAGGTATAAGAAAGTCCTCAATTCCATCGAATTGTTTGTCTGGGTAATATGCATTATGACCATTGTGGCCGGCATCGTCGGAGTAAGTAATATCATGACTGTTGTGGTGAAAGAACGAACAAGGGAGATCGGTATCAGAAAGGCCATAGGCGCCAGACCATTTTCAATTATAGGAATGATCATGCAGGAAGCGGTCCTGATTACATCAGTATCAGGGTTCACAGGTCTTCTGCTCGGAACCGGCCTGCTCGAACTTATAAGGACAAGATTGCCTGAAAATCAGTATTTTTATAATCCGGAAGCCGATTTATCAATTGCTGTAAGTGCTACCATATTTTTAATAGCTGCCGGTCTTCTGGCAGGATTTTTTCCAGCCCGAAAGGCAGCCAAAATTAAACCCATAGTGGCGTTGAGGGACGAATAACGATGATTGACAGGGATCTATGGCAGGAAGTCTTCCATGTCCTGAAAAAAAAACAAGACTCGTGCTTGTCTTACAGGCTTTGGCGTGTTCTGGGGGATATTCATGCTTGTTGTGATGCTGGGGGCTGGAAAAGGTCTCAGTAATGGTGCATTTTACGGCCTGGGTGATTTTGCCCTGAACAGTCTGTACATCTGGACAAGACCCACTACAATCCCATACAAGGGATTTGACAGGGGGCGTTACTGGAATTTTACAAATGAAGATACCAAAGCCCTTATTGACAACATACCCGAAATTGAAGTCCTGGCACCAAGACTAAATGCCCGTGGCGGAGATGCAGAAATATCGCGTGATAACCGGAGTGACATGTTCAGGGTCAGGGGAGATACTCCCCAATACCTCAAAATTGATCCATTGACCATGATTGCCGGCCGCTACATTAATAATAAAGATCTGAAAGAAAAAAGGAAGGTAATAGCAATAGGGAAAAGGGTCCTTGAAATACTTTTTGAACCCAATGAAGATCCTCTAGGTAAATATCTTAAAATAAACGGTATTTATTTTAAGGTGGTGGGAGTATTTAAATCCAGACGGGCACCCAATAATGGAGGTGACAGCCAGAATAAAGCCATATTCATGCCGTTTTCCACTCTGCAGCATACCAGCAATATGGGGAATATTGTGGGATGGTATTCTGTTCTGGCCAAACCGGGTATATCCGCCAAAGTCGTTGAAGGAAAGATGAAAAAAATACTTGCCAGGAGGCACAGGATTTCACCAAAAGACAATCTTGCCTTCGGAACGGACAATGTTGAAGAAGAAATTAAAGAGGCAAACAATCTGTTTGCCGGTATAACTATTCTCTCATGGTTTGTGGGGACATTGACATTACTCGCCGGAGTAATAGGCACAAGTAATATCATGCTTGTCATCGTAAAGGAAAGGACAAAGGAGATAGGTGTACAAAGGGCTCTGGGCGCAACACCATTGAGGATTATCAGGCAAATCGTGACGGAATCCATATTCCTGAACACTATAGCGGGCTATATAGGCTTGCTGCTTTCAGTTGGATTAGTGGAACTTATAGCATTCATCCTGAGCAAAGCACAGGTAGAACATGTATTCTTTTACAATCCCGAAGTTGATTTAAGGGTTGTGACACTGGCCCTTGTTATCCTGATTGTTTCGGGAGCCATAGCAGGGTTACTCCCTGCGAAACGGGCAGTAAGCATAAAACCTATAGATGCGTTGAGATCGGAAATTTGACATGAAGGAAGGAATAAAATGAAAAAGTTGCTGACAATTCTGGTAGTCATAATTCTAGTGGGTGGAGGGATATCACTTTTTACATATCTTGCAGCCAAAGAGAAAAAAGCCCCTGTTGTATATGAAATAAAACAACCTTTTATTACTGATATTGTAAAGAAGACTGTTGCAACAGGCACTATTAAGCCGCGTAAAGAGGTGGAGATAAAACCACAGGTGCCGGGAATAATTCAGGAAATATATGTGGAATCCGGAGATATGGTTAAAAAAGACGACCTTATCGCAAAGGTTCAGGTTATTCCTGAAATGAAGGAGCTTAATGCTGCAGAGGCAAGACTGCAGCAGGCTAAAATCAAGTATGATAATGAAAAATGGTTAATCGAACGGCAGAAAGAAACCTATAAGGAAGGTATAACTCCGGAGCAGGACTATCACAAAGTCGAAGTTGATTTTAAAAATGCGAAAGCAGAGTTTGATGCGGCAGAGAATAATCTTCAGATCATAAAAAAAGGTGTAGCCAAAAATACCAGTACTTCCAACACGCTTATTCGATCGACAATGGGTGGTATGATACTGGATATCCCCATCGAGATCGGCGATACAGTAATTCAGAGTAATTCCTTTAACGCGGGTTCAACCATAGCAACAGTAGCCGATATGAATGATCTTATTTTTGAAGGGAAACTGGACGAGTCCGAAGTGGGTAAGATTAAGACAGGCATGAAACTTCTTATAACCATAGGCGCTGTTGAGGATGTCAATTTTAATGCTACACTCGAACACATCGCACCAAAGGGTGTGGAAGAAAACGGGACGATCCTGTTCCCTATCAGGGCAAAAGTGGACCTGGTTAAAAATATCTTTGTCAGGGCCGGATACAGTGCCACGGCGAGTATTGTCCTGGATAAAAGAGAACATGTCCTGGCCATTAACGAGAGTGTGCTTCAGTTTGACAAGGACAATAAAACCTTTGTAGAAATAGAGACCACGCCGCAGAATTTCGAGAAAAGGTATATAAAAACAGGACTGTCCGACAGCATAAATATCGAAGTTATTTCAGGTCTGGATAAAGATGCCAGGATCAAGGTTCCAAAGGTCTAATTAATGTTATATTTTTCCATCAGCATTTTAAGGTTCTTCATATATTCCGAATAGAAAACAAATCCGGATTTACCGGATAAATCACTGAATACCAGTCTCAAATATGGCCTTATATCGATACCGTTCGGGTTCTGTTTAAGATCGTTTGCCCTGTCCAGGATGAGCAGGCTGTAGTAACTGGTTAGGATACGAATCTTCGCATTCCTTCGCATGAGGTAGTTTCTTCCACCGATGGTATTAAGGAAAAAGCCCGCATATTGATATAGAACCTGCTGAGACGGACGGCCTTTTATTTTTTTCCTGTCTTTACCATCATATGTATACCACAGGTAAAAATCCCTCATTACAGGTTCGATATCTTCATTTGCGAGGATGTCTTTAATAAGGGATATTTTTTCTTTTCCGAGAACCCTGTAAAAATGGGCCATATTCAGAAACATGTTATATAGAGACGATGTTTCATTTGTTAACAGGGGTTCCTTTTTGGACAATTTTTCGATTATATCTTCATACTCATCATACGAGTTCTTCTGAAAATGAAATTTCTTTATGTATTCCTGTTTGTCCAGTTCAACAAAAAAGCCGGCTATGCGCCGCTCAACATCTTCAATAGGAACCGGTTTTTCAGGCCCTTCGGCAGGTTGATCTGATCCTGATTCAGCGGCTGGATTGCTGCCCTCCTCCGGAGTCAGGCCCGTATCGCCTGAAAACCTTGAAATCGTCTTTTCAAGGGAGTTGATTTTGTCCTGGAGTTTATCGTTCTTTTCCTGCCACTCCGATTTTTCCTTTTCCAGTGTGTCAAGATTTTTATTATGCCTTGATTCAAGTATTGAATAACCGGCAAACCCGGCTAACCCCACGATAACAATTAATATAATTATTGTGAGAACCTGTTTTTTATTTGTTGTAGACCTGTTTTTCTTTAGCATGGTTTACACCTCTTCATTGCATCTGCCATAAGAACCGCCCCTTCTATCGAGGGAGAAACAGGCACCTTGCTCTGTTCAAATCCCTCAATCAGCATCCTGTATCTTTCCACATGGGGTATATAGGCAATCATTGGTTTTCCTTCGTTCTCATAAACCTGCCCTAATCTGGCCCCGAGGTCAAGAGTTATTCCGGGTAAATAGGGGAGAAGGAGTAATAAAATACAATCCACTTCCGGTTGTTTGCAAAGGGCCTCGGCCATGTGAATAAAGTCTTCATCGGTTGCGCTGCCTGTGAGGTCAAGCGGGTTTCCAAGTGAAGCTATGCTGCCGACGCTCGGCGACAGTTTCGTTCTCAATTCATCCTGAAATCCGCTGCTGAATTCGTCAACAGACAAACCGCGTTCATCGCATAAGTCAACCGCCATTGCTCCATGTCCGCCGCTCCCCGTAATGATACCCATCTTACCACCAATGGATCGCCGGTAACAACTCAGGGCTTCGCAGAATGAAATCAGTTCCTGCTCATTTTTTGCCTCGATAACCCCGTGTTGCAGGGCTATATCCGAGAATATTCTATAATTTCCGCCGATACTTGCAGTATGACTGGTTACCGCTCTGCTGCCCCCGGCGCTTTTGCCGGCCTTAAAAACCACTACTGGCTTGGGACTTTTCCCTGCCGCTATCATGAAATCACGGCCTTCCATGTTTCCGAACCCCTCTATATAAAAGGTGATGACATCCGTTTCACTGTCCTGTATCAGGTAATTCAGGAGTTCTATTTCATTTATAACAGCCTTGTTCCCTATGCTGAGCCCAAGGGACACCCCCACACCTTCACCTGCAAATTTAACCATCTGATCTACGAGGATACCACCGCTCTGGCTCACTATGGCGACATTGCCCTTGGGGGGTTTGACTATTCGTTCGGATGGAAGAAAAAAGGTATCCAGTACATCCGGGACATATAACCCAAGGCAATTGGGTCCTATAAATGGGAAATCAGCCTCGATGGCCATCCGGGCCATACTGTTCTGGAGGTCCGTATTCCCTGTTTCGGCAAACCCACCTGATATGACTGCCGCACCTCCGGCATTGGAAGCAATACATTCTTTGAGGATATCGGGACAGAATTCCGCCCTGGCTGAAATAACAGCCAGATCCACGGGCTCGGGTATCTCCGAAATGCTGCTGTAAACAGTTACCCCATGGGATTTGCCGCCCCGCGGATTAACCGGGTACACCTTTACTGGCTGTCTGAAATGATTTTTGGTGAAGATGATGTTTGCCGGATGCCTGTCGTTACTTAAAGATATTCCTATAACAGCTATGCTTTTTGGTCTCAACATACGTTGAAGATTCATTTTATATGCCTCGGTTTCCCTGTTATTTTGTGAATATTCCCTTTGGTCTCAAATTATATTTAATCGGAATCCCTGATTTTGACGATTATTAAACAGTACATTATTTTTACCATGAACAACTTTCTGTAGGCAATTAATAATATAAAAAAATATTTATTCGTTGAATCATTTATATTACAAAGATATGTTGTT
The DNA here is from genome assembly GCA_963815145.1 of uncultured delta proteobacterium. Lineage (GTDB taxonomy): Bacteria > Desulfobacterota > DSM-4660 > Desulfatiglandales > HGW-15 > JAAZBV01. Next base: position 109,616 of record CAWFFS010000019.1, read on the forward strand.
CCTTTTTTAAAATATAATAAATAAACGGAGATTATTATGCCTCAAGCCAAAAGAAGAATAAGTCCTTATGCCCATGCACATGAAGAAGCGCAGGCCGCTAAAATTACAGTAGAGACACCCCAGACCCTGTCTCCTTCATATAAACTGTCCTACCAGGATGAACAATTCATACTTCGCGATGATTTAAGGCCAGTGAGGCTCCAGCTTGAGCTTTTAAAACCTGAATTGATACAACAGGAACATGGTATTGAGTCGACAGTAGTTATGTTTGGCAGTGCAAGGACTCTGGACTTTGAGACAGCGTCAAAGGAACTTGAAAAGGTCGAGGTGGAGCTGAAGGAAAATCCGGATGACAGTACGCTGCTTCAAAAGCAGATAATAGCCAGAAGGGCAGTCAAAAACAGCACCTATTATGAAGAAGCAAGAAAACTCGCAAAAATGATATCTTCATACTGCCAGAAGTCTGAAAATAAGGCTTATGTTATTACAACCGGCGGCGGAAAGGGTATTATGGAGGCTGCAAACAGGGGCGCTCATGAATCCGGGGCCAAAAGCCTGGGGTTGAATATAGTTTTGCCATTTGAACAGCACCCGAATCAATATATAACTCCGGAGCTCTGCTTTCAGTTTCACTATTTTGCAATAAGAAAGATGCATTTTCTTATGAGGGCAAAGGCGTTGATAGCCTTTCCCGGTGGATTCGGCACAATGGATGAGCTGTTTGAAACACTTACGCTTGTCCAGACTAAAAAAATAAAACCGATACCGATACTCCTCTTTGGCAGGGATTACTGGAAGCGGTTGATAGATTTTGATATGTTTGTGGAAGAGGGCACGATCTCACCGGTGGACCTGGATCTGTTTAAATTTGTAGAAACTGCTGAAGAGGCCTGGGCACTATTAGGGCAGCTTGATCCTGAAATAAGAAATGGTCAAAGCTGCGAGATATAAAAGCCATGATATGCACTGTTACAGATAATTATTGGAACATCTCACCGGAAATATGGTATAGTTACCCAATCTATTATCAACTTTCTTTGAAGAGGAGAAAAGAAAATGGTAACAAAGAAGGTAACAAAGAAGGTAACAAAGAGGAGGGTTACATTTTTGCTTTCCGCCCAGGGTGCAAAGGATGTTTCCCTTACCGGCTCTTTTAATAACTGGGACATAAAAAAACACCATATGAAAAAAAATGGCGAGGGTTTGTGGTCTAAAACAGTGATCATCCCGCCTGGCAGATATGAATATAAATATTTTGTCGGCGGTGAATGGTGGCATGACCCGGCAAATGAGAATGTGACATACAATGAACACGGCACGTTAAACAGTGTAATAACCGTTGAATAGATTTTCCCCGGAATTTTCGTTAAATAATTTCCTATGATTATTATGGTGAAGTACTATCTTAATTTTATCCCCGGATATAGTAGATGCTGGTCTATTTTCTCTTTGCAGCTGGTTTCTTTTTACTTATAAAAGGTGCCGATATTCTTGTCGAAGGTTCATCTTCACTGGCCAGACGCTTTCATGTTTCCGATCTTGTTATCGGGCTTACAGTCGTAGCATTCGGTACTTCATCCCCTGAACTGTTTGTTAACATCATTGCAAGCATAAACGGAAATACCGGGATAGCCATAGGTAATATTCTTGGCAGCAATATCGCCAATATTTTATTGATTCTTGGCGTATCTTCCCTGATATACCCGCTAAAGGTAACTGAAGGGACAGTATGGAAGGAAATCCCATTCAGCCTGCTGGCAATCATCGCCCTTGGGATTATGGTAAACGGGCCGATCATAGACGGTGAACCCGTAAGTATCATCACGCGGTCAGACGGTTTATTGCTGTTGCTGTTTTTTATAATATTCCTGTATTATTCGTATTCCATTGCCTCGGAAGTTGATGGAATGGAAAATCAGGTTCCTGCCGCCGAATACTCATTGCCCAGATCCTGTATTATGGTTATTCTTGGATTCGCCTGCCTGACTCTGGGCGGGAAGTGGATTGTTGATGGTGCTGTGAAAATGGCAACCGCCCTTGGTATCGGTCAGGATGTTATCGGTTTGACTATCGTTGCGTTTGGTACATCTCTTCCGGAGCTTGCAACCTCTGCTGCTGCCGCATATAAAAAGAAGGCTGATATTGCTGTCGGCAATGTGGTCGGTTCGAACATATTCAATATTCTTTTCGTGCTCGGAATCAGTTCGGTAATAAGACCGCTTCCGTTTCAAAATTCAGGTAATATCGACATAGCTGTAGTTATCTTTGCAAGTCTTTTACTTTTTTTTAGCATGTTTACAGGGAAAAAACATCTGCTGGAAAGATGGGAAGGAGCAATTTTTCTTGTCATTTACTTGATCTATATAGTTTTTCTTTTATATTCAGGATAAGATTCAGGCTTTATTAAATCTGTGTTCAATTTAGTTGAGAACAAAAAATCACATCCGGTTAAATTCTGTTATCTAAAGGGAGATACCATGAGAAAATTTAGCACATGCCTTGTCAGCACACTTTTATTTATAACGATTTTTTACGTCAGTCCTTTAAAGGCTGATGAAATTCTTCTTAAAAACGGGGATAGGATCTCAGGAAGCCTTGTTAACATGAAGGATAATAAACTTACCATAAATACCACCTATGCGGGTGATATAGTTATTGACTGGTCCCAGGTTGACAATATTAAAACGGATCAAAAAGTGTCAGTCCTTTTAAATGATGATACCCTGATTAACGGCAGCACCAGAGAATCTGAACAGGGCAAGATGAAATTGAGTACTGATAAAATTGTCGATACCATGTCCTTTTCCATGGCGGATGTAAAATCCATAAATGCGCCAAAGGAGCCTGCCGTGAAGATCAACGCAAGGGCAAATATCGGGATAACCGTTACAAGTGGTAATACAGACAGAAGTTCAACCCATTTTGACGGTGAATTTTCTGCCAGAACGGCAAAAAACAAATACACTGCAGGCGTTGAAAGTAACAGTTCTAAAGAAAACGGCGTGAAGACTGAAAGTAATTCGTCAGGCTATGTAAAGTATGATCATTTCCTTTCTGAAAAATGGTTTGCTTCCAGCAACACGCTTTTTGAAAAGGACAGGTTCCAGGACCTGAACCTGAGATCTACTCTGGGTATTGGAGCCGGATATCAGTTCTTTGAAACTCCCGTTACCAATCTTTCTGTCGAGAGTGGTATCAACTATGTGGATGAAGATTATATTACCGGTACTGACACATCCTTTTCAGCCGGAAGATGGGCCGTCAATTATGACCGGTATTTTTTTAACAAGGCATTCCAGTTGTTTCATTTCCATGAAGGGTATGTAAGTCTGCAGGATACAAACAATATGTTTATCAGAAGCAGGACTGGTATCCGTGTTCCTCTGTTCGCCCATATAAACGCATCTCTGCAATATAATCTGGACTGGAATAAAAGCCCTGCGCCAGGAAGGAAGAAAACCGATGGAATGCTGATGTTTACACTGGGTTATCACCTGTCAAACTAGGCAACTCCCTCCCGGAATTGAACAAATTCCGGATGGATACCAGTCAGGTTGAAAAACAATATCCTTTGCCTGCTGTGGGGTATGAATTAGGCATGAATAATAATCATGCAATTTTCCTGGGTTGCTTTCGGGCTCCTGTGGAGGCGATGCCCTTTTCACGAAAATATATACGCATATAGGTCGGTACTGAGTGTCCGGTTTTGAATTTTTAAGGATTATGTACTTACGTTCTCAAAAAGACAAAGGCGATAATCCTTAAAAATCAAAACCAATGTAAGGTGTGTTTCGGATATATTTTCGGGAAAAGGGCATCACCGGAAATGTAGTTAATCCATTAAATACGATTTTTAGCCAAAAATTACTGACCCCAAATATGATTTGGGCTTACCCGTTGAATAATATTGACTGTAAAAAATCCCGCAAGTATAAGATATATCCTCTGATTAAAAAAATCCCCTTATTATAATAATAGTCAGAACGGTAGCCTGCCATGTTGACAGGCAATGGTTTGGGTTTGTTATGTTTTTTACAGGAGTTATGAATGAAAATTTATCGTGTATGTTTTCTGATTTTACTTATAAATGTTTTAAATGACGGCCTTTTAATTGCAGATGAAATACATTTAAAAAATGGTGACAGGATTTCAGGAGATATCCTGAGTATGAAGGACAATAAACTTACTCTTAATACATCATACGCAGGTGAATTAGGTATAAAATGGTCTGAAGTAGTCAGCATGAAAACAGATAAGGAAATTTCTGTGATCTTAAATAATGGCTACCTTATCAGGGGCATGACACAGGATGCGGAGGAGGGCAGGGTCAGACTCAGTGGCGATAGAACCGGCCAATGCGAGGTAATTGATATTGCAGATGTAAAAGCTGTTGATGTTATGGAAAGACTGAAGATAAAAGCCAGGGCAAATATGGGAATAAACTCCATCAGGGGAAATTCAAATCAGGATGCCACATATTTTGACGGCGAAGTGATATTAAGAACAGCGGAAAACAGGTATACTGCGGGAGGAAACCTGAACAGGACGGAAGACAGTGGTAAAACGATTGAAAACAACTCACACGGCCATCTGAAATATGATTATTTTATATCAAAAAAATGGTTTGCCTATGCTAACACAAGCTTTGAGACGGATAAACTGGTGGATTTGAACCTGCGTTCTCTTTATGGTGTCGGTTCAGGATACCAGTTTTTGGAGACTCCTATAACCAATCTTTACATTGAGGCAGGTATCAACTATGTTACTGAAGATTATATGACCATATCAGATGAGAACTTCATATCAGGCAGGTGGGCAGTCAGCTATGATAGATATTTTCATAACAGAAACTTTCAATTTTTCCATTTTCATGAAGGATACGGCAGTTTCGAAGATACGAACGACTGGTTTATAAAGAGCAAGACGGGATTACGCATTCCTCTGTTCACCGGCTTTAATGCATCCCTGCAGTTAAATCTGGACTGGGACAATGATCCCCCGCCTGGAAAAAAACGTTTTGACAGGGCACTGATGTTTACGCTTGGTTACAAATTCGAGCAATAAACAATCAATGTTTTACTGTCGATATACACTGTTTTATATGGCGGGGAAATTGCGTTTAATAAACTGAAATATTTTATGGGGGTGATATGGAAATTAAACTTATTGCGGTTATTGTATTTATATTTCTGACTGTAATTTTCATAGTCCAGAATTATGCTATAGTAAATGTTCAATTTATTGTATAGCTTGGGTTTAATACCCCCCGCTTGCGTCGATTTTAAAAAAGAAATACAATTATCCTTATAGCCGGTATTATTGTTGGTTTTTTAATGAACAGTTATCTGAGACATCTCAAGTCAACCAGATAGTACTTTGCAGGAGAGTTGATTATGGATTCATTTCTGAATTATGACATTGCATGGAACGGTATATGGCAGATTATTTTACTCTTCGCTATAATCCTTGTTTCTCTGATGGTCGGAAAAACCGCAAAATTAATACTGGATAGAACGGGAGAAAAATTCAGAAAACAGCAGCGCATTATGCTGGCAGCCACTCTGGGGGCACTTGCAAGAAGTTCTGTATTTTTATTTGCCTCCATAGGGATCTATATTGGACTGACATTATTAGAACTCCATTCAACAGTGGAACATGTATCCCATGTCATAAGTCTTATACTGCTTAATATAGCAATAGGTTATTTTTTATACTGGCTGGTTGAGATACCTGCGGAATGGTTTGACAGGATGGCAAAAAGGAGCGAAAACACACTCGACGACATGATGTCGCCAGTCATTAGAAAAAGCCTGCGTGCAACGATAGTTATCCTCCTGCTTGTACAAATTGCCCAGATTTTAAGCGACAAGCCCATTACATCCATAATCGCAGGCCTTGGTATAGGCGGTCTGGCAGTAGCTCTTGCCGCCCAGGACTCACTTAAAAATTTTTTTGGCTCCATAGTCCTTTTTGTAGATAAGCCATTTGAAATGGGTAACAGGATAGTTGTTGACGGCTATGATGGCTCAGTGGAGACAGTTGGTATGAGGTCAACGAAGATAAGGACTCTTGACGGGCATCTTGTAACAATCCCAAATGGAGAACTGGCCAATAAGATAATAAAGAATATTGGTAAAAGACCTTTTATAAAACGGACAGCCAATATAACGATTACATATGATACACCGCCCGAAAAGATTGACAGGGCGGTAGCGATAATAAAGGAGATGCTGGATAACCATGAAGGGATGAATGAAAACTTTCCGCCGAAAGTATATTTCAGCGAACTCAATGCTGATTCCCTGAATATAATGGTCCTGTACTGGTATCATCCACCTGATTACTGGGCTTATATGTCTTTTACTGAAAAGTTTAACAGCGAAATTGTCAGACGTTTTAATGATGAAGGTATTGAATTTGCGTTCCCGACCCAGACAGTCTATCTCGCCGGAGATAATTCCAGACCTTTAAATGTGGGAGTTAATAATATCAGTAAAGAAAACTAAATGAAAAACGATGATAAGATAACGAGTGGCACTCTAGGAACATTTGCAGGTGTTTTTACACCAAGTGTCCTGACAATACTGGGTATAATCCTTTTTCTAAGACTCGGCTACGTTGTGGGTAGTGCGGGCCTTGGTCGGGCATTGATAATAATAGCACTGGCTAATACCATATCAGTGCTTACCAGTTTTTCTCTCGCAGCAATTGCCACGAACCTCAAAGTCAAGGGGGGGGGTGACTATTATCTTATCTCCCGCACACTGGGTCTTGAGTTCGGAGGTGCAATAGGGATAGTACTTTACCTTGCCCAGTCTATATCAGTTGCTTTTTACTGTATAGGCTTCGCTGAGGCGTTATCTGCAATGATACCTTTCAGTCATCGTTTTTTACCCCAGATAATTGCCTTTGCAGCCGTTTCTTTTCTCTTTATTTTCGCATGGCAGGGTGCTGACTGGGCGACGCGCTTTCAATATGTTGTTATGGCAATTTTAGGTGCGGCGCTGCTGTCCTTTTTCATTGGAGGAGTCATTCACTGGAATAGTGAAAACATCATTCACAATTGGTCATCCTCTGAATCAGGACCCGGTTTCTGGATATTATTTGCAATTTTTTTCCCGGCAGTGACTGGATTTACCCAGGGTGTAAGTATGTCAGGGGACCTCAAAGATCCGGGGAAAAGTCTGCCTCTGGGTACTTTTTTAGCAGTTGGAATATCCATACTTGTTTATTTTGGTGCGGCTATTATTTTTTCTGCTTCTTTACCCAATGATGTCCTTGCAGGTGATTATAAATCAATGGACAGAATTGCTATATGGGAGTTTTTAATAAACGCAGGAGTTATAGCTGCAACACTTTCCTCTGCCATGGCCTCATTTATGGGAGCCCCGAGGATATTGCAGGCACTGGCAGGTGATAAAATATTTCCTTTTTTAAATCCCTTTGCCAAAGGCTTTGGTCCTTCCGGAAATCCAAGGCGTTGTGTACTGCTTTCCGCATTAATTGCATTTGCCACCATAGGATTGGGAAAACTCAATGTAATTGCTCCAATAGTCTCCATGTTTTTTCTAATTTCCTACGGATTATTAAACTATGCCACATTCTTTGAAGCCAGGTCAGCGAGTCCGTTCTTCCGGCCTGCATTCAAATGGTATAATTCAAAGATCAGCCTTGCAGGTTTCATCGCCTGTCTTGGTGTTATGCTGGCTATTGACCTGATATCAGGTTTATTTGCCATTTCTGTTCTTTTTGCAATTTACCAGTATCTCAGGAGGACAAACAGGCAGACCAGATGGGCTGACAGCAGGCGCTCCTATTATCTGCAAAGAGTGAGAGATAACCTTATACAGGCTGCATCCGAACCGGAGCATCCCAGAGACTGGCGTCCACAACTACTGGTAATTGCGGACAATTCCTCAGATATAATATCTCCATTAAAGTTTGCCTCATGGATAGAAGGAGGAAGCGGTCTTACGACTGCAGTAAGGATACTGGAAGGCGAAGGACTGAAAGTGCTTAAATCAAGAGACAAGGCTGAAGCAGAATTGATAAAGACAATAAATGAAAATCATCTAAAGGCCTTTCCTCTGGCAATAACTGCGCCTACAATCAAAACAGGAATTAATATCCTTGTCCAGACCTTTGGCATAGGACCGGTTAAGGCAAACTGCATATTATTCAACTGGCATGATCCAACCTACAGCGGCATCCCGGGTATAGGGGAGTTTAAATATGTAAGCAACCTCAGAGTTGCCTTCAAACTTGGTTGTAACCTGCTGATAATTGATTCGGAAGATCCTTTCTGGAATTCTCTTGATGAAATACCCGGAAATGAACGGAGAATAGACATGTGGTGGCAGGACAATGCTACAGGCAGGCTTATGCTGCTTCTTGCTTATCTAATGACGAGAGACGATTTATGGGATGGATCGAAAATAAGGGTGCTGGCTGTAGGAGATCAGGAGAATGAAGAAAATAAAATTGAGGATTTAAAGAAATATCTTGTAGAAGTGCGGATAGAAGCCGATCCTGAGATTGTAATAATAAATGATATCGAAGCAATAGCGAAGACATCTCAAAAATCACATATAATTTTTCTTCCTTTCAAACTGTCCGGTAATAAAATATCAAGTATTATAAACTGTTCAATAAACGATCTTATTGAACGTTTACCTGTAACCATACTTGTCTCAGCATCCGAAGACATTGACCTGGAAGCGGAACCGGAAGAAGGAAAAGCTCATGATATGGCTGAGGCAGTGGATCATCTTACCGAGTCAGAAGAAAGAGTTAGAAATGCACGTGAAGAACTCGACAGGCTCAAGAAAGAAGTGGATAAAAAGGAGAAAGACCTGACTCTTGCTGTTACGGAAGGAACAAACGAATCTAGAATTGAAAAGGAAAAAGAATTTGCTGCGGTAAATAAAGAAATGGAAAAGGCGAAAAGGCGTGAAGCAAAGGCTGCTGCGAAAGCCAGAGATGCTTTACATAACGCAGATGAACTTGGAGTTGACATAGAAAATAATAACGAACCATCTGAAAAGCCAGAGGAAAAATAATGAGTTTATTTTTAAAAAATATAAAGATAACTGTATCGAGAGGTGTAATATTTTGACTCTACTAATGAAAAAAATTCAGGGTAACATCAGAAAAAGATTACTGGCCGGCATTCTTCTTTTTCTGCCTTTTGGCGTCGCTCTGCTTGTCATGCGTTGGCTTTTTGGTTTCCTGAGAAGCTTTCTTCAACCAATCATGAAAGGTTTTTTATCAGGAATAGATAAAATTGCTTTTTTTAATGTTGTTCCTGAAACCTATATAAACATAGCAGTCGTGATAGCTTCTATTCTTATATTATTTTTTTTACTTTACCTGGTGGGCTCGTTAGGTCAGTTTTTAATAGGTCGGAAGCTGATTGGATTTGGCGAGACTGTTTTGCTGCAGATTCCTCTCATACGAACAATTTATTCCGCATCAAAACAGGTTATCCAGAATTTTTCCCAGGATAAAGTGGCCTTCAAATCTGTGGTTATTGTGGAATTTCCCCGACCTGATTTTCTGGCACTGGCTTTTTTGACAGGCCATATTCAGGATGACCAGGGGAAGAGATACTGCAAGGTCTTTATTCCAACATCGCCTAATCCGACATCAGGTTTTTTCGAAATTATCCCGGAAGGAGAGGTAAGGAAGACCACCCTGACAATTGAGGAAGGTTTTAAGATGATTATATCCGGAGGTGTTGTTTCTTATGATATTTTTAAATAGGTCAGGTCTGCCGCAATATGAAAAGGGGATATCACTCGCCGACACAGGCATGGACGCACATCTTCTGGAGCTGGAAATTTCCGAAGGCCTGCTGATGCGTGATGTTGAAAAAACCAAGCGGGTATTCCAGATACCGATTCAAACCATGCCACCTGATAACTCAAGATAGTCAAGGTGGTATCGCCGGGCCGAATTATTTCGTGAGGATTACCTTAACACTGTCATCCACCAGCTTCTGATCGATGTAGCCGATAGCATTGGGGTGTTTGGCAATGAACTTTTTTACTTCGACGTCGTTAGATACTTCCGGCGGCGGCTGGCCCCGGCCGGTGAAAATGATCTTCGACCAGAATGCCTTGATCTGAGCGGGAGACTTGCCGGCGAACTTGAGGTAGAACTCCTCGCGTGCGGCAGAACCTTCGTTCTGATCGATCGGCACGGCTTCGCGGCCATCGGGGAAACGGTTCGCTTTACCCAGGAATATATCCACGACCTGGTTTTTGCTCAGGGTGGTCACCGGATTTTTAGATGAAACCACCGCGACCACCTCTGCTGCTGCCCCGACTGAGCCCAAACCCAGGGACAGAGCGATGATGATCAATCCGATGTAGTATTTGTTGATCATAATCAGCCTCATCAGAATACGAAATCTATCGTGGCGCTGAACACGTTGACCTTGCCGCCTGTCTGAAAACCCGGCTGCGTGTTGATCAATACCCCGGTCGATCCGGCCCCGATGCTGGTGTGATCATATTGCAGCTTGAAAGCGGCGTTACTCATGAAATCCCAGCGGCCGCCGATGGACAGGGTGTTCTGAACCGGTTTTGTGCTCAAGATCGAATTGAGGGCGGCATTGAGACCGGCTGCCGGCCCTATCAAAGAGGGCGGCAGGGTGGATAGGTTCAAACCGGGGTCGGAGAGATTGTCCGCCTTTGACTGTCCATACGTGAGGTAGGGCGTGAATTTCCCAATCCGATAGCCGCCGCTGGCATACCAGCCGGTTAATTCGCCTATGAAGGAATGGGCAGCAAAACTGATCCATTCGGCCGTCACGAAATACTTGCCCGGATCGTATGTCACGCCTGCTGCAATGATGGACATTGGCTTGTTCTCGATATCGTACTTGTCTGCAAGTGCGTTCCCTTCCGGCCCAAATTGTCTGAATGCGTCGAAAAGTGGTTTAACTGAGTCAATGGTCAAATGGGGTCTTTGATATGCGAAGTGCATGGTTACGGCATGATATTCGAGGTCGTAGGAAATCCCAAATACCTGCCGCGCCTTGACCGTGCCACCACCCCCACCATCCGGTTGCTTGCTGTCGCTTTTGCTGTAATTGGCCTTTAAGGTATGTGTGAAGTCGCCGACGTGTTTATTGTAAAGGACCTGCAGCCCGTCGTCGGCGGTGACGGGTAATAGGTGATAGACCTCGAGTGGCGGGCGCACCCAGGGATAGGTGTAAGCCACTTTGCGGGTATCGGAGTACAGGAAGGGGGGCAGCACAAAGCGACCGACGCGGGCACTGAAAGCCGGCGTGAACTGATACTGGATATTCGCCCACTCCACATGGGGCCGGTAGGTATTGTCGTAATTCTGCTCCGCTATGATCTGTAACACGGCCGAGAGCTTTGGGGTAAAATTGGCAGTGACCTGCCCCCCGATCATGCTGTCAACGTCGGGGCTCCAGGCATGGCTGTAGCCGGCGCCATTGGGCTTTAAAATACTAGAGGTGAAGTCTGCCTGGCTTTCGCTGGAGTGAACCACGCCCAAAGTGCCAAAGCCGCTGAACGAAAACATAGGCCTTTCAAAATCGTCGGCGCTCGCTCCGGCCGCGTACAGCGCCGTTACAAGCAGCGCCGTTGCAAGCAGCGCGATGTGATTCAGTTTGTTTGATATGCGTTTAATCATAATCAGCCTCATTAGAATACGAAATCAATTGTGGCACTGAATACGTTGACCATGCCGCCGGTCTGAAAGCCAGGCTGGAGGCTGGTCAATATACCGGTCGAACCCGCGCCGATGAGGGTGTGATCGTATTGCAATTTGAGAGCGGCGTTACTCATGAAATCCCAGCGGCCGCCGATGGACAGGGTATTCTGAACCGGTTTCGTGCTCAAGAGTGAATTGAGCGCGGCATTAAGAACGGCAGCGGGCCCTACCGCTGGCGGGGGCAAGGTGGACAGGTTCAAACCGGGATCGGAGAGATTGTCCGCATTCGTCTCGCCATACATGAGGTAGGGCGTGAACTTCCCAAACCGGTATCCGCCGCTCACATACCAGCCGGTTCCTTTACCAAAGATGGAATGGGTGGCTAGATGGGCCACTTCACCCATCACGAACCACTCGTTCGGATCGTAGCGTACGCCCATTGTGACAAGGGATACGGCTTTGTTGTCCACCTCGTATTTGTCTGCGATGGCAATGCCTTCCGGCCCAAACTGTCTGAAGCCATCGAAAATCGTCTTGAGACCCTCCAGAGTTATGTGGCTTGATTCGTAGCCTATGTGCAGAGTGGCGTCATGGTATTCGGATGTATAGGACAGACCCCACATGTGCTTCGATTTCAACGAGCCGAGGCCGGCTGGTACCTTGTTTTCGTTTTTTCCAAAGCGCGCCTGCAAAGTATTCGTGACGTCACCGATGCGCATCTGGTAACTGGCATCAACACCGTCGCTGGAGGTAATCGGCTCCTGACGATAGACCTCCAGTGGCGGACGCACCCATGGATAGGCATAAGCCACTTTACGAGTGTCCGAAAACAGAAATGTCGGTAGTAAGGTTCGACCTGCGCGTACACTGAAATCCGGCGTGAGCTGATACTTGATATTCGCCCACTCCACATGGGGCCGGTAGGTACTGTCGTAATTCTGCTCCGATATGACCTGTAAAACGGCAGAGAACTTTGGGGTAAAATTGGCAATGACCTGCCCTCCGATCAGGCTGTCAACGTCTGCGCTCCAGGTATGGCTGTGGCCGGCGCCATTGGGTTTCAGAGTAGTGGAGGTGAAGTCTGCCTGGCTTTCGCTGGAGTGAACCACACCCAGGGTGCCGAAGCCGCTGAATGAAAACAGCGGTGCTGCAAAATCGTCGGCGCTCGCTCCGGCCGCATACAGCGCCGTCGCAAGCAGTGCCGTCGCAAGCAGCGCGATGTGATTCAGTTTGTTCGATATGCATTTAATCATGATTGCTCCAGGTTGAGTATGAGCCGCCTGATAGTGAATGAATCTCCACCGCTTTCCTGTAACGATAGGAACTTGCTTTCTGAAAGCGATTATATGAAGCCGCTTCAGGAGACCCGATGCTACTGAAAATAATGCATGAACCGTGCCAGGACGATATACGCTTCGCCGATGCAGGGAATTGATTCGGTGTCGATTAGCGGAACAGAACTACGAAATTGCCGACCAGCATGTGAGGGATACAAACAGCTGTTTTCTGCATGCGCGTAGCAGATTACGGTGCTGAGCGCCAAAGCCTCCTTTATCGAGGCAAGAAAACCCGGACAAAATGACCGGGTTCTTTTTGTATAACAACTGGATGGTTCCGAAGCTATAATTTAAGCCTGTTTACTCCCGCATTGCCATGTGTCTGTTCTTCATCTTTGTCCTACGTATTTTTCATTTTGGGGATGCTTTAAGGACCTACTATGGTGGGGTGATTTATTATTGACATACAACGTCGGTCCCCATATACTTTACTAACAAAAAGGGAATTCTTATCAATCACTAATCAATCTCCATATACTTCACTCACAAAATGGGAATTCTTATCAATTAAACACAAAAAAAGGCGCCGACATAGGCGACAGGGGAAGCAAAGACAAGGGCAGACGCGAAGACAAAAGCGCAGCAGCAATTAACAGCATTGCGTCAAAACCGGGATGCAGTCTCCGAAAAGTTGAATGATTTGAGTTTTTCCAGCTAAAATGCGTGGGAGGAAACGAAATCAGGTATCGATTCGGCCATGGAGGATTTGGGAAATGTATTCAAAAAGACTGCGGCGGTATTCGGCAATTCCTGAGGACAATGAGCAAAAAGCCTTTATCAAGGCAACTGAAGGGATCAGGCAGACAATATACGAGGATGCAGGGTTTCCTGTTCAGCAAACCGATACCGGCGGAAACCTTTGATCTTTGAAGCATAAGTCATGGTTACGCTCTTGCCAAATGAGGATCAATAATGAAAAATCCTGACTTGGACGACTTGTCCACCGATCAAGCGCCATTGAAGGACACTGAGATTCCAGCTTCGACACTGGAGCATTGGTTTACTCATATAACAGAATCGACCATCCTGTTTCCTGTTATCGCCGTTCTGGTGCTGGCCGCGATCTGGGGGACGACCCTGAAACTGATCAATGTCGAACATATCCAGGCCGAGCAAACCGCGACTGCATTGAGCCACGAACTGGCCGAGACTTATGATTCGCAGGTCCTACGCGCGTTGCGCGAAATCGATCAGACCCTGAAGGTCGTAAAATATGCGAATGATGTCTGGAGCACGCAGGATGTACTGCCGAAGTTGAAAGCCAGGGATCTATTACCTCCGGCGCTGGTGTTCAAAGTTAGTATAACAGACAGCAAGGGCAATGTCGTGGCCAGCACCAGTCCATTCAAAAACGCCAATGTTGCCGACCGGGCTTTCTTCCAGAGTCAGCTCCAGACTGATGCCATCTCGGTCGGTCGTCCGCAACTTGACCCCGGCACCGGAGGGTGGAGCCTGACGTTCAGCCGCAGGCTTGATTCGGTCAATGAAAAGTTTACCGGTATTGTGATGGTCTCAGTCGACGCGGCCTATTTCGTCAGCGGTTATGAATCCTCGAAACTGGGAGAGCATGGCGTGCTCGGCATCATCGGTGAGGATGGTATATTCCTTGTCAGGCGCAGCGGGGAAACAGTCACGGCCAACGACAAGTCTGATTTCGGAGCGCTGAAAATGCATGTCGAGGATGAGATGGAAAGCGAAACCATACTCCGAACCAACACCTGGGATGGCGTGCGACGCTACACCAGTGCATACAAGCTCTATGGTTTCCCCCTGGTCGTGATCGTCGGATTATCCGCGGACGAACAATTGGAGGCTGCTCAGCGGAACAAACAGGTCTATCTGTGGCGGGCGGCAGCCGGCAGCTTTATAATGATCCTGATTATCGCGGTGATGTGGCGCATGAGCCATCAGCTTGCGTTAAGCCGCCGGCGCGCCGTCGAGGAACATATTGCCCACGCAGCGCGTGTCGAACACCTTGCCTATCACGACAGCCTCACGACACTGCCGAATCGCAGCCTGTTCAGCAAGCTGCTGGATCATAGCATCAACCTGGCACATCGCCACAACGGGCAACTTGCAGTGCTGTTTCTCGACCTGGACCATTTCAAAAACATCAACGACTCGCTCGGACACGAGTCCGGCGACCAATTGCTGCAGGAAGTCGCGGCAAGGCTCAAGACATGTCTGCGCGAGAGCGACACCGTTGCGCGGCTGGGTGGCGACGAATTTGTCGTCATGCTGCCGGAACAGGATGTGGAAAAATACACAGCAACAGTGGCCCAGAAAATTCTTTCCGCTGTCGCCCGGCCATTTATCCTGTCCGGTCAGGAATATCGAGTCACTGCAAGTATCGGGATCGGCACCTACCCGCAGGACGGACTGGATGAGCAGACGCTGACAAAAAACGCGGATATCGCGATGTACAAGGCGAAGGAGGAAGGCAAGAACAACTTCCAGTTCTATTCCGAGAAACTGAACACCAGCTCACTCGAACGGCTTAACCTGGAATCGGGTCTGCGGCACGCGCTGGAGCGAAATCAATTTGAGCTTTACTACCAAGCCAAGCTGGATATCGGCAGCGACCTGATCACCGGCATGGAAGCGTTGCTGCGCTGGCAGCATCCGGACCTGGGCACGGTGGCTCCGTTGCGATTCATCCCGCTTGCGGAGGAAACAGGTTTGATCATACCAATCGGCAAGTGGGTGCTCAGGACCGCCTGCCTGCAAAACATGGCCTGGCAAAATCAGGGACTGGCTCATTTGATCATGGCCGTCAATCTGACGGAGCGGCAGTTTTTCGATGAAAACCTGCTGACGGACCTGACGAAGATACTCGCCGACACAGGCATGGACGCGCATCTTCTGGAGCTTGAAATTTCCGAAGGTCTGCTGATGCGTGATGTTGAAAAAACCAAGCGGATATTTCGCGGGATCAAGGATATCGGGGTCAGGATCGCCATCGACGATTTCGGCATCGGCTATTCCTCACTGTCTTCGCTCAAACAATTCCCCCTCGATACCATCAAGATCGACCGTTCCTTCATTCATGGTCTCGCCAGCGTTGCCGAAGACAAGGCCTTTACCGAAGCCATTATCGCGACGGGCAGGACGCTGAGCCTGACCGTCGTAGCCCAGGGAGTGGAAACAAAGGAACAGGCCGACTTTTTGCGCCAGAATGCATGCGATGAATTCCAGGGTTTTTATCTCAACAAGCCCGTTCCGCCAGACCAGATCGCCGAGATGATCCGGGCTCAGGCGGATATTCCGGATATCGATTCAAACCTTGCCACCTGATAACTCAAGAGAGTCAAGGTGGTATCGCCGGGCCGGATCATTTCGTGAGGATTACCTTAACACTGTCATCCACCAGCTTCTGATCGATGTAGCCGATCGCATCGGGATGTTTGGCAATGAACTTTTTTACTTCGACGTCATTAGATACTTCCGGCGGCGGCTGGCCCCGGCCGGTGAAAATGATCTTCGACCAGAATGCCTTGATCTGAGCGGGAGATTTGTCGGCGAACTTGAGGTAGAACTCCTCGCGTGCGGCAGAACCTTCGTCCTGATCGATCGGCACGGCTTCGCGGCCATCAGGGAAACGGTTCGCCTTGCCCAGGAATATATCCACGACCTGGTTTTTGCTCAGCGTGGTCACCGGATTTTTGGCTGAAACCACCGCAACCACCTCGGCCGCTGCCCCAACTGAGCCCAAACTCAGGGACAGCCCGATGATGATCAATCCGATGTAGTATTTATTAATCATAATCAGCCTCATCAGAATACGAAATCAATCGTGGCGCTGAACACGTTGACCTTGCCGCCCGGCCTGAAAGCCCGGCTGGAGGTTGATCAATACCCCGGTCGAGCCGGCACCGATGCCGGTGTGATCATATTGCAGTTTGAGAGCGGCGTTACTCATGAAATCCCAGCGGCCGCCGATGGACAGGGTGTTCTGAACCGGTTTCGTGCTCAAGATCGAATTGAGGGCGGCATTGAGACCGGCTGCCGGCCCTATCAAAGAGGGCGGCAGGGTGGACAGGTTCAAGCCGGGGTCGGAGAGATTGTCCGCCTTTGCCTCGCCATACGTGAGGTAGGGCGTGAAATTCCCAAGCCGATAGCCGCCGCTGGCATACCAGCCGATTATGTTGCCAATGAAGGAATGGGCAGCATAACGGCTCCATTCGGCAGTTACGAAATACTTGCCCGGATCATACTTCACACCTGCTGCAATGACTGATGTAGGTTTGCCGTTAAGATCATATTTGTCTGCGAGTGCGTTCCCTTCCGGCCCAAATTGTCTGAATGCGTCGAAAAGTGGCTTAACTGAGTCAATGGTCAACTTGAGCCGTTGATATGCGAAGTGCATGGTGACGGCATGATATTCGAGGTCGTAGGAAATCCCCAATGCCTGCCGCGCCTTGACCGTGCCGCCACCCGGTGTCTTGATGTCGCTTTTGCTGTATTTGGTCTGTAAGGCGTGTGTGAAGTCGCCGACGTGTTTATTATAAAGGACCTCCAGCCCGTCGTCGGCGGTGACGGGTAACAGGTGATAAACCTCCATTGGCGGGCGCGCCCATGGATAGGTATAAGCCACTCTACGGGTGTCGGAAAACAGGAAGGTGGGCAGCACGGTGCGGCCGAGGCGCACACTGAAATCAGGCGTGAACTGATACTGGATATTCGCCCACTCCACATGGGGCCGGTAGGTATTGTCGTAATTCTGCTCCGCTATGACCTGTAACACGGCCGAGAGCTTTGGGGTAAAATTGGCAGTGATCTGCCCCCCGATCAGGCTGTCAACGTCTGCGCTCCAGGCATGGCTGTAGCCGGCGCCGTTGGGCTTCAAAATACTAGAGGTAAAGTCCGCCTGATCCTCGCTGGAGTGGACAACACCCAGGGTGCCGAAGCCGTTGAACGAAAACATCGGTGCTTTAAAATCGTCAGCGCTCGCGCCGGCCGCGTACAGCGCCGTCGCAAGCAGAGCCGTTGCAAGCAGAGCGATGTGATTCAGTTTGTTTGATATGCGTTTAATCATGCTTGCTCCAGGTTGAGTATGAGCTGCCTGATAGTGACTGAATCTCTACCGCTTCCCTGTAACGATAGGAATTTTCTTTCTGAAAACGGTTAAATGAAGCCGCTTCAGGAGAACCCGATGCTACTGAAAATAATGCATGAACCGTGCCAGGACGATATACGCTTCCCGGATGCAGGAAATTGATTCGGTGTCGATTAGCGGAATAGACCATTGTTATTGCACAATTTCAGGTTGTCGGCCCTTATTTCCAATACCAATCAGCTGGAATCCAGATGCATTATTCATCAAAATGTCTGGTAATCACCCAGGCAGATCCAAGCTGAATTCCACTATTTCGGGTCCATACGAGAAAGGGTCAAATATGATCATTGGTTAAATGAGACCTTTTTTCTTATTATTGTTCATCGCTATACTGCAGATGGTTTCAAGTAATTATTCTCATAAACTTAATACGATGGGTAACGGTGTACCGAGTATTGGAAGTCTGGCACGAAGATTGAATTACATAAGAGTTGCCAGTATGGAAAGGGCGTTAAGAAATGCCCGGGAAGGAAATAAAATATGGTGCAAAGGCCGGGATGCTGTAGTGGTTCAGAAAGTTATGGATAAATCACAAAAAGCGAACTTGGCGTTAAGGACCTCGGAAAAAAATAATTATCCCATCCTGCTTGTTTTTCGGCCCGACTTCGGTGTTGCGCTGAGCGGTGAATATCCCGATATGCCCCGCTCAACGCGCCTTGAATTCGGGCCGAAACCCGGCGCAACCTTGGGATACTTATTTATTTCCGAGGCCCTAAAGCAGAAACTGAAGATTATGAGAACTGAAGACGGAGGCTTTGAAAAATGAAATGCATCATGTCCATTAGAGGATTGATGGGAATCGTACTGCTGCTGGCCTTGGGGGCCTTGCCGAGTTGCGGTGAGAAGGCAAAGGATAAAGGCAGGTGCATTATAAAAAAACAATAAGGAGGCTATCATGGGAGACAAAGGGAAAAAAGATAAGGGCAAACATGAAGCACAGAAAAAAAGCATCCACACGTTAAAGGCGAAACGGAAGGAAAAAAAAGAAAAAACAAAACCGATCTGGCCTATCGAAAAATAAAACCGATCGACAATTTATATACGAAGGAACTCTATGACATCTGCTATTAAGTATTATGAGGGAATCAATTCAGTTGCCGTCATAGGCAACTATCTTCCCCGCCAGTGCGGTATTGCGACTTTCACTACGGATCTCGTTGAAAGCATATCGGCTGAAGCCCCTGATATTGAATGTTGGGCGGTTGCCATGAACGACAAACCGGAGGGATATCCATATCCGGAAAAAGTGCACTTTGAGATCAGCCGGAACAAGTTGAACGATTACAGCATTGCCTCTCAGTTTCTCAATATCAGCCAGACGGATATTGTTTGCGTGCAGCATGAGTTCGGTCTTTTCGGCGGTCCGGCCGGCAGCCATCTGCTGAAACTTTTGAGCGACCTGCGCATGCCGGTGGTGACGACGCTGCACACGGTGTTGAAGGATCCCCCGCCGGAATATCGTGCCGTCATGTGCAAGCTGTCCGATTTGTCCGATAAGCTGGTGGTGATGAGCCATAAGGCGGAAGATTTTCTCAAAGATATATATAACGTGCCTGAGGATAAAATTGCCTTTATCCATCACGGTATTCCGGATACGCCGTTTATTGACTCCAGCTTCAACAAAGACAAGTTCGGTGTGGAAGGAAAAAAAGTGCTGCTCACTTTCGGCCTGCTTTCCCCCAACAAAGGCATTGAAAATGTGTTGCAGGCGCTTCCGGCGGTCATAAAAAAATATCCGGAGGCGGTCTATATTGTCTTGGGCACAACCCATCCGAATATCTTAAAGTTTCATGGGGATGAATATCGTATCATGCTCCAGCAACTCGTTCGAAAACTCGGTATCGGCGAACACGTCATTTTTCAAAATCGTTTTGTCGAACTGAAAGAGTTGTGTGAGTTCCTCGGTATTGCCGATATCTACATAACCCCGTATCTTGAAGAGGCCCAGATCACTTCCGGAACCCTTGCCTATGCCATGGGAACCGGCAAAGCCATCATTTCAACCCCGTACTGGTACGCCACCGAAATGCTTGACGAAGGACGGGGACGGATTGTGCCCTTCAGCGATCCGGGTGCCATGGCGGAGCAGATCATAGACCTTCTGGGGAGTGACCTCGACCGGCATGCAATGCGTAAGAAAGCCTATATGTTCAGCCGAGATGCGATCTGGAAGGAGGTCTCGCGAAAATATCTCCAGGTTTTCAGTGAAGTGCGGCAAACCCGCACCCGAAACCCCCGCCCCCGGCACTCCTACGTTGAAAACATCAAGGCCATCACAAATTTTGAGCTTCCGGAGATCAAACTCGACCATATGAAAGCCTTTACCGATGATACCGGTATCCTGCAACATGCCAATTATACCATCCCCGATCGCACCCACGGTTATTGCACCGACGATAATGCCAGAGCACTGCTGGTAGCCGCCATGGGACAGAAATATTTGCCTACAAACGGCTTTGGTCTTGATT
Source organism: uncultured delta proteobacterium (assembly GCA_963815145.1). Taxonomy (GTDB): domain Bacteria; phylum Desulfobacterota; class DSM-4660; order Desulfatiglandales; family HGW-15; genus JAAZBV01. The sequence continues at coordinate 130,225 of CAWFFS010000019.1, forward strand.
CTCTCAGCAGTCATTATCTCGGATTTCTGCTGTATGCCTATAATGAAAAAAATGGGCGGTTTCGAAATTTCATGACGTATTCACGGCAGTGGATGGAGGAGATCGGGTCCGAAGTCGCCCATGGCAGATCGATCTGGTGCCTTGGCAAAGCAGTGGCTTTTTTTCAAAATCCAGGGCATCTCGCAATGAGCACCACTCTCTTTAAAAAAGCATTAAGAGTTGCGGAGAATTTTCATTCGCCCCGGTCCATCGCTTTTTCCCTGGTGGGCATTCACGCTTACCTCGATAAATTTTCCGGCGACAGCGATGCGCGCAGGGTCCGGGAAGTTTTTGCCGACAGGCTGTTCAATCAGTTTAAAAATTATGCAACAGACGATTGGCCATGGCTTGAGAACTCTCTAAACTATGGGAACGGCAAACTGCCCCATGCCCTGCTGCTGTCCGGCCTGCGTATGCAACGAAACGACATGATCGATATGGGACTCAGGTCCCTAAAGTGGCTGCTTGCTGTTCAAACCGAAGACAAACACTTTGTGCCCATCGGCAGCAACGGTTGGTATGAAAAAGGAGGTTCCAGAGCCCGTTTCGACCAGCAGCCCATTGAGGCCAATGCCATGGTTGAAGCCTGTGTGGAAGCCTTCAATATTACCCGGGACCGTGCATGGTTTGAGGACGCGGCCATGTGCTTTAACTGGTTTCTCGGACAAAATGACCTGAATATGTCCCTTTATGATCCCAAAACCGGCGGCTGCCGGGATGGGTTGATGGCGGACGGCATCAACCAGAATGAAGGCGCCGAGTCTACTCTTGCCTGGTTGCTTTCACTGATGACTTTGCAGAAGCTCTATGCCGATGAGATTTTAAACCAATTGCCGCCCCAGGCAACCGATTAGAAAAGGATACTTCATGCACATTGCCATGCTCTCACCGATTGCCTGGCGTACACCGCCTCGCCATTACGGACCCTGGGAAAGCGTAGCCTCCCTTATAACCGAGGGGTTGGTATCGTGCGGTCATGATGTCACCCTGTTTGCAACGGCGGACTCGCAGACCAGCGGCGTCCTGCATGCCGTCTGCCCGCGTGGCTATGAAGAGGACCGATCTATCATTCCAAAGGTATGGGAGTGCCTTCACATTTCAGAACTCTTTGAACATGCCGATGGGTTTGACATTATCCATAACCACTTTGACTACCTGCCGTTGACTTATACCGGTCTTACCACCACGCCGGTGGTGACTACCATTCACGGGTTTTCATCCCCCGGAATTCTGCCGGTTTTCAAGAAATACAACAGCAAAACTTTCTATGTTTCCATCAGCGACGCTGACCGGTCGCCGGATCTCGATTATATCGGAACCATCCATCACGGCATCGATATCAAGCAGTTTGATTTTCAGCGTGCTCCGGATGATTATCTGCTTTTTTTCGGACGCATTCACCATGACAAGGGTGCCCGGGAGGCAATTGAAATCGCTGAGGCATGCCATAAAAAGCTTATATTGGCGGGCATTATCCAGGACCAGGCTTACTATGACCGATATGTCGCCCCTCGGATCGACAACGACAAGATAATTTATATCGGCAGTGTCGGTCCCACTGAGCGCAGCGAACTTCTTGGCAAAGCCTGCGCGTTGCTTCATCCGATACGGTTCGATGAGCCTTTCGGATTGTCCGTAATCGAAGCCATGGCCTGCGGTACGCCGGTGATCGCATTTAACAGGGGCAGCATGCCGGAGCTTATCAAAACCGGCGAAACTGGGTTTTTGGTGGACACTGTGGACGAGGCCGTTCAGGCGGTCGCACGGATAAAGGAAATTGACCGCGCAACCTGTCGTCGCCATGTTGAACGGAACTTCACCGTCGAGCGCATGATCAAAGAATATATACAGGTTTATGAACTGATTTTACAGGAGAAACCCAACAATGAAAATCGCATCCCCCGATAGTCACACGGTTCCCCCAAAACCCCATCCTGACAAAAAAGGATGTGCCATATCCGGTCGCCACTGTTCACAATGCGGGAATCGTTAAACACAACGATCGGTACATTATGCTTTTCAGGTCGCATCTTTTGAACGGACGTTCCATCATCGGCCGGGCCGACAGCGAGGATGGGTTTTCATTTACGGTTCACCCCAAACCCTTTCTGACACCTTCAACGGACACAGTTTTTGCCGAATATGAGGCATTCGGTGTCGAAGACCTCAGAATCTGCCCGGTGGAGGGAGAGTACCTGCTGACTTATAGCGCCTATTCCCGTCACGGGGTGCGGATTGCCCTGGCGCGCACCCGTGATTTTGAAAAAGTGGAACGTATTGCGCTGATCACCCAGGCTGATCTTCGCAACGTGGTTATTTTCCCTGAAAAGTTCGGCAATCGGTATGTGCGTCTGGACCGACCCCATTCCGAAATTTCGCCGTGGTCGATCTGGATTTCCTATTCTCCGGATCTCGTGCATTGGGGTGATTCCCGGGTGATCATGAAGCCGGTGGCCTATCACTGGGATGAAATGAAGATCGGGCCTGGCGCACCGCCTTTTAAAACTGACAAAGGCTGGCTTCATATTTACCACGGTGTTTTTAAAACCATGTCCGGATCGGTGTATCGACTTGGCGCGGCCCTGCATGACCTGGATGATCCGGCCAATATCATCGGTGTTTCCGATCAGTGGATTTTGCAGCCCGAGGATCCCTGGGAGGTAACCGGGTATGTGCCCAATGTCGTCTTTACTTGCGGCGCGGTTCCGGAAGAAGACGGTACGGTAAAAATCTACTGGGGCGGCGCGGATACGGTTATGTGCGTCGGTACAGCCGTTATTGATGACCTGGTGTCTCTTTGTCTTACATCTCCCCGGCCCCCAATGTAACTTTATTATAAGGAAATCTTGATATGCAGGCAAAACAGCACATGAAACTGAAAGTGAAAAGAAAGCCAAACAAGATCCTCGGGGATACATCCCGGGTAATTACCCGCCCGCATTTTCCTGGTGACCGGGATCGCATCTCCAGAATTATTGACCGGGTCATGAATCTGCCGGATGCACAAGCCAACGCCTTGCTTAAAAAAATCGTAAAGGATTTTTCCGGCAGGCATGAAGACATTTTTCACACTTTTGAACAGAACTTAAATCGAGTAGCGTCTCTTCTTCCAGAGGACAGATTGCTCAGCGATGTTCAAAAGGCGCTTTTGGGTGCTTATTTTACAAAGGAATATGCCATTGAATCAGCGGCTCTGTTTAACCCGTCCATTGTCCCTCATCCGGATCAAAGCCACCTCGAAAAAGGCAGCCTTCGCTTTGTCATGAGTCTGAGTGCCACAGGTGAAGGTCATATTTCCTCCATTGTTTTTCGAAGCGGTGTATTGAACCGATACAACACCTTTTGTTTCGATCCCGTAAATAAGTTTGTTGAAACTCCGGATCGGCAACAGGATCCTGTCTATAACCGGATTGTCTTTGCGCGCAAGCTGAATGAAATGCGGGTCGGCAACGAGGTTACCGAGCACATTATGAGCTGTCTTGCCGAAGAATTTACCTGTAAAGAACTCATAGAACAAATAAACATTCTCAGAGCCAACCCGAATTTTTCTCAGACTGTCCAGAACGCAACCTTTGACATTATCAGATGGCTTGCGGATTCCAATTATGAGGTGGCATTTCATGCCGATCACCGAATTTCTGAACGGGTCATATTCCCTGTATCGAAAAATGAGAGCGGCGGGATTGAAGACGCCCGGTTCGTTCAATTTTTCAACGGTAACAAATCCGCTACTTATTACGCCACGTATACGGCCTATAACGGGGTTGCCATTTTGCCTCAGTTGATCGAAACGGAGGATTTTATTCGCTTTAAAATTTTGACGCTCAACGGCAAGGCCGTTCAAAACAAGGGGATGGCTCTTTTCCCGCGGAAAATAAACGGCAGTTATGTCATGTTGTCACGCCAGGACGGAGAAAACAATCATATCATGTTTTCAGACAATATCCATTTCTGGCAGACATCACAGGTAATACAGGTGCCGGAATATCCCTGGGAATTCATCCAGGTCGGCAACTGCGGTTCTCCCATAGAGACCGATAAGGGCTGGATCGTCCTTACCCACGGGGTGGGGCCCATGCGCCAATATTGCATCGGCGCCATCCTGCTGGACCTTGAAGATCCAACCCGTATCATAGCTCGTTTGAATGAACCGCTTCTGACCCCCAATGAGAAAGAACGGGAGGGGTATGTACCCAATGTCGTCTACTCGTGCGGTTCGATCATTCACAATAATGAACTGGTCATTCCCTATGCCATGTCTGATATAAATTCAGGCATTGCAACCGTTTCAGTCAAAAATTTGCTGGCGTATATGCATCCTGTAACTTAGAAATATGAAGTTCTTATGGTCTGTTTAATCTATGTAATAGGCTCGGTTTGAGATGTAACATTTATTCATGAACGATAATGATGAAAAATATCGAAAATATTTCCTGGTCAAGGAAATGCTGGAAGTAAAAAGAGTTTTAGCGGCCATGGATCCGTTTCGAATTTTCGAATTCAAAAAACATATTAAACATAAAAAAATATTATTAACCGGCGAAGGGTCTTCAAGAATTTTTCCGGCAAAAAAGGTTATCTATGATGCCCGGCATCATAACTATAAAGAAACGATAATAACGGAAGGCGCAAGTCAGTCTGCCGAATATGATCTTGATGATTATACTGTTTTTATTGCTTCAAATTCGGGCAAAACAAAAGAAGGCGTTCAATTAATCGAAACATTAAAAAAGAGAAAACATAAAAATATTATTGCAGTGGTTGCCCATAAAAATACTGAAATTATCACGAATGCAGATTGTGCCTATCTACATGGAAAGCGGTCATGAAGAGGCTGTGGCGGCCACAAAAACAGTTATCGAGCAGGCATTGTTCTACGATATACTATTTAGAAAATCCAATAATAAAAAACTTCCCGACCTGGAAAAGTTGGGGAACTTGATTGAACAGGTCTTAAAAGCTGAAATTCCTGAAAAAATAATGAATAAGATGGTTTCTTCCAGAATGATTTATTTCGCAGGTAGAAATAACGGCGTTTCGGAAGAATTAGCACTGAAAGCAAATGAAATCTCAAGGAAACAATCCGATTACCTTGAAGGGACGTATGCGGTTCACGGAATTGAAGAGGTAATGTCACCGGATGATATCATCGTCGTTATAGATCCTTTCCGGGAAGAAGAACCCAAAATACAAAAAACATTGGTAGCAGAATTAGGGATGACGGTCATTGCCATATCACCTGAGCAAACATCTTTTCCCACCTTGCAAATCCCGGATTATGGCGACTTTAATCCCTATTTGGAACTGGCGATGGGCTGGAATTTACTAGTAGAAACAGCGTTGAAACAAGGAAATTGACCTGGATCATCCTCAAAGAGCGAGGAAAATCGGCAATGAATTTGAATAAAGAATTTGATTTTAAAGAGATCGCTGTCATTGTCGCGCATCCCGATGATGAAACCTTATGGGCCGGCGGAATGATTTTGATGAATCCTGGGTGCAAATGGACAATTATATCTCTTTGCAGAGCAAATGATACGGATCGTGCGCCAAAGTTCTTTAACGCTTTAAAAGTTTATGGCGCAAGCGGAGCGATGGGAAACCTTGACGATGGCCCGGAACAAAAACCACTTCTGAAAGAGGATATTGAAAAATCAATTACTTCTTTATTGCCGACAGATTAATTATGATCTGATTGTTACCCATAGTCCTGCCGGAGAATATACCCGACATAAACGGCATGAAGAGACCGGCAGAGCAGTCTCTTTTTTATGGGAGAGGGAACAGATAACATCCTCTCAGTTATGGTTTTTTGCGTATGAAGATGACAACAAAGCTCATTATTCCGAGGCGATTAAAAATGCCGACATGGATCATTGAACTCCCTGAAACTATCTGGCTCAAAAAGCATAGTATTATTACGAAAACATATCGGTTTTCAGCAGACGGTTTTGAGGCGTTGACAACACCGAAAACAGAGGCTTTCTGGTGTTTCAAGGCAGGGGAGCCAGTTTCAAAACGCCCCATTTCGGCCGATCTCCGCGTTGGGCGAAAATTTCAATCCTCGAAATACGCTTAGTATGTCTGTGGTTGAAATTTCCGCTCCGCCTTGAGCTTGACCGAACTGAAACGTTTTGAATTTGTCTCAGAGGAAAAGATTAAAGCGATCAACAAGGAGAGCTGAAAAATGAAAGTTCTGCTTTTATATGATTATCCTGCCTCTCCCGGTGGTTTAGCCACTCAAGGAGAATTGCTATACAGAGGATTAAAAGAAATGGGTGTCGACGCCCACCCCGTGAATTTTGAATCGGCTCAGGAAAAAGAGTGGTACTACAGATGGTTTAAACCGGATGTTGTTCTTGGGGTCGGTTATTGGGGGCATACTCCGGACTTGATTCTTCATCCTCAGCGGCATGGTGTTCAGCCTGTTCCATGGCTGGTTGCCGATGGGTATATTTCAAATTATCGTGAGATGTTAAATAACCTGCCGCTCATTTTAGTCACTTCAAACTGGGTGAAAGAGGTCTATATCCGAGATGGAATAAATGGAGACAATATTGAGGTGCTGCCTGTGGGCTGTGATACGGATGCGTTTCATCCCATGGACAAGACAGATCCCAAGGTGATGGCGGTAAGGCAATCATTGGGGATTGGGCCGGACGACATGATGATTTTAACCGTTGGCGGTGATGCCGCTTCCAAGGGGGCATTGGAAGTGATGCAGGCGCTGGCCATCAATAATCCCAAAGCCCCTCCCTGGAAATATGTTTGCAAGGTCTGGCCCCAGGACAGAACCGAAATGCAAAATGCATCTGATCATAAACTGGCAAACCAACTGGGGATCAGCCAGAACATAATTAATGTGATGAATCGATTATCAAGAACGTTTATGCCGTATTTAATTAACGCCTGCGATATTTATGCAGCGCCTTCCCGTCTGGAAGGGTTTGGAATGCCTCAAGTTGAGGCCGGCGCCTGTGAAAAACCGGTCATAGGAATAAAGGCCATGGGAATGCTGGATACCCTGGTCCATGGTGAAACCGCTCTGTTGGCCGAAGTTGCCCAGGAAATTCTCTTAAAAGAAGCCATGGTGTTCAGCGAATCGGGGTCTCAGGAAAGACAGAGGGTCATCTTCCCGAATCCGCGTACGGTTGATTACCGTGCCAGTGTTCATGATATTGCCAATTATTTAATGGATTTAATGGAAAGCCCCGACCTGCGCCAAAAATTGGGCGAAGCCGCAAGAAAAAGAGTGGTTGAACATTTTAATTATAAGATCGTTGCCAGGCGCTTTGTAGAAATTGTTTCTGCACGATTAGGGATATCGTAATGGAAGAAAGAATGACTGTATTGATAGAAAAAGCAAAAAAGGCGGCTCTGGAGGTGCTTGTTGCATAACAGCAGGGGGCCGTTTTTCAGTCTTCCGAGAACTGCCGGGTGGGGGTATCCCGAAGCCATATACAAGAGATCTGATGATTTCAAGCCTTGGGGTTCTGGTAACGGGAAATGAAACATTAATCAATTCCTTGCGAAGCGTTTTTCAGGTTCTGGCAAAAAATCAGACGCAGCTCGGGCATATCCCCTCCATTGTTCATGATCCCGAAGAATGCGGCGCAAGTGATACGACGCCTTTGTTTCTCATGGCCATACAGATATTCCGTGAAGTTACGGGCGAAGAGGAATTTTTAGAAGAAGCGGCAAAAAAGGCCATGGTATGGATGTCGTATCAGTCTCCATCCAGCCGGATTCTGGTGGCGCAAATGCCTACCAGCGACTGGCGGGATGAACAATGGGTGTTGGGGTACGGTCTTTTTGTGAATACCATCGTATACACCTACTTGAAATTATTCGGCCTTGATGAGCGGGCACGTTTGCTGGGAAAAAAACTCAATGCCCGCCTCTCCATCAAAGATGAGGACGGCAAGCACTACACAGATGGTGCTTTGAGCATAAAATTCAAACCTTACTACGCGCTCTGGTCCTATAAAATGTACAATAGCGAACGGTTTGATCTTTTAGGAAATAGCCTGGCCATTCTTTCGGGGATAGCCTCACCCTCCAGATCGTTACATATAATTTCCTGGATAGAAGAAGAGTGTCGGAAACTAAAAAACAATGGAGACCTGGCTATAGATTTGCCGCCAAATTTTTTCCCATTTATTCATCCGGGAGATGATGACTGGCGGCATCGATATACAAAATTCAACCTGCCGGGGGATTACCATAACGGTGGGGTGTGGCCCTTTGTCTGTGGATTTTATATTGCCGCGCTGACGGCAGCAGGCATGCACAAACTGGCTCGAAAAAAGTTTGAAGCCCTTACCGGACTGATACAGCCTGCCCGCAGCGCTAAAGTGGAATTCGGGTTCAATGAATGGTTTAAAGCCCAGGATGGTAAACCCAAAGGGCAGGACTGGCAAACATGGTCAGCGGCCATGTATTTATATGCGGCTGAGTGCATTAAACTGGAGCGGACGCCTTTTTTTGATAAAATAAGAGCCGGAGAAAGATGAATTATCCCATTTTTCTTGCCGCGGATATCGGCGCAACCAAAACAAACATATGCCTTTACACGTTTTCCGGGCGGTTGACTGCGTATTCACAAACGGTTCAACACCGATTTTCGCACACCGCAAAAGGATTACATCTTGAACGTAAGCCGGAATAAAAACACCGGCCATGTCACTGCGCCATAAAGGGATTATAAAGGATGAGGCCCAGTCTCGCCAGCTGCAATGTTATATGCTATGCCGCAATATTGGCAAAACCATGAACATAAAACATAAAGTTCATCATAAACAGACTTCACGTGAGAAGCTTAAACCTCTATAAAATGCCTTATATCTTAGCAGAGATGAAGGTCATTGTTTGGACATATAGAAAATAAATGTTTTATGTATTAATTATATTGACAATATAAACGCCACAACAATATAACACTGGACATGCGAGATGCCAAATTCTTTATCCATCCTAAATTTGAGTGGCAGCGCCGATACGAGGCCCTGAGGGCAATGTTTGTCGACCGCCTATCCCACAAGGCCGTAGCGGGTAAATTCGGGTACACCCCCGGATATGTTCGCCTTTTGCGGCATCAGTTCGCCCACGGAAAAATCGACCTTGCCGAACCTGTACCGGAGGGCAAAACCCAACGCAGGCGCGTTTCGGCCGAAACCAGGGGCAAAATCATCGATTGGCGCAAACAGCTGCTTTCCGCGGGACAAATTGTAGAACTGCTCAGTGACGATAGCATTGAAATATCCGTCAGAACCGTCGAACGTGTCATTGCCGAGGAAGGCTTTCCCAGATTGCCCCAACGCACACGAATGAAAACCGGCATGACCGTCAAGGGCGCACAGATCCCGGAGCGTTCCGAGGTTGTCTCGTTGGCTGACCTTGACGGGCAGAGGCTGAGCTCGGACAACGCCGGTGTCTTTTTATTTGCATCCTTTTTGCGACAACTCGATATTGGCCGTATCGCCAAGTCAGCCGGACTTCCCGGAAGCAAGATCATTCCAGCCACCAATTATCTGCTCTCTTTTTTAGCTCTCAAATTGATCGGCAACGAGCGTTACGCCCATGTCGGCGATCATGCCTTCGATCCGGCCTTGGGTCTTTTTGCCGGGCTCAACGTGTTGCCCAAATGCACGGCCATGTCGACCTATTCATACTCGCTGGACGAAAAACACATTCGCAACCTGCAACAAGCGTTCATCCAAAACGCATCCAGGCTGGGTTTGTACGACGGGCAACTCATCAACCTGGACTTTCACACGGTACCTCATTTTGGTGAAGAATCGGTCTTGGAAAAACATTGGGCCGGCGCGCGTGGAAAGCGCATGAAGGGGGCCTTGACGCTTTTTGCCCAAGACAGTCAATCCAAACTGATTCTTTACACCAATGCGGATATCCGGCGCAGCGAATCGGACGATCAGGTCATTGAGTTTTTTTCTTTCTGGAAAGCCATAAGCCGCGGTGTGAAACCCACGCTGGTTTTCGATTCGAAGTTTACCTCCTATGCCAAGTTGTCCGAACTCAATGCCAAGTATAGTGTCAAATTCATCACGCTTCGACGCCGCGGTGGCACCATGGTCCAAGACGTCGAGGAGTTGGAGGGCTGGAAACAGATTCATATTGCGCATGCCAAGAGAAAATACCCGAACCCCCGTGTGCATGAATCATCCATCGAATTGAGAAATTACGAAGGCAAGGTGCGTCAAGTCATCGTGCGTGGCAATGGTCGCGAAAAGCCTGCCTTTGTAATAACCAATGATTTTGATATGCCCCTGGAGCAACTGGTCGGCAATTACGCCCGCCGGTGGCGGGTTGAAAACGGCATAGCCGAGGCCGTTAAGTTTTTTCACCTCAATGCGCTGTCGTCACCCATAGCAACCAAAGTGCAATTTGATATCGCGCTAACAATGGTCGCCGACACGCTCTACACCATGCTTGCTAAAAAATTACGCGGATTTGAAGACTGCGATGCGCCAAAGTTATATCGCCATTTCGTGCGTGGTAAAGGGAACATCCTGAAGTGCAGGACACACAGTCAATATCATCTATCCCAAACGTGCGCACAATCCAATCTTGCGACAGGTGCCCTGGAACAACTTGCCCCTGCAGCTTACCAGGCTTGGGTGCGTACAAAGTTGACTTTGAATTTTGGTTGACAAGGCTGAAGCGATGTTATATTTCTGTGACGTTTTAAGCTCTGCGAAAATCGGTGT